>NZ_JBFNPK010000001.1:0-590838 GCF_040812025.1 Alteromonas nitratireducens
TCGACTATTACAACAACGAACGTATTAAGCTGAAACTAAAAGGCCTGAGTCCGATACAATATCGAAATCAGGCCTTGGTCGCCGCTTAGAAATGAGTCCAACTTTATGGGGTCACTTCATCTGCGGCTCTTTTTGTATTCAGTGATATCAATCAGTGCATGTAAACAGGACCAAAGCCTGAACTCCACAGGATGACGGTCAGGGCCATCAGGATCACCAGCATTACAAGACCACAGGTCACCACGCTGCTGGAATAAATAAACCCTTTTTCCTCCGGCATATGCATCAGAATAGGCACGCCTGAATAAAGCAGATAGACCGAGTACGACAGGCCAACCAGCGCGGCTGACATCACAAACCACAACTCGGGATAGAGACCTGCAAATCCAACCATAAACAACGGTGTTGCCGTATAGGCAGCCAGTTCGAGTGATTGTGTGTAGGTTGGCGTTGCGTCGAACGCATTAGCCAGTTCGTGAATCATTATTGCCAGACCGACAACGCCGGCCATCAGGCCAAAATACATGCCAATGGCCATTTTGGTTGCACTGGCCTGCGTGAGTTTAATGACTTCACCTGCGCCGATACTCCAGCCGAGATGAGCAGCAGAATAATAAGCAACAAGGGTGGGAATAAGCGCAATGATCGCGATGTGGCTGAGGGCGTAAAAGTAGCTCTCATGCTTCCGGTCAATAGACTGCCATTCTTCTCTCGGGTGAGTATAAATTCCGATCAGGTGGTTCAGGATCATGGTTGTACACCTCTAATGCAGTTAGCGAGTATCAGCTGTTAACAAAATTAACAAGCTGTTAACAATGAGTCTGCCCGAGGTGTGAGCCAAGATCAATATTTTTGTGTAAAAAATCAGCAGGCTGCGGAAAGTTTATGCAAGCGGGGTATGCCCGAGTGAAAACGGAATTCGGTGTCGTCCGTTTCAATCAGTTCGCGTTCTTTTTCTCCGAACAAAGCGATACGGTCTTCAATGGATGAGCCGGCTATGTTTCTGGCCAGACTAAGGTAGTCTTCAAAATGCCTGGCTTCAGAGCGCAACAGAGACAGGTAGAATTTCCCCAGCGCAGGGTCCACCAAAGGCGCAAGTCGTGCAAAGCGTTCGCATGACCGGGCTTCGATATACGCGCCACAGATCAGTTTATCGATCAGTTTTTCGGGTTCATAGGTTCTGACATGGCGTAACAGACCATTGGCATAACGGCTTGATGTGACTGATGTGTAGTCCATGCCCATTTCATGCATGATCTCCAGCACCTGATAGAAATGATGCAGCTCTTCTTTAATCAGCAGTACCATTTTATCCAGCAAATCACGTTTAAATTCATCCAGGTGGCAGGTATCGAACAACGCCTTTGACAGATTTTTTGTGTGCAGAGACCGCCAGTCGCCCTCGTGCCGATAGGTAAAATCTTCGTATGGCTTTAACCAGGCCAGCAGGGCAGTACTGGTCGCTTCATCAGCAATGTAGCGTCGTAACAGGTACATGGCTGACTGCGCTGCTTTCAGTTCACAAATCAGATGGTCGGTCAGCAGCACGCGTAGATTGTCCGGCCTGACGGCTTCTTCCAGCCACGCCTGCGGGGTATCGCAATGCAAAAAGCCGGTGACAGGGGTCAACAGGTGTTCAATTTCGGTACGCTCAATGGCTGCCATACTGTGTTACTATCTGATTCTCTGGTGTGGGCGGCAAGTCTAACCAAGAGCCTATTCGGACTCAAGTTAACTGAGTGAAATGAACTACCTCGCACATCTGTATTTAGCACAGCCAACCGCCGACTCATCGTTTGGTAACTTACTGGGCGATTTCCAGCGCGGTGTCGATCGTGAGCGGTTACCGCCGGCGGTCAGGCGCGCACTGAAAAATCACCTGCTGGTAGACCATTACACTGACCATCACGCCAGGGTTCGGGAAGCGAAGCGGCTGTTCTCGCGTCCGCACCGTCGCTTTGCCCCCATCGCACTGGATGTGTTGTTTGATCATTTCCTGATAAAAGACTGGCACACCTACAACAGCGTCGACTTTGATGACTACTGTCATCATCGCTATGCGTTATTGCAGGCCAGACACCGGCAGATGCCCGCGCGCATGCAGCGTGTGGTATCGCACATGTCAGCAAACCATGGGCTGGCCGGCTACCGGGAGCTTGATGGCGTGGAGCGCGCGCTGACATTCATTGCCGACAGGCTGCGTTTTGATAATCCCTTTGCTGACAGCATCGATGATGTAGAACGACACTATGATGAACTTTATGCCTGCTTTCAGGCCTTTTTCCCCGACCTGATCCGGCATGTCGCAGAACATTCACCGGAACGTGAATCATCAGTGTAGCCAACCATGGCATCAGCCGCTGCCGGATGCACAACGGGCGATGCCGGTATCGACTGATGGTGTTAGTGGGCGTGGTCGTGAGTGCCAGCCAGGGGCGTGCCGTCCGCTGTATAAAAACCGCTGGCGCCAGGCTGAATGAAGCCCTGGTTAACCATCCTGATTAAGAAGGGATCGGTATGGTCGTCACCAATATCAGCAAAATCGGTGCTGTAATAACCGTCACGGTGTCTGAAAAACTGCGTGATGGCCTCATTGTCCTGCGTGATGCTGGTCAGTGTCCATGTTTGCCTGTTCTCTCCCTGCACCTGTTCAAACGACCTCACCAGGCGCAGCGCTGGCTGCCAGGTCAGATGTATCGCGCCGGTTGCTGTATTCAGGCTGAACTGCTGAGTACGCTCGCAGCCTTCACCGGTTTCATCAACCAGCGTCATTTGTGACAGCAGGGCGTCGCTTATCAGCTGGTAGCGCAACGACCAGTCGGTGTCGGCTTTACCGTGAATACGCTCACCCGGCATGTACTCGATGGCGCGCTCGTCGTCATCAAAATAGCGGACTGGCTTTATCCAGCGCTGTTTAACGTGGGTCCAGCTTTCTGTAATGCCCGTCTGGGGATGCTGGTGGGCCACCTGGTTGCCGTTTCGCCAGAGTACCAGCGTGGCTGTCTGGCCGGGGTGACCGGCGTGCTGCTGCGATACCGCGTAGGTTGCTGTCAGTTGCCCGGCCGGTATATCACACGTGGTGGTCATGCCGGTTTGCAGATGCAGCAGTGCGCCAAATAAAAGTGAACTCAACATATCGTCTTTCCAATCAGAAACGGGAGAAGCGAACGCCTCTCCCGGTAACTACCACTTTGCGTCGTTTATTCCAGTGTGCTGTCTGCCTGACCAACCAGGTCGGCGGCATAATCCATCACGTGGAAAATGACACTTTGCTCATTGGTACCGTTGACGAGAAAAGCACCAGGGCCCTTAGCATAGATACCCACATCTTCACCCGAGTGCGTTTCACTGGACAGCGGGATAAGCGCTTCCTGGTGATAGCCCGGCGTGGTGGTATCGATATCCGTCAGGTCTTTACGGCCAGTGTCGATAGCGTAGTTATACCCCTCGTCAGAATCGGTTTCTGCACCCAGGTTACGGAAGCCCAGTCCATTGGTGTAACCCAGTGTGGTATAAGGCATACCATCGGCGGCAGTCGCGGGCTCTGTTGCGCCGACATTGACGACTTTGCCTAATATCGGGTTACCGCGCTTCGGATAGCCCGCGATGGTAAACACGTGACCGTGGTCAGCGGTGACAATGATCAGTGTGTCGCTGTCGTCGGTCATTTCATCCGCTGTCCTGACCGCATCTGACAGGGCCATCGCATCCATCAGCGCGCCGTAGGCATTGCCGGCATGGTGCGCATGGTCGATACGGCCTGATTCAACCATCAGGAAAAAGCCCTGCTCATTGTTATCGAGCAGTTCAATGGCTTTCCCGGTCATGTCTGCAATCGACGGCTCACCGGCAATATCGTTCTCACGGTCTGCTTCATATTGCATATGAGACTCGTTAAATAGCGCAAAAACGCGTCCGGTGGTATCGGTGTTCAGACCATCGAAGCCTGCCTGATCGTAGATATACACGCCGTCGCTGTACTGTGCCTGCCATTCTGCCGTCAGGTCACGGCCGTCAGTACGGTCACCTTCTACCGCGCTGACTGCATCCGGGCTGTTATATGCCGCATCCTTTGGCAGGAAGTGCCGGCGACCACCGCCCATCACCACTTCAATACCATCGACATCAAGACCGTCAAAACGGGCTTCCAGATTTGCCTCGAAGTTAACCAACTGGTCGGCGATATCGGTACAGCCAGCGGTCACGGCTGCTTCAGGCATATCTGAGATATCTTCCCAGTTGCGGTCAGCAGATTTCGCGTACGTCGCCGCAGGCGTTGCGTGCGTAATACGTGCCGTTGAAATGATACCGGTCGACTTGCCCGCAATTTCGGCAATTTCCAGTGCCGTTACCAGTTCATTGCCGGCAACCGTTGCGCAGTTACCACGTTCAATGTCTTCATCCACGCCAATCACGCCGACATCGGTTTTTACCCCGCTCATCATCGCGGTCATGGTGCCGGCTGAATCGGGTGTCTGCGCGTCCACGTTGTAGGTCTTCGACAAACCGGCAAACGGGAAGGCATCAAAACTCAGCTGGTTCTCTTCACCCTGCAGGCCGTTAAGCTGACCTTCCATTATCCGTGCTGCCGTAACGGTAGAAATGCCCATGCCATCACCGACAAACAGAATGACATTTTTGGCCTGACCACGTAGTTCAGCCATCAGCTGATCCAGTTCAGCCTGGCCGGACACCTGATACTGATTCACCGTCTGAGCCGGTGTCGCACTGGTACCCGTCGCGTTCATCCATACCTGCTTGTTGGCCTCGACTTCTGCCCGGGCGGCAATAAACCAGTCGTTATTCAGGCTGGTCAGCAGTTCGCTGTCGGCAACGGTGGTATTACCGGGGGCACAGGCAAAGCTGGTGGACGTGATTTCACTCTCCGACAGGGTACCATCACCGTCGCTGTCCAGTCCGGAATCAAAGCGTACGCCGCTGTTAGGGCAGTTCACATCGCCAACCGGCAGATCAGTTTGTACGGTCAGGCTGTTCAGGCCATCGTTTCCGTCTGCGCCATCCTTACCATCATCGCCTCCGCATCCGGTCAGGTGGGCTGTTGCTAATGCCAGAAGGCTAAGTTTAAGTAGTTTCATGATGTGCTCCCCCTTATTCTTCAATCAGGCCAAGTGCCTGGTTAACCAGGTGGAAAACAACATTCTGTTCAACCACACCCTGTACTAACTGGCTACCCGGTCCGGTAGCATGTAGCGCAATATCTTCACCCGAGTGGGTTTCACTGGACAACGGGATAAGCGCTTCCTGGTGATAACCCGGTGTGGTGGTATCCGAGGACGTGATATCCATACGTCCGGTCGCGATATCATAGGCGTAGCCTTCGTCTGAATCGCCCTCACTGCCAAGATCACGGAAGCCCAGGCCATTGGTGTAGCCAAGGGTAGTGTAAGGCATGCCGTCTGCGGCGGTGGCAGGCTCTTCCGCGCCCACATTCACCACTTTGCCCAGAATCGGGTTACCGCGCTTTGGATACCCGGCAATGGTAAACACGTGCCCATGGTCAGCGGTGACCAGTATTAGCGTTTCTGAAGGATCGGTGTTTTCATAGGCCGCCAGCACAGCCTGTTCGAATGCCAGTGTATCAGTGAGAGCACCTGCGGCATTGCCGGCATGGTGAGCATGGTCAATACGTCCTGACTCGACCATCAGGAAGAAACCGTTGTCGTTATTATCAAGAATGTTGACGGCCGCTTCGGTCATCTCTGCAATGGATGGCTCGCCGGCAATGTCGTTGGCCCGGTCGGCTTCATATTGCATATGAGACTCGTTGAACAAACCAAACACACGCTCTGTGGTCTCGGTGTCAATGGCGTCAAAGCCGGTCTGATCGTAGATATAGATGCCGTTTTCGTAACGTGACTGCCATTCCGCAGTCAGATCACGACCATCAGTCCGATCACCCTCTATTTCGCTGACCGCGTCCGAACTGTTATATGCCGCCTCTTTTGGCAGGAAGTGACGGCGTCCGCCACCCATCACAACCTCGATACCGTCAACATCAATACCGGTGTAACGGGACTCCAGGTAAGATTCAAAGTTGACCAGCTGATCGGCAATATCTTTACATCCACCGGATACTGCGTCTTCTGGCATATCGGAGACATCTTCCCAGTTGCGGTCCGCTGATTTGGCATAGGTTGCTGCCGGGGTAGCATGGGTAATGCGGGCTGTCGACACGATACCGGTAGATAACCCTTTAATTTCTGCCAGTTCCAGAGCGGTAATCACCTCATTACCGGCAACCGTCGCGCAGTTGCCACGTTCAATGTCCTCGTCCACACCAATCACGCCAACATCCGTTTTCAGACCCGACATCATGGCCGTCATGGTACCGGCTGAATCCGGCGTCTGTGCATCGACGTTGTAGGTTTTCACCAGGGCGGTATGTGGGAAGGCTTCAAAGGTCAGGTATCCTTCTTCGCCCGGATTGCCAGCCAGCTGACCCTTGTGAATGCGGGAGGAGGTCAGTGTGGACACGCCCATACCGTCACCGACAAACAGGATGACGTTTTTGGCTTTGAACCGGTTGTTGGTGTTCAGTTTATCCATCAGGCGGCTTTGTGCGTCGGTATACCAGTCACTGCCAGACTGGCTTGCAGGTAATACCGAAGCATGCAGCGATGATGAGACCGCGAGTGCGAGCCCGCTGATCGCGAGTTTCCAGTTTGATTTCATGCTTTTTTTTCCAAATTATCATTATAGCAGTGGGCTAGACCGCAGCCCCGGACAGACAAAACACGGACACCTGATGACGGCGTGTAAGCCATATTATCAGGGTACCCGTCAGTATCGGACCGCTAGACTAGAGTGCGAAGATGACGTTTGCTTGAAGATTATGTGAAGTCGCGGTTGCAAAACCGTGAACAGGGGATGACACAAATATGACGAGCCAGGCAGCGCGCGGTGTCAGGCGACAAACGTGCGCTGCTGCAGAGCCAGATCGGTTTCGCTGACTTTCAGAATACTGCCCTGATCGTACCAGTCACCCAGAACAATCCGGCGGGCCGGTTTACCGTTGGCAGTCAGCATATGAATGTTAGGGCGATGGGTATGTCCGTGGATCAACTGCTGAACCTGATGTTTTTCCATCACGTGCACCACCTCTGATGGGGTAACATCCATAATTTCGGGTTTCAGCTGCTTCTGGTTGGCCTTACTTTCAGCGCGCCCTTTTCTGGCTACTCTGCGTCGGTACCATAGCGGCAGCGCCAGCATTAACCGGGGCCACCACCAGCCGCGCGATTTCTTACGAAACTTCTGATATGCAATATCCCGGGTACATAATTCATCACCGTGGGTGAGCAGCGTTGGCTTACCGTATAAATCAACCACCGTCTGTTCATGTAATAGCTGCATACCGGCTTTATCCAGCCAGCCCTGGCGAATTGCAAAGTCGCGGTTGCCATGCATGAAGTAAACGGGACAGTGTGTACTGAGCTGCCTGAACGCGTCTGCGACGGATTCGCTGAACGGCGTGATGTCATCGTCGCCAATCCAGACTTCGAAAAGATCGCCAAGCACATACAGGGCATCGGCATCACAGGCCTCATCGCGCAGAAAGCGAAACAAACAGTCAGTAATGTCCGGTCGGTCGGCACTTAAATGCAGATCGGCAATAAAATAGGTAAACGACATAGGCAAACAGGAGAGCAGGGCGGCATGACACCGCCCGAGTGATCAGGCGTCGCTAACTTCAGCTTTTTCAATAACTACTGGCTCAACAGGCACATCCTGGTGGAAGCCGTGAGAGCCGGTCTGAACGCCTTTGATTTTTTCAACGACATCCATGCCGTCAGTGACTTTTGCGAATACGCAATAACCCCAGCCGTTGACCGACTCGCTGGAGAAGTTCAGGAAGTCATTGTCGCGCACGTTGATAAAAAACTGCGCTGTCGCTGAATGAGGATCCTGGGTACGGGCCATCGCAACGGTGCCTTTGTCATTGCTGACGCCATTGTTGGCTTCGTTTTCAATCGGCGCCTTGGTGTCTTTCTGATCCATGTCTTCGGTAAAACCGCCGCCCTGAATCATGAAACCGTCGATAACACGGTGGAAAATGGTGCCATCATAAAATCCGTCTTTCACGTAGCTGATGAAGTTTTCCACGGTTTTAGGCGCTTTATCCGCCAGCATCGATAAGGTGATATCGCCATGATTGGTTTTAAGGGTTACCTGCATGTGTTCTGTCCTGAATCGGGTTAAAAGTAATAGGGGGCAATGGTAGCGCAAAAGTTGCAAGAGGGAAATGTCTGCAACGCCCCCGAATTTGGGCTGTTGGGACTGTGACTCGATCCCATTGAGTGCTAAACTCTGCGACCCATAATAATCAGACAGGAAACCATTTCGATGCTACATCTTTACAATACCCGTACCCGCGAGAAAGCGCGCTTTGTTCCACTACAGGAAGGGAAGGTCGGCTTGTATGTGTGTGGTATTACGGTTTACGACGTCAGTCATATGGGGCACGCCCGTACGTATCTGAGTTTTGATGTGCTGGTACGTTATTTACGTCACCTGGGTTACGAGGTGAAATATGTGCGTAATATTACTGACGTAGACGACAAAATTATCGCCCGCGCGAACGAGAATAATGAGACGACCGACGCGCTGACTGAACGTACCATCGCGATGATGCATGAAGACTTCGCCGCCATCAATTTGCTGGAACCGGATATTGAACCCCGGGTAACCACGCATATGGATGAAATTATTGCGATTATCCAGACCCTGATTGATAAGGGCTTTGCCTACCAGTCGGAAAGTGGCGATGTGCTGTTCGATGTCAGCGAGTTTCCGGCCTATGGAAAACTGAGCAAACAGGATCTCGAGCAATTGAACGCGGGTGCACGTGTTGAAGTGGCTGCCGGTAAAGCCGATCCGCTTGATTTCGTATTATGGAAATCAGCCAAGCCCAATGAACCAAGCTGGGCTTCGCCATGGGGCGATGGCCGTCCGGGCTGGCATATTGAATGTTCGGCGATGAACCATAAACATCTGGGCGCACATTTTGATATTCATGGCGGCGGCTCTGATCTTATTTTCCCGCACCATGAAAACGAAGTTGCGCAGTCGTGCTGCGCATTCGACACGCCGTACGTTAACGTATGGATGCACACCGGCATGGTGCAGGTCAACGATGAGAAAATGTCTAAATCACTGGGCAACTTCTTTACCCTGCGTGACGTACTGAAAGTGCACGACGCGGAAACCCTGCGTTTTTTCCTGATGTCGGCGCATTACCGCAGTCAGCTTAGCTATACCGAAGCCAATATTCATCAGGCCAGAGCGGCACTGGAACGCCTTTACACCGCATTGCGGGGTGTCACTCCGGATGCCTCCACAGCGTTGTCGTATGGCGGTTACCTTGCGCGCTTTGAGTCAGCGATGAACGACGACCTGAATGTGCCTGAAGCGATGTCGGTGCTGTTCGAGGTCGCACGCGATCTCAACAAAGCGAAGGCTGATGCTGACGAGGCAGGCAGACTGGCGACGGTGCTTAAGGGCCTCGGCGGCATTCTCGGCCTACTGGAAAATGATCCCGACGCCTACCTCCAGTCCGGAAGCGACGATGATGTGGCAGAAATTGAAGCACTGATTAAAGCCCGTAATGATGCCCGCGCAGCCAAGGACTGGGCGAAAGCCGACGCCGCACGTGACGCGTTGACAAACATGGGTATTGTGCTGGAAGATGGACCTGAAGGGACAACCTGGCGACGCAGCTAGGTTATCTGGCCGCAGCCATCACTGCGGCCATGTCCTGCAGTTTTACTGGCCATCAGTCCGGAGCAAAGCATGCGGTATGTGTTAGGTGCGTTATGTTGGTTCATTTCTTTTGCAGGGCATACCAGTCATCCGCCGGTTAACATTGTGGCCGGGACGTATCAGGACCACATTCCTGAAATAGCCGGCTTTGTTGAGCGTTACGGCTGCCAGCATCCTGACGTCGCTAATTTTGGTGAAAACCAGATCCTGGCTGAATACCTTATCTTCTGTACTGCACTGTCTTTATCGGAACGCCAGTACACCATTCGTTTGCTGGGTTTCCCTATCAACACGCGTCTTGTCGACGGTATCAACGACAACCTTGCCGATATATCGGCCGTTGGGATCTGGAAAGACGAAGCGGAGCGGCAGGGAACCGAGACATCCGCGCCACTTTTTCGCAGTGGAGAATTTATCAAAGGGCTCTACACCACGAAGGCGAATCTTGACCGTTTCAGCAACACAGAAAGCCTGGATAATGCTGTCGTGCTGGCCAATCAGAACTGGACCTTCGACTGGGAGATGCTGAACTGTACGTCATTGCGCGCCATTCATGTTGACCAATATGAAAACATGTTCAGGATGTTGTTAGCGGGCAGGGGCGATGTTATCCCGTTAACCTTCAGTAATCGCATTGATCTGAAGCGTGATCAGTTCGGCATTGCACTGTACCCGGTCGCGGGAGTGAAGCTGGTGTTTCCGGGAACCACGCATTTCGTGGTCAGCAACCGCACGCCACGTAGCAAAATGCTGCTTGAAGATGTCAACACAGGGTTACGTCAATTGCGTGAAAACGGGGTGATTGAGCGCGTGTATGCCCGGCTGGGGATCACCACATCACGTGTCAGCGACTGGCAGCACATCGGTCAGTGTTCGTCCTGACCAAGTTTATTCCCGCTCTGAGGTGGGGCTTTGCGATGGTTCGTCAGGCAGAGGGATGGTTTGTTCTTTACTTGCCAGTTCGTGCTTCCAGCGCTGTTGCGATACGTGTTGCTTAATCAGTTCCAGACATTCATTCACTACCGACAGCACTTCTTTATCAAGCTCATCTGCGGTTGGCGTGTACTCGTGTAAGCCCGCGGTGACAAAGTGGTCAATCCGGTCCGCACTGATATCGCTCAACAGGTTGATGACCGACATCGTGACGATGTCCGTGACTGCTTCCTCCAGCGTATTCTCGATGGTTTTGCCAACCACGGGCAGGTAGTTCAGTGTGGAAACCTGTGCGTTACTGCGTACCGCTTTGCCCACGCTTTTTCTGACGTGCTCTCTGACGGCTTCGCCATATTCGGCGTCGCTGATTGACTGACCAAGGTGATTCATGACACCCGCCAGCCACTGAGTCAGGATAGGGCGGCGCGGTGCCAGCACCTGACGGCTGATATCGTCAATTAACGGGGAGCCGGCGGCAATGTCTTTTTGTGCGTCGCTGAGCACTTTCACAACGATGCGATCGCTGAGCTCCTCAACAAACACATCATAGTAAAAGCGGAAAAAGCGGAAGATGGCGGTGTCGTTTAAGTCGATAATCTGGAATTTGTGCAGCCGGTGCAGGATAGAAAAAATGCGCAAAAAGCGAAATATCCTGGTTGCGCCCAGCGGGATCAGGCCGACAATATCGTACCAGTGCAGAAAGGGGAAAAAGTACCAGCGAAGGTGCTCTTTACGGACAACCGATACCACCCACCGGAAGCAGAATTCAACGAAAAAGACGCTGACAAAAATCAGATCGACGAACAGGAAGTTACGGTGGATGGGGTCGTAGACGTCAACAAAGCCCGGAAAATACACCGCCAGTTGGCTGAACAGCAGTTCCGTGGCGTAAAGACCGTCAAAAATGAGCCATGCCAGGTTAAGAAAAAGTACTCCCAGCATAACGAGATCAAGGATTAACCAGGGGGTTTCGTGACTTTTCCGTAAGTTTTCGCGGTTAATCCTGAGCATGATGACGTTAGCCTACATTTCTGAGCCGGGTTACATCCACAATGAGTTTTAGTTTCTGACCAGGCTGCAGGTAACGTTTCGCTGACAGATCGTTCCATTTAGTAATATCACTGACTTTCAGATTGAATTTATCCGCAATGCGTGACAGCGAGTCGCCGCGTTTCACCGTGTAGGTCAGCGTTTTCATGATGCTGTCGGGTCGCTGATTTTCACTGACGGTATCCAGCCAGATGGCCAGCGTCTGACCCGGCCGCAGCATGTCGTTAGGGGCCATGCCGTTCCATTTAGCCAGTTCCCGCGTGGATACCTTATACTTCGTCGACAGATCCCACAGTGTGTCACCCGACTTCACGGTATGCGTCAGCTTGTGTTCGCCGCGGCGCACGTTCTGTGTCGATGCCAGTCGCTGGTCCTGTGACAGTGAATACGCATCCAGCTCTTTGAGTGCCACCGGCACCATGATGTGATCGCCAATGCGGATCATGTTGCCGTCGATATCGTTAACGCGTTTTATGATATCGGCGGTCGTGTGATACTGGTGGGCTAGCTTTAGCAGACTGTCGCCACGTTTCACCTCGTGACGAACCCAGTTAAGTCGCTCATTGCGATCCGCTTTTGCCAGCGCGTCGGTAAATGCTGCCGCTTTATCTACAGGCAATATCAGTCGGTGCGGGCCGTCAGGATCGGTCGCCCAGCGGTTAAAACCAGGGTTAAGTGCATGCAGGGCTTCCAGCGACATGCCTGCCAGCTCAGCGGCGAACGCAAGATCGACCTGTGAACCAATATCAACAATGGTAATGACTTCGTTGTTGTCTACCGCTGGCCAGTCAAATGCATACTCCTCACGGTGCTTAAGAATATCGGCCAGCGCGAGCAGCTTCGGTACATACGCACGGGTCTCACGGGGCAGATCCAGTGACCAGAAATCAGTCGGTTTGCCGGCTTTATAGTTGGCACGAATGGCACGTTTTACGCGGCCCTCGCCACTGTTATACGCGGCCAGTGCATGCAGCCAGTCGCCGTCGAAATATTCATTCAGGTAATTAAGATAGGCAATTGCGCCCTGGGTTGATGCGACAACATCACGGCGGCCGTCGTACCACCATGTCTGCTGAATGCCGAAACGTTTGGCGGTGCCCGGAATAAACTGCCACATCCCGGCGGCGCGGCCATGCGAATAGGCAAACGGGTCGAATGCACTCTCGACAATGGGCAGTAACGCCAGCTCCATAGGCATGTTTTGCGCTTCAAGTTCGCTGACGATGTAGTAGAGAAAGGGTTTGGCACGTTTGACTACACGGGCCATGTATTCAGGATGTTTCAGGTACCAGTCACGCTGCACTTTCACGCGCTTGTTATCAGGTACGCTAAAGCTCAGGCCATCACTGATATGCTGCCACACATCACTGACAACATCGGGCGCTGCTTCCTGCGGATCCGGCTTGGCGACAACAAGGTCAACCGCCACTTCTTCACTGGGATGCATGACTTCAATGACGCCTTCATCCGCCACCGTACAATCGGCCTCTTCCTGCCCTGTGGTGTGCACAACATCACAGGTTTGCTGCGTATTGCTGTTATCTGCGCTTTGAGGATCAGCACCCGTTAACTGACAGCCGGTTAGCACTCCGGATGCAATAAGAAGCGAGAGTAGAGAAAGGCGCGACGTCATGCTTAACAAACCTCAGTAGCAGCGTTTACAAAACGTCCATTGTACGGACTTCCGGAACCAATTGCATTAAAACTCATCTTTCCAGCGGCGAAGTGCAGCAAACACGGCAATGTCGTCATGCAGTGAATCGCTGCTGTGCTGGCGAACTGCCTCGGCGACACCCTCAGTGTTATAACGTAAAAACGGATTGATCGCTTTTTCTTTTTGTACGGTGCTGGGCAGAGACGGCGCGTCCTGATCCCGCTGTTCGGCGACCCATTGTGCATAGCGTTTAAGATCGGCATTATCGCTGTCGACCGTCAGCGCGAACCGCAGATTGGCCTGGGTGTATTCATGCGTGCAGTACACCAGCGTGTCGTCAGGCAGACGCATTAACTTGTTTAGAGAATGCACCATCTGTTCCGGTGAACCTTCAAATAACCGTCCGCAGCCAGCAGAAAACAGCGTATCGCCGCAAAACAGCACGCCATGTCCAAAAAACGCAATATGATCAAGCGTATGACCCGGCACTTCCAGCACAGAAAATGACATTTTGAAAATCGGCAGTGACAGGGTGTCTCCCTGCGCGACACTTTTGGTGATACCTCGGATATGATTGCCGCGCGGGCCAATAACTGGAATATCGGGAAATGCGCTAACCAGTTTTCTGATACCGCCGGTATGATCGCCGTGGTGATGCGTAATCAGAATGGCGGCCAGTTTGAGGCCATGTTCCCGGCAAAATGACAGCACAGGTTCGGCATCACCCGGGTCCACAACAATCGCGTGTGCGGCATTATGCAGACACCAGATGTAGTTGTCGGTAAACGCCCGAACAGGGGTAATGGTCATACCGTCAGGCAGTAAGTCATTGTTCATCATGAACTCGCTTGTGGTATAAGAGCGATATGAAGCTACTATAGAAACTTGTATAGGTGAGAGCAACCTAATGGATCAGTCTTTACGCTAATGAGATCGGCATTTCGACGTCATCCCCCTCGCTATCCGCGATCCTGGTCAGACTTTACCAGTGGTGAAGTAATGCAACAGGCTATTCAGACGGTGTGCAATGAATACAGCCAGCGTATTTTTGGCTACCATTTTGTTCGTCTGGGGGAACTGAGTGCCGAGATTTCACTGCCTGACTGTCCTATCCGGCACAAGATTAATCAGACCCACGGGCAGCATGCGCACACAAGTCTGGTGAGTCAGTCGCACGCGCTACCGTTTGCAGAAAACAGTATTGATGGCCTGTTACTGGCCAATGAGCTGGATTTTGCTCAGGATCCTCATCAGATTGTGCGTGAGGTAGACCGCGTAATTACGCAAAACGGCTATGTGATCATCAGTGGCTTTAACCCGCTCAGCCTGACAGGACTGTTGCGCTGGCTGCCCTATAAACGGCAAAGTTTGCTGCATGATGCGAGCTTTTTCACGGCGGCTCGCATTAAAGACTGGCTGCAACTGCTGGGGTTTGAGATTGTTGAACAGCATCAGGTGCTGTATTCGGCGCTGCAGTGCAAGCACCGCGTTGACGTATCCCGTTTCAGGGGGTGGCTGGCTAAGTACCTGCCCTGGTGCGGATCTGTTTACGTGATCCTGGCGCGAAAACGCGTTATTCCGATGACGGCGATTCGTCCCCGACTGAAAATTAAACCTCAGTTTGCGCCGGTGAGTGCCGGCATGTCGAGAGCGCAAACGCGCGATACACACCAGCGCCGCCGCTGATGCAGCGGCCCGGTGAGTGCAAGGAATGGTAGATTACTTCACACGCATGCCTGGTTTGGCACCTTCGTGCGGCTCAAGAATGTAGAGCTCGTCACCGCCAGGACCAGCCGCTAAGACCATGCCTTCAGATAAGCCAAAGCGCATTTTGCGTGGCGCCAGGTTGGCGACCATGACAGTGTGTTTGCCGATCAGGGCCTCTGGTGCATAGGCCGATTTAATGCCTGCAAAGACCTGACGGATTTCGCCGCCCAGATCCAGTTCGAGGCGCAGCAGCTTATCCGCTTTTTCGACATGCTCAGCATTGGCAATGCGCGCAATACGCAGGTCAACTTTGGCAAAGTCATCAAAACTGATGGTCTCGCTGATAGGATCTTTCGCCAGCGGACTGTCTGGATCGATAGCAGGTGCCGGCGCCGCCAGACTTTCTTTAGATGCGTCAATCATCGCGTCAATTTTCTCCATCTCAACCCGTTGCATCATGGGCTTGAATTTATTGATTTTATGACCGGTAAGCAGGGTATCGAGTGACGCCCAGGTCAGCTCATCATTCAGGAATGCTTCGGCTTTCTGAGCCAGCACCGGCAGAACCGGCTTAAGGTAAATCACCAGCAGACGGAACAGATTGATCCCCAGTGAGCAGACGTCATGAGTGAACGCCTGTTTCGTATCATCTTTCACGGTTACCCACGGTGCACTGGCGTCGATAAACTGGTTGGCCATGTCTGCCAGCGCCATAATTTCGCGTACCGCCTGATGGTAGCGGCGCTTTTCATACAATTCAGCAATACGTGGCGCAGCCTCCTGGAAGGCTTTGACCAAATCCGGCTCAATGACGGTGTCAGACAGGGTGGCGTCGAACTTCTTATAGACAAAACCGGCGCAGCGGCTGGCAATATTGACCACCTTGCCGACCAGATCTGAATTCACTTTTTGCGCGAAATCGGTGAAGTTCAGGTCGATGTCGCTTACCCCGTCACCGAGTTTGGCGGCAAAGTAATAACGCAGGTATTCCGGGTCCAGGTGGTCCAGGTACGTACGGCCTTTAATGAAGGTGCCGCGCGACTTGGACATCTTGGCGCCGTTCACCGTGACAAAGCCGTGAATGTTTACGCCAGTCGGCTTACGGTAGCCCGCACCGTCCAGCATGGCCGGCCAGAACAGGCAGTGGAAGTAGGTGATGTCCTTCCCGATGAAGTGATACAGCTCGGCGTCAGAGTCGGCAGCCCAGAAGCTGTCAAAGTCCATACCGTGCTGATCGCAGTAATTTTTAAAGCTGGCCATGTAGCCAACCGGTGCATCTACCCAGACATAGAAAAATTTGTTTGGTGCGCCCGGGATCTCAAAACCGAAGTAAGGTGCATCACGGCTGATATCCCATTGCTGCAGGCCTTCGTCAAACCACTCCTGCAGTTTATTCGCCATTTCTTCCTGCAACGCGCCAGAGCGGATCCAGCTTTTCAGCATGCCTTCAAATTTAGGTAGGTCGAAGAAAAAGTGCTCTGACTCTTTTAATACCGGTGTTGCGCCCGATACCACGCTGCGCGGATCCTTGACCTCGGTCGGGCTGTACGTAGCACCGCACACATCGCAACTGTCGCCGTTCTGATCTTCCGCGCCGCAACTCGGGCAGGTGCCTTTGACGAAACGGTCAGGCAGGAACATCTGCTTTTCGGGGTCAAACAACTGATTAATTGTGCGCTTACTGATGTAACCGGCACTATCAAGTCGACGGTAGATTTCTTCACACAGCGCCTTGTTTTCCGGTGAGTGGGTCACATAATAGTTGTCATACTCAACGTGAAAATCCATCAGGTCCTGGTGGTGTTCCGCGCGCGTACGCGCCACCATTTCTTCAGGCGTAATGCCCAGTTCCTGTGCTTTCAGCATGACCGGGGTGCCGTGTGCATCGTCGGCACAGACGCTGAAACATTCGTGGCCACGAAGACGCTGGAAGCGCGTCCAGATATCGGTCTGGATATGTTCCAGAAGGTGGCCTAAATGAATAGAGCCATTGGCATAGGGCAGCGCGCTGGTCACCAGGATGCGACGTTTCTCTTGTGCCCGTTGTTGCGTGTTTTCTGACATAATGACGTTATTGGTTTTGTGGGTTACGAAATGGCTGCAAATACTAGCGGAAAACCACTGGTTTTGCATTAATTCATTGCAGCCGCGGCGAACGGAAAAGGAGCGCCATGTTTTTTAAAGACAAGACAGCGAAACAGGCCCAGGCGGTGGCTTTGGCCCTGGCTGAGTATTTTTCTGCCGATGCGTCGGTGGCAGGCCGCTGGGTAACGATTAACGGCAACGACGTCACGGTAACGCTGCCATTTTGCGCGGCAAGTCTGCACGCAGACATAGCGGCGTTAGTCAGCGGGGCGTGGCAGGGCGGTGGCGCGCCTGATAACGTGAGTATTCGTCAGCAGATCCCCAGTTTTCACACCCAGGCCAGCCCGGTAACCAATGTCCGTAACATTATTGCGGTGGCCTCGGGTAAAGGCGGGGTTGGCAAGTCGGCTACCAGTGTTAATTTAGCGTTTGCACTGCAACAGGAGGGCGCACGGGTCGGCCTGCTGGATGCTGATATTTACGGGCCGTCAGTTCCCATTATGCTGGGCAACCCCGACGCCCACCCTGTCAGTTCGGACAATAAACACATGCAGCCGCTGGAAGCGTGGGGCATGGTGGCAAACTCTATCGGTTATCTGGTGCCCCCCGAGGACGCCGCTGTGTGGCGCGGGCCGATGGCAAGCCGGGCTCTGAATCAGCTGATTAACGAAACCCTGTGGCCGGTGCTGGATTACCTGATTGTGGATATGCCGCCGGGAACCGGCGATATTCAGCTGACCATGGCGCAGCAGGTACCACTGACCGGCGCGGTAGTGGTATCCACGCCACAGGATCTGGCGCTGGCCGACGCCCAAAAAGGGATCAGCCTGTTTGAAAAGGTGCATGTGCCGGTGCTGGGACTGATTGAAAACATGAGTTATTTCCAGTGTCATCACTGCGGTGAGAAAAGCTATGTGTTCTCACACGGGGGCGGCGCCGGGCTGGCAGAACGACACGGACTGCCGCTGCTGGGCGCATTGCCACTGGATACCGCAATTCGTGAACATGCCGATACCGGTTCGCCACTGCTGGTGGCCAAGCCCGACAGCCCGCTCAGCGATGCTTATCGTGAGGCCGCGCGGGCGATAAGCCTGCAACTGGCGCTGACGCGCCAGCCGCGGGATACCGGCGAGGCACATATTCGCGGAGAGCAGATTGGCGTGCGCCAGTCTTAACGGTGGTTTTTCGTTGCCCGACAGCGCAACGCACCGCATAATATCACCAGTTGAAAACAAGGGACGCTGACCATGCGACTGTGCGATCGCGACATTTACGAGTATTTACAGGCAGGCAAAATAGGCATAGACCCCATGCCCGATTACGCCCAGATAAGCGGGGTGACCGTGGATATTCGCCTGGGTAACAAATTTCGCGTATTTGAAGACCATCAGGCACCGTACATTGATTTGAGCGGGCCAAAGAGCCAGGTGGAAGAAGCGCTGAATTCGGTCATGAGCGACGAAATTACGCTGGCCGACGGCAAGGCGTTTTTTCTTCATCCGGGTGAACTGGCGCTGGCAGTAACCCATGAATCAGTCACGCTGCCCGACAATATCGTCGGCTGGCTGGACGGACGCTCTTCGCTGGCCCGCCTTGGTCTGATGGTGCATGTCACCGCCCACCGCATTGACCCGGGCTGGTCTGGTAATATCGTGCTGGAGTTTTATAACAGCGGCAAGCTGCCCCTGGCATTGCGCCCGATGATGAAAATTGGTGCGTTGAGTTTTGAGGTACTGTCGAGTCCTGCTGAAAAACCGTACAACGCACGTACTGATGCTAAGTATAAAGGGCAGGCCGGTGCAGACGCGAGTCGCATTAATGAAGACAGTAGTGAACGTTAATCAGTCATCATTTCAGGCATAAGACGCCTTCAGAACAGTATCACTTTGTAAAATTCAGAATTAAGTTAGGGAAGAGCGCAGTAGTCAACCTACTGCTTCTCTGTTGAAACTTAATGAAATGCAGAATTTTATGGAGTGTGTCATGCAACTGTTAACACCATCGGAAATACATGATGTCAGTGGCGCCCGATTCAATCGGGTTGCCTTCAAACTAATTGACTGGGCCATTTCAGGTGCAGCGTGGGAAGGAATGAGCTGGGTTTTCTCTCAGGAGAGAAGAACCAGCAGCGGAGGACAGATGAATAGTGCGCGCCGTTCTACTATGTACGGCTAATGCTTTCCTTTGCTCGGTTAACGCAGTATTCACCCATTGCTTATGCTTTGTCTGCAGCAGTATTTACGTGCTGTTCTGGCTGGTTTATTGCGTGGGTGATATACCTGCTCAATCCGTCTTTGATTGAATTGTCAGATCCCTGGCATGGCGATCCGTACTCATTTACGCATGTTTTCGGGCTGGTTGTGGTAGTTGTGCTGATTGAAAACATACTTGTTACCGGATTAGCTGAGCTGATTAAAAAGACGGGAATACACAACCTGGCTACCGTGCTTGTTATTGCTTTGTTGGCCGGCGCATTGCACGCAGTACAGGCATTTGCATGGTTTTTTCCTGCATTTTTATCATTTTTTGTTCTGACATTTTCTTATCTTTTATGGCGAAGCGTGAACAAACGAACGGCATTTGGCGTGATTTTTATCATCCATAGTGTGAACAACCTGCTGGCGATCAGTCCGTATTATTTATTCGCAGAGCAGAGTTGGCTATGAAATCGTCACCTGATTTGTCTTCAGGGAATAATGGATTGCATTGATAAAAAAATTCAGTACACTTAGCGGCTCTTTCGGTCGGTGTGTAGCGCAGCCTGGTAGCGCACTGTCATGGGGTGTCAGGGGTCGGAGGTTCAAATCCTCTCACACCGACCAACTTCTCTCTTCCCCACGTTCAATAATCCAAATTTGAAAAGCGCCTTAGATATAGGCTGTTTTCCGCATTGCTGTTTCGTGTACAGTTGTCCTTAACCTGCTTTACAAAGATTCTTACACATTGCGTCAGCGTGCCAGGATAGTCGCGAGAAATAAAAAAGGGAGCCGAAGCTCCCTCATTAAAAACCAGATTGGCTTAGTGCTTTCTGAACTTACGAATGAACAGTAAAGACAAACCGAGCAGACCGATAGTTGCAGGTGTCGGTACTTGTTTCAGAGACACGTTATCAACGATGGCGCCGGAATTATCCACCGGGCCCGTTGTGGTGAAGAAGATCGCAGCTTCAAAATCTTCAGCAGCGGTAAATGTGAAAGTTACCCACTGCGTTACCGTTGAGCTCAGATAGCTGATATCTGCAATGCTCTGGCTGTAGCCGCTGACATCGAACAGACCGAAGAGAATACCGTTACTGCCGTTAGGGTTCGTGTTGTTACCCAGCAGGAAAGACAGTTCGTACGTAGTGAGTGCGTCAAAAACAAAAGACTCTTTGGTAACGATGGTGCCATTTGCGTTGGTGCCACCCAGGTCAATCGAAATGCCCGGAAGTGCAGAGCCAAAATTCCACAAATCCACATTACCTGAGGTAACCAGCCAGTTTCCAAACGACGTGCTGACAGTCTGGTTGCTACCTGTTCCAAAATCGTCTTCGAAAATAATTGCAGAGTGTGCGCTGGCGGTGAAAAGCATAATTAAAGAAATTACTGCATGCTTCATACTACTTCCTATAAATGGTTAATAACTGAATTGGTTATATGTGTTGGTATAAGCCAGTTTTGTGCCATTTTAATAAACCTATTTTAAAACATTGGGTTATCTTTATTTTTGCTCGCCTTTTTTATGGTGGGTGTAAATAATCCTGACACTCTTTAAATGACGGGGATGCGTCAGCTTCATTGTCGTCTCTAGCGTTCAATGATGGTGAATACCTGCGTCAAAACGTACCCACTTATCGGCTGACAGACGGTTTTTTCATGATGACATGGTAAGCTGTCAGTATTGCACTTCAGGTAAGACAAAGTGATGCGTCAACGTTTCTTCAGATTATGGTCGGCTCTGCTTATTTTTATGGGAGCCTGCAGTGTTACCCATGCCGAATGGTACTGGGGGGATGCCAGTATCATGGGAACCAATATCGAGGTTCAGGTCTGGGCGGACTCTCAGGCGGAAGGTGACCAGGCTATTCAGGGTGTTTTTGATGAAATGGAACAGGTCAACCAACGAATGAGCCCCTACATTGAAAGCAGTGCAGTGGCTCAGGTTAACCGCCATGCCAGCACCCGGCCGGTCACGGTCGACCCGGCGACCTACAGCGTGATAAAGCAGGCGCTTGCGGTAAGTGAGCTTACTGACGGGGCGTTTGATATTACCTTTGCCAGTGTTGGTTTTATGTATGATTACCGTCATAAAACCCGGCCGGATGACAGTGCAATCAGCCAGAACCTCGGCGCAATTAATTACCGTTTCATTCAGTTGGATGACGCAGAGCAAACCGTATTTTTTACCCACCCGGACGTAAAAATTGACTTGGGCGGCATTGCCAAAGGGTATGCGGTTGACTGCGCCATTGTGGCACTGCAGCAAATCGGTATCGAACATGCGCTGGTAACCGCGGGTGGCGATACCCGGTTACTTGGCGATCGGCGCGGTCGCCCCTGGATAGTGGGGATCCGCGACCCGAGAAACGACGAGCGCCAGGCGGTGAAGTTACCGCTGGAAAGTACCGCCATTTCTACGTCTGGTGACTACGAACGCTTCTTCGAAGAAGATGGCGTGCGTTATCATCATATTCTGTCGCCTAAAACAGGAAAGTCGGCGCAGGAAGTGCAGTCGGTCTCGGTGATTGGTCCCAGCAGTACCATGAATGATGCGTTGTCCACGTCAGTATTTGTGCTTGGTGTGGTTGACGGGATGGACCTGATCAACCGCTTGCCCGACGTGGAAGCGATTATTCTGGATAACCAGCGAAAACTGCACTATTCATCAGGTCTGACCCGGTAGCGCGGTCAGAACGCACTCCCGGACGAGAAGGGCAGGCCGGCTACAGCCGGCCATTCACGATAGGCTCAAATGCGGTCAGGCTGTCCATCAGCGCACTGTTGCCCAGGCCATGGGCCGGGAACAGCTCGGCGAAGCGCCCCTGTTCGCCATGCAGCGCCAGATAGTTCAGTACCACTGTCTCAACCAGCAGGTTAACGTTATTAGCGGCGGGCGTAGATGCGGTCTCTACCGAACCGTCACTGCGCATGAAGCCCAGTTGCTGATGTTGCGCCCGGGCGTCGGCATTGGCGCCCATCAGCTGCGGCGCCCCGCCTGGGTTGTAGACCAGGAAAAAGGACGCTGACGTGGACGAGTTATCGCCGGTCCACACGCCTTTACCGCGTCCGTTTTCTGAGTCATCCACCATGCCGTTACTGAATACGGAGCCGTCGCTGCACACATACATCATTAACGGAACGCCGACTCGCGCTGCATATTCAAGGACGGCGCCCATACAGCGTCCGGCGCGGCGATCCCGAATTTCTCCCGTTGCGCGGCTGCCGTCATGATAATCATAGCCGCCCATCGTAATGGTACCGGCACCGGCGAAGCCATTGATTACCAGCTTCATAACCGAGGCGGTCTTGCGAAACTCACTGTCGCCGTTAAATTCTTCTTCTGTAAAAATACCGCCATCACCCACAATCTGCGGGTCAAGGGCCGGGTTTAGTGTGGCCGGATCGCCAAAGCGGTCAGTGATGTCAGCACTTTTCACATAGCCGCAGCGCACCATGTCTTTAATGACTTCGTCGGAAGAAATGCGGGTGTCAACCCGGTTTAATTTCATATCACTGATGCGCTGAATGGACTCCATCACGGTGACCGAATCCTGTTGGCTGAGTAAGCCAACGAGGTCGCCGGTGTCTACCAGCCCGGTAACATCCGAAGGACGGTCAATCTTGGTCGGACGTACGGCGCTGTCAATCATTGCCGCAGGCGCCATGGAGTTACCGCCGGAGTCACTGTTACGCGATCCTATCAGAGTAAGCAGCGAGCCATCTGCACCCGCACGGTTAATGCCATACATCGGATTGTGTGGATTATTGCCGGTGTCATTTTCTGAGCGGGCAGGGATCACCGCCCCGTTGATGTTCGCCCGGTTTGTTACGCTCACTTTATCCAGAATGCCATGCAAAAAGGCGCTGTCGCTGTGAAAAGCCAGACCAAGCTCATTATTGATAAAGTCGGACAGACCGGTGTCAGGGTTGGCAATGCTGGGGATCATATCTCCCGGCAGCCCCTGGCGGCTGTATCCCGCGGTACTGAGAAAATCCAGCTGACCGCCGCGGCCGCCAACCAGCACATTGGAACCTGCGATGTTTGCGCCACCGGCCAAATCGAACACAATAAAAGGAATTTTCCCGGCGCCCTGGGAGGCAATACCGCAGGTGGCCTTAAGGGCTTCAAGATCGGCCGAGAGTGTCGCATGAGCCTGCTTTGGGTTAGCAAACAGACTCAGTACCGAGCCCCCGGTTACGACGGCCGCCCCCGTACAAAAGCCCTGCGCAATGAATTCACGGCGGCTCATCGGGCGGGAATGATCCAGATGATAGAGCGGCGCATCAGGGCTTGAGGCCTGTTTGGGCCGTTTTTTGAAAAAGTGAGAGGTAAGTTTTCCCATGAGCGGTTCCTACTGAATCAACATTGTGGCACTGCCCAGCACGGCAGCACAGCTGGCTTTGGCGACGGTACGGGTATACTTAACGTCACACGACGTCGCGCTGGTGCACGCTGTCAGGCGATCAATCAGCTGATTCACCTCATCGCTAACCAACGCAGTATCGGCTTGTGTGGCGATATTGCTGCCAAGCATGGTCGAAAGAATGGGGTTAACCACGCTATCCCGCCGGCCGCCATCGTATGCGGTATCTGCGGGCCGGCTGAAATCGAAGTCCGGGAAATAGGCGGTTCTCAGGCTGTCGGTTTCAATTAGCGTATCGCAGTAGCGAATGGCCAGTTGTGTGATAGCCATCTGGTTCGCCGCCACAAAGCCGGTGATACCGGTTTTGGCGGGGAGCTGCTGTTTTAACTGGTTGTAAGTGTCATTGACGGCTGCATTATCCATCGGTACGCCGGTCAGTGCCGACATGGTGGCATGAATTTCGGCAAAGTGACGAAGCCCGATATCTGGCTGCGCTGGCAGATCGGCCGGGACAGCCGGCGCCGGAGGCAGGGCATCAATACGCACATCGGTATGTTCACCCAGTACTTCAAAGGTCAGGAAAAACTCGTCCAGCTCAGGCCCTTTTTCAAGCGGGATAATGGTGCCCTGGCGTGACAGTGGCTGACCGCTGCCTGCCGTATAATCATCGGCATTGATGGTAACTGACAGCGGAGAGAACACCTGTCCCGCAAACGACTCCCTGCCATTAATACCAATACGCATGCCTTCTACCGGCACGCGGGTAATGTTGGCGTTGTCGTCAAGCGAGATAAAAAACGGTTCAGTGAACAAGTAGCTGTAACTGTCATACTGGCTGGCTTTCAGCACAATGTAACTATCCGGAATGTCGATTAAATCGCCAATGCCGAAGAGCAGAAAATATTGCTGGCCGACACCGGCATCAAAATTCTGTGCAATCTCTGTGTCACTGAGCACACGGTTATGAATGGCAACCATACGCAGCGTGCCCGCCCATGGGATCCCGCCCGACACTTCATTACCAAGCACAAACGCAAAACTGTCATCCCAGTCAAGCAGGTTGCCGCCCTCTACAGTATCGGTGACACCGGTAAACGCGCCGTTGACATATATTCGCCGGCGGTTGTTCGCGTCATAGTTCACCACCACATGCTGTAATGCGGCCTGCAGCACTTCATCGTCATCGTCGGTTGAGAGTGCCGGCTCACCATTGCCATCGGTATTCGCCTGACGCAGCAGTACGTCATAGTTGTAGAGGGTTTGTCCCAATGTGAAGTTTCGCCGGTCGTTGCCGCCGGAGTAACTGACAATCCTGGCAGGACCTTCCTGTGTCACGTTCGCAGGCGTCACCCAGGCCTCAATGGCAAACTCACCGCCACCCAGAATTAAATCATACAGTTTGCGGCTGTCTGACGTACTGCCCTGGGCTTTGCCGTTACCGAACCGGATGCCGTACCCGCCGACCCAGCTGTAGTCGCCTGACAGGGTCAGGTCAAGAGCAGGGTCAACGCCCGAGGTATCAAAAGCGGTATTGCCTGAGCCGGTTTTAAATTCCCACTTGGCAATGGTGTTTTGTTCAAAGCGTCCGCCACCGCTGGCCAGCGTGCCCTCAAACAGGGTCAGCGCTTTAGAATTCACCAGATTATCGGCAAGCTCGGTAACCGGAATTTGATCTGCCATCGCAATAATGGCGTCGCGCACACTGGCGGCATCGTCGCCACAGTCGCTCCAGCAATTATGAAACTCATCGCGCAGTCGCACGACGAAGCGAGAGTCCTCAGGTACATCAAGGTTTATCCGGTCTTTAGCAGCCTCATAGGCTTCCATAATGTCGCTGGAGGCAAAATACGGCGAAATCGGGATAGTTGCACTGTTACTGTGGCAACTGGCACAAAACTGCTCAAGAATTGGATACACAGTGGTTTCGTAAAGCGCCGGGCTTTCCGGAAAGTTGCGCGTCGAACCGGGATCACGCTCAACCGGTGCCTGCAGTTCAATTTGGGTCACCTGACTTTGCGCCTGCGCCAGTGCAGCCCAGTCACTGATCCACGTTGTCATAATGTCAGCACAGGCACTGTCGCTGGTTAGCCAGCAGTTATGGCCACCAGCCACTTTCTCAACCAGCAAAGACTGATCAGGCCGTGACAAATCCACCAGTGCGCCGGTGTCTGAGTACGCCAGGTTGATATCGTCATTTCTGGCAAACGTCGGCGACTGCTGACCCTGAATGTGGCACGCGCCGCAGCGGTCCGACGTGGCAATATTGTCCCACAGGGCCTGCTTGAAATGGGCAACATCATCGGTGCTTGGCGCCGGACCCGAATAATTGACAACCGGCTCTTCTGACGGCGGAGGAAGTGGTGTACTGGTTATCTCAACATCGCCTCCGCCACAGGCCGTCAGCAGAGCAAGCAGCGCGCTGATAACCATACTGCGGGGAAAGCGGGCAGGCTGGGCAAATGAATGCATGGTCTATTCTCCCTTACAGTAGCTGGCGGCCTGGGCAAACACAGATTTGATGCGGTAACCGCCCGCAGTGAAGTCGTCGGTCATCTGCGTAATCTGGTCTCTGTCGCTGGCATCCTGAGGGGAGCGCAGGCACACTTCTTTGAACACTTTGGTAACCTGGCAGGACGCAAATTTTCGGCTGTTTGCCAGTTCCTCACCCATAGATTTGGCCCCGTTACCACTGCCCGGAAGGCTGTCTGACCAGCCAAGATTGTAATTGGGACCTGAGCGCCAGTAGTTGTCCCAGCCGTCATCCGTTGTGATGTAGCCATGCACAAAATTGTTGCTGTTGATCCAGTATTTTTCCTGCACGCGCAGGCCGGTTACCGGATCGGTCTGTCCGGCACGGTTGTACGCCAGAGCGCCAAAGTCGCCGTCGGGATCAGCGTCAGCATCATAGTCATAGTCGTAATAGGCAAAGGCCTGCGCAAGCGGATCCATGCCCGAGTGACAGCTGACACAGTTGTTGTGAAATAAGCGACTGTCCCCGCCGGGGCTGCGGCTGACATCCTGGCGAATGCGATCGGGCGGACGGGTAATATCGGCGACGCCTTCAAGGTCGGTGCACAGATGGTTTATCAGGGTAAAGCGGAACATGGCGCGGTTTGTTCCATCGATAAAAAACGCCCTCGCTGCCGCCCGGGTTGTCATCACGCCAGCAGTTGCCTCGGCGGGTAAGCCGGTAACTGATGACTGGGCGGTACGCACCAGGTGTTCGCTTAAGTCGACAACCTGATCCTCCATTGCCTGATAATGCACGTTGTTACTATTGCTGTAGGCGGGCAATCCCAGTCCGTTTTCACCCACGTACAAAATGTCGCCACTGAGCACCTGTCTGAAGTCAACATCGTCCCTGACCATGCCAATGACGGTTGCAATATAGTCGTTCAGCGGGACAAATTTATCGAAGGCCTCGTTGGTCCATGGGGCCGCCCAGGTTTTTAGCGTGGTGTTGTAGAATGCGGGGTTTTCCATCGCAATATAGGCAGCCGCGACGGCATTGCCTGCCTCAATTTCCAGCTGCATTGCCGATAATACGGCCTCACTGGCGGGGACGCCTGCCAGCCTGTCGTGCATTCTTGCGGCCTGCTCCCGTGGACCGGCAACAGCCCCCGTTACAGTAAGCGCCATAATGCAAAGCGCAAGAGAAAGCGGTCTGAGTCTGCCCGAAGCGGGATAGGTGGCACGAAGCGCCGAAGATAAAAACAAGATGCGCACAGTCTTTGCTCCTGATGACGGCAACTTTTCAATAAAAGCAATCGCGTGATGATCGATAAATAGCGTCTTTGTTAGTTAGGTGTTTTTTTTAATAACTTATTGGGGCTGCGTGTTATCTCCGTATTGTTGTATTTGCATGCAATTGATGCGCAGGTTTTGTCCGGGTTATCGGCTGCTTTTATTTCATTTTCGGCTCATCCCTGGCGGTAATAATGGATTAAAAAAATTGTCGGGCCCGATGTCAGATATTGCATCAGTGTCTGCCGGTGTCACTTCACGCGATTTGTCATACGCGTGTTAGTTGCTATTGATAATAGCCAAATCAAAAATCAGGCCAGGCCATAAAAATCAAGGGGTGTGGAGGGTGGTCAGGGGCTGGGGATGCGGAAATGTGGTCTAAGGTGTCTTATTTTTCACACACGCGGCGCTGGAAATGCCATCAAATTTCCCGCATGAAAACCGGATGTCAGACAAATAATATAAGCAGCTTAACGCGTTACCAAGGGTGTGCCTTTTTGGAAACGCTAACCGGATGACATCCCATCAATGATAAAAATTTTACTTTTTTTATGCCGGTTTAAGACCCGGTTTATTGTGTAAGACGGGTCAGTTTTTGGTGTGAAAGGTATGAGTGGGTATATCTTTTTATGATTATCTAACTTGTGAGCTTCGGACAGTGGTGAAATTCTGTTAAGCAGGAAAGGTAACGCGTACGACCTGTTCGTCACTTAGCCTGTGTCGCCGTTTCTCCACAGTTACGGGGGCCTCAGGCGCGTTGATATACTTTTATACCGGCTGACACGGCTGGGAACGACCGGAATTCACAATGGCAGTAATACGCTTCACAACCAGAGCTCGACGGACAACAGTATTGCTGTTTGGCACCCTCGTGCTTCTTGGTGGCTGTGGTGAGTCGGTTGTGACGCAAAGCAACGATGAGCCGGATCCGGTTGTGGTTGATATTCCGGTTGCGTTTATCAAACGGACGCTGCCAACCGACGACAATGGCGAACCAGTAAGCAGTGACTTGCGTGAGCCGAATCAGTTTGTTCCCGGCGCTGCGCTCTACCTCAAAGCACGGGCCTCGGTCAGCAGTGAAGAAGTCAATATTACCGATCGTGCGTTCATCAGTGCAGACACCCCAGTGGACGCGGACGGTAATCCCGTCGTTCCTCCCTATGACGTAAAAGATATTGAGGTCTCGTACGATGGTACCCGCCTGGTGTTTGCCATGCGTGCGCCCGAGATTGAGGATGCCAACGATGATGAGCAGCCGACCTGGAACATCTGGGAATATGACCGGGTAACCGACGAACTCAGGCGCGTTATTGCGTCAGACATTGTTGCGGAGGCCGGGGATGACACCGGCCCGGTGTATCTGCCCGATGGGCGCATTTTATTCAGTTCTACACGTCAGCGCACCAATCAGGCTATTCTCATTGATGAAGGCAAAGCTCAATATGCCGGGCTGGAAGAGAGTTTACGTGTGGAAGCGTCGGTGCTGCATGTTATGGACGCCAACGGCGATGACATCACCCAGGTCTCTTTCAACCAGAGCCACGACACCGACCCTGTAGTCCTGCCCAGTGGCAAGGTGCTGTTTACGCGCTGGGATCGCGCAGCGGGTGACAAGGGCATGCATCTCTACCAGATGAACCCGGATGGCAGTCAGCTCGAAATTGTTTATGGTCGTCACAGCCACAGGCTTAACGATCGCACCGTGCACTTTGTGCAAAGCCGGATAACGCCGGACAATCTGGTGCTGGCTGCCGTCCGGGAGTACGAGCGCGATACCCTGGGTGGTAATTTTTATACGCTCGATACAGAAAACTACACCGACAACACCACACCGGTTGCCGGCAGCGACAGTCTTAGCGAGCCGGGTCAGACACCTGCGCTATTCGACAATATTGATACCCAGGCTGCAATTTCACCCGGCGGCTACGTGGCCGCGCTGTATCCGTTGTCAGATGGCAGTCGGCGTCAGCTTTTTTCCTGGAGTCAGTGCCGTGTGTACGATCCTGAACAGACGGTGGAAGAGGGCAAGACGCGCCGAATTTTACCGTGTTCACCAACGCTTCTGGAAAACCCGGAAATTGAAGCGGCTCCGGTACTCTATGGGCTGTGGATTTACGATCCACAATCCACTACACAGCAGGTGATTGCCAAACCGCAGGAAGGGATAGCTTATACCGAAGTGGTTGCTATGGAGCAGCGGGACTTCCCGGCAGACTATACCGCGGCAGACAGCATTGATACCGGACTGGCAGAGCAAAACCTGGGACGGATTCATATTCGCAGCGTGTATGACGTTGCCGGAGAAGACGTCACCAGCATGGGGCTCGAGGTGATGGCTAACCCTGCGCTGACGGCGCCTGATGACCGTCCGGTAAGGTTTGTGCGTGTCGTAAAAAGCGTGTCCATTCCGGATGATGATGTGGTCGAGTTGTCTAACAGCGACTTTGGTCCGTCGCGCAATCTGTTAATGCGTGAAATTATTGGCTACGCCGAGGTTGAACCTGACGGCTCGGTGATGCTGGATGTGCCCGCCAACCTGCCGTTGTCGTTAAGTTTTCTGGATAGCCGTGGCAGACGTGTTCTGCCGCGCCACGATAACTGGTTGCAGGTGGTTCCCGGCGAGGTAAGAACCTGTAATGGGTGCCATAGTGCAGATGACGCCCGTCCGCATGGCAGACAGCAGGCTGAGTACCCCTCAATCAATCAGGGAGCCCCCTCTACGGGAAGCGCACATCCGGGCGCAAATCCAGCGTTATTTGCAGATATCGGTGAGACCATGGCAGAAACCCGGTCACGCATAGTGGGGGCCATGTACCCGCAACCGGATATGACCTTTGAGGATGTCTGGGCTGATCCGGCAACCACCGCGCCTGCACCGTCTTTTTCCTATGCCTATGGCGACATGCAATCGGCTATTCCAGTGTCACAGAGCTGCGCGCAAAACTGGACTAGCCTGTGCCGGATTGTGATTAATTATCCGGATCATATTCAGCCTGTTTTCGAGGTTGACCGCAGCACCCTGGACGATGACGGCATGCTGGTCAGCGATCACACCTGCGTCAGCTGCCATACGCCGGTCAGTACCGACGGCGATGCACAGGTACCTGCCGGACAACTTGATCTGACAAACCAGCCTTCGCTGGATAACCCGGACCAGCTTACCGGTTTCCGCGAGCTGCTGTTTACCGACAACGAAGTCGAGGTGGTAGACGGTGTCCTGCTGGACAGGCTGGTGCAGGCAACAGACAGCAATGGCGATCCGATTTACGAACGGGATGAGGACGGCGAGCTGATCCTGGATCCTGACGGTAATCCTATTCCTGTGATGGTGCCGGTTCCGGTGCCACCGGCAGCGCGTGCCGCCAGTGCGCTTGCCAGTCAGCGTTTTTTCGACCTGTTCCTGACCGGCTCCCATGCCGGGTATCTGAACGATGCCGAATTGCGGCTTATCGCTGAGTGGCTGGATATTGGCGCGCAGTATTACAACAACCCGTTTGATGTACCGCAGGACTAGTGTAATGAACAGACTGCTGATGTTCGTGCTGGTGGTATGGGGGATAGCGGTTAACACCGTTCGCGCTGACGAGGTCAGCGTGAGCGTGGCAGAACCGTTTGCAGAAATGCATACCGGCCCGGCATCGGAATATCCGGTATTTCATGTGGTTGAGCGCGGCGAGGTGATTGTTGTGCTTAAAGCACATACGGGATGGTACAAGGTCAGAACGGCGGATGGCAAAGAAGGCTGGATAGCCCGCGCTTCGCTGATCGCGACACGTGACATGAATAACCGACCGGTCAGCGTGTCTGAGACCGGTTTTGATGGTTATCAGGCTCGTCAGTGGGAAGTGGGAATGCACGCCGGACGACTGGAAGACGTCAATATGCTGTCACTCAGTGCCGCCTGGTTCATGACTGAGAATATCAGTGCTGAAGTCAGTGCGGGACAGGCGCTTGGCGACTTTTCAGATAACCGGTTCTGGCTTGTTCGCCTGACTCACGACACGTTCCCTGACTGGCGCGCCAGCCCGTATTTTAGCCTCGGCGCCGGACAAATTCGCACTGAGCCCAGCGCGACGCTGGTGCAAATCGGTGCAGAAACCCGGACCAGTGACCTGTTGGAAGTAGGGCTGGGTGTTCGGGTTTACCTGGTAAGAAATTTTGTCATGCGCGCTGAGTACAAACGGCTGACAGCGCTGACCGCACGCGATGAACTTGAGGAGTTAAACACATGGTCTCTGGGCTTTTCCGTCTTTTTTTAGTGTCGCTGATGCTGGTCGCCGGGCTGACAGAGGTGCAGGCTCAGCAAACATCAACGCCGGTCATCGAACCGGATTTGGAGCGTCGCGATATTCGTGATGCCGACATTGACAGTGAAAATTTTGAAGTAGGCGTGTTTGCCGGTCAAATCAGCATTGAGGATTTTTCCTCATCACCGGTTGTGGGCGTAACGCTGGCCTACCACATTACTGAAAACCTGTTCGCTGAAGCCAGTTATGCGCAGGCCGAAGCCGGTAAAACCAGTTTCGAAATTCTCTCCGGTGGTGCCCCGTTCCTGACCGACGATGAGCGTGATTACACCTATTACGACCTGTCGGTCGGCTACAACTTCAACGGCGAACTCTTTATTACCGATGGCAGGGTGTTCAATACCGACTTTTACCTGACGCTGGGCGGAGGAAGTACCGATTTTGGCGGGGAAAGCCAGTTTACGCTCACGCTGGGGGGCGGTTATCGGGTGCTGTTGACCGACTACTTTGCACTGCGACTGGATGTGAAAGATCACATTTTCAGTACAGAAATCATTGGTGAGAAAAAAGACACGCACAACATTCAGTACACCCTGGGTGCAACCTTCTTTTTCTGAGGAGTCAGGCAATGAAATTTAAGCTTTTTGACAGTTTTTCAGGATTAACCGTCGCGCTGGCCGTTCTGCTGGTGCTGGCGGCAACAACCGCAACCGAAGCGGCCACATCAGAGTCCGGACAGCCCGCGGCAGACTTTACGCTAAAAAGCCGTAGCGGTGAAAACCTGCGTCTGAGTGAGGAAGCCGGCAACATTGTGATCGTGAATTTCTGGGCGTCATGGTGTGGCCCTTGCCGGGAGGAATTGCCGGCATTTGAGGCGCTATACCAGGAGTATGCCGATTTGGGGGTCACAATACTCGGGGTGAATGTTGATGATGACGCCAGCAAGGCCGACGTGCTGCTTGATGATATTACGGTGAGCTTCCCCGTGTTATACGACACCGCGGGGGAAGTGAGTGCGCTGTATGACGTGTCGGCGATGCCTACCACGGTGGTGATTGACCGGAACGGCAATACGCGTCTGGTACACCAGGGGTACAAGTCGGGCGATGAAAAACGTTACGAAAAAGCCATTAAATGGCTGCTGCGAGAATAACCATGCGATTGTCCAAACGCCTTGCTGTGGTTGTCCTGACTGGCGTGCTGACGAACGCCGGATGCACAAGCACCCTGACAGATATCGAGCCATGGGTAAAACCCTATGAGCGGAGCCATCTGGCCGACCCGATCATGAGCATGAACAGAAACCCCATTGCGCTGGCTTATACCAAGCACGTATTTGAAGCCCGTGAGGGGGCGCGCGGTGCAGATGGTGGCGCGGGAGGCGGCTGTGGCTGTAACTAAGCGCAATCTGCTGTTTACGCTGTTGCTGCTGAGCGTGAGTGCGCTGAGCCGGGCTGCCGTGCTGCCGCAGGACCGCTCTGATGCCATGTATCACAGTTATTCCGGCGATGGTGTCTCAATTGACGGTCCGTCGGTTCTGTTGCGTAAAAAAGTGGGTAACAAAGTGTCGCTGTCGGCGAATTATTATGTCGATACCATTTCTGGTGCGTCCATTGACGTGCGGGCGCAGGCCAGCGAGTACCGGGAAGAGCGCACCGAAACCACCGTTGGCGCAGACTTTCTGCATAACAAAACCCTGATAAATGTCAGCTACACCAATTCCAGTGAAAACGACTTCGAAGCCAATTCGTATCATCTCGGTATCAGCCAGGACTTTTTTGGTGACCTGACCACGTTGTCGATGAGTTATTCGCGCGGTGATGACGAAGTTCGCCGGCGCGGCGATGACAGTTTTCTGGAAGAGGCCAGCAGGCAGAAATTTGGTGTCGGGTTAACTCAGGTTGTCACGAAAAATCTGATTGTCGGTATTAATGCGGAAAACGTGTCAGATGAAGGCTATCTCAACAACCCCTACCGCGCCATCCGTTATCTGGATGCCGACAGTGAACGGGGGTTTTCGTTTACTACAGAAATCTACCCCAACACCCGCGTAAGTAACGCGTTTTCAGTGAACGCCAATTATTACCTGCCTTATCGCGCAAGTATTTACGGCGATGTGCGCTATTTCTCCGATACCTGGGGAATTACGGCGACCAATGTCAAAGTCGGATACATCCACACCATTGGCGATGCTTGGATCCTTGATGCTCATGTTCGCTTTTATCAGCAGGACCAGGCTGATTTCTATCAGGATCTGTTCACCCGTCGGGATGAATTCAATGTGATGGCCAGGGATAAAGAGCTGTCGACCTATTCCGGCGTCTCAGCCGGTGTCGGTGTCACCTACGAGTGGGCGTTTTCAGCAACGGCATACGTGAAGAAAAGCACGCTTAATCTGGAGTACGACTTTATGCAGTTTGATTATGACAACTTCAGAGACGTGACTGATGAGGCGCCGGTAGGCGAAGAAGCGCTGTTTGGTTTTTCTGCCAACGTACTGCGCGCTTATGTTTCAATCTGGTATTAAGGAGTCTGTTATGCGCGTCCAGCCTTTTTCAACGACACCTCGCAGGCCGTCACTGTTAAAAGCCATCGGCATCACGAACTGTCTGATGATAGTTGCGCTGGCCGTTGCCATTGCGCTCACCGTCGCATCCGCGACTGCCCGGGCGCAGGAGGCCGAACAACCCCTGACTGCGCAGATTGAGGATCTTAAACAGGCGCTGATTGCACTGAACCGCGACCTGTTCATTCTTGAAGAAGATTTACTGTATCCCTCCGGTACCCAGGTTGCGGTGTATTTGTCGATGGACGTGGGGGCGTACTTCAAGCTGGATGCGGTCGAGCTGAAAATCGACGATGAGACCGTCACTCACTATCTGTATACGCAAAAGCAGGTGAGTGCCTTGCAGCGCGGTGGCGTGCAGCGTCTTTATATGGGCAATGTTACGCAGGGAGAGCATGAGCTGACCGCATTTTTTATCGGGATTGGTCCGGAGAAACGTCCCTACAAACGCGCGGTGACCCTGTCGTTTGAAAAGGCCGATGAACCGCAGGCGCTGGAACTGAGTATCACCGACTCACCCGCAAAACAGCAGCCAGAATTTCTGGCAACCGTACTCTGAGCCGGTATGACGCAAATGCGGACACGGTTATCTTGGTCAGTGCTGATGTTGCTGCCGGTCATCCTGGCCAGGCCGTCACTGGCGGCCGGGGCGTCAGAGGCAGAGCGACAGCAGACAGCACGCTTTGGCGAGGCGATCTATTCATTGTACGTGGATGATCCACTGACCAGCCTGAGTAAGATGTCACAGGCACGACAGCAGGGGCTGAGCGACACGCAGAATATGACCCTCAGCCTGATGGAGGGGGGCGTGGCGCTGCATTACGGTATGCCGCGCCTGGCTGCGCAGCAACTTAACCAGCTGTCAGAACTGAAAAATAACCGTCAGGGGCCACTGGCACTTTACTGGCTCGCGCGTCTTAATTTTTCACAAGGTCGCTTAGCTGCTGGCATTGATACTTATGATGCCCTGCTGGCCGCCGATCCTGACACGGATTCAACCCTGTTAACCCCATCACTCTGGCATGAACTGCACTACCAGGCAGCCGAGGCCGCGATGCGCCTTGGCAGAGATGATTCTGCACGGTTCGGCGCGGCGTTACCGCCTGGTCATATTGGCCATCAGTATCTCGCGTATAACCACGCGGTAGCAGCGTATCAGCAAAACGACTTCGATACGGCGATGACAACATTCCAGCGCATTACTGATGCACTGCATGCAACGCGTGCGGCGACTCAAACCAGTCCGTCCTGGTTCGACTGGTCTTCCTGGTGGGCGGCAGATGACAGTGAGCCAGTGTCGTTATCAGAGACAGACGGGTTATTGGATCAGGTTTATCTGTCAAAAGGGCTGACAAGTATGGCGCAGGGCTACGTAGCCGATGCGCTTGATGCGCTGGCAAATATCAGCGGCAACGCATTAATCCGCGATGAGGCGCTGCTGCACTATGGCTGGGGGCTGGCAAATCAGAAAGACTGGCCAATGGCAATGGGAGTGTGGGACTTCCTGGCAAAACAGCCCGCCAATCTTTACACGCTGCAGGCGCGTCATGCGCTGGCTATCGGCTATATCCGGCAGGGCGGGGAAGTGCAGGCGCTTGAAGTGCTCACCGCGCTGGCAGACGAGCTGACTCTGGCGCTCGGGCAGGCCGAACGTGTTCGCAGTGCGATGCAACAGACCGGCTACTGGCAAAAGGTAGCCGGCAACGTTCACTCACTCGACGATGGCACGACTGCGCTCTCGCAAAGCGCTGGCTGGGATACACTCTGGCCAGGTGTGCATCAGGACGTATTGATTGCGTTACTGCTCAAAAACAACACACAACAGGATAACCTCGCGCAGCTTGAAACACTTTACGCGGTCGACGAACAACTGGAACAGCAGCACCGCACGCTGAATACGTTCGCAGTACTGCTCGATGAGCGTGATGCGACGCATGCCAGACGCGCGTCAGAAGTGACAGTACAGCCCCATGAAGAGCGCGTGAAGACATTACGCCACACGCTGAATGCCCTTAAAAGCCGGGTAGATGCTGCGGCCAGAGGGCTTGCCGACCCCACCGATGATCAAACCTACATCAGTGCACTTGCCACTTATGCTGATGAGGTCCAGCTTGGGTTGCTGGCGCGGCTTGAGCGCGCGAGCAGCCGTTATCAGCGGCTCGCACAGGCACGCACCCTGCGACCGTCTTATGCAAAACGGCTTAGTCGTCTGAAAGGGATTGTGATGTGGCAGCTGACCGAACAGAGCAACAAAGCGCAATGGCAGCATCAACAGGCACTGAGCCAGGCTGACGCTCTGCTCGATGAAGCGCTGGTACGACAGTCACGCTTTACGACATTACTGGCGAAGAACAATGTAACAGGCGCGCAGCGCGAACGCGTGGCATTACTGAGCGAGCGTGTGCGACACCAGCAAACCACAACCCGAACGCTGATTTCGGCACTTGAGACAACACTGACACAACAGGCCATGGCCGCTATTGATGCGCGTCATGACTACCTGACCAGGCAGCTGACCAGGAGCCGTCTGGCCATTTTGCAACTGCAGGATCGCTGGCGCGGTGCGTCAGAGGGGACTGTGACTCAGCGTACAACCGACGTGGAGGCAGGACATGAATAAGTCGCTGCCAGCGCTGACATGTGCGCCAATCCATCTGGTTGTGATTGCCACACTGGGGCTGTCTGGCTGCTGGATGACATCCCCGCAAACGCAACCGCCGACCGCCAATAACGGGGCGCCACTGCTGCGTTCACTGGCGGTAACTCCGCTGGTTGTCGAAAAAACAACGCTGGCGCCGGCTGCGCTTGGCACCATTCGTGATGGCTATGCGTCACTGATATCGCAGGTCGACGACAGCAGTCTGTCGCGACAGATAGCGCTTCGCCTGGCAGACGTTGAGATGCTGCTGGCGGAAGAACAGCAGATGAACGGTACTACCGGAGGCACTGACAGTGAGGCGGTGTATCAGCGTGCAGTGCGTGCGTATCATAAGGTGCTTGAGCAGTATCCTGATGAGACATCCAGGGCAGACGTGTTGTACCAGTTGTCCCGTGCCTACGAGTTACAGGGCAACCGCCAGGAAAGCGCCGCTCTGCTGAACGAGCTGCTTACCCTTCAGCCTGATTCAGTGTATGCCAGAGAAGCCTGGTTCAGACTGGGTGAAGCCTGGTTCAGTGAAGGGGATTATCGGCGAGCGGCAGAAGCGTACGGCAATGTGATTACAACAACTACGTATGACACGTTCCATACGATGGCCGCCTACATGCAGGGATGGGCGTATTACAAGTTAGAACGACAGCAGCAGGCACTCGTCGCATTTGACACTATGCTGACCGCCAGTTTTGCATCGACGACTGGCAGGCTGCCGGTCGCCGGCGATATACCCGATATCGACGGTTTGCCGAAGGGGCAGCAAAAGCTGGTGCGCGACAGTTTGCGCGTTATGGCACGTCTGTTTTCTTACCGCGGTAATGGGCAGGCGGTGACTGACTTTTACGACGAACAGGGCGACAAGCCACACAGCTATCTGGTTTACAATGAGCTGGCGCAGCAACATCTCGACAATGACCGTTATCTTGATGCCGCGGATGCGTACCTTGCGTTTGCCCGGACACATGCCGGACATCCCGAGGCAGTGCCTTTTTACGTAAAACATATCGATGCGTTTATTCTGGGCGATTTCCCCAGCGAAGTGATGTCAGCGAAAGCGGGGTTCATATCTACATTTGGTGCGGCCACGGGCAATTTTAATGCAGTAGCGCAGCAAAACAGAGAGCGCGCTGCACCCTATCTTCATCAGTATTTACAGGAACTCGCGCAGGCTCATCACAGCCTTGCCCAGCAACTGCAAAACCCTGAACGCCGGGACGACCTGCCGCCAGCATTAAAAAATCTGCCGGACACTGCGCTGCAGGCGCAGGCGATGCAGGCTTATGCCGATGCGGCAGGCTATTATCTTGAGTTCATCGACACCTTCCCGGACGATGAAAAACGGCCACGTATGCAGTTCAATCTGGCTGAAAGCTACTATCAGGCGGGCCAGTTTGCCAGCGCCATTATGCACTATGAGACCTTTGCCTATGCGTATCCTACGCACCCGCTTGCCAGCGACGGAGCCTACACGGCGCTGTTGTCGTATAAGGCTTTGCTTGACGAGGTGGGCAATGACGAGACAACGTCATGGCAGGAAAAACAGCGCAACAGCCGGGATGCGTTTATCAGCACCTTTGTTTCGGATCCGCGCGCCATCGCCGTGGTACAGACACTGATGCAGCAGCAATTCGACATCAGACAGTATCAGGATGCGCTGAACTACAGCCACTGGCTGCTGTCGCCTCCGGATGGCGTTGCACAACAACCTGACGCATCGGTGCAGCATTCAGCCCGGCTTGTCCAGGCGCACAGTTATTTCGGTCTGGAAAACTTTGTGGCGGCAGAGGCGAGCTACGCCAGCCTGCTGGCCAGCATGAAAAAAGACGATGAGGACTACGGGGCGCTGACACGCAACTATGCGGTCAGTATGTACAAACAGGCGCAACAGGCCGTTGAACAGAATGACCTGGCAACGGCGGTGCGCCATCTGAACAACATCATGACAACAACGCCGGATGTCGATGTGAGGATTACTGCCCAGTACGACGCGGCGACTTACCTGCTGAGTCTGCAGCGCTATGACGAGGCGCAGCGTCTGTTTGAGGATTTTGCCACCCGCTTTGCAGGACACGCGCTTACCGCGTCACTGGATACCAAGTTGCTGTTTATCTTCGAGCAAACACAGCAGTGGCAGCGTGCTGCCGATATTCTTTATCGTCAGTGGCAGCAAACGCCACAGCAGGATGCAGGTCGGGAAGCCCTGTTGCTCGCGGCTGACTACTTTGAAAAAGGCGGAGACAGATCACAGTCGTTGCCTGCGTATCGCACCTATGCGCACACCTATCCGGCGCCATTTGAAACAGTGATGGAAGTGCGTTTTACCCTTAGTGAGTTCTATCGCGAAAGCGGCGAGGACAGCAAGCGGCGATATTGGCTGAACAAGCTGATCAAAGGTCATGATGAGGCGGGATCGCAGCAGACACGCCGTTCCCAAACCCTGGCTGCTCAGGCCGCCATGGTATTTGCTGATGATGCCCGCAATGCCTTTACTGCGATTAAACTTACCCAGCCACTGGCAAAGCGTCTGCAACAGAAACGCGATGCGCTGACCCACGCGGTAACCGCGCATAACAAGGTACTTGCCTACGGCGTGCGTGACTATGTGACGATGGCCGGACACCAGCTTGGTGTGCTGTATCGCACGCTGGCGAAAGATCTGCTTGCCTCAGACCGGCCGGACGGGCTCTCGGCGCTTGAGCTTGAGCAGTATAACCTGCTGCTGGAAGAGCAGGCGTATCCCTTTGAGGAACAAGCCATTGCGCTGCTTGAGGCGAATGCCAGACGCAGCTGGGACGGGATATTTGATACGTGGGTACAGGCAAGCTTCACGCAGCTTTCAGAGTTGATGCCAGCGCGTTACCGCAAACCGGAATACAGGGAGGTGCTCAGTGCAGAACATTACTGACAAGTCGCGACCGTTTATTTCTTACCTGAGTGTTTTGCTACTTCTCATTGTCAGCGGTTGCAGTAGTGTTCCTGCGCCCGCACCGGATAGCACTGCCGCTGCCTTGCCGTCTGAACAGCCCGGCGCAGAGGCGGGTCAGGGCAGCGCGTACCACCTGGCACATAACGCGTATCAGATGTCGAAGCTGCCTTTCAGCGAAAAGCAGCAGGCCGCGTTCCGCGAGGCGCTGGCAACGTTTGAGCAGGGTGAGGCTGCTGAAGCCGAGCGCATTCTTATGCAGCTGACATCAGATTCGGAGCTCCCCTCGGCAGTATGGGTATTGCGGGGGGATATCGCGGCCAGTCAGGGGGAGCACTCACGGGCTGAGACGCACTATCAGGCCGCGCTAGAGAAAAACCCGAACAACTATTTTGCCCTCAATCGTCTGGGGACGTACGCGCGCGAAAGGGGCGAGTTCGGGCAGGCAAAAGCGCTCTATCTGCGCGCAATCAATGCATGGATGGGGTTCGCACCTGCCCATTACAACCTGGGGATCCTGTACGATCTTTACACCGGCAACAAAGCCGACGCACTGAACGAGTACCGAGTGTTTCTGACACTGGCAGAGGCCGACGGCAAACCACAGCGAATGAAACAGGTAACACGCTGGGTGACTGATCTGGAACGTCAGCTGGCCGCGGACGAGCGGGGGACACAATGACATCTTGCAAACACGTTTTATTTCTGGCGTTTACGCTCATGTTCTTCTGTGTCACGGCGCAGGCCGACCAGGACAATGACGGGCCGATTCGGCTTGAGACAACCATTCGCGGAAACAAAGAGCAGCCAAGCGTGCTCAGTATCGTGCCATGGCAATTACCCAAATACCGTAAAGTCGAAGGTGCACTCAGCTGGCAGCCGGCAGGCACGCCACTGACGCCACTGTCACGCGAACAATTCCTGCGTCAGCTCGCACTGACGCGGTATTTTCAGGAAAATCAGTCCGATGGCGCATCAGAACGCGCCCAATAGGTATTAATCCCGCTTGCTGTGTGGGCTTCACCATAACCAAAGCCCCGGAAAAATGCGGTAAAACAAGAAGCAGGCAGTCAATAGGTATCGGCTGCAATAAGCGTAAGGAAAAAGTATGCAAGTCTTCGAAATCATCGTGCGTTTTTTTCAGGAAGGTGGCCCCTTCATGTTTCCGATCTCAATTGTACTGGCAATAGGGATAGCTATTTCGATTGAACGGTATGTCTTTCTGAGCTCTGCGAAACGGGTCAATAAAAAAGCGTTTGCTGAACTTGAGCCGTTGCTGAGTCAGCAGAAATATCAGCAACTGGTAAAAATTGCGAACCAAAGCACGGCACCGATTACCCGGGTCATTGGTGCCGGTATCGCCCGACTGCAGGTAAGCCCGCGTCGTGAGGATATCGAGTATGCGATGGAAGAGGGGCTGATGGAAACCATTCCACGGCTTGAAAAGCGTACCCCGTATCTTGGCACGCTGGCCAATATCTCCACCCTGCTCGGGTTGTTAGGAACCATCATTGGCCTTATCGCGGCGTTCTCTGCAGTGGCTAACGCAGACCCGTCGGAAAAAGCCAGTCTGTTATCACAGAGTATTTCTGTGGCAATGAATACCACGGCATTCGGACTGATTGCCGCCATTCCTCTGCTCGGTTTTCACTCGCTGCTACAGACCAAAACCACAGAAATCGTCGACAGCATGGAAATGGCCGGCGTGAAATGCCTGAATGCGCTGATGGCTACGCGCGCGGTTCAGGCCCACAGCCGACAGTCAGACGAGTAAGTTATGCCAGTGCGCCGTACCCGTCATAAGAAACCCGACGCAGAGCTGGATATCACCTCGTTTCTCAATCTGATGATTGTGCTGGTGCCGGTGTTGCTCATGATGATGGTGTTTTCGCGTATCACCGTCGTTGAGCTCACCTTACCCGGCCTGGCCGCGCTGGGTGAGGGCGCTGAAATTGAAAATCAGCAGTTGGAAGTGGTGGTAACGCCACAGGGCAGTGCTGTGTATTTCCCGGCGGGGTATCTGATTGAGCAAATCCCTGCCGTTGCTGATGCCACAACCGGTACTGTGCAACAGAACTGGTCTGCCTTACAGCAGTTACTTAAGCAAATGAAGCAGACCCTGCTGGCGAAAGGCATTGAAAAAAATGACATTGTGCTGATGGTGGATGATCGTGTCGACTATCAGTCGGTAATTACCCTGCTGACAACCACCCGTGCGTATCCGGATGTGGTCGCTGCGTCAGTGGTCGATGCAGCGTTATTTCCCGAGGTGTCATTTGCTGATATCCCGGCAGACATGGCAACGCTGAGCTGGCCACCGGTTCAGGCTGTGCAGAGTGAGGGGGGGCAATGAAGCAGTCCGGAAGAGCCCGGCGCATGGCACGCAATCATAAACGTAATGCGCAACATGCCAGACTGAGCCTGGTATCACTGATGGATATTTTCACCATCCTGGTCTTCTTTTTGATGCTTAATGCATCCGATGTGCAGGTGCTCGACAACCACAAGTCGATCACCCTGCCAGAGTCACTGGCGGACACGCCCGCGAAAGAGACACTGCTCATCATGGTGAATAATGACAATATCGTGCTGCAGGGGCAGAAGGTGATGGCGGTCGAACAGGCACTTGCCACGAACGACGATACTCTGGGGCCGCTTAATGAAGAGCTGACCTACCATGCCAGTAAGCGCACGGCCGATCCGGCCGGGGTGCAGGATACGGCGTCACCAACCGGCAATGCGATTACTATCATGGGTGATAAGTCCGTCCCGTATGCGCTACTGAAAAAAATCATGACGACCTGTGCGCAGGCGGGCTATACCGATGTGTCGCTGGCGGTTGAACAGATCCTCGATAGCCAAACGCCGGGAGCCGCACAATGAGCAGCACCTACTTTCATACCCAGTTACCCTGGTCGTCCGGCGAAAAAGAAAATCGCACGTTTACGCGCATTACCCACAGCGTTCTGGCTGTTACCCTGCTTGGCGCAGTGATAGTGCAGTGGGTTAACCTGCCCGAGCAGACGCGTGAGGAAAAAGCTGCGTTGCCACCGCAACTGGCAAGAATCATTCAGCCGAAAGTGCCACCGCCACCGCCAGTGGTCGAGCCTGAGCCTGTCGTTAAAGAAACGCCGCCGGTGATCGAGGAAAAGCCTGAGCCAAAACCCGAACCAGAAAAGCCGAAGGTTGTCGAGGTCGAGAAACCGAAGCCTGCGCCCGCGCCAAAACCGGATGACACAGTCAGGCAGGCAAAAGAAACGGCTAGACAAAGTGGTCTGCTGGCTTATCAGGATACCTTTGCCGGTATGCGCAATGAGCTGAGTCTGGCAAATGTGGCAGACACAAAAACCATTGAAGGGGCAGGTAAGTCGGCGCAGACTCAGCGCAAGCGGATAGGTCAGGAGGTTGCTTCACAGGCCAGTGGCGGTCTTAAAAATGCCAGCATCAGCGAGACAATAGGGGCTCGCGGCGAGCTTGAGGGGCGCAGAACCACCGAGTTCTCGGCACCGGAAGCAGGCGCCGCCTCACTGGCAGCAAAACGCGTGGAAGAAGAGGCGAGAGTCATTGGTGACCGCGATCTAGAGGCTATCCGCAAAACCCTCGATGCCAATAAAGGCGCGGTTTACGCACTTTATCATCGCGCGCTCAGACAAAACCCGGATCTTGAAGGCAAGGTCGTCGTGTCGCTGACGATTGAGCCGGACGGTACGCTGTCGGTGGTTGATCTGATAAGCAGTGAGCTTAACGACAGCACGCTGGAGCAGAAGTTGCTGACACGTATACGTATGATTCAGTTTGGCGCACAAAACGTAAAGCAAACGAAACTGGAATACTCTTTTACTTTCTTACCTTACTAAAAGGAGAAGCGCCGTGGCGCTTCTCTTTGTTTTTAAGGTTTATTTCCTACCTGCCGCTTGTGCCTGAATAAACTGACGGGTGTCTTTTAACAGGGCCTGACGGGCGGGCTCGTGCACATACATCATATGACCACCATGATAGTAATGGTAGGTAATATCCTGGCGTTCGATGCCGTGTCGGTTGAGGGTGTACTCTGCATCAAAAAACGGTGTGATCAAATCATAATAGCCTGACGCTACCATGACATTCAGCCCGGGGTTACTGCGTAATACCTCTGCCAGATCGGGCGCCGTATTGACGTAATGAGGCTCCCATGACTGATCAGCCGGTAACGGGCTCCAGCGCCATTTATCGTCCAGCTCAGGATCAGACGGGTTCAGGTAGTGTCGTTGCCAGTCTATTTTCAGCTCATGATGCATGTAGTGCATCAGTGCGGCTTTGAACGCCGGCGAAATTGCATCGGCGGCATCTTCACGCGGACTGGCAGCCACATCGTCACGTTCATCTTTCTTGTAACGGCCATCAAGAAGACCAACCGTAAGCCCTTCATCGCGCAGCAGTTCCTTGGCAAACCGGAAGGCATTGATACGCAGGTCAACCTGCTCGATATACTGTTTGCTCAGACCGGTAAAATGATGTAGACGGTCGACTAGGTGCGCGTAGGTTTGTTTATCCAGACGGTTCCCCTGAAAGAGGGCCGGCAGCAGTTCCCGGGCAGCAAAGGTTCTGCTCGCCTCGATAAATCCGGCAAAGTCGCCCGTGTTGTCGACCTTGCCGTGATACCAGGCCGTGGCTGCCATAGTAGGAATATAAGTCACATACGAGATAATGTTGTCGTCGATGTAGGGGGATGAGCCCTGGTAATCAAGCGCCTGTGACACGAAAATAATGCCATTTACATTAATCAGGTAATCATCAAGCAGCACCTTTGCCACTGCCGCAGCACGGGTGGTGCCAAAGCTCTCACCCAGCAGAAAAACCGGCGAGTTCCAGCGGTTATGATCGGTCATCCACTGGGCAATAAATGCGGCCATCGCGCGTGCGTCTTCAGTAAGCCCCCAGAAAGCCTCTTTTTTGGTTTTACCCAGCGCCCGTGAAAAGCCGGTGCCGACCGGATCGACAAAGACCATGTCGGTGACATCCAGAATGGTTTCTGGTGCGTCGGCTATTTGATAGGGTGCACTGCCAGGGTGCGCGGCATCACTGGGTACGACAATGCGTTTCGGGCCATAGCCTCCCATGTGCAGCCAGTTTGATGATGAGCCGGGACCGCCGTTCCAGAGAAAGGTCACTGGCCTGGTTTGTTTGCTGTCTGCCAGGTAATCAAATGAAAACACCGATGCTGTTGGATCGCCGTCAAGGTTGCGTATATAAGTCTCGCCGGCATCGGCGGTGTATTTCATCGTGCGGCCGTTAAATGTGCCTTTGTGATGAGTAACAAACCGCTGTGGGGCGGGAATGGGCTTAGCCGCCGTTGTCGTGTCTTCCCCGCCCTTGGAGGCGGGCTTGTCCTCAGCAAAACCGGGAGGCGTGACCAGCAGTAAAACACTGATAAATGCTGAATAGATAGTACGTGATTTCAATGTGTTATGTCCTGTGTGCGCGTTTATTTGAGAGTATCACAGTTTGTTTTCACTGCTACGGAGTTTTGTCGCACTGGCTTATCCTCCAAACACATCGGCAAACAGTCTGAGCCAGTTACCGCCCAGCAATTTTTCAATATGCCCGTCTGGCCAGCCCCGGCGCTGCAGTACATGGGTGAGATTAAGGAAACGGTCAGGGCCGTCCAGTTCGGGGATCCATGACGGCCACTTTACGTCGTAGCTGGGTTTAAAGCTGCGTAACCGCGGTTCGTACCAGTTTTCTTTGGTTGCCCATGAGGCGATGCCATTAACGGGAAAGTCGGTGGCCACGCCGACGTGTTCTATACCGGCCACCCTGACCGCATGTTCAATATGGTCAGCATAGGTCTCGATGGTGGTTTCACCCCCGGGATCGTCACCGACGAAATACCCGATGGCAGCAATACCGGCTACGCCGCCGTTGTCGGCCAGCGTTTTTAAGGTGATGTCGTCTTTCGCCCTTGGGTGGCCGGGACGATAGCGGGTGGTCATCGTATGGGTAATTGCTACCGGTTTACCGGACAGGGCAATGCCGTCCGCTGTGGTCTGTTTTCCGCAGTGAGACAGGTCTATCAGAACCCCGGTCTCATTCATACGGGCGACCACCTCAACACCAAAGTCAGACAGTCCGGCGTCGGTGCGTTCAGTGCAGCCATCACCCAGCAGATTCCTGCTGTTGTAGGTCAGTTGAAAACAGCGGGTACCCAGTGCATGCAGTGCATCAACGTTGTCCACATTGCCCTCAAGCATGGTCGCGTTCTGAAAATTCATCATCACCGCGACCTGACTATTCGCCTTGGCCTCTTCAAAGTCGTTTGCTGTCAGCGCCAGACGCAACTTATCGGGGTGCGCTTCTGTCAGTTGCCTGAATGACATCAGGGCGTCAATCGCGGTCTGAAGATCACGCCGGGGCAGGCTGGTAATGATGCCGCTGTACCCGGTCTTGCTGAGTGCATCAAGCGAGGCGTCATTCCACTCGCGTGCGAAACTCAGTGCATCAATAACATGTGTTCCCTGATACACAGCCTGTGCGGAGCGAGCGGCACTCCCTCCCCAGGACAGGGGCAGAGCGCTGCCTGCGAGCGCGGTGGCGGTGAGGGTTAAAAATTCTCTGCGACTCAGTGATGGCATGACGTAACACCTGTGAAATCAGTGACCGGTTTCGCTCTAGAATAGAAGGTCGCCTGCTATGCTGCAATATCGTATCGGCTAGCTGGTCAGTGCCCATGGCGGCGGGTCACCGTAATATGACTCGGCAAATGACAGGAAGCTGCGAATGGTGGCGCTGACAAGTTTGCGGTGAGGGTATACCGCATACAGGCCTATCGGGGGCGGCGTCAGTTCAGGCAGGATCACACGTAACTCGCCGTGACGTACCGCGCTGCAGCAAAGGAGGAACGTCATGTTTCTCCTTTGTTTTTTATTACAAAATCAGAAACAGACCGAACACCAAAACACTACGATGGTTTAATTCACAATCTGTTCAGCGGTATGCCATACTGAGCCTAACCAATCCCCCGACTTTATCTGACGGTAAATGAATGCTGTATGACCCCAACAATCCCAGCCAGCTGATGAACGTGCGCAACGAGGAAGTGCCCGACGTTTTTCCGTTGGAGCATCAGGGTCAGCGATTCTACGTGCATATCAGCCCGTTTGTCTGGATGCGCCCGTGGGAAGGGAAAGAGCATACCGGCTTTTCCGTCGGGCTGGCTCCCGGATGCCCGAATGCCTGTCGCGCCTTCGGTCTGCTGAAACAGTCATATCTCTCCTGTACACTGGAAGATGTTGCTGATGCGGCACGTCAGCGTATCGATGAGCTTGGTCTGGATTATTTTCTGTCTAGAGGAATGGGCGTTGCCGTGCAGAACGAGCATTTGCAGGGGGGCTTTACCCTGGTTAGCGACGATCCCGGACACCGGCGTGCATTTGAAGCGGGTTACCAGTATGTTGTACACATTTATCAGCTGCGCGGTGGCGGAATTCGTCGTCATGTTACCGACTGGTATTTTTATGGCGAACCCCAGCAACAGGCTATCCTGCTGAGGCTCAGGCAGGATCAGACACTACATCCGGATGCAATGCATTATGAAATCGGTAAGCTGACCGATACCGCGGTGCAGAGCGCATCGTAAACGGCAACCACAAACGGAGCAGTTGCCACGTATGTGGCCATGGAGCGAAAACAGTGAACAATATGCAGGCTGTCTGTCAGCAGCAATTAACCAAAACAGAGCTCGCTACCGCCACCATCGTCAGTGGTATCTCCCCTAATGCGATGCGCAGGGTGTTTGGAGGCTGGATCCTGTTTGCTTTTGTCGTGGGTATTATTGTTGCCGTGGCCCCCAATTTAAGTCAGGACTTCATCAATATTACTTTTTTTGTCCTGGTGTCTTTTACCGTTGTGATTTTCTGGCAAAGCCGTATCTCGGAAGGCTGGCCGTCAATTGTTGTGTATGAAGACAAGATTGGTGTGGTCAATGATCCCCAAAAGCGGGAGTTTATCTTTGCAGCATTGAGTGTGTTTAGTGAGGCCAGGCCAACGGTGGTAAAACCAAACAAAAAGGCAGTGGAAGTGCTGCTGGACACCGAAAAACTGTCTGATGAGGATATCAAAACCCTCAACGGGGCAGTATGGCCCCGCGACGACCGGCTGATTGGTCTGTGCAATTTCAAGTCACCGGAAGCGGTGTGTCAGCAGCTTAATGCCATCACAGCGCGAGCATCACAGCGATGAGCTGTCATCAACCCTGAATGTCGCAAATCCGATGTGGCATCATCCTGCGGCGGCCACCGCAATCGCATCGCGCATCAGCAAACTGAATCCGTAACACAGTGCAATCAGGCTGATGTGTGTCATTGCACGGCCGTTTATACTTAGCATGCTTACCGAACATCGCAGTGCATTGGTTATTAGTACTGCAATGCCCACCAAAAAGAACCAGGGTGTAAAGACGATATATGCAGAGCCGGCGACTAAAGAAATGACGATATCGTGAACTGCGCCGCTGACAATGAATGTCAGTAATTGTGCGAGGGGAACCGGTAGCACGGTTTTCAGTGGCTGGAATACCCGGGTGGTAAGGTAATAGCTCCAGATAGGATTCCAGTATTGCCAGAAGCCGGCAAACGTTGTTGCGCCAAGTGAGCGACGCAACATATTACGCATTGAATCATTGTGACCCAGTGGCACACCGTTGCGCCGTTTTACATATTGTCTGAGTGAGATTTTATTAGCCACGCTTTTTCCTTTTTAAAGCGATAATTCGATGCGCAGCGTTGCAACCAGAACGTCTTTATCATCCGCGGCGAGCGCAGGAGACAGGATATACTGAATGTCTGGTTTTACGATGACATGGTCATTTAGAGTAATGGCATAGTACACCTCGACACTCGTCTCGTCGGTATGTTTACTGTGACCAAATGTATCGTCATTATGTGTTCCGGTGACATGTGTAATACCTACGCCCAGACTATGTTCTTGAAATCCGGCGGGTTCGTGGAAAACGAGTCCGGTGCCGACATGCCGAGTTAACGGATTGAATGCTTTTTCAGAGGCACCAAACTGGAAAAACCATTCAATTGTGTCAGCAATCGATGAGTGTTTTGTAAGCACGCCCTCCGCAGTAATGAAAACACCTCCGGTAAAGGAATCAGATGTATGACTCTGTGTTACATCTGCGGTCAACTCCTGTTGCCAGATACCCGCTTTGAATACGGAGTCCGCCCCTCTGTAACCTAATTCTGAAATGAAAAAAGGAGATGTCAGGCGGTCGTTCTCACTACTGAATGTCGCTGCACTGAAGTTCAGGTTGTCAGAGATATCAAAGAAGACGGCAAGACCGGGAGTCGGTACAGGATAGGTTGGTAAAAACGTAATGGTAGGGCTAAACCCCATTGATGAGTTAATAAATCCTGCTGCAATATCAGAAAATGCAAACTCCGTATTTGCGTCGAACTGGCCGACTTTCATACGGAGTCGATTGTCCTGAACACTCCCTTCAATGAATAGACCATAAAGTGAGGTAAAGGGGGTCGAATCAATGTTTGAGTAGACCTGAATATCCTCAGTATCAACTGATCCATCCGAGCCACGAAAAGCCTGATACGCAATACGTGCTCGCCAGTTTTCATTTAATGTGTAAGTGTAGCCCACGCCCGCCAGCACTCGGGAGCTGACTTCGCCGGAGGCACTACCTTTTGCAATAATACTGTTGTCACTTGCTAAAAACGCGTCCAAAGAACCTACTGACGCCAGTGAAGAAGGGATAAGCAAAAAGGAATAAAGCCAGATGCGGTTAATCAAGGACAAACGGTGCAGCAAATTACAACCAACGTGGTGTTTCATCAAAAAGGAATAAACCAAAGGCCTCACGGTATCATATGTGCGAACGCAGAAGAAGTTTGCCTGCCCACAGGACAGGCGTTATCGGTGTTAGCAGTCGTCATCCTCAGCGTTCACTTTCTCTTTTACTTTTTCGCAGGCGTCTTCAACCTCATTGCCTGCATCATCCATCGCATCGCTGACATCTTCAATGGCCTCGTCAACCTGCTCACCGGCCTCTTCGGCGCTGCCGTCATCGCACGCACCCAGCATCAGAACAACACTGCATACAGCCAGACTTCTAATCAGTAATGAATAATGTTTCATGGTCTTTCTCCTTCCTGTAGAACGTTATGCTTTAGGCGATTTGCCGCGCAGGACATTGCCGATCAGCGAAATGACGAGCAGCGCGACGAAAACAAAGAACAAAAATTGCGCGATGCCCGTGGCGGCACCGGCGATTCCTCCGAATCCAAATACGGCGGCGATGATCGCGATGATGAAAAAGATAACAGCCCAACCTAACATGATGATCTCCTCCTTATTCTGAGCATCATTTAATGTTAAGAATGCGATAGCTGTGCCATTTCTATATGTCATGATTTTAAAGGATAAAGTTAATTTCTTTGCTCAGGTGAGGCCGACGGATGTCGCCAGAGCGCGACGAAATTACAGTTCACGTGAAGGTTTTACATTAAATGCGATGGCGGGCTTTGATACACTGTGGCTCAAACTGAACAACAAGAAACACGATGGCAAATACTCACTCTGCATTTATTGGTTTAATGCAACGCGCACGCAACGTTAAGCGCTGGCCGCTGATGGCACAGTTTCAGGAAGAAATGCTTTCTACCCATGTCTACGAGGCGTCTGTGGTCGCCCATATGCTGGGGGCCATCGCCGCAGACGTGTTTAACGAAAACGTTCAGCCTGATCGGGTGGCGGCGATGGCCATTTTCCATGAAGGCAGTGAAATTGCGGGTATGAGTGACATTCCCAGTCCGGTGAAGTACCACGATCCGGAAACCACGGCCGCGATAAAAAAGCTGGAGAGACGATTCGAAAGCATGCTGATCCAAACGCTGCCAACGGCGTTACGTCAACGGTATGAACCGCTTATTGCGCAAAGCAAAGACGATATTCACGTTAAACTGGCTAAAGCTGCCGATGTGCTCTGTGCGTATCTGAAATGCGATTATGAGCTGTCGAAGTCCAACTCTGAATTTGCCAACGCGATGCAGGAAATGGAAGCGCAATTACAAAAGTATCGCGAACTGTTTCCGGCAGTGGATTATTTTTGTCAGGTGTTCCTGGAAGATGCGAAGGGAACACTGGATGAACAAACCCGTGATCTTGACTGGATTGAGCATGCCAACAATATCAATCTCAGCGACAAAGCCGACTAGCAGCGCAGGCTAAATCATACTATCGCTGCAAACGCATTCGTTACTCCACGGCGTTTGACAGTGACAGCATTTCATCAAAACACTGCTGCATACGGGTGCGTATGCAGCGCAATTCATTAGCAAAACGCCCGGTGTCCACCTTATCAAGCGCATCGTCTATGCTGTCGAGCACGGATGATTCAATGCGGGTTAGTTCGTTGATGTAGGTGTTGTCAGGCTCGTCGCTGAAGGTTGTGATCACCTGGGTGTAGCGTTGTCTGAAGGAGGTCACCAGATGTGATGGGGCGTGTTGTGTGTCGTTTGACGGTAAAAACGGTGACAGCATGATAATCGCCCGTTCTTTTTCATCCAGCATTCGCCGGAACATAGCCTGAATGTGCGGATGAACCGCTTTCTGAATGCCGTCACGATAGAACTGGATACCACTATGCAACAGCCCGATAACACTGCTGGCACGTTCGCCATAAACCTGTTCATTGTCCATTACTGCACCTTAGCGGATGGAAGTGGCCACGCCGGGATGCACCGGCGCGAGAGTCTCTGACTAGCGATATGCACGTGTTATTCCAGTCCTGCATATCAAAAATCACGCTAAAACAGGCGTTTGTGGCAATCCTGAGTGGGCTTTTCTGGCTGGGGCGTGAACAGTTTACATTTTTCGTGTAAAAACTACGTGACTGTCACGAGGGACAATGCTCAGCCTGACTTCTTCCGGTCCGGTCTGTCGGCCAGAATAGCCTGTACGGATAATGCATTTGTACCCGCACTGACTTTATCTTTCGCCATCGACACGACGATCGAGTAATAAACATTCTCCATCGGTCCGGTCTGCACGGTCACAGTGTTGTCCTGCACAGGCGTAGCGCGGGCTGGCTCGGTGCAGCCAGACATGGTGCATTGCTGTTCCGGCGGAAACACCGCACTGTTTGAGGCATCCACCACTTTTCTTCCGATCGCCGCCTTTTTTTCAACATCGGTTTTCAGAACAGCCAAATACGTAAACCCCTTGTCCTGGGCAATTTCGGCAGCGCGCAATAAGCTGAACTGCTGAACCAAATCTGCCGGCGTGGACTCGGTAGCTTTAAATACGACGCGATAACGGCTTTCGCTTAGCTGTTCGCTCGAATACCCATAGCCTTGTTCGCCAGTTGCGGCCTTATAGGGGGTCGGTCCTGCTGACGGTACCATGGTGCAGGCGCTCATCAGCGTTGGGATAATCAATAACAAACTGAGTTTTATCAGTTTTTGTCTCATGGCCGTATACCTCTTTGTTATGGCGTCCTGGTCAGTTTGCGTGAAAGCGCGACTTTATGCAGCGCTTCACCTGCGATTTTAAGATGCGTCCAATTGTGCAAATGCGTTTTCGAGATCCTGTCGTGACACTGGCTTTAGCAAGGATGCGGAAATACCCAGCGCGGCCATTTTCTCTGGCTCTGGTTCATAGCCACTGACAATGATAACCCGTGCCTTTGGCTGTAAACGATGAATATCGCCTGCAAGATCGTATCCATGATAGTCAGGCAGGGTGAGATCCATCAGTACAACGTCATAGCCGGTGGTTTGCAGTTTTGCGATGGCGTCATGCCCGTTATGGGTAATGGTGACCTCATGCCCCTGATGAGCGAGGAGCAGCTCAATCAGTTCAGCGGCATCGTTATCATCTTCAATCAGCAATACTTTGCGTGACGGCCGCGTCGAAGGCGGATGTTCCTGCGCACGCTGTTTTTCATGCTCCGGGGAGGGCGATGGCCCCTGCGTTTTAAGCAGATAGCGATCCAGCAAACGGGTTAGTTCAACACGGTCAATGGGTTTACTCAGCACCCCGTCAAATCCCTGTTCAAGCAGTGATTGCCTGAGGCCTTTGCGGTTTGCTGCGGTTAGTGCTATCACGGCCACGTTGCAGCGGTATTTTCTGATCGCTTTCAATGCTTCTATGCCGTCCATGACTGGCATATGGATATCCATCAATACCAGGTGAAACGGCTTTTTCTGTTCCTGGGCCTGAAGAATGGCTTCGACGGCTTTAACCCCGTTTTCGGCATACGCAACACTGGCGTGACACTGGCTGACAAGATGACCGGTGAGGCGGCGCAACTCTTTTAAATCATCAACAATCAGCACGCGCCCGGATACATGGAGGTTGATTTCTTCTGCCTCACTGCGCTGCGGCAGTGTCAGTGTCAGCGGTGCTAAAGGAATGCCCCGGATGTCACCCGGGTCGAGTGTAAAAGAGAATGTGCTGCCTCTGCCCATGACGGATTCCACGCTGATCTCGCCACCCATCAGGCTAACCAGTTCACGACAAATTGCCAGGCCGAGTCCTGCACCGCCATGATTGGCCCGCATCACGTCCTCAAGTTGCTCGAACGGCTGGAAAATTGAGTCCAGCTTTTCCTGGGGCATACCAATGCCGGTGTCTGAAACCCGAAACAGCAGCAGGGGACGCTGATTCACTCCAGCCGCTGGCAGCAGTTCAACCGAGATGTCGATCTGACCATGGTCGGTGAATTTGATGGCATTACTGATGAGGTTGATCAGTACCTGGCGCAGCCGGGTTGGATCCGTATGGATGCGTGCCGGCACCGCGGTTTCCGAATCGACAACCAGCATCAGTCCTTTATCTTTCGCCGACAGATTCATCAGTGAATAAATATCCGACATCATCGCGCTGAGCGAAATGTCTTTCCTCGTCAGCTCCAGTTTTTCAGCCATCAGTCGCGACATGTCGAGCAAATCGTTCAGCAGGCTGAGCAAATGTTTGCCATTGCTGTGGATAATCGAAAGTTCCTGCTCGATTTCGCGGTTTTTTCTGTCATCCAGCAACAGTTCAGTGTATCCGAGGATGGAGGTGAGCGGCGTGCGCAGTTCATGTCCGAGGTGAGCCAGAAATTTATCTTTCGCCTTATTTTTTTGCTCTATCTTGTGTCGTTCAACCCGCTCATTTTCTATTTCGCGACGCACCATGGCGTAGCGAATAGTACGCATAAAACGCGGTGTCTCGATTTCCGACTTTTGCAGGTAATCAGCCGCACCGGCCCGCATCACTTCCTCGTCAGCATGCGGATCGGAGTGACCGGTAAGAATGATGACGGGCAGTGTGATCTGGTTAGACTTGAGCATGCCCAGCACATCAATGGCATTTTCAGCGCCAAGCATATAGTCCAGCAGGCATAAATCAAACCGTCTGCGTTGCAGGCTATCAAGCGCATCAGCACTGTTGGTGACCCATGACACCTGAAAGGTGGGGTTGTCGAACCGGGACAGGTAATCTGACGTCAGCAGATAGTCGTCCTCATCGTCCTCAACCAGCAGTACCCGAATGATATTTGTCACTGCCGTGCCTATTCGCCGGGAAGTTCGACAATTTCAATCCAATAGCGGCCAAGCGATCGCGTCAGCTCTACCAGTCCGTCAAAGTCCACCGGCTTGGTGATATATGAGGCGCAACCCAGATCGTATCCGCGAAGCATGTCCTCTTCCTCTTTTGATGTGGTAAGTATAACCACGGGTATACTGCGCAGGTTAGGATCTGCTTTGATGTTTTGCAGTGCCTCGCGGCCATCCATTCTCGGCATATTCAGGTCGAGCAGGATCAGGCTGGGACGGGGCGACGTCGCCGGATCGGCATAGTCGCCTTCACGACGCAGATACGCCAGCAGCTCGATACCGTCCTCAACACAGTGCAATGTGTTTAACACGCGGCTTTCTTTGAGCGCATCAATGGTCAGAAAACGATCATCTTCATCATCGTCTGCCATCAGTATGGTAATGGGCGAGGGCGTTTTAGTGTTCATGGCTGTCGTTTCCTGATGTTACCTCAGTGGTAAACAATTCACCGTTGACGGGTAATAAAATAACAAATCGTGTGCCTTCTCCGGGCTGGCTGTGAGCCGTAATCTGGCCGTTATGACGCTCCACAATACGACGGCAGACTGCCAGACCGATACCAGTACCCTCGTATTCGCTGCGACCGTGCAGGCGCTGGAACGGGGCAAATATTTTTTCGGCAAAAGTCGGGTCAAAGCCGATGCCATTGTCACAAACCTCCAGCCTGATCCACTGATATTCCTCACTAAGCAGTAGATCGCTGAGTTCGTCGTTATCAGGTACCCCACACCGAATACTGATGTCTGGCGGGGTATCCGGTTTCCGGAACTTGAGTGCGTTCGAGAGCAGATTGAGAAATAGCTGCAGCATCTGCGACTTATCGGCGTCGATGGTTGGCAGGCTGTCAACATGAAGGGTTGCGCCGGTTTCGTCGATGCTTAGCTCAAGATCGTCGATGACGGTGTTAAGTACATCATCAAGGGCCACCTTTTCGAATGCTTTACCACGCGTCGATACCCGTGAAAAGGCAAGCAAGTCGCTGATCAGTAATGACATTCTTTCCGCGGCTTTGAGCATGCGGTTGAGGAAGTCAGCGCCACGTTCATCAAGCGCGTCGGCATAGCCGCTTTTGAGGCGGTCTCCGAACGCCCGGATTTTGCGTAACGGCTCCTGCAAATCGTGCGAGGCGACGAAGGCGAAATCCTCGAGTTCACGGTTGCTGCGCATCAGTTCCTCTGAATACAGGCTGAGTTCCTGCGTGCGCACTTCGATTTTTGTCTCCAGGGCCTCATTCGCGTCAAGCAGGCTCTGATGATATTGCCGGTTGCTGCGCTCATAAATTTTGAGCAGGACAAAGATCGTCAGGATCAGAAACAGTGCAGACGCCGACGAGACAATTAAGGTACTGACAGACTGATGCCGGAGGTTTTGTAATGTATCGAGCTGAGTTTGCTGTAAGCTTTTTTCGGTATCCAGAACCGAGGTCACCTCGGGCTGTAGCTGGGTATAGATTTTAGGCAGGCTGACGCCAGACGCGTCGTTCTGAACGGTATCATCAAGCGCAGACAGGGCTGACTCGGTATGCTCAAGTAACGCCAGGATGCGAGACTGTTGGGCACTAAGTTCGGATGCCCCCGCACTGGCTCTGACGCCGGCAATCATTTCGCTTATCTCACCCATACGCCGGGCGTACTGAATAGCATGCTGACTGTCGCGTGATAACAGGTAGGCACGTTTTTCCGACTCTATGTGCAGCAGACTGGTTTCAAGCGCATGAACTGAATGAATGATCTGATTGGTGACATGCAGACGCTGCTCCAGCTTTGCCTGCTCATCGAGCATGCTGACGATGTAAAACGAGTTCGCTGCGATAACGACAATAACAATCAGTACCAGAATTACCCAGCTATACACTGATGTCAGGAAGCGATTCGACATCTGTGCTATCCGGACTGACCGTCAGACAGGGCCGTGACCAGGTCGGCAAGGGTCTCACTGCAGTCCTTGGTGGCCGAGATGATTTTATCCAGAGCATCGTTGGCTTTTTCGCGCGGAATGTCGTCATTCAGAGCCATCTTGACCAGCTCAGCCTGCATGGATATTCGATTCAGCGGCTTGCGCGCATCATGGACAAATCTGGCAAGTTCACGTTGTTCGTCTTCGGTCATAAGAAACGTCCTCACTCGTCACTTTTGCCCAAGTCACCATAGGCATGGAGACGGTTGTAAAGGGTTTTGGTACTGATGCCGAGCATCTCGGCAGCCAACGTTTTGTTGCCGTTGACCTTTTCGAGCGTGGCGTAAATAAGTTCCTTCTCGACGTCCTCAATGGTGCGGCCAGCCTGCAGGGCAGGGGTCGTACTTTGTCGTTTCGCAAACGGTGACTCAATCGTTTTAGGCAGCTCAAGCGTGGTTTTGTCGGGATCGCTCATAATGGCGGCGCGCTGAACAAAGTGGCGTAACTCCCGCACATTACCCGGCCAGTCGTAGGCCTGAAGGGTTTCCAACTGGCTGTTCTGCCAGACAAAGCGGGTATCGTTCTCTTCGTTGAGTTCGTCAATGAACGCCGCCGCCAGCAATGGAATGTCTTCTTTGCGTTCCCGCAGCGGTGGGATGGTGATAGGGAAAACTGCAAGCCGGAAATAAATGTCCTCGCGCAGGACTTTGCTCTCGGCAATTTCTTCCATAGTGCGGTTAGTGGCCGATACCACTCTGCAATTTACCGGAATAGCGCGGGTGCCGCCGACCCGAATGACGACTTTATTTTCGAGCACCCGCAGCAGGTTAGGCTGCATGTCGATTGGCATTTCGGTAATTTCATCGAGGAACAGTGTGCCCCCCTCGGCCTGCTCGAACACGCCCTCTTTTTTACCAACGGCGCCGGTAAACGCGCCTTTTTCATGGCCAAACAACTCACTGCCAATGAGCTCTTTGGAAAACGCGCCGCAGTTTGTTGCGACATAAGGTCCTTCGCTTTCAGAGGCATGATGGATGGCGGCAGCCACGACTTCCTTACCGACACCACTTTCACCCAATAGCATGACATTTGCGCCGGTGCGGCTTACCCGTTCGATCAGTTTATACAGCTCTTTCATCGCCGCAGACTCGCCAATTAGCAGGCCAAAGTGGCGCTTAATATCACTGCGTTTTTCCTCATCGGCCGTTTTTTTACCCGTGAGTACGGCCTCAATATCCTCACGCTGAATGGGCTTTACCAGATAATCAATGTTGGGGCCGCACAGGTCTTTGATGATACCGCGTACCGACGGGTGACCAGTGATCAGTGTGACCCGGGGGCGTTTTGCCAGGGTGTCGAGTTCGTCAAATAAATGGGCGCCGCTGCCGTCCGGCAGCATAAAGTCGAGCAGGATATGATCAAAGGTTTCTTTTTTTAGCCATTCTCTGGCTTCAGCAAGGTTACCGGCTGTGACAACCTCATGCCCGAGAAACTCAATGATCGTGCAGGCCACTTCGGTAAATTCAGGATCGTCATCTACAAGCAATACGGTTAACACACGGCGTCCTTGGTTCGTTATTATTGGTTATCTTTAGTTTAAGTGTACCTTATGTACAGCAAAGTGGATCAGCTAAGTGTCTTGCGAGACTGGATTTTTTACCCGCTCCCGAGTTCGTCAGCTACCGGCAGTTGCATCGAGCGATAGCGCAGTTCTCCAATCAGGGTTCGTGCGGCAGGTCCTAATGAATCACCGTCTTCAAACGTCAGAAACAAATCAGCGCGCCTGACACCACCATGCTTGAGGGGTAGGGATTTGAGCTGATTCTCTTTAAGCTGCGGCTGAATCATGGCTACCGGCAGCCAGGCAAATCCAAGCCCCTTTGCAATCATGTCAATGGAGGTGCGCACGTGACTGACGGTCCAGCGTTGTTCTGCGCCCAGCCAGCCCGAGTCGGTCTTGCGCTCAGCCGATGAGTCGCGTACCACGATCTGGCGGTGGGACTTGAGATCTTCAACGGTCAGCGCGCGCCCGAGCTGGTGCAGCGGATGGTCGGGGTGTGCCACCGCGACAAACTCAATCTTGCACAGGTCTTCGCTGAATCCTTTGGGAAAGGGAAAGGCGGATATTGCAACGTCGACTTTGCCGGCATCAAGCAGTGCATTCGCGCCACTTAACACGGTCTCTTCAATTTCTATCCGAAGTAAAGGGTATTCCTGCGATACGGTGTTGAGTGCGGCATACAGCACGTCAGTGGGAAATATCAGGTCGACGGCAAGCCGCAAAACGGTTTCTGTGCCAGCCTGTAAACTGCTTGCAACAGCCTCAAGCTTTTCTGCTTCTTCGAGCAGAAAATTTGCCCGTCTTAGCATCAGTTCACCCTGTGGCGTCAGGCGAATTTTTCGGCCGTCATTCTGAAACAGCGTCACACCAATGGCGTTTTCCAGCTTTTGAACCGCGTGATGGATACTTGACTGGCTTTTGTGCACCTGTGCCGATGCCTGGTTAAAGCCGCCGGCATCTGCGACGGCCTTGAACATACGCCATTGTTCCAGCGTAGCTTTAAGCATGTGCATTTCCCAAAGTTCGAATGATGAAGTGATTATAACGGCTTAATCATTCGATAAAATGAAAAATTAGTCGTGTAGTACGTCTTTTACTTTGGTCAGGTCGCAGGTGATTGCACTGACACGGTCATAGCCCATGTTATGCAGCTGTTCTGCGGCAAGCTGAGCACGGACACCGGACGCGCAGTGAATATAGATCGGCGTCTGAGGATCCCTGAACTGTTCACAGGCTTTCATTTCGAGTACACCGCGCGGGATATGCACAGAACCTGAAACAGGATTTTCCTCGCGTTCGGCGCTTTCCCGTACGTCAATGACGACGCCACCATTTTGCTCACACTCGGCCTTGGCCTCGGCAGCAGTTACCTTACGAACTGCGGCAGGGATCTTCTGCAGACGCTCCGGAATCGTTAAAACCATATTCATCTCCTGTAACAGAAAAAAAGTTGCTAAAGTTAACCGACGGATGCATTATCCGCCTGAGGTTGCATATATGCCAGAAACCTTATTTGTTTTGCGTAAATAATGCACGTTTTTTATTAATGCCGTAATGATGACAGAAACGATCGACAGTACTGAAATGCTCTCACACGCCAGTGAAGCAGAACAATATCTTAAACAGCTTGCCAATAAGACTCGCCTGATGGTGTTATGTTCCTTGCTGGACAAGGAATTGTCGGTCACGGCCATGCTCGAAAATATTCCGGTAACCCAGCCGGTGTTATCGCAGCATCTTGCGATTTTACGCGAAGCAAACCTGGTTGCGACGCGCCGACAGGGGCAAACTATTTTTTACCGGCTTGCTGATAAGCGCATTGAGCAGACAATCAGTCTGCTGTATTCCTTTTTCTGCGGTGCCGACAGCTAATCACGGCGGCTCGCTATACCAGCCTGGATGGGTCCAGCAGTTCGCGTAACTTTTCCTCGGATAAGTCTGTCATTTCTCTGGCAACGTCAATGACACTGCGCTGTTGGTGGTAGGCGGTCTGAGCAATTTCAGCCCCTTTTTCATAGCCAATTTCTCTGTTTAACGCCGTCACAAGAATCGGGTTTTTAGCCAGCAGATCTTCCAGTCTGTCCTGATGAACCTGCATATCGATAATGGCTTTATCTGCCAAATGTTCGCAGCTGTTTGCCAGTAGCGTAATGCTGTTAAGCAGGTTGGTCGCCATCAGTGGTAACATCACGTTAAGCTGAAAGTTTCCTGACTGGCCTGCGATAGTGACAGCATTGTGATGGCCCATAACCTGTGCACAGGCCATGGCAACCGCTTCCGGAATAACCGGATTGACCTTTCCGGGCATGATACTGCTTCCTGCCTGCAGTTTAGTCAGCGCAATCTCGCCAAGACCGGCGAGGGGACCGCTGTTCATCCAGCGCAGATCGTTTGCAATTTTCATCAGCGCAACAGCAAGCACAGAAAGCTGACCCGAGAATTCCACGGCGGTATCCTGCGCCGCAAGGGCGCTGAAGTGGTTATCGGTGACAAAAAACGTCAGGTTAAGTTGTTGGGTCAGTGAGGAGGCAACCCGCGCACCAAATTCCGGATGGGTATTGACACCAGTGCCCACTGCCGTGCCACCAATAGCCAGCTTGCGAAGGCGCTGGTGGGTATCATTTAAGCGCTCATGACAATGCAATAACTGCGAGCGCCAGCCGGACAGTTCCTGCGCCAGAGTGACCGGCATAGCGTCCATCAGGTGGGTTCGTCCGGTTTTTACGATACCTGAGCAGGCTTTCATCTTTTGTTTGAGCACGTCGCTCAACTGCGTGATCGCAGGTAACAGATGCTGGGTGGATGCCAGCAACGCACTGACATGCATGGCAGTCGGGATCACATCGTTGGAGCTCTGACCCATGTTGACGTCGTCATTCGGATGAATCTTTAACCCGCTTTGTTGCTGAGCGAGCGTGGCAATGACTTCATTGGCGTTCATGTTGGTGCTGGTGCCTGATCCGGTCTGATAGACATCGACCGGAAATTGACCACTATACTCGCCCTGTGCAATGGCCATGGCAGCCTGCCAGATAGCGTCAGACTTTTCTTTACCCAGCAGCCCCAGCGCGTGATTTGCTTCGGCGCATGCCGCTTTGACATAGCCCAGAGCACGAATAAAGCCAGGAGGCATGGGAGTGTGGCTGATCTGAAAATTTTCCGCCGCCAGCCTGGTTTGCTTCTGATACAAAGGCTGGCTCATGCGCTTGCCTTTGTTACCAGGGCTTTTACGTAGTCTTCGTCGGCGAGTTTGTGGCTGTCCACCTCGGGTTGCTGCATCAGCGCATCATGGCTAAACGCAATACTGACACTGTGGTTTGACCAGTCTATCTTCTCCATTTTGATGGGGGGAACCGCCAGTTTTTTACCGCCCGGAAGCCAGTTGTTGGTGTCGACAACGAGCAGTACGATTGCCCAGCTTGTGGTATCGATAACAAAATCGCAGATATGACCCACGGTGTCATCCAGCGTAGCAACGTCGTAACCGTTCACCTCGCTGCATGCCCGTAAATGGTTTGTTTCAGCCGGCGTTGTCTGCGCATCCTGCTCTTCATAATGCGGCAAGTCTGCCAGTTGTCCCGGGTGAGCGAAGTCCCCCCAGGCGCCCGGGCCTATCCAGTAATAACCGTAGCCAAAATACTGAAACAGGGTTTCTTCATATTCCCGCGATACCGGTTTGTGCTCGTCAATGGACGGGCTGTTTTTCAGTACCTCTGCCGTCATCGCCACATTGATTTGCTGGTCATCCATGTCAATGCTTTCAACAGAGATGGGAGAAATAACGACTTTCCGGCTTAGCGGCAGCCACGTATTGGTGTCAGCCACCAGATAACGGGCAACAAAATCCTGGTCATCGAACAGTACGTCCCGACAACCACCAATTCTGTCATCTGTAGTATGGATAGAAAAATGCGTGAGTTGTTTGAATGAAATCATCATTAACCTCCTTGCCTGGCCATAACGCAAAAAAACACACCTGATATCAGTGTAGTAGCGAAATAAAATATTGCGTTAGGGGAGTGGTGTAATGATGTGTTCGGGCTGAGAGAAGAGAAAGATCACCCAACGCGGCGCTAAGCGCCACGTTGTAAACTGGCTAACCCAGTATCAGGCTACGTCGAATTCTTCGTCAGAGAAGTCTTCGTCGTAATCAGACTGGTTGCTGGCTGAACTGTGCAGGGTATAGAAGTGTTTCTTACCACGGGCAAGACGAACATATTTCGCCCACACTTTTTCAGCGCCGTTTGATGCTTCTTTTTTACCCTGGATAAAGTCGACAAACGCACGTTCATCGTCGGTTTCAGGCATCAGCTCTCCGGTCTCCAGGCCCAGCATGGTTGTGCCATAACGGCTCAGCAAATCTGCCTCTGCAATACTGAAGTCTCCGGACTTACGAAAGCCGTAAGGAAACTTTGCACGGTCTGTAAAAACTTTCTGTGATTCCCGAATAGATAAAGTAGCCATGAGCGTTATCTCAACATGTGTCAGAATTCAGGTGTCTTTTAAGCCAAAATGCAGGGAAGTTGAAACAAAACTTTTTTTTCTTATCAATAAAAAATTTTGCTTCTTTGATGTGGAACACCGTTGCGGCTTTTTGCTTCGGTATATCAAAGGGTTACAGCCGCCAGTTTATGTGGCTGTTATGCTAAAACACGCAATAATTACACCGCTTTTCATGTCTTCATTGTGTTTGTAAGAAAAAATTTTCTATCGTTACCATGATAATTATTCATTTTTCTTTTAATACACCACACCGATAATGATCGTGTGGCAACAACAATGAGACTGCAATGAGTAAAGACTATCGTTACCAGCGTGAATGGGACTCGGTAGAAGATGAGGACGATTTTGGAAAGAAAGACTCCTCTAAGCGACATCATGCTGTAAAAGCGAAACAAAAACGCGACCTTCAGCGCAAAGAGAAACAACGCAGGCTTCATCAGGAAGATTACTGATTTACGCCGGTCCGTTATGGCACGCTTGTCTCAAGTGTGCCTTTTTGTGTTTTTTATTTACTTACCCTGCAAATTGTGACAGCGTAGCCTCTGGACGAGACTGGTTGTTACCCGCTAATGGATATTCGTTTTTTAACTACCTTTATTGAAGTCGTTAATACGCGTCATTTTGGCAAAGCCGCCGAGAACCTCTATCTCACCCAATCCGCCGTCAGTGCCCGCATAAAACTGCTGGAAGAGTATTTTCATACCACCCTGTTCATCCGGCAACGAAACAGTATTCAACTGACGCCTTCGGGTGAAAAGCTACTGCCATACGCCAAAGCGCTGTGTAAAACGCTGAAGGAGGCTAGGCAAGAGCTGGCCGAAGCCAATTCAGACTATGTGGTGGTAGGCGCAACACAACTGGCCAGTGAAATGGTCCTGTCTGCCGCGCTTAAACATCTGCACAGCGGTTTTCCTGATTTGTCCGTAAAGGCAGAGGTGCTCACACTCGATACCTTATCCCGGCAGGTTCATGAACGCTCGGTCGATCTGGCATTTTCTATGGAACCGCTGAAATCCGAAGAAGTAGAAAGTCAGGTACTCGCTGGTTTTGAGCTGGCGCTGTTTCAGTGTGGCAGGGAAGGGGATATTGCCCCGGGTGACTTTATTGCCATAGACTGGGGCAGCCGCGTTCGCGACGCGCTGCTGACCCGATTCCCCGTTTGTAAAGATGCCAAGCTGAGAACCAATTCCCTGCAGCTTGCGTTGACGACACTCAAAGAAGAAGGTGGTTACGTGGTATTACCTCGTGACCATCGCATACTGCCGGCCGGTATGCCACCGCTGCATGAGGTTACCGTGCTTGATGATGTGGAAGTTCAGGTATTTTTGCACACCATGAAAGTGGTGAAACGCGCTGGGGTCTCTGACATTATCGTGAGCTTCTGTGCAGACAAGGTTAATTTATTAAATAAGCAGTAATTTCCAATTACAGACTGACAAAGGACGTACTATGAAAAGCATTGCGGCGGCACTGAGTGCCTGCTTATTACTGGCAGGATGTCAGGGTGAACCTGATAAAAATGCCGAGACCAGCCAGGCGCCTGTCACGGCATCATCAACAGCGCTTACGGTGCCTGTGCATTACGAAACGCTGGATAATGGATTAAAAGTGGTGTTGTCACCTGATCATACCGCACCCATCGTGGCCGTAGGCGTTTACTACAATATTGGCTTTCGCATTGAACCGCGGGACCGTACCGGCTTTGCCCACCTGTTTGAGCACATGATGTTCCAGGGCTCGCAGAATTTGCCTAAAGGGGAGTTCGACAAGCTGGTCAACGGTAACGGCGGTATCAACAATGGCTCTACCCGTTTCGACTTTACCAACTATTTTGAGATCCTGCCGTCAAATGCGCTGGAGACCTTCGTGTGGGTAGAAGCCGACAGGATGCGCGGACTCAACATTACGCAGGCCGAGCTGACCAATCAGCAGGGCGTCGTGAAAAATGAAGTAAAAGTGAATGTCATGAACCAGCCCTATGGCGGCTTCCCGTGGCTGGATCTCCCGCAACTGGCGTTCGATAACTGGTACAACAGCCATAACTTTTATGGTGAACTGGAAGACCTGGATGCCGCGACGCTGGAAGATGTTGATGCGTTCTTCAAGCAGTTTTATGCACCCAATAACGCGGTGTTTGTGGTCACCGGCGATCTTGACGTCGAGCAGACAATGGCGTGGGTGAAACAGTATTTCGGTGATATCCCGGCGGCACCTGTGACGCCGTTACCGGATATCAGTGAAGCCCCTCAAACCGCAGAACGAAAGGGCTCACGCATCGCGCCGCTGGCGCCTAAGCCAGCCTATGCTGTCGCGTATCGTATGCCGCCACGAAACAGTGACGCCTGGTATGCGATGGGCCTGATTGACCAGATCCTGCTGCAGGGCGATGACAGTTTGTTACACCAGAAGCTGGTTGAAGAAACCGGTATCACCAGTTCGGTGTCCGGCGGAATTAACGCGCTGGGCAACATGTTTAACTACAACGGGCCAATGCTGTGGTCAGCCTCGCTGATTCATGACAACGAGGTGGGGGAGGAGACCATTACCGCAGCCATTTCCGACACGGTCGCGACACTACAGGCGTCGCCGGTCAGCGAAGATGTGCTTGACCGGGCCAAGGTGAAATTCCGTTCGGCACTATATGACACAATCGACGGCTTCTACGGGGTTGGTAAACTCGATTTGCTGGCGACCTTTGCGTTGTTTGATGACAATCCGGCGCGCATTAATGAACTGGAAAGTGCCTTTGAAAAAGTGACCCCGGCGATGATTCAGGAGACGGCGAAGCAGTACCTGAAAAAAGAGCAGCGCACCATATTCACCGTTTTACCTGCCCCGGCCGAGGCTGAGGCAAGTGCAACGGAACAGGGAGGAGAGTAAGCATGAAAGCATTCAGACTATTGCCATTGACCGGGCTGTTATGGCTTAGCGCTTCATCATTGAACAGTGTTGCTGCTGACTTTCCGTCAACACCACCGCCGCCGGCAGCACCGAAAAATTTCACATTGCCGGCGACGTCAGATTTTACGCTCGATAATGGGCTAAGCGTGACGCTCATTCCTTACGGTGATACGCCTAAAGTGACCATGGTGCTGCAGTTTGACAGTGGCAACCAGGACGACGGGGACGCCACAGGCATTTCCGACCTGACGTTTGAGCTGCTTAAGCAAGGCACGGCGACCCGGGATGCAGCTGCGCTGGCGACCCTGGCTTCGTCAATGGGCGGGCAGTTACAAACGTCCGTCGGTATGAACAGCAGTCAGGTGGGGATGGATGTCCTGACCGAATTCAGCGGCGATGCGGTTTCCCTGATTGCGGATGTTGTGATGCATTCGGTATTCCCTGAAGACTCGCTCAACCGTGCGGTAGCAAATCGCTGGCGCGAAGTGCAGGTCAGTCAGTCACGGGCACAGGGACAGGCACTTGAGGCGTTTTACGCAGCCATGTATCCGAATCATCCCTATGGCACGGTATTTCCCACAGAAGCGCAATTAACCGGCATTACCACTGACGATCTGAAGGCGTTCGCCGCGCAGCACCTGGTTGCTGCTAACGCGCATCTTTATGTCGCGGGTAATTTTGATGAAGCGGCGCTGACCTCTGCGATCAAAGCTGCATTCGCGGCCATGCCGGCAGGTAAGGCAAACCCGGGCGTGTCGGGCGAGCCGGCAACGCCGTCTGCCGGTCTGGTGCGTATTTCCCGTGATAATGCCGTTCAGACCACGCTGCGTCTGGGACAGCGTGTTGTCCCGCTCAGTCATAAGGATGCGATTGCCCTTGAGGTGACCAATACCTTGCTGGGCGGGATGTTCTCAAGCCGGATTACGCAGAATATCCGGGAAGACAAGGGCTATACCTACTCGCCACGCAGCGCCGTAAGCAGCTACCGTGATGCGTCGGTATGGTATGAGTCGGCGGACATCGATGCGCCGAGCACTGGCGAAGCACTTAACGAAATTATCAAAGAGATTAGAGGGTTGCAGACGACGCCGCCACCCAAAACCGAACTGGATGGGGTTAAGAAATATGCGTCAGGCATTTTTGTGCTGCGCAATTCATCGCGTAGCGGACTGATTGGACAACTGGTGAACCTGGATGTGAACCGTCTGCCCAGACGTCGGCTGACGGACTATATTTCTGAGGTGAACGGCTTAACGGAAGCGAGAATATCAGCCATGGCGTCGCAGTATCTCAATCTGGACAGCATGTCGCTGATCATCGTAGGTGATGACGAATTGCTCGATCGTGAGCTGGCCGAAGTTGAGCAGTTGCCAGTACTGTCGGAAAACGGGAATTAATTATGGCATTACAACGGGAAGAATGGCTGAGCGCATCGCCAATGACGCGCTTTGACGAAACGGTAAAGGCAATTCGCACCGGTAAAACGGTGTGGATCCTCAATGATGAGCATGGCTGTGTCATGCTCAACGCCGATGATGACGATGGTGTACCGGTGTGGCCGTCTGCCGATATTGCCGCACTCTGGGCCACCGATGAGTGGGCACATTGCGAACCACTCGCAGTGAGTCTGGATGACTGGCTGAAAAAATGGACGCCAGGCATGCGTCAGGACGAGTTGCTGGTGATTGTCTGTCCCGTGCCGGGAGAGGATGGCGAAGTGCTTGAGCCCGACGAGTTTGCCCACCATCTGATGGGCAACTGAATCATTCGCTGCTGCGAGCGTTTTCAAGCGCGGTAACGCGTTCTTTCAATGCCGCGAGCTCACGGTTCAGTTGTTGTACCTGTGAATGTAAATCGGCGTGATTATCAAAGGCAGCGGCCGTAGTTGCGGTCACTGCCTTTATTGTTTCTTCGCTGAAGCAATGCCGGTAGCGGACTTCACGTTTGCCGGGCTCCCTGGGCATGGCTGCAATCAGCGGATCAGGCTGATAGGCGAGCAGACTGTGCAATGTGGACTCGACATCGCCAAGGTCGTCAAAGCTGGCCAGGCGCTGACATCGTCCCCGCAGCTCCCCCGGCGTTTGTGGTCCTCGCAGCAACAATTCGGTAATCACAGCATACTGATGCTCAGACAGGGTAATATCGCCGAATTCCGTGTTGCAAAAACGATGGGCAACTTTGTCGACCCGGCTCCCAAAGCCGGTCGTCATTGTCACAAGGTGTTTTTTTAGTAAGTCTTCCACACATTGTCTGACATCGTCTTCGCTAAGCGACATCAACGGAAACCGGTTGCTTTTCTGGTTGCAGCCATTCGTCAGCGCATGCAGTGACAGTGGATATTGTTCGGGGGTGGTCAGGGACTTTTCCATTAATACCCCGACTACCCGGCATTCTGTATCTGATAAAGCGTGCAGCATATCGCGTTTTCACCTCCCGTCAGTCTGACTTGTACATACCTTGATACAAAACGGTTTGGGTTTGCTGGTAACGTATTCGAATTGTTGTGTAATATCATCGTATTACTGCAAACGCCTCGTCGCAGTTTTGCATTGATACAGCCTTTATTAATGACAAGGATAAACCATGTTTAAAAAAATGCTTGCTGGTGTGCTGCTGCCGTGTGTGGCGGTAACAACCGGTGCCGTGGCTAAAGAAGGGATGTTTACGCCCGAACAGCTTCCCCTGATTGCAAAAGATCTGAAAGCAACCGGTCTGGCTATTCCTGCCGAGTCGCTGAGTGATCTGACTGATTTTCCGATGGGCGCCATTGTGTCGCTTGGCGGCTGCTCGGCGTCGTTTGTGTCAGACAAAGGACTGGCGGTAACCAATCATCACTGTGCGAGGGGCTCAGTGCAGTATAACTCGTCACCTGAACACAACTATTTGCGTGACGGTTTCCTGGCACGCACTATGGATGAAGAGCTGCCCGCCGCGCCCGGCACCAGAATGTGGGTAACGGTTGAGTTTAGTGATGTCACCGACAAAGTGACCGGCGCACTGGCGCCAGAGCTGACCGGTAAAGCCCGCTATGATGCGATTGAGCGCAATGTGAAAGCGCTGATTGCTGACTGTGAGAGTGATGAAAACTACCGCTGTTCCGTGCCGTCATTTTACAACGGGCTGGAATATAAGCTGATTAAACAACTGGAAATTCGCGATGTCCGTATTGCTTATGCGCCTGCCGATGCGGTGGGTAAGTATGGTGGCGACATCGATAACTGGATGTGGCCGCGTCACACCGGCGATTTCTCGTTTTATCGTGCCTATGTCGGGCCTGACGGTAAACCGGCAGACTTCAGTGAAGACAATGTGCCTTATACACCTGCGCACATGCTGAAAGTCTCGGCAGCGGGTCTGGGAGAGGGCGACTTTGTCATGGCTGCCGGTTACCCGGGGAGCACCAACCGTTATGCGCTTTATGAGAAAGTAGATTATTACTTTAACTGGCTGTATCCGACCTACGTTGATTTGATGACGACCTGGATTGATGCCATTGAATCTGCCTCTGAGCCGGGCAGCGATGCGAGAATTATTTACGAAGCACAGCTTGCCGGACTGAATAACTTCCTGAAGAACACAAAAGGTCAGCTGGAAGGCGCTAAACGGGTTGGTTTACTGCCTCGCAGAAAGGCTCGTGAGGACGGCCTGAAAGCCTGGCTGAAGCAAAACGGCAAAACACAGGCGATTGACGCTATTGCTGCGCTGGAAAATGTAGAGCGTGAGTCGGCGCAACTGAGTCGCCAGAGCTTCTGGTACAATAATCTGCGTCGCGCCCAGCTGTTGTCTGCAGCGCAAACCCTTTACCGCTATGCGCTGGAACGTCAGAAGCCCGACGCAGAACGCGAGCCAGGCTTCCAGGAGCGTGATGCAGACCGTTTGAAAGAGCGTATGCAGCGTCTCGACAGACGTTTTGACGCCACCGTTGATAAAGCAGTGTGGCAAACGTTTATTACGCTGTATCGCCAGTCTCCGGATAATGCGCTGGCGGCGTTTGATAATGCGCTGGGGCTGACTGCCGACACGGATGCGAAGGCAGTATCAGATATCCTTGATTCGTTTTACGCGAATACCCGTCTGAATAATGCTGAGGTTCGTCTGGACTGGCTGAACAAAGATGTTGCGGACTTCCGGTCCAGTGATGATCCGTTCATTAAGCTGGCTCTGGCGTTGTATGACACCGACGCTGAAATTGAAAAACAGCAGAAAATGCTGGAGGGCGAAGAAGCCCGTCTTCAGCCTGAGTACATGGGCGCGATCATTGACTGGCAGGCCGCGACAGGCAGCCTTGCTTATCCTGACGCAAACAGTACGCTAAGGGTGACATATGGCACGGTGCTGGGTGGCTCACCCAAAGACGGACTAATTTATGAGCCGTTTACCCGTCTGGAAGGTATTCTAGAAAAAGATACCGGTGACGATCCGTTCAATGCGCCGGCTAAACAGCTTAATCTGATTAAAGATAAACAGTACGGTCCGTATAAGCTGGATGCAATCGGCAGTGTGCCGGTGAACTTCCTGACGGATCTTGACTCCACCGGCGGTAATTCAGGGTCAGCCACCCTGAATGACAAAGCGGAGCTGGTCGGACTGTTGTTTGACGGTACGTTCGAGAGTGTGAATTCCGACTGGGATTTTGATCCCCGCACAACGCGAACGATCCACGTCGATACCCGCTACATGTTGTGGGTCATGAAGTATCTTGATGGTGCGCAAAACCTGATAGACGAGATGACTATCGTGACAGACTAACAAAACAATGCGGGGCTCGGGCCCCGCATTGTTTCAGGTGATAGAAGGAGAGCAGTATTACTTCACTTGTTCCTGCTGCACAAGATTTCTGGTTTCTGCCGCTTGGCGGAACCGGCGAGATTGGTATGAACATGAACCTGTATGGTCATGACGGGCACTGGCTGATGGTAGACTGCGGTGTGTCATTTGAAGAACCCCTTATCCCGCCATACCGGCGTGAGCCGACGTCGCCTGTGGGGCAGACTTTCCGGGTTGTCGCACCCGACCCAACCTTTATTGCATCACAGAAGGAGTGCCTGAGCGGGCTGGTGATTACGCATGCGCATGAAGACCACGTCGGTGCGGTGCCTTATCTGTGGCCGCGATTGCAGTGTCCGGTATTTACCACACGGTTTACTGCCGAAGTACTGCGACGCAAACTGGCGCAGCACGGTCTGCTGAATAAAGTGCCAATTATCGAGGTAGAGCCGGGCGCACAGCATCAGATTGGGCCATTTGCCGTTAAATGGCTGGCGATTACCCATTCCTTACCCGAACCCCAGGCACTGATAGTAGAAACCCCATTGGGTAAGGTACTGCATACGGCCGACTGGAAAATGGATGCCAGTCCTGTGACCGGAGACCCCTTTAATGCGACACGTTATCGCGAGCTAGGAAAAGACAATATCCTTGCGCTGGTCGGCGATTCAACGAATGCGACCAAACCCGGTTTTTCGGTGTCAGAACGCAACTGTTATGACGGATTGTTGAGCACGATACGCAATAAAAGCGGTCGGGTTGTCGTAACCTGTTTTGGCAGTAATATTGCCCGTCTGATCAGTCTGGCGCGTGTCGCTGAAAAAACCGGCCGCTATATGGCACTGTACGGCCGCTCTCTGCAGAATATGGTGGGGATAGCCAGGCAGCAGGGTATCTGGCCGGACTCGCTGACCCTGATTGATCCTGCGCATGCGGGGTATCTGCCTGCCAATGAGGTACTGGCAGTGGTCACCGGCAGTCAGGGGGAGCACCGCGCTGCGCTTCACCGGCTGGCCGCTGACACACATCCGCATCTGACACTTGAGGCGTCAGATACGGTGATCTTTTCATCCATTATTATTCCTGGTAATGAAGATGCGGTGGCGCGTGTCACCCGAATGCTGAGCGCACGCGGGATTGCTGTGATTCACAGTGAACAGAGTACCTTACCCATTCATGCCAGCGGACATCCCTGTGCCGAGGAAGTGCGGCTAATGTATGAATGGGTCAAACCGGCCATCGCCATTCCGGTACACGGCGAGCCGGTACACTTACAGGCGCATGCCGACATTGCGAAAGCCAGTGGCGTGAAAAAACATTACACCGGACTGAATGGTGATTTGTACCGCCTGACGCCGCAGCCGAGTATTTTGCGTAACAAAGTCAGGGCAGGGCGACTGGTGGTGTCCGCCGAATAAATCGTAGCTGAACGTTTACTCATTGCGTTTTCTGCCGATAGTCTAGGGGTTGGTCGTTAAGACCAGTTTTCACTATCAACCAAAGGAAACGACGATGAAAAAAGGTATCAAAGTAGCTATTATCAGTGGTATAACGTTAGTATCTGGTGCAGCTGTTGCTGCGAAAGAAGCGCCATCGGCGTCGGCCAGTTTTGTCGACGAAGTGTGTGCCCTGGCTCCATTATTTTGTGAAGTAGGATTAGAGGGCAACGGTGTCGGAGTTGAACCCAAAAAGCCGCCAAAAGATGATCAATGATAGAAATAATTGAAACTGCCTCTCTATCAACGCTGCTATACGTTGCAGCGTTGATAGCATACAGCCTGACAGTAAAACGCATTACAGCCTTCTCGTTCGTTCTTGTCGGTTTGTTGATGCTCGAAGGCCTCCACATGGGCGGGCAATTTTTAATGGCGAGCTATTATAACGAGCCTGCGTACACAACCATCATTTATTATTCCTGGTATTTGTTTTTCGCTGTCACTGATTTTCTATATATTGGCCTGACGGTATTATTCTGTCGCAAAGCAGGATTGGCCATTGATCGCGTCAGTTATTTATTACTCTCACTCTACGCATTTATGGGCGGATTGCAGGTTGTTCGACTTATTGAGAGAACCTGGGTCGATACACAGATAATGGAATGGTTTTACACGAACAGCATCCCGTTTATTAATATCGTGATTGGTATCATTCTTTTAGCTTTCGTCTCAAAAGTAATTCTGACAAACGTTATCCACGGGTTTAAAACGTTATAATCAAACAAGCAGGTGAAGAAGTAATGGCCTGGGCATTTGATATTGCACCATATACCTCACTCATTAATATCTTAGTGCTTATTCTCTACTCACTGATTGGTAGAAAGATTTCTGATATTGCAATTCTCATTGTTGCGCTGTTTGTTCTCGAAGGAATACATCTGGGCTGGGAATTGGTTTTGATTCCGAAAATTGAGTCGGGTGAAGATTGGGAACTTGTTCTATTTCTTTGGTACTTTGGCTTTGCTGTTACTGATTTCTTAATGATTGGAGCAGTAGTAAAAAGTTGTCGGGTATTACGAGTAGAACTGTCGAAGGCCTCGAAGATAGTTCTTTACCTACATGGTGTTATGGGAACGTTGCAGATAATTCGCTATTTGGAACGCGCCATCACTGATACAGATATCTTTGCCGATGTATACTCTGGAGGAATTCAGTCTATGAACGCGGTTGTGTCTGCGCTTCTGGTGTTAAGCCTGATTCAACTTTATGTTGCCGAAAGAAAAAATAAAAAAATCTGGTCCGAAGTCCACTAATTTTCACAATCACACAATGTTTCAAAAAAATACTTGTTTCCGTTATAGTTACAGATAAGCGTGACGGTAGGAAACCGAGCGTAGTTATATATTTTTTTAAGTGTCATTCGTTTCGCCATTATAAAAACAACATCGGTTTAAAACGCTATGCTTCGGTTAGTTCTTTTCATTTCTCTACTACTGGCTTCATGGCTCTCCTGCGCAGAGGCTGCCCCGCGCCTTGCTAATCCGATATTTCAAACGCTCTCCACCCAAAACGGGCTGCCTCAGGATATCGTCAATGACATTGCGATAGATGAAGAGGGATTTGTCTGGGTCGCTACCGAAGGCGGACTGGCGCGATGGGATGGTTACCGTGCAATACAGGTAAAGGGCCCGGACAATATATTCGTCAATGCCAGTATTTTCAGGCTGTTTATCCAGGACAACCAGTATCTGTGGATCAGTACTTTTACTAACGGTATCTATCGCTACAACCTTGACACAACGGTGACTGAACGGGTGGTGAGTCGTCCGTATCGCAATGAAGACCAGTGGATCCAGTATGCCAGTAATTTCCAGCTGGCCGACGATGGCCAGATATACCTGTCGCTGGATCAGGAAGTGGTCAGGGTTGATCCTGATACGCTGCAGATTGAGCCGTTGTTTGCACTAACTGACGAGCAGGTCGATCAGAAAGTGACCAACCGCTTTACCCTGAAAATTGACGACATGTTGCTGGTCGCGACAACTAACGGCCTGTTTGCCCGCCAGCTTGGCACTGACAAATCCGTGATTCGCGTCGATTACCTCAACGGGGTGCTGCCCGATGTGGATAATGTGAATGTGAAGTTTCTGCTCGACGACCCGCAGGGAAGGGTGTGGGTTGGCACCGTTAAAGGGCTGTATATGGCCTCACGGGAGTCTCTGGTGCAATCGCTCAGAGACAACACCGCGCCAGCGTTTACCCGCATACTGGCAAAAGAAAACGTCTGGGAAATGAAACAGAAAGGTGCCAGTGCGTTTTGGGTAGGCACCAATAAAGGGTTGTTCGAACTTCGGCAGGAAAATGCCGGCTGGGTAGCCGAGCACATTATCGAACCGCACAATGGGGTCATGGAACTCTCGAATAAGAAAATTGGTTCCATTGAGCCCGACAGCCTCGGAAACCTGTGGCTGGGGACAGAATATGGCGGTGCACTTTACTTTGGTACCAAGAGCGCAGAAATCGAAACCCTGCAAAACACCCGCCTGGCGGATACCGCGTCACTCAGTCACTCCAGCGTGTTCAGTATTCGTCAGACCAATGAGGATACGCTATGGATTGGTACCGAAAACGGTATTAACCGTCATGATATTCACACTCATCAGACAGCGGCTTTTCTGAAGTCGGATAATACGGTGCTGCCAGAGAGCGAGTCTGGCATTGCGCAAATTTACCCGACACCGGATGGCAATCTCTACCTGCAAACCTGGGGCGGATTGCGGGTGTTTAATACCCGTAGCGGGCAACTGTCTATTCCACCCCTGAACAACCGCTACGATGCACCTATTTTTGAAGCCTGGAGCGCGGGCAGTGCCATAGATCAGAACGGCAGGCTGTATTTTATCAGTGACAAATTCTATCGCTATGATCCGAAAAAAGCGGATGTTGAGGTTATGCCACTGCCTGAAACGGTGTTTAAGCCAATATTTTCCCATTCGTTTCTGGGCGTGTCACCGTATTACAACAACCGCATGTTTCTTTCTATGCTCGGTGGATTATGGCTGATTGACACGGACACCTTTGAGCATGAACTGGTTTATCGATTCACTGAAGCACAACGCAAAGGCTCGGTAGGTATCTCCAGCTGGCTGGTGGATAAGTCAGGCACACTCTGGCTGGCGTTTCCGGGGCAGGGGATCCTTGGCCTTGACGCTGATACGTTTGAGGCAAAGTATCATCTGCACGACAAAAACCTGCTGCTGAGTAATATTGTGTATGGCCTGCAGGCAGACTCAGATGGCGATCTTTGGTTCAGTTCTCACGCCGGCCTGCACAGCTATTCTCCCACTACGGGCAAAATACGCCATTTTACTTATGGGCAGGATTTGTCGGTGTCCGAGTTCAACGAAGGCGCAGCAACAACCCTGACGGACGGCCGAATGGCCTATGGCTCAACGCAGGGGCTGGTGATTTTTGAACCTGAAACGCTGAAACGATTGTCTGATGTGAGTGGGCGGTTTACCCGACAAATGGCGATCACCGATGTCACGCTCGACAGCCGCAACCTGTCGCCGCAACGCCGAAACCTGAATGGACAGACGCTGGATTTTCGTCACGATGACTATGGCGTCACTATTTACTTTACTCCGCTGGTGATGGGGGCAGATCGCTTTGCTACCTACCACTATAAACTGTTACGAAATGGTGATGTACTGACGCAGGGCGTAACCAGCAATTCGCGCATCACCTTCGGGACACTGCAGCCCGGCGATTACGAGTTTAATGTTGCTGCAACCGGCAACAGTTTCCCGTTTGCCGTGCTGCCGGCCAAATTAAAAATATCGGTGCCTTATGCGCCGTGGCGTTCACCGCTGGCATATTCAGTTTACGCGCTGGTGGCGTTACTGCTTGTGGCGGCGTACCTGATATCCCGTCAGCGCTACATCCAGCGCCTGAAAGCGGCGAAAGAGCAGGTAGCCCTGTTCTATGATGCGTTTCGCCACACCCGTGACTGGGTCATTATTTTCGACAGTAATAAAAAGCCGGTCGCGGCAAACCCGGCCTTCGAAAACATTTTCGGGCTGAGTAACAAAGAAAATCTCGGACGTCAGATACGCCGGCTTTATGCGCATTATCCCAAGCTGGTAAACCTGCTGTCCGGCCGTCTGACCAAAATGCGTCCTGGCGAGTTCTGGAAAGATGAGGGGGTTGTCGAAGGCAATGACGGACGACAGTACGACGTGCTGATTGATATTACGGCAATCGGTGACGAAGACGATAATGTTGCGCATTATCTGCTGGTCATTTCTGACATCTCAGAACAAAAAAGCGCTGAGCGAAAACTGATTAAAATCGCCAACTATGACAGCCTGACCGGCCTGGTTAACCGAAGCCTGCTGATAGACCGGCTTGAGCATGCGATTGCTGGTGCAAACAGTCACAACCACAAGGTGGCGGTGCTGTTTGTTGACCTCGACCGCTTTAAAGGGATCAATGACTCCTTAGGCCACGACTTTGGCGACAAGCTGTTACGCGTGGTGGCCAGCAGAATGAAGAACCTGGTACCTGAAGACGGCACGGTGGCACGACTGGGCGGTGATGAGTTCGTTATCGTTCTGGAAGAAGTGGATGACGCTGAGTCCATGGGCTATTTCGTTTCTGAGCTTATCAATGTGATAGAGACGCCGATAGCGCTTGGCAGTGAAACATTGCGTGTGTCGTGCAGCGTCGGGCTGGCATTTTATCCGGACGACGGTAATGAACCCTCCGAGCTGCTCAAGCACGCCGATGTCGCGATGTATGCAGCGAAAAAAGATATGCTCAACAGTTTCACGTTCTTCACACAGGATATGAACGAACGTGCACGCCACCGCCTGGCAATGGAAAATCAGGTCAAACGTATCTTTACCGAAGACGGATTCTATAACCATTATCAGCCCATTGTGAATGTCACAACCGGCAAAGTTGAAGGGCTTGAGCTGCTGCTGCGCGCAGAGCTCGATGGGCAGCCAGTCTATCCTGACACGTTTATTCCTATCCTTGAGCAACTGAAATACATTATTGATGTGACCCGTGATGCCATGAAACGGGCCGTTGAAAACCTGGCAGACTGGTATGCGCAAGGTTATCGCGGCTACCTGTCGGTAAATCTGTCGGCACTCCACTTTAAAACAGATTTTGATATTGACGGTACGCTGGCATTACTCGACGCTCACGGGCTGCCGGCCAGTGCGCTGCGCTTCGAAATCACCGAAGGGGTGCTGATGGATGACACCGACAATGCCTTCCGCCAGATAACCCGCTTTGCCGAGGCAGGCTTTATCCTGGCGCTGGATGATTTTGGTACCGGCTACTCATCACTAAGCTACCTCAAGCGCTATCCGTTGTCGGTACTTAAAATTGACAAGAGCTTTGTTAACGAGGTGTCGCCGGGCAATGCCAATGATGCGCTGGTGGTCACTACCATTAACCTTGCCGCCAGCCTCAAAATGGAAAGTGTCGCCGAAGGTGTCGAAACCCGAGAACAGGCAGAATATCTGGCCAATAACGGCTGTGTGTTGCATCAGGGCTACTATTATTCTCGTCCGGTGGCGGCTGATGCTGTTCCGCCTCTGCTAGGGATGCGCTGGTAGGCCATTCTCATTTAGCGTCAGCCCGACGACTGAACCCCGGGCTGATGCTTTTCTGCTCGATTTCTCTCGAATTACGCATACTTACCTACATCTATAAAAAATTTGAATTGCCGTGAAGTAAGCGTTTTACAGGCATATTCACGCTATCGTGTCTGAAACCCGTGCTCGTCGTATTGACAAGCTTTATCAGGTTATTATAAGACTGTGAACGTTTTGTAAATTTGAACTACAGTATTTTAATAAACGAGATGACCATGCCGCGAGATATGACCAACGAAAACGGAAGCGAGACAATCAAATCACCCCTGGCTATGCTTTATCATCGCGAGCAGACCCGCCCAAATGACGTCTACCTGACACAGCCGGTCGATGGCGAATATCAGACTTACACCTGGGGAGACGTTGCAAAGCTCGTGCGTAAAGTCGCGGGACAACTGACCGCGATGAATCTGGAGCCGGGTAGCAGAATCGGCATTTTCTCGAAAAACTGTGCAGAATGGTTTATTACCGACCTCGGCATCATGATGGCGGGTCATGTCTCTGTCCCCATTTTTGCAACAGCAGGTGCTGACACTATTCAGTACGTGCTGCAGCATGCTGACGTTAAAGTCTTGTTTCTGGGTAAACTCGACAACCTCGAAGAGCAGGCCGCTGCCGTGCCGGATAAATACCATACGGTAGCTTTTCCTTATCCCGGCATCCCGGCTACGCAACAGTGGAATGACTTCATTAACGCAGAGCCGCTGCAGGGCAATCCTGAGCCGGATATGGACAGCATGATGACCATCATCTATACGTCGGGCAGCACGGGGCAGCCTAAAGGTGTGGTGCATACGTATTATTCCATGTGCTGGGCAGCACAGCGTTCGCTGAAGAAGCTGAACATTGGTAAGGACGACCGTGTACTCAGTTATCTGCCGCTGGCACACATTACCGAGCGTGTGCTGGTTGAATTTGCGAGTTTCTTTGGCGGCGGTAAGATTTATTTCACCGAATCCCTGAGCACGTTCCAGCGTGACGTTCTCACCTGTCGGCCGACATTGTTTATTTCGGTACCACGTCTGTGGACCAAGTTCCAGTTGGGCGTACTGGCAAAAATGCCGCAGAAGAAGCTGGACTTCCTGTTACGTATTCCGATTATCGGCTCACTGGTTGCGACAAAAATCCGCCAGGGTCTCGGGCTGGACAAAGCCCGGTTATGGGCCAGTGGCTCAGCCCCGCTGGCGCCTGCTGTGATTGAATGGTTTACGCGTATCGGTATCAATATCTCAGAAGGCTGGGGGATGACCGAAAACAGTGCGTATGGAACGTCCAGCGTGCCGTTTCGTCGTGACAAAATCGGCAGCATCGGTAAGGCGTATGATGGAGTGGATATTCGCATATCTGACGAAGGTGAAATTCAGGTTAAAGCCCCTTGTAATATGCGAGAGTATTACCTGGACCCCGAAAAAACACAGGAAGTGTTTACCGAGGACGGCTATTTGCGTACCGGCGATAAAGGCGTGATGGATGATGAGGGCTATGTGCGCATCACCGGGCGTCTTAAGGACATCTTTAAAACTGCCAAGGGCAAATATGTGGCGCCAGCCCCTATTGAAGCGAAATTCATGGAGAATCCTATCGTTGAACAGATTTGTGTGACGGGGAATAACCTCCCTCAGCCTGTTGCCTTAATGGTGCTCAGTGAAGAGGCCAAAAAGCAGGACAAGAAGAAGGTTGAAGCGAGCCTGATGAAAACGTTTGACGACATCAATGCAGGTCTTGAGAGTCACCAGGTTATGGATCGGATGCTGGTGATGACGCACGAATGGAGTATTGAGAACGACCTGTTAACGCCAACGCTGAAGGTCAAGCGGCATGTGCTGGAAGAACGCTTCAACGACATTATTCAGGCTGATTACAAAGACAAGCTGGTCTGGGTGGACGCCTGAGACAAGTAAAAAAAAACGCTGCGTGAGCAGCGTTTTTTGTTTATGCAGAGTAACGTTCTGCGAGCCCCTGGTAGACCAGGTCACTGTAGTTGTCAGCGCTGATGTCAAGGCTGTCCAGCACCTCAACCAGATGTTCATTATCTTCACGGCCAGCCCATTCCTTGCGGTATGTCCCTTCTTTGTAGCCATGATCCTGGCGGAAGAAATTCAGCACGTTTTTGCCGACATACTGGCGATAAAGCTCATTACTGTCCATTTCACACTGCCCGACAATGTGCATGAACAGGGGGACACTGAAGCGCTTGGCCGCACACAGGCCGGCCATCAGTTCAAGATTATCAAGCAGGGTCTGTGACGCAGGCGTATAGGTTTTTCCGTCAAAAACCACGTCAGCGCTGTCGTTTGCCAGCTCACTAGCGATGGATGCGGCTGCTTTGTCAGTGTCACCCTGATACTCAATGATGCAGGCTGACAAGGCGAAGTGCCAGATATCGACCAGCTCCATTTGCAACTGGGCTAAATCTTTCTGCTGCGCTTTCCACCATTTCCAGCCGTGATGCTCAATGGCCTCAACACTTTCCACCATGGCGGCCCTTAAATACCCGTACCCTGCGGTAAGCCACGCCGGATTAACCTTAACATTCATCTTATTCTGCAGTGCCAGCATCGTGGCGAGTTGTGTCTTATTGAGCATGGTGGTCCTTGTAATGACTGCGCACAGCAGCGTTAATTTTTATGCCGCGATTGTAACGGATTGGGGCGGGTGAGAAAAGCCGGCAGGCGGCAGGTGGAGTCGGGTCACGTCGGTGCGTTGTATTGGTGCAATTGCACCAGGATAGGGGAGGTAATGGCGTCGTAACGTCTGACTTTTTTGTTTAAGCTGCTGATAAATAGAGATATTTCTTCTTGGCACTGAAGATGCAGTAGTATCCGGGTTAACTGCGTGGTGTTACAGCGCTAACGGTTATCCGGTGCCAGGCAACGCCAGGTACCCGTTGCTGTTTCACTGCCCGTAACCTTGCCCATACAGATTTTTCGTGTCCTGAGGTCTGTATGGGTTTTTTTCTTCTCTATCCCGTTTTTCTTATCAACTTCGTCTGGATGCGCACGCAGAGATCCCTTACCATGCCTGAAGCATTGATTAGTAAAAGGATCTCCTGTCTGTGCTTGCACTGTATCCTTCTAACCGCCTAGAACACCTGAGCTTCCTGCTGTCGACACTACTGACCCAGCAGCCGGGGCAGGTGTTTCAGCCAGAAACGATCCTGGTCGAAAGTCCCGGTATGCAACACTGGCTGAATATGGCGCTTGCCTCCCGTCGCGGCATTGCGATGAATCTGAACTTTCCGCTTCCGGTTCGATTTATGTGGGATACGGCGCGACAGGTGTTGGGCGATGACATGGTTCCAACCCAGTCCCCCTACCGCCGTGAGGTTTTGATATGGCGTATCGATGCGCTGCTGCAGTCAGACACCTTCACTGCCGACGGAGCAACAGACGCTGTCAGGCGATACTGGCAGTCCCGTGAAGGAGAAAATGCCCAGGCAGTACAGCGCCTTCAACTGGCCGGTGCGCTGGCTGACGTATTCGAGCAATATCTGCTGTACCGGCCAGAATGGCTGATGGCGTGGGAACGGGGCGAGGCCGCCGGTGGTGACAGTGATATGGCTCGCTGGCAGGCTGCATTATGGCGAGAGCTGACCCGCACCCAGCCGCTGCATCCCGCATTACTGCACCAGCGTGCGCTTGCTGCACTGCGCGAGGGGAAAGGGGTTAACGCGCTGCCATCTCGCATTATTGTGTTCGCCATCAATACCATGGCGCCACAGCTGGTCAGCTTCTTTGATGCATTATCCGAGCACACTGATATTCATATTTTTCATCTCAACCCCAGCGTGAACTACTGGGGAGAAGCAAAAGGCGATAAAGAGCAGGCAAGGCTGCTGCGCAAAGAAGGTATTGCGCGCTGGATGCAGGAAGACCAGGGCAACCCGTTTCTTGGGAATCTGGGTAAACAGGGGCGCGACCTGTTTAACCTGCTGACCGCGCTCGACAGCTTTGAGGTGAGCGCTTTTGATGTGCCGCCACCGGCAAGCGAGCAGACACCGGATTCACTGCTGGCCGCTATTCAGACCGACATTTTTCATGCCGCGCGGCCACTCGGTCATGCTGCCCACATTGCCGATAAGAGCGTGCAAATCATTAGTGCACATAATGGCTTAAGGGAAGTTCAGGCGCTGCACGATCATCTGCTCGCCTGGCTGGATGAGGATGCTCGTCGCCGGCCCTCTGATATCGTTGTGATGTGTCCGGCCATAGAGCGTTATGCGCCGCTCATTGATGCAGTATTTTACCGCGTAGGCACGCCCCCTGTGCAAAATGACGACCCGCCACGTATTCCCTGTTCGATTGCCGACCGTGCGCCACTGGATGCAGAGCCGCTGGTCGCCGCCTTTATTGCACTGCTGTCGCTGCCTGACAGCCGGTTTGGCGTTGCGGATATTATTGACTATCTGCGTCTGGATGCGATGCAAAAGCGCTTTTCACTCAACCAGGACGATGTCGAGCTGATGACCTTCTGGTTACAGGAAGCCCATGTTCACTGGGGACTGGACGCCGAACATAAATCTTCCCTGACTGGCTCGTCGCAGTCGGCAACGTATAGCTGGTGGTGGGGACTCAGGCGACTGATTACCGGTATGGCCTGTGAAGACCAGCCGGTAATGACCGATGATCTGCTGACTGTTCCGCATGTGGAAGGGCAGCAGGCCGTGGTGCTTGGAAAGCTGATGCGGATTGTCGATACGCTGCAAAATCAGGCGCAGCAACTGGCACAGCCGCGCACCGCAACGCAGTGGCATGCGACATTAAACGCCTTACGTGATGCGTGTTTTGCGCCGGATGATGAGCAGGCGGACGTCTGGGATAGTATCAGCAAAGCAACCGCGATGATTGAAGAGCACTGCAACGAAGCCGGCTATGCCAGTACGCTTACGCTCGGGCAGGTCAGAGACGTACTGTTGCGGCGCTTCTCGTCACCGGATGCAGGTAACCATTTCATGACCGGACAGGTAACATTCTGCTCGATGTTGCCCATGCGCAGCATTCCGTTTAAGAAAGTGTGTATTCTTGGTTTGAATGACGGCGAGTTTCCGCGTCAGTCGGTCCCGGCCAGTGTTGACCTGATGGCCCGGGATGCGCGCAGACAGGGCGACCGTTCACGTCGTCTTGAAGACCGCTACCTGTTTCTGGAAGCCATTATTTCGGCCAGAGAAGCACTGTATCTTAGCTATCAGGGAAGCAGCGACAGAGATAATTCGCCGCGTCAGCCCAGTTTGGTGCTGCGTGAGTTTATTCAGACGCTGGTCAGTGGATATGGCATTGATGAAGCGAAGCTTATCACGACACTGCCGCTGCATCCCTTCAGTGCGTCGGCCTTCAGTGGCGCATTGCCAAGTTACGAAAAAGGCTGGCTCAGGCTGGCTGAGCGCATTGAAAAGCATCAGCGCGATGACGGCCTTTCCAATGAGGTTCCAAAGACAGACCACAAGGTTGAACTGCAATTTACCAGTGAGGCGGTGGCCCGCTGGTTTACCCACCCGCTGAAGCATTATGCCAACCGGATCCTCGGAGTTTATCTTGAAGAACAGGAGCATCCGCTCGATAACGCGGAGCCGTTTGCTGAATCTGCGCTGACGCGTTATCACGTGCTCGATGCGATGACGGCGCCGGGGCAGGATGAACAGACGCTGTCACAGTTCCGGGAACAGGTGATCATGCAGGGAGATCTGCCGGATACCCCACTGACAATGGCGCTGCTGAGTCAGTGGCAGGGCGCGGCGGGTGAACTGGTCAGCAAACGCGGGCTGCACGATACCATGCCAACTCAGATTCACTGGGAAGGGCAGCATATACGAATTGATGCATCGGCGTATGAAGGCGCGGATGCATTTACCCTGCACCATGTCGCGTCACAAAATGTCACGCGTAAGCTTAATCAGTTTTTCACGCAGTTATGCCTTAATGCGGCCGGATATACCGCACCGCTTCACTGCTACTACCTGCGCTGGGAAAAAGGCGAACATCAGGTGCGGTGTGCAAGCTGGGCCGCACTTCCTCGCGAACGGGCCAATACGTTACTGCTTGAGATAGAATCGCTGATGCTGTTGTTCCAGAAGCAGCCGGTTCCTGCGTTTGCCGATCTGATGGTCAGGCTGCAAAAGACGCTGTCTGACTGCAGCGATATGACCGAACCGGCACTGACAACGCGCCTCAATCATGAACTGGATCACTGGCTGACGACCTCTTCACCGCAGCGCGGTGCACCTGCTGAAGATACCTACCTGAACTGGTTTTATCCATCCGGGGTGACGGTTGAGGTACTTCCGCTGCCACCACTTTGCAGCGTGTACGGCGCAATGGCAAATGCAGTAAAGGATAAAAAGCAATGACTCAGGCCAGGCATCTTGATGTAACAACGCTGCCGCTGCGTGGACGGCACCTGATTGAAGCCAGTGCGGGAACCGGTAAAACCTTTAATATTACCCGGCTGTATCTTCGTTTGTTGCTGGAAAAGCATCTCAGTGTGCAGGAAATTCTGGTGATGACCTTTACCAAGGCAGCCACAGAAGAAATCCGCGGCCGCCTGGCAGAAACCCTGCAAAGTGCGATCGTTTACTGGGAAGCCGCGCTTGCCGGGGAGGCCGATGCGCAGGCTGCCGATCCGGTCTATGACAGTTTGTATCAGCGTCTTGAACCGCACGAGGCGCTGGCGTGCCTGAAAGCCGCCCAGCTTGAAATGGATGAGGCGGCGGTGTTCACCATCCATGGCTTTTGTCAGCATGTCCTTGGCCTGCTGTCGTTTGAGTCCGGCACCGCCATGCAGCTTACTCTGGTGACCGATGCCTCTGAACTTTACGAACAGGCGGCGCAGGACTGGATCCGGCGTATCGCAGTGAGCGACCCGGACGGGTATCTGCGACTGGCCGGGTATGGCTGGCACAACCCGGATACCTTGCTTGATGAATTTGGTGCCGCCATCAGACAGAATCTGGTGCCGCAGGTGGTAACTGAGCAACAGGTGCAGCAGGATGCCCAGGAACACTATAAAACGCTTGCGAACAGCCTCAAAGCGACATTCACATCGGTATATCAGGGGCTTTGTGACAGCAGCGCTGACATCATAGCTACACTGGTCGACGACAAGAAAGATGAAGCGGTGCGCCGCGAGGAATGGGATGTGCTGATGGCGTGGGTCATGCAGGCCGAGCCAGTCATCCCGCCGCCAGAGATAAAACGGTTCATTAACGGTAACCGCTACCGTGGTAATGACACGATAAAAGCCATCTTTGCGCCGCTGAAAGCCCTGATAAACAGCGTCACGGACAGCGTAAAAGACATTGAATCGCTTGAGCAGGAAGGGGTGTCGGATGCGCCCGTATTTGCACTGATTGCCGATGCATTCCGGTTTATCCGTGAGCATGTCACCACGCACAAGCTGCGTGATAATCTGATTGAGTTTGATGATTTGATTAGCCGGCTGGCCGAGTCGACCCGTAGTCCGTCGTCACCACTGGCAGAAAGCCTGAGAATGCGATTTCCGGCTGCCCTGATTGATGAGTTTCAGGATACCGATGCGAATCAGTATGCCATTGCTGATGCGGTTTATCCGCGCGGGTCGGACGATCAGGTGCTGATGATGATTGGCGATCCGAAACAGGCTATTTACGGGTTTCGCGGCGGCGATATCTTTACTTATCTGAAAGCCGGACAAGAAGCCGATTACCGCTGGTTTATGGATACCAACTGGCGTTCGGTCAAACCCATGGTCGATGCGTACAATCGCCTTTTTTACGGTGCCGGGCTTGATGAGCAGGCAGGCGATGTTTTTGGCTTCGGCATACGCTATTTACCGGTCAGGGCCACTGAGAAGGCAAAAGCTACAGCGACCCCGCTTACCGATCCGACATCCTCACGTGCGGCGCTGACCTACATTGCGTTTGACGATGAGGAGGCGCGGACCAAATCGCAACAGCAGAGCGAAATCAGTCGCTGGATTGGTCAGGAAATACATCGGTTACTGAGCGAGGCCAGACTGGGTGAGCGCGCTGTCGCACCTTCAGATATTGCCATTTTGGTCAGAAGCAGCAGCGAGGCGTCAGTGATCCGCGATGCGCTCAGTGATGTCGGTCTGGCCGCGGTATTTTTAAGTGACAAACAAAGTCTGTTTAATGCCGCGCAAACCAAAGATCTTTATCGCGTACTGGATGCCATCTGGCATCTCAATGTGCACAGCCGGGTGACAGCGTGCCTTAGCAGCCCGCTGCTCGGTTTCAGTCATCAGCAGGTGATTAATCTGCTTCATCACGATGATGACGCATTATGGGATACGTTGCTGGAGCTACTTGGCATGCTGCGAATGATGTGGCAGCAGCGGGGCTGTATGAGTGTCATTCTGTATTTACTGCAGCATCATTACCAGCCGCAGGCCCGGTCGCCTGAGCGTGACGTCACAAACTATCTGCACCTGGCAGAAGTGCTGGAACGTGAGGCAACCCAGCATGCGCGTGCCGATCAGCTGCTGTTATGGCTGCACCGGCAGATGACGCGTCCGCAGAATCTGGATGAAACGGTGCAGCGCCTGGAGAGTGATCAAAAGCTCATCCAGATTGTGACCCAGCATGGATCCAAGGGCCTGGAGTATCCCATTGTCTTTGTACCGTTTGCTAACGCGTACCGCGACCCAAGCCGGCAGGGCAATCGTACGGCACGTCAGTTCCAGTTTTATGATGAGGAAGCACAGTCGCTGGTGCTGCAGCTTGGTAAAACCCAGCGTGCCATTTCACGTGTCAAAGCCGAAGGTGAGGCAGAGGCTGTGCGATTACTCTATGTGGCGGTGACCCGTGCAGCACATCGCTGCTATCTGGGAATAGCGCCGTTCGATAAGACCGAGGAAAGTGCGCTGGCGCAGGCGGCAGGTGTACGCGGCGAGACATTCCCCGTGCTCTGCGACGCATTACGTTCGGTGAGTGAACATCGCGACGGGCATACCTGCCTGCTCTTGTCTGAAGATCATCAGGCGCCGGTAGCCGGGCGAATTTCACCCCACACAGTACCCGCTTTGTCGGCAGCAGAGTTTACAGGCTGCGTGGATGACCGCTGGCGACTGTATTCGTTTTCGGCGCTTGCCAGGCAGCAAACCCACAGCCGCCAGACGGTGCGTGACCAGGAATTTCAGTCTGCCACGTTAGTAGCGGATACGCCGGTGCCCTTAAGTCAGTCAGCATTTCGTTATAGCTTTGAGAAAGGCGCCCGGGCGGGCAACCTGTTGCACGATCTGCTGGAACATAAAGATTTTAGTCACCGTGAATGGACCGATGACAGCCGCCAGATGGCGAAACGGTTCGGTCTGGACGAGGCCGGCAGTGAGGCACTGTTTGCCTGGCTGGATGAGGTGCTGGCGACACCACTTGATGGTGATGCCGTGCTGACCATGGCCAGTCTTGACCTGCCGGCTACGCTGCGCGAGGCTGAGTTTTACTTTCCGATGGACAATCTTGATATGTCAGCGCTGTCGGCACAGCTTCAGCGTCACCGCGATAACCTGTCGTCGCTGACTGCGCCATTGCCGGTCACGCTGCCAGGGCGTCATCAGCTTGAAGGCATGATGCATGGCTTTATTGATTTGATTTTTGAACATAACGGGCGTTATTACGTGTGTGATTACAAGTCAACCTGGCTTGGCAACCAGGCAGATGATTACGCGCCAGCGGCATTGTGCCTGAATAACCAGCACCACCTGTACGATCTGCAGTACCTCATTTACAGTCTGGCGCTTCATCGCTACCTGCGTACCAGCATGCCAGACTATGATCCGCAACTGCATTTCGGCGGCGTGTATTATCTCTATTTGCGGGGAATGCATCCAGACCATGCTCCAGGGCAGGGCGTGTTTTATACAGCGTTGTCACCCGATGAACTGACTGCGCTGGACAGCTTGTTTGGTCAGGCTGAGGAAGCCGCACTATGATGACACTCGACCATGCACTCACCCGGCTGCCGGGCAGCGAAGCGATTGATTATTATTTTTCCCGCACATTCGCTGTTCCCACGTTATCAGACGCTGACGCGCAGGTATGGCAGCAACTGCTGATCCTGCTGTCCTGGCAACTGCGCCAGGGACATACCTGCCTGTCGCTGAACGAGGTGGCAGATAAAACCTGGTTCAGGCAGGCCGACGTAGCAGACAGTGGATTTACCCTGCCAGATAGTGATCGGCTGCTTACGCTTGCCCGGGATGCACTAAACCACGACGTGGTCGCCACAGGGCTGATTCTTGATGATGCCCTGTTGTACACGCGTCGTTATTATGCGTTTGAGCAGGAAGTGATCGGTGCGATTACCGCACGGCGTCATTACGTTACGCCGGAGCCTGACGCACTGGCACGCTGTCACGCAGTATGGCAACAAATGTTTGACTGCCAGCCTCAGAGCGAACAGGACTGGCAGCAGGTTGCGGTTGCGGCCTCACTGCTACAGCCATTCAGTGTGATCAACGGCGGACCGGGCACAGGCAAAACCTACACGGTGACACGGCTGTTGCTGGCATTGCAGGCCATGAGCGATCACCCGCTCAACATTGTGCTGGCCGCACCTACCGGAAAGGCTGCGCAGCGTTTAAGTGAGTCAGTTGGCAGCGCGCGTGACGCACTGCGGGGCAAGGTCGATGAGCAGCTGTTAACGACGCTGCCAGAACAGGCAGTTACGCTGCATCGTTTGCTGGGTGTCAGTCAGTATGGCATTGATACCCGTTTCCATGCTGACAACCCGCTTGACCTTGATGTGCTGATAGTGGATGAGGCCTCAATGGTGGATATTGGTCTGATGGCGCGGGTAGTGCGGGCACTGCCCGCGCAGGCCAGGCTGTTTCTGGTCGGGGACGCCGATCAGTTGCCCGCGGTGGAATCCGGTAATGTCCTGGAGGCACTGATCACGCCCCCGGATGAAAACGCCATAGCCAGCGGGCGCGGCGTGCCGCGGGTTATGCGTGAGCATATTGCAGCATTGTGCCCGCACTTACCCTTATTAGCGGTGGATGACGATGCGCCAGGGTGGGTGCATACCTTGTCCCGGAGCCAGCGTTTCGGTGGGGCACTGGCACGTGCTGCTGCAGCAATTCGTTCAGGCGATGTCAGCGCGTTTGAGCACGAGGCTAACACGCACGCTGAACTGCCGGAGGCATTGTCGTCTGATGTCAGTCTGTGTCCGCTACCGGCGGCAGCAACCGCTCTGACGTCACTGATCAGACAGACACTGTCAGCCTTGCTTGAAGCCCGCTCTGTGCAGGAGGCGATAGAGGCTACGCGGGCGTGCCGCTGGTTAACACCGGTGCGAAAAGGACCGTTTGGTGCACAGGCACTCAACAGTCTGATGGAGCAGGTGGTGCGTGACGCTGTGAAGGCGCCGGATAGTGCGTTCTTCAGGGGACGCATGCTGATGGTGACGCAAAATAATTATGCGCAGCAGCTGTTTAATGGGGATATCGGCATTGTCTGGCCTGACGCTTCAGGCAGTTTAAAAGCCTGGTTTGAGCGCGCAGATGGCAGCATAAGGGCGATGAACCTGTCGCGGTTGCCCGCTGTTGAGAGTGCCTTCGCCATGACGATACACAAGTCCCAGGGTTCTGAGTTCAGTCAGGTTGTGATGGTGATACCACCGTCGCAGAGTCAGCAGATCCAAAGCCTTTATCATCGGGGGTTGCTGTATACCGGGCTGACGCGGGCAAAATCGGGGTGCCTTATCCTGTCTGACAACGACACGCTAGAGGCCATGATGACCCGGCGCGACAGCCGGTTTTCAGGTCTCAGGCAGCGACTGCACAGCGCTTAATTGCTGACCGCCAGACGTAACGGCGAGGCAGAAGCGCTGACGACCGGTGAAAATAACAGCCAGCCATCCGATTTCATGGTATCGCTGGTATTACTCAACAGGTAGATGTGCATGGGAAAACGGCTGCGCAGGCGGCCGTCATCAGCACAAAAGAAGTGTTCCACAGGCTGTTTGCCCGACTTGTCACAGGTACTGACACGCAGATGGTCGAGGCGGTTGTGATCGAGCCAGCCGAGAGTATCGTCGGGGCCGACTAACAGGGCCTGATTGACCGGTAGCTCACTGTTGACGGTCAGGTGGCAGCCGAAAACGGGCCGCTCGGATGTCGCCGCATTAACGGCATGTCTGATGTTAAGAAAGTAGACCGGCGCGGCATGTTCAGAACCTGCCGGTGCAGACATGGCATCGCTGGCTTGCAAGTAGTCTGTAAAAACAAAGTCCGACGGCGTCACCCGGTTGTCCTCGGTGGATAATCAGTCATCAATGGTGTAAAGGATATCAGTCAGGTGCAATTCAACGTTGACGCAGATCAACCTGACGCAAATGCTTTTCTTAGACTGGCGAATTGGGTAGCGTAACCAAAGTGGTCAACATACTGTGCCGGGGCGACCGGTGTACAACCGTAGGAAAACAATAATGCGACATCTCATCATACTGCTTTCACTGATGTCATCCGCCGTCTGGGCCGCAGTGCCCTCACTGGATGATTTTACCGCGGGTATGGAAAAGCGGGACGGCTTTGTCACGTTTTACTATGACAGCCAGACCGACAGTGTCTATCTGGATATCAGCAATGTTGGCCAGGAAATGATTTTCCAGAGCAGCCTGCCATACGGTGTGGGCTCTAATGATATCGGCCTGGATCGCGGGCAACTGGGAGAAACCCGACTGGTAAAGTTTGAGCGTTTCGGCAACAAGGTCATGCTCAGACAGCTCAATACCCTGTATCGCGCAGATACCGACAACAGCAAAGAGAAGCAAAGCATTGCTGAGGCGTTCGCCGACTCTGTGATAGCGGGCTTTGAGATCGTGGCGCAAAGTGACGGTCACGTGCTGATCAACTATACCCCGTTTTTACTCAGTGATATCCATGGCATTGGTACACGTCTGTCGGCACAGGAGCAGGGCAGTTACAGCGTAGACACCAGCCGCAGTGGTGTTTATCTGGCCCGCTCAAAAGCCTTTGAGCGCAACACGGAACTTGAAGCGATGGTGACCTTCAGCGGCAGTAAACCCGGCGAGTTTGTGCGTCAGGTTGCCCCCGAGCCACTCGCTCTGTCTGTGCATCTGCATCATTCTTTTGTTGCCCTGCCTGAGCCGGGCTATCAGATGCGGGTATTTGACCCTTATTCCGGCTACTGGAAATTCCGCTACTTCGATTACGCGACGCCAATCAGTGAACCTACCGAAAAACGCTATATCCTGCGTCACCGTCTGCAGAAAAAGAACCCACTGGCGCCGCGTAGTGAGGCAGTTGAACCGATTGTATACTATCTTGATCCCGGCATCCCTGAGCCGGTTATGAGTGCCCTGAAGGATGGCGCAAGCTGGTGGAATGAAGCCTTTGAGGCGATTGGCTATAAAAACGCATTTCAGGTAAAAGTGCTGCCTGATGGCGCCGACCCGATGGATGTACGCTACAACGTCATCCAGTGGGTACACCGCGCCACCCGAGGCTGGTCATATGGGTCATCGGTCGTCGATCCCCGCACCGGTGAAATCATTAAAGGACACGTTACGCTGGGCTCGCTGCGCGTCAGACAGGATTACCTGATAGCGCTGGGACTGACCAGCCCGTTTGCTGACGGTAACAGCAACACCAATGCACAACAGCAACTGGCGCTTGCGCGTATTCGTCAGCTGTCTGCACATGAGGTGGGGCACACACTGGGGCTGGCGCATAACTTTGCCGCCAGTGAAAAAGGCCGCTCGTCGGTGATGGATTATCCCCACCCACAGCTGCGTCTGGCCGAAGGCCGCGTCATGCTGGAGGATGCCTACGATACCGGCATGGGCGAGTGGGACAAGCATGCCATCGCCTATGGCTATCAGCAGTTTGCCAGTGTTGATGAACAGCAGGGGCTGGACAGCCTTATCACCCGCGCAAGAAAGGCCGGTCTGCCGTTCAAAACGGACGCGGACACCCGTTCGGCGCACCATGCGTCGGCTAATGGCCATATGTGGGATAACGGCAGCGATCCTCTCGATGAGTTTGACGCCCTGACGGCACTGCGTCGTTTTGCACTCGATCGCCTGGGTCTGTCCACGTTGCCAGAGGGCGCAACGTTATCGTCGCTTGAGGACACACTGGTTCCGGTTTACCTGCTGCATCGCTACCAACTGGAAGCTGTCGCGAAACAGGTCGGTGGTGTGCAGTATGAGTATGAGCAAAAAGGTGATTATGCGTCGCCGAGAGGCCAGTCGTTTGTGGCGGCGAGCGTGCAGCAACGGGCGATGTCACAACTGATGAAAGCAACGTCTGCTGACTTCTTATCGCTGCCCGATGCGCTGAAAACACTGATCCCGCCCACCGCCTTTGGCGATGATATTACCCGTGAGCATTTTGCCTCGCGCATGAGCCGGATGCTTGATCCGCTGACCATGGCAGAGGCGGCGGCAGGGCACGCGCTTGATTTGCTGCTGATGCCAGAGCGTCTTAACCGGCTGAATTATCAAAGCGCGATGCGTAGCGATCTCGCCAGCGTCGCTCAGTTAACCCATGCGCTGCTCAAACAGCACTGGTTTGACAATGACAGTGCACAGCCACTGGATCAGCGTCTGCAGCTGGTGGTGCTGACCAAACTGGTTGAGGCTGCGTCGAAGCCTGCACTGGGCGCTGAAGTGAGAGTCGCGATTAACGCTGAGCTGGCGGCATTGTCGGCGTATCTTGAGGATCAGGAAACCCCGGTATCGCAGGTGTTGCACGGCTGGCTCACTACATACCTTGAAACCGGTAACTGGCCCGGTAGCTTTAAGGTCATGCCGCTGCCACCGGGCTCACCAATCTGAGTCAGGCCGCAGCCCTTTCCCGTCGTCCGGCCTGTGCATTCAGGCCGGTCAGTCCAGGGTGTGGTAATTGGTAAACACTTTGTACAGCTGAGTCCCGCTTAGCACCGAGGCTGACGGAAAGTGCAGGATCGGAATAAGATCACATGGCGCCAGTAGCTGACGGTGACCACGGTCGTTATCCAGTTCGTCAATATTCAGAATGTTTGCCAGCGGTGTGCCTGCCGGTACCGCCTCACCAGGCTTCACCAGGTATTCGACCATGCCGCCAAAGTCGGTGAACAGGGTCTTATAATCACGCAGCAGGACGCCTACGCGGGTCATAGCTGACGGGGTAAACGGGCAGTCCCGGATGATGCCCCGCTGACCCAGATAGCTAAGAATACTGCGCGCATCAATATCACCCTCAGCAAAGTCGATCACTTCCTGGCTGCCCATTTCCAGGGTAAATGCCTCTACCGCAAAGTTATGTGATGTGCCGGTCTGCGCCTTCAGCGCGTCGCTTAAAGTCCACCACGGACAAAATGTGGCTTCATCCAGTGCACCGGCAAATGTGTTGGGGATGAAAATACAGTGCGGAATATTGAACAGGGTGGCCGCATCACGGGCATATTCCGGAACATAGATGTGGCGGGTTGAAACCGGTCCGTTATGCAGGTCCAGCACGATGTCTGCATCGATTGCCATTTGCTGCAGGGTCAGGTTGAGTTGTTGTGCCAGTCCCAGCCCCCATGGGTTGTTCAGTTTTTCATTCAGGGCGTCGCGCCAGTAACGACGAAAACGTCGTTTGATACTGGCAGTGTCTTCGTCAGCTGTAACCGTTCCGGCAAAGTCGTTTACCCGGTCTGCATCGTAGTAATAGCCACGGTTCCAGTTTGTGCCGTTTACCGGATCAAACCGGCCCAGCGTATACTCACCGGCTTTGATATTGGTACCCACCGGATTGCAGTTGGGTACCAGCGTGATTTCACCGGTCAGTGGCAGATTGAGCAAACGCTGAATAAGATGATAAATCACCACGTTACCCTGGACTTCGGCGCCATGAATGGAACTTTGGATATACACTTTGGGGCCCGGTCTGTCACCGCGGATGCGGTAAACCGGCACATTCAGGTTACGGCCCGAGGCGTTCTGGGCGACGGCGATATGTTGTTTAACCAGGGTATTGCTCATGCAAATGTGCTCCGCAACAGTCAAAGTGAACGACAAACCGGACAGGCCGGATGTGGCGGTACCGTAAACGGTTGCCACTGGTGAGTCAGGGCGTCAAAACACAGCAGGCAGCCTTCGGGAACCGGCAAACCCAGCAGCAGCTGCAGTGCCAGTAATGCCTGATAGGTGCCTGTGATAGCCGCCACCGGACTAAAGATACCTGCTTCGGTGCAACTGAGTCGAGGGGCACTGAACAGTGCACGCACGCAGGCATAGCAGGGCGGAGCCTGCCTGACTACAAACACCTGCCCTTCAAACCGGATGGCCGCAGCGCTGACCAGAGGCCGCGCATGCTGAACGCAGGCTGCGTTGATGGCGTCCCGCGCCGCTACATTGTCAGTGCAGTCCAGCACAACATCGTGCCCGGCAAGCAGGGCCGGCAAGGTTGACGGCGATACTGCCTGATCTACCGCAGTGATCCTGCAGGCAGGGTTAAGCGCAGCCAGTCTTTCTTTTGCTGCGTCCACTTTCAGGCGACCACAGTCGGTGTCGGTAAACAGCGGCTGCCTGGGCAGGTTCGTGGTTTCCACTACGTCATGATCGACCAGCGTCAGGTGTCCGACGCCGCCACCGGCAAGTGACTGTGAGGCCGCATTACCGAGTCCGCCAAGTCCAATCACCAGTACACGTGCTGCAGACAGCCTCTCCTGACCGTCAATGTCCACCTGAGGCAGCACAATCTGACGGTTGAAGCGCAGTAGTTGTTCATAGGGCAAGGATGATGTCATGGAGAATAAACCAGGAACCTGACAGTAAGTCTGCGAAATTTTTTTCGTATCTTACCTGTCCGTTGAGTAAACTTGCCTGCATTGACAGGCAAAATGATACGGGTACTTTAGCAAAGCAACCCAATGATTCGTATCTGAATTCAGGAATTTTTATGAACAAGGTGACAGTCCCGCTGGGGATCGCGGTGCTTACCGTGTCGGATACCCGAACGCGTGAGGATGATAAATCCGGTGACTACCTCGCATCCAAGGTGACCGAGGCCGGTCATCAACTGGTCGGCCGCCAGATTGTTAAGGATGATATTTATCAGCAGCGTGCCATTGTGTCAGCCTGGATTGCGGATCCGGCAGTCCAGGCTGTGCTGGTGACCGGCGGCACCGGTTTCACCCATCGCGATTCGACCCCTGAAGCCTTAAGTGTGCTTTTTGATAAGCAGGTCGATGGGTTTGGTGAGCTGTTTCGTGCTGTAAGTTATGATGAAATTGGAACCGCTACCATACAGTCACGCGCGCTCGCCGGGTTTGCCAATCGTACAGTCATATTTTGTCTGCCAGGCTCAACCGGTGCCTGTCGCACAGGCTGGGAGAAAATTATTGCCAGTCAGCTGGACGCGGACTTCCGGCCCTGTAATTTTGTTTCGCATCTTAAGCCGGTATCGCAGGCATGAGTGGGTTCAGTCACCTCGATGAGCAGGGCAGAGCCAATATGGTTGATGTCAGCGATAAAGCACAAACGCGCCGTGAAGCAACGGCAGAGGGCTTTCTGATCGTATCGAATGATGTGATCGAGCGCATCAGTGAAGGCCGTATTGCCAAGGGCGATGTGTTTGCGGTTGCCCGAGTCGCTGGCATTCAGGGCGCAAAACAGTGTGCCAGTCTCATTCCGCTTTGCCATCCCCTGGCGCTGTCAAAAGTTGATATCGACTTTGATGTAGATAAGGCCGGCTCGCGAATCAGGGTCAGGTGTACGTGTCGGCTGACCGGCCGCACGGGTGTCGAGATGGAGGCGCTGACCGGCGTTAATGTTGCATTGCTGACCCTCTTTGATATGTGCAAGGCAATTGATCCTGCCATGCGAATTCACGAGGTCAGGGTAACGGATAAGAAAGGCGGCAAAGGCGGTCACTGGACTCAGCCATAGAGGGGGAGGTCATGCAGATTACGGTAAAAAGTTTTGCGCAAATCCGCGAAGTAACCGGCGACGGACATATCACGGTGGCGGTGAATGACAATGCCACGATTGATGAGCTGAAAGCCGAGCTCTGCGCGCAGAATGATCGCTGGCAGGCAGTATTCGACGCGCCGGTGCTGATAGCCTGCAACCAGACCCTGGTCATGCCATCACATTCCCTGAACCCTCACGACGAGGTAGCATTTTTCCCACCGGTGACCGGAGGCTGAATGTTTGCACAGGTCAGTAGTGATGATTTTTGTGTACAGACACTGTATGACCGGTTGCGGCAAGCCTCGTCAGGACAGGCGGGGGCCATCGTGACCTTCACCGGGCTGGTCAGAGACATGGATGAGACACCAGCCTTTGAGGGCATTGAACTGGAACATTACCCCGGAATGACCGAGGCCGTAATGGGACAACTGGTGCAACAAACCATCGCGAGATTTTCCCTGACGGATGCCGGTCTGGTGCACCGCATTGGTCGGCTGGACCGACATGAACAGATTGTCTGGGTAGGATGCAGTGCGCCGCATCGTCAGGCTGCGTTCGATGGCGCCTGCTTTATGATGGATATGCTCAAACAATCTGTCCCGTTGTGGAAAAAAGAACGGGTTGGGGGCACCGGCACGTGGGTCACACCGAAAGCCAGTGATCAGCACGCCGCCATGCGCTGGTTAAAAAACCATGAGGAATAACCTGAGCGTGCGGATCGTCGTTCTGGTATGTTGCCTGCTGATGGTGCCATCGGTTATCGCCAGGCCACTCCTGGTTGCGGTGGCCGCTAATTTTGCCGGGCCGCTGGAACAACTGGTACAGCACTATGAGCAGCAGACGGGCGAGACAATACAGGTGTCGGTTGCATCGAGCGGTGCGCTGTATGCACAGCTGCTTCACGGTGCGCCGTTTGATGTGTTTCTGTCTGCCGATGCAGCCCGTGTGGACGCGCTGATAGCGCAGCAGCGCGTTGTACAGCATGATACCGCAATCTATGCAACAGGTCAGCTTGCGCTTGCAGTTCGCACCACACAACCGGACAGTGTTGAGCAAAGCCTGCAGTTTCTTTATCAGCCGCGTGTCAGCGTGGCCATTGCCAATCCCGCCGTTGCGCCCTATGGCAAGGCGGCGCAGCAGGTGATTGATGCGATGGGCTTGAATGACACGCTGCGTGGGCGTCTTGTTACCGCAGCCAATGTTCAGCAGGTGCGGCAATTTCTTGTCTCTGGCGCCGTAGATGCAGCCTTTTTATCACTGGCGCAGGCAAAGGTGCAGCCATTATCTTCAAAGGCGGTATCGCAGGATATCCGGATTTATCCTATTCCTTCGTCTTTGCACCAGCCAATTATTCAAAAGCTGGCGGTGACCGCGCCTGCAGACCGCTACGCGGCAGCGCGGCGGTTTGCCGATTTCTTATTGTCTGAAGACGGGCAGGCAATGATTGCACAGGCTGGTTACCTGACCGGAGAGCACAATGACGAATAGCCTTGAGGCGATAATCCTGACCATAAAGCTGGCGGGGGTGACCAGTCTTATCCTGCTGCTAATCGGTCTGCCTGTGGCATGGTGGCTGGCACACTGGCGCCATCCCGCGAAACCGCTGGTGCAGGCCATCATTGCGCTGCCGCTGGTTTTGCCGCCAACCGTACTGGGGTTTTATCTGCTCATCGCGCTGTCGCCACAGAGCCCGCTGGGGCAGGCCTGGGAGACGCTGACCGGATCGCCGCTGGCATTTTCATTCAGTGCACTGGTGATAGGGTCTGTGATCTATTCATTACCCTTTACGGTCCAGCCGCTGACTATGGGGTTTCAACAGCTTGATAGCCGCTACCTGGAAGCGGGGCGTTGTCTGAATATGCCAGCACGTGCCCGTTTTTTTCGGATTGTGTTGCCCTTAATCAGACCGCAGCTGGTGACGGCAGCTGGCCTGAGTTTTGCGCACACCGTAGGTGAGTTTGGTGTGGTACTGATGATTGGCGGCAATATTCCGGGCCAGACACGGGTCCTCTCTGTTGCCCTGTTTGACCACGTAGAGGCCCTTAACTATGCCGAAGCGCACTGGCTTGCCGGTGGTCTGCTGGTGTTTTCTGCGCTCATGCTCACGGTACTTTACCGGTTTAACCGACAAGGAACGCCATGGACTTTACCGTCGCGTTAAACGACCGTCAGCGCCCAACACTGGCGGTTCGTGCATCACTCAGTAACGACACGGTGCTGGCCGGTCTGACCGGTGTATCCGGTGCAGGCAAAACAACCTTACTGCGTGCACTCGCCGGACTTGAGCCTAGGGCACAGGTCACAGCAAGCTGGCGGATAGCGGGTGAGCTCAGGGTAGGGATGGTCTTTCAGCAGCCTGCATTGTTTCCGCATCTCAACGTCAGCGGTAACCTTAAGCTGGCGCAACACTATGCCGGCAGGGACGTAGACGCGCAACGGATTGTGTCGCTTTGTTGCTGTGCTCACTTGTTGGACAAACCTTGCCAGGCCTTATCCGGCGGAGAAGCGCAACGTGTTGCGCTGGCCCGTGCACTGATAAATCACCCCGATATTCTGCTGCTTGATGAGGCGTTCAGTGCCATTGATATTGCAACTCGCCGCCAAATTCTCGATGCGTTGTACCATTATCTCGACGAACACAGCATAACTGCCATCACGGTGTCGCATGATACCGATGAGCTGGCACTGTATACCGATGAGGTGTTCGTGCTTGACGATGGGCAATTACATCGCAGTGATGCAGGCGGTGCCCGGGCGCAGGACTTTGCGGTACTTGAGGGTGAGCCGCTTGCGCCCGATCCCCGTTACCCCTACCACCGGCTCAGCGTGGAAGGGCATACGCTGTATACCCGTCAGGATGTGATGCGGCACGGGAGACGGCGAATGCTGGTGGCGGCCCGGCGCGTGAGTCTGGATACCGGAAGTGAGGCCCGGTCATCGCAGGTCAACGCCCTGCGCTGTCAGGTGGCCTCGATGCAACCTGGCCTGGACGGGGAAGTCTGTGTGAGGCTTCGCTGTGGTACAAATCAGCTGTGCGCCATCATCAGTCAGTTGTCTGTCGATCGGCTTGCCCTGCATCCGGGGATGACAGTGATGGCGCGGTTTAAGCTCTGCTAAGCCTGCAGACTTAAATTACCCGCGAATAGCGTGTGACATGCTGATGCTGGTTGAGATAGGCATCAAACGTCATGGCAATAATTCGAATAAATAACCGGGCTTTTTCCTCGACAACAATGCGCTGCTCGTCAAAATGCAGTACCTCGTCTTTGACAAAGGGTGCAAGCTGTTCCAGTTCGTCACGGAAATACGCTGAAAAATCGATGCCATAGCGGCCCTCAATGTCACTGAAGTCCACCGTCAGGTTGCACATTAGTGCCATGATCACATCGCGGCGAATCAGATCATCCTGGCTCAGGCAAATGCCTTTCTCGGTTAATTGACCCTGTTCGTCGAGTATGCGGTAGTAGGTATTCAGATCTTTCGGGTTTTGCCCGTAAGTATTACCCATCGCGCTGATTGCGGTAACACCAAGCCCCAGTAAATCAAGTTCGGCGCCGGTCGTATACCCCTGAAAATTACGGTGCAGCTGACCTGCCTGTCTGGCTTTGGCAAGATCATCGTCGGGCAGGGCAAAATGGTCCATGCCGACCATGATGTAGCCATAGTCGGTCAGACTTTCAATGGCCTGTTTCATCAGCGCCAGCTTGTCAGCCGGGCCGGGTAACCATTCATCACGAATTTTACGCTGTGCGGCAAAACGTGACGGCAGATGGGCGTAACTGAATAATGAAACTCGATCCGGTGTCATGGCTTTTGTCGCGCTCAGCGTCTGCCTGAAGGTCTCAGGCGTCTGGTGGGGCAGCCCATAAATCAGGTCAATGTTGATGGAAGAGAACCCCAGTAGTCTGGCGTGGTCAATGAGTGCCGCAATATGCGCTGTACTCTGGACACGGTTGATCGCTTGCTGTACCTGATAATCCACATCCTGAACCCCTATCGACAGACGATTGTAGCCCAGCGCAAAAAGATGGCTCAGGTCGGCTTTCTCAAACCGGCGGGGATCGATTTCAACTGACATTTGCGGTTTGCGGGCTACGCTGAAATGACTGAACAGCATGTCACGCAGTCGCGTATGCTGGGCTTGCGTGAGGAAACTGGGTGAGCCGCCACCAAGGTGGATTTCACGCACGGTTTTGTTCTTAAATGCCGGAGCTCGTCGCTGAATTTCTATTTCAAGATAATCCAGATACCGGTCGGCTTTGTCCTGGTGACGGGTAATGATTTTACTGCATCCGCAGTAATAGCAAAGGCTATGACAAAACGGAATATGGATATACAGTGAAAGATCCCGCGCACTGGTAGCGGCCGCGTCAGCCAGTAACGTTGCCGGAATATTGTCGGAAAATGCCGGTGCGGTTGGGTAAGAGGTGTATCTTGGGCCGCTGATGTTGTATTTATTCAGCAGCAGGGGATCAAACAGGTCTGTGGTGGTCATAGCGATACTCATTTTCCGTTAACAGACGCAGGGTATCGCAGCGTGCGAGGGCTTTGTTTGATCTCGTTCAAAGTAATAGGATTTTGGTTGCCTGCCGCCAGATTTAACAGGAGAGCAAAGTGAACAGAGTGTGGCTGCCCTTGTTGGCGCCGGTGATGCTTTATCAGGGCCGCAGGGTAAGACAGCGCACCCCGGTGTTACCTGAAGCCGGGGGCGCGCGAAGTGGCATTTGCGGTCGCGGTGAGACCAGACACCTTTGGGTTGTCGGCGATTCCGCAGCCGCCGGTGTTGGCGTTGCATTACAGAAGGAAGCGCTGACGGTACGACTGGCTGAACGTCTCGCTGACACCCATACCGTGCACTGGCAGTGCCATGCCAAAACCGGGCTGACGCTGAACGACACGGTGGCACTGCTTGATAGCATGGATGCGCAGCGGGTAGATACGCTGGTGGTGTCGGCCGGCGTGAATGATGTTGTGCACATGCGTTCTCGTCGGCGCTGGAGTAAGGCGCTCGAACAACTTGCCGGTCTCAGCCGGGAGAAATTTGGCGTCAGCCAGCTGGTGGTATGTGCGATTCCGCCAATGGAAGCCTTTCCGGCGCTACCCTGGCCACTGTCTGCCATCATGGGCGCGCGGGCCAGGCGACTGAACCGTCTGACCCGGCGTCGTGCTGACGCCCTGGGCTTCTTATTTCATGATGCCCGAATCGATGTCACGGGCGAGCTGATGGCCAGCGATGGATTTCATCCAGGCCCGAAAGGCTACCAGCAATGGGCCAGTTCACTGGCCCAAAGGTTAGCAGGTACAGCGCAAACCTGAATACGCTGCGTCAGAAATGATGGCGCAGACTGATGCCGTAACTGGCAGGCTGGCCGGGATACGCCATAATTTTGCCCGTCTGTACCGGCACGTCGAAACCACTGCGGGCCACATAGTCTTCATCGAAAACATTCCTGCCCCAAATAATGAGATCGGTCTCTCCGCCTGGCAGGGTAAACAGCCAGCGCACATTCATCAGGGTGTGTGACGATACTTTTTTTAGTGGATCATTACTGTCATCAATGTACAGATCGCCAACATACTGGTAATCCACACTCAGTGTGCTGTCGATATCTCCTAACCGGATAAACTGGCTGAGCGTGAGGTTCAGCGTGTTGTCAGGCTCGAAGCCAACACGATCGCCGCCACGTGAACAGTATGGCAGATCGGGTGCCTGTCGACCGGGATCATCCACGCCGGTGTGCCACGGTGTACTGACCCAGCACGGTCCTTTCTCGAAGCGATCAAACCTGGCCAGCGTGCGCGCGCCCGCCAGCGTGAGCTGGGTGTTTTCCAGCGGGAACCAGGTCATTTCAATTTCCAGTCCGTCAACACTGATACTGCCGGCATTTTGCAGGTTAAAGCCTGTGCCGGTGAAAGTTGATGCCTGGAAGTCGTTGACGTTGGTGGTGTAAATAGCGACGTTGGTGCGCAAATTCAGATCGCGCCAGTCGCGCTTGAGTCCGAACTCCAGCGTGCGTGCAGTCTCTGCGTCAAACACCGGATCCAGCGAGGGTAAGATCCTGTCGGTATTGATGCCGCCAGCCTTAAAGCCGGTGGCAAATGAGGCATACCACAGGGTGTCCGCATCGCTCTGATAACTGAGTTTAACCGTGCCGGTGACCTGATCATCATCCAAAGAGGCCTGCATATCCGGCCGGGGTAACACGGCAGCACTTTGCAGTAAAAAGAACCCCCAGCCAGGCTGCTGGAATGGCGCAATCGCGCCAAGTGCATCGCCCGGCAGCGGCTGTCCTGAACCCAGTGCCACAGCCAGCGCATTCAGTGCGCTGCCGGCGGCAAACGGGTCGGGCCACAGCGAGGGGGACTGAGGCAGACCGTCAATGCCAGGTCCTTGTTCTGTGTAGTGGCCCAGCAACGACTTTTCTTCTCTTGTGTAACGCAGGCCGGTGGTCAGTGTGAGTGCCGGTGTGATGTGCCACTGGGTCTGGGCAAACAGCGCAATACTGTCCTGTTCCTGATAGGCCGTGTGCGCGAACGCGGTATCTGCCGGCGCCGGGCTGGCAACCGGGGCAAGCAACCCACCGGTCAGGGCGCTTAGCGTATTAATGCCGTCCAGCAGTGGTGACAGGGCCTGAGTTGATGCCGCAAAAAAAGCCGGAAATTGCGCCTGTGTGGTGGTATCAAACTGCAGATTCAGATTCTGACTGAACCAGTAGGCACCAAAAATGCCTGACAACGTCGCGTTGCGGTAGTGCAGTTGCAGTTCCTGAGAAAACGCTTGTTGATCAGCGTCATTGGTCGCGGTCAGCAAACTGGCGTTGCTGAAATCTGTATCGACGCTGTCATAGGAGTCGAGGGCGCGAAACGCGGTGATACTGGTCACTGACCACTGATCGTTGAGGCGAACATCAAGCTGCGCAGAGAGTCCCTTGTCAGTCATTTTTGATACCGGCGGCACTGACAATGCCGTGGTGTAATCGAAAAAGTCGTCGCGGGTGAATAAACTGGCATTGAATGGCGGTTGCATTAACAGTGCGTCGGTGCCGAATTTCCCGTCGACAGCGATCGCCTGATGGTTATCCTGCCAGGTGAGTGCGCCACAGCAGCGCTCATCCAGTTCACTGTAATCCGCAATGACGCGCAGCGAGACGGCGTCGGTTGGCGTATATCTGGCCTGCAGGCGAACGCCGGAACGATTGCGATTGTTCAGGCTTTGCTGGTTCTGGTCGTCGTCAATAAAACCGTCCCGATGAGTACTGAATCCACTGGCGCGAAACGACAGCACATCCTCTATGGCGGTGACTGTCGCACCAGCAGAAACTCTTACCAGGTTGTCGTTACCCAGGGTCAGCTCGGCATAGCCATCGCGCTGACCATGTTCGGGCTGACGCGTGATAATGCTGATCGCACCGGCGGGCGTATTTTTACCAAACAGGGTTCCCTGTGGGCCGCGCAGAATTTCCACCCGGGCCATATCTGCCAGGTCATTAACCAGTGCATTCTGGCGTGAACGGTATACGCCATCCACATACATGCCCACCGATGACTCAAAACCGAAATTCTGGGAGGAGGTGCCAATACCCCTGACCGAAAAGCTGGAGTTGGTGGCGCTCTGGCTCTGAAACGCAGCGAAACCGGGAACAAAGTTCTGGATATCAAACATGTCCAGCGACACCGTCTCTGCCAGATCGTCGCCGGACAGCGCGGTCACCGCGACCGGAATTTCCTGAATTGACTGTTCGGTTTTCTGGGCGCTGACAATGATACGTTCAAGCTGAGCATCATCAGCCAGCGCAGACGGCGTAATTAGCGCTGTAGCGACGCTGGCGGCAATGCCCGATAGTGCAATTGAAGTGTGATAACGTCTAATCATGGTATTGATTTTTATTGTTTTATTCGTCCCTGGTGACCATCGATTGTGACACCAATCCGAGCCTAAGTGTAGCCTGTCCCCGGGATTTTTCACGGTGTCGGCAGCAAAGCTATGCGTAGCATGCCCTGTGGTCCGCCATAGCTTTCTCTGATTACCGTTTATTCATATTAATAATTAAACTTATACAGCGCGATTATCTACTCTTTCACATTAACTTAACAACTATGAAGAGACGCAATGACAGAGTTTTATCTTGTCCGCCATGGACAGGCATCGTTTGGAAAAGCGAATTACGATGCGTTGAGTGAGCTTGGTCACCGACAGGCGGCGTTTCTTGGCGAATACTTCAGTCAGCGGCAACTGGCGTTCGACCGCTTGTTTGCCGGTAACCTGGTGAGGCACAGCGAGACCGTGGCAGGGATCCGCAGTGCCTGTCATGGTCTGCCGGATGATGAAATACTGCCGTCGCTGAATGAATTTGAATTTATGGCGGTGGTCGATGCCTATCTGCAGGCAAACCCTGACGCCAAACCTGAATCAACGGCCTCGGCGCAGGTGTACTACCGAATCCTCAAACAGGCGATGCTGGCGTGGTCTCGCAACGAACTGGATGAGCGCCAGCTACCCGAGACCTGGCTACAGTTTGAGCAGCGGGTGGGTGATGCGCTGAGCGACATTATTGCAACCCAGGCCCGACGCGTGCTGGTTGTCAGTTCAGGCGGGGTTATTGCAATGATGCTCAGACATATCCTGGGGTACGACGCATCCCGGGTGATTAACGTTAACCTTCAGATTAAAAATGCCAGCTTTTCACAATGCCTGGCTACCCGGAGCGGCTTATACATGAGCAGCTTTAACAACATTCCACATCTGGATTTACCAGAGCGGCAACACGCTATTACCTATAGCTGAGAGAGAATGCTATGCACTTTGAATATAACGAAAAAACGCAAACGTTACTGGCAGCCCTTGAGCGCTTCATGGAAGAGGAAGTGTACCCGATTGAGAAGCAATATATTGAGGCTGTCGAGCACGGTGAGCACCGCTGGCGTACACCGGCAATGATGCAGGCGCTCAAGCAAAAAGCGCGTGACGCCGGACTGTGGAATCTGTTTTTACCAAAAGAATATGAGCCATACGGCGCAGGTCTGACAAACCTCGAATATGCGCCTTTGTGTGAGGTCATGGGGCGGGTCCCGTTCAGTGCAGAAATCTTTAACTGCAGTGCCCCTGACACCGGCAATATGGAGGTGCTGGCAAAGTACGGCACCGAAGAACACAAAGCACAGTGGCTGATACCGCTGCTGAATGGTGAGATCCGTTCAGCCTTTGCGATGACAGAACCGGCAGTTGCTTCCAGTGATGCCACAAATATTGAAACCGCCATTGTCAGAGATGGCGATGAGTATGTGATCAATGGACGCAAGTGGTATACCAGCGGCGCGATGAATGAAAACTGCCGCATCATGATTGTGATGGGGAAAACCGACCCATCGGCGGCTCGCCATCAGCAACAATCGCAAATACTGGTACCCATGAATACGCCGGGAGTTACCGTCGTGCGGCCTATGGCGGCGATGGGCTATTACGACGAGCCGGTTGGTCACGCGGAAGTGTTGTTTGAGAACGTCCGGGTTCCGGCGTCGAATTTGTTGCTTGGTGAAGGGCGCGGTTTTGAAATTGCGCAGGGCCGACTGGGACCAGGTCGTATTCACCACTGCATGCGCCTTATCGGCTGTGCGCAGCGTGCTCTCGATCTGGCCTGTCAGCGTGTCGCCGAGCGCGAGGCATTTGGCAAACCGCTGGCTGCGCAACAGTCAGTCAGGGAAAGTATCGCGACGATGTACTGTGAGATTGAACAGGCTCGTCTGCTGACCCTCAAAGCTGCTGACAAAATGGACCGGTATGGCAACAAAGTGTCACGCGACCTTATCGCCGCAATTAAAATTGTTGCACCGCAAATGGCCTGTAAGGTTATTGACGAGGCGATTCAGATGCACGGTGCCTGCGGCACCAGTCAGGATACCCCCCTGTCAGCAATGTATGCGTATGCCCGCACCGTCCGTCTGGCCGACGGGCCTGACCAGGTTCACATGATGCAACTGGGCAAAAACCTGATTGCAGAGAAGCACGCCGCGGGAGGGAAGTAGTGAGTACACAAACACTGGATGTCGCTGCCGTTAATACCTATGTGCAGTCACATTGCCCTGAAATCGGTCAGGTGACCGGTGCGGAAAAGTTTAGTGGTGGCCAGTCCAACCCCACATTTTTGCTTAATACCGACAGCGGTCGCGTGGTGTTACGTCGCCAGCCGCCAGGAAAACTACTTAAATCTGCGCATGCCGTAGACCGTGAATACCGTGTCATGGCAGCGCTTGCCGACACCGACGTACCTGTGCCAAATGTGCTTCACCTGTGTACGGATACTGAGGTAATTGGCAGTATGTTTTACCTGATGCAGTTCGTCGAAGGTAAGATTTACTGGAACAGTGCACTGCCTGAGGCGTCTTCACCGGGCGTCAGGACGCATATGTACGACGAGATGAATCGCGTTCTGGCGGCGCTGCACAGTGTCGACATTGAAAAAGCGGGGCTGAGTGATTACGGCAAGCCGGGGAATTATTTCGCTCGTCAGCTGAGTCGCTGGACCACACAGTACCGCGCGTCGGAACTGGAGAAAATCGAAGAAGTGGAATCGTTGATCAGCTTCCTCGAATCCAACCTGCCGGATGATGACGGTCAGGTGTCACTGGTGCACGGTGATTTCAGGCTCGACAATATGATGTTCAGCCGCGACAACACATCGCCTTCTATCATTGCTGTCCTCGACTGGGAGCTGTCGACGCTGGGACATCCGTTTGCGGACCTGGCCTATCAGTGCATGCAACTGAGACTGCCAGCGGACCTTAAGCTGGCTCCCGGACTGGGCGGGCTTGACCGGGCATTGCTGGGTATACCCAGTGAGCAGGCTTATGTTGAGGCCTATTGTGAGCGCAGAAATATTGGTGAGATTACCCACTGGAACTTTTACCTGGCATTCAGTTTTTTCCGTCTGGCCGCGATTTTACAGGGTGTGGTAAAACGTGCTCACGATGGTAACGCCTCCAGCGCCCAGGCCAGTCAGTTGGGTAGTATGGTTAAACCCCTCGCAGCTATGGCGAATACGCTGATTAAATAGTGGCAGCAACGTGTAAGGAGTAAACATGAAAGCAATTGTATGTGAAGAATTCGGACCCATTGAGCAGCTGCGCTATACCGATGTGGCGGATGCCGTTGCCGGTAAAGGTCAGGTCGTGATAAACGTAGAGGCCGCTGGCGTTAACTTTCCCGACGGCCTGCTGGTGCAGGGGCTATACCAGTTACAGCCGGAGTTTCCTTTTGTGCCGGGCACAGAAGTCGCCGGAACCGTGGCTGAAGTAGGCGAGGGCGTGAGTCACCTGACACCCGGACAGCGGGTCATTGCCATCAGCAACCTGGGTGGCTATGCAGAAAAAGTTTGCGTGCCGGCGATGCAGGTAATGCCATTACCTGATCCTATTCCTACGCAGGAGGCGGCGGCGCTGGTGACAGCACACGCTACCGCGCATCACGCTCTGAAACAGCGTGCGCAGATCCAGCCGGGTGAAACACTGGTTGTCACCGGCGCTGCGGGTGGTACGGGGCTGGCTGCAGTGCAGATTGGTAAAGCGCTCGGCGCCCGGGTGATTGCCGTATGTTCAACCGAGGAAAAGCTGGCACTGGCAAAAGCGAATGGCGCAGATGTACTGATTAACTACAAGGAACACGATCTGAAAGAGACGCTCAAAGACGTCACGGACGGTAAGGGGGCCGATGTGGTGTATGAGTGTGTGGGCGGCGATACTTTTCATGCATGCAGTCGCAGTATGGCGTGGGGAGGCCGGTTACTGGTCGTCGGCTTTGCCAGCGGAGATATTCCAAAATTTCCGGTCAACCTGGCACTGGTGAAAGGCTATTCTCTGGTCGGCGTATTCTGGGGCGTATTTACGCAGAAACAGCCTAAGGTGTTTGCGCAAAATATGCAGGAACTGCTGAGCTGGTATGTTGAAGGAAAAGTCAAAGTGGTGGTGGATGAAGCCTTGCCGCTCAGCGACGCTACCAAAGCCCTGGACAAGGTAATGAACCGACAGGTTAAGGGCAAAATGGTCCTGGTTCCCTGAAAGCGATACGGCGCTGTGCGATCTGCACGGCGCCGGTCCGCCTGCATCCGTTTTAAACGCGAAACCGGCCGACTGCGATATAAATTTCCAATAAAAATCAGAGATTGTGACGACTTTAAGTAGGAAGTCCGCTGTGATTATTGTCCGCTGCCTGGGAGTGCACGCTGGAAGAGGGTGTTGTTTTCAACCTGAGGCTGATTCTCGCGCGATGCATCCGAACTCTGACGCAGCAGTTCAAAAGACACAGTGTGCGAGCGAGGTTTCTTCTCTAATGACAATGACTCGTCCTGCATCGGCACCGCCACCGCGGATGCACTTATTGCAAGCGTGCAAAGCATCATCATTGTTGTCAGTTGTGTCTTTTTCATCGGCTTCTGGTCCAACATCTGGCGTGTCAGCGACACGCCATCAGTCGGTTTTGTTGTTTGTTCACCCTCATTTAAGCCAATGCTGGTAAAAGAAAAAAGACACTGTATGATACGCACGTATAAAAAATTATACGTTTGTGTGCTTACCAGGCTGTCACACCACCATCGATAGCAATGGTTTGCCCATTCATATAACTGTTGCCCGGCGATAAAATCAGCAGCATCGCATTGACCACTTCCTGGGGATCAGCGAGGCGCTTCATCGGACTGCCCATAGCCAGCTGAGCCCGCGCCTCGTCTGAGTCATAGCCATCAATATTCAGAATGTTAGTTGGACTGTAAAACGGACAGATCGCGTTTACGCGTACGTTTTTCCTGCCATATTCGACGGCCGCGGTACGGGTTACGCCGGCCACGGCATGCTTTGCCGCCGCGTAGGCGGCTCCTTTGGGAGCGCCTCCAAGTCCTGCCAGCGAGCTGACATTCAAAATGTGTCCGCGGCCTTGTTTTAACATGGCAGGGATCTGGTATTTCATGCCAAACATGACGCCTTTAACGTTCACCGCCATTTGCAGGTCAATCACCGCTTCGGTCAGTTCATGTGTGGGTGCAGGCTGATGAGCAATACCCGCATTGTTAACGGCAATATCCAACTGGCCGAACTCTGTCATGGCCGCATCAACCAGAGCTTTACCCAGCGACTCGTCAGCGACGCTGCCCGCAACGGTGACAACCGGGGTTAATGCTGACAGCGCGCGTTTCACCGCATCGAGATTTGCCTCATCGATATCGCTGAGGACCAGATTCGCCCCGCGGGTAGCCAGTTCATGTGCCAGCATGCGGCCGAAACCGTTGGCCGCACCAGTGATCAGTACAGTGTGATTACGAAAGTCGAGTAACGAGTCCATAGTGTGTCCTATTTGATATTGTCAGTGTCTATAAAAAGCACCCGGGTGGAGCACTGTCAATTGCGCGTAATCTCATGATTGACGAGGGCTGTCGCCGAATCACCGTGGTAACAATGGATTGCGTTCACTATTAAAATTCATGATGAATGTCTATAACATCAATAAACTTGGATGATTGGTGTGGCTGCCCTACCATCAGAGTGCTATGGCTAACAGGAATAATGTTATGACGACACCCTCTGAAAATGTGGTCCGTTATGAAGTAAGTGGCGGGATCGCAACCATTACTATGAACAATGGGCCAGTAAATGCCCTGTCTTACGCGTTACGCACCGGCATTCAGCAAAGCTTACGTGACGCGGTTGCTGATGATGCCGTTGAGGCCATTGTTATCACCTCTGCGCTGCCATTGTTCAGTGCGGGTGCCGATATCAGTGAGTTCGCGTCAGGTCCTAAGCCACCGAACCTTCCCGATGTACTTGATGAGATTGAGCAGGCCGCTAAGCCGGTCGTCGCTGTTATGCCGGGACCGGCATTTGGCGGGGGCCTCGAACTGGCGCTGGCGTGCCACTATCGGGTCACTGTTGCGTCAAATAAAATTGGTCTGCCTGAAGTCAACCTGGGCATTCTTCCCGGTGCGGGCGGAACTCAGCGTCTGCCCCGTCTGACCGACGCGCATATTGCGCTGAACATGATTGTCAGTGGTAAACCTGAATCTGTACTCAAGACCACGGGCGTGTTCGATAAAATCTCAGACAGCCTGGAACATCTTAAAGACGATGCCCTGGCATTTATCGACAGCATTAAAAGTCAGCCCGTTAAGCGTACCTGTGACATTACGCTGACGATGGATGAAAAAGTATCGGCGGTGTTTGACGAGGTGTCTGCGTTTACCGCTAAGAAAATGCGTGGCTTCTTCGCACCGCACAAATGCATTGAGGCGGTGAAAGGCGCGTATACCCTGCCATTTAAAGACGGACTGGCCGAAGAAGGCAGGCTGTTTATGGAGTGCATGGCGACGCCACAGGCGCGGGCACAGCAGCATTTCTTCTTTGCTGAGCGGGCGGCATCACACCTGTCAGACTTTAATAAAGACACGCCGACGAGAAAAATTGAAAGTGTTGCCATTATCGGAGCCGGTACCATGGGCGGCGGTATTGCGATGAATTTCGCCAATGTCGGTATTCCGGTCATTATGGTTGAGCGGGAACAGGAAGCGCTTGATCGCGGCCTGGCAGTTATCCGCCGTAATTACGAAAACTCCGCGAAAAAAGGCAAGCTGACAGCGCAACAGGTAGAAGAGCGCATGGCGTTACTGACCCCTTCAACCGACTTTAACGCCATAGCGGATGTTGATCTGGTCATTGAAGCGGTATTTGAGAAGCTGTCGGTGAAGCAGGACGTATTCAAAACCCTGGATAAAGTCTGTAAGCCGGGAGCAATTCTGGCGTCAAATACATCTACACTGGATGTCAATGAAATTGCCGCCGTGACCTCTCGTCCACAGGACGTGATTGGTCTGCATTTCTTCTCTCCTGCCAACGTCATGAAGCTGCTTGAAGTGGTGAAAACGGATACCACCGGAGCTGATGTCATTAAAACCTGTATGAATATGGCCAAACGCATCAAGAAAGTGGCCGTGCTGGTTGGCGTATGCTTTGGCTTTGTCGGTAACCGCATGCTTGAGCCGTACGGGCGGGAAGCGAACCGTCTTGTGCTGGAAGGCGCAACCCCTCAGCAGGTAGACAAGGTCATGACCGACTTCGGCATGCCGATGGGACCGTTCACTATGGGGGATATGGCCGGGCTGGACATTGGTTATTACGTCCGTCAGTCGCGTCAGGAACATATCGCCCACGACCCTTCGTATGGCGTGATTTCTGATCGTCTGGTAGAGCAGGGGCGGGTTGGTCTGAAAGCCGGAAAAGGCATCTATTTATACGAAGAAGGCAGCCGCGTGCCGGTGTCGGATCCCGACGTCATCCGGATTGCTGAGGAAGAGGCCGCGCGTCTGGGAATACAACGTCGTGATGACATCTCTGACGAAGAGATCCTGGTTCGCTGCATGTACACCCTGATTAATGAAGGGATCCAGATCCTGGATGAAGGTATTGCCGCGAAGCCAAGTGACATTGATGTGATTTACGTTTATGGCTACGGCTTCCCGGTTTACCGTGGTGGTCCGATGCACTACGCCGATGAAATCGGGCTGGCCACACTGATGGAACGCCTCGAACATTATCAGAAGGCGCTGGGTGACTACGGAGACATGTGGTTACAGCCATGTGAGCTGTTACGCCGCCTGGCCGCAGACAAGTCAAAGCTTGCAGCTTATCGAAAAGGAGACCACGCATGAGAGATGCGGTAATTGTCAGTACAGCACGCACACCAATCGGACGTGCATACAAAGGGGCATTCAACAATTTGCCGGCACCGTCAATGGGTGGTCATGCCATTGCGCATGCGGTGGCCCGTGCGGGTGTCGACAAAGATAAAATTGATGACGTGATCATGGGGTGTGCGCTGACACAGGGTACAGGCAGCATGAATATTGGTCGTCTTGCCGCGCTGGCAGGTGGCCTGCCTGTTCAGGTTAGCGGTATGACGCTGGACAGACAGTGCAGTTCCGGCATGTTTGCGATTGCAACGGCGGCTAACCGAATTCGTGTCGGTGAAGCGGACGTTATGGTTGCCGGAGGTCTCGATTCGATTTCACTGGTTCAGAACAAAAACATGAATACCTACCGTGCTACCGATCCGGCGCTGATTGCGAAGCATCCTGACATTTATATGCCGATGCTGCAAACTGCTGAGGTCGTGGCGAAGCGCTATAACATCAGCCGTGAAGAGCAGGATGCATACGGTCTGCAAAGTCAGCAGCGCACCGCAGCCGCGCAACAGGCGGGCTATTTTGACGACGAAATTGTGCCGCTTGAGACGGTCAAAATTGTGGTTGATAAAGAAACCGGTGAAACGTCTGAGCAAACCGTTACTCTGACCAAAGACGAAGGGAATCGCGCCGATACCACGCTGGAAGGCTTGCAAAGCCTTAAGCCTGTTATCGAGGGAGGCTGCATTACTGCCGGTAACGCCAGTCAGTTATCAGACGGTGCCAGCGCCTGTGTGGTGATGGATGACAAAACTGCGGCATCTGCCAGCGTTGCTCCGCTGGGTATTTTCCGCGGTATTGCGGTTGCCGGTTGTGAGCCCGATGAGATGGGCATTGGTCCGGTCTTCGCCATCCCTAAACTGTTAAAACAGCATGGGTTGACGATGGACGATATCGGACTGTGGGAGCTGAACGAAGCCTTTGCCGTACAGGTGTTGTACTGCCAGCAAAAGCTTGGCATCCCGAATGAATTACTCAATGTTAATGGCGGCGCAATTTCGATCGGCCATCCTTATGGTATGAGTGGTGCCCGGATGGTCGGCCATGCGCTGATTGAAGGTAAGCGACGTGGTGCGAAATTCGTTGTTTGTACCATGTGTATAGGTGGCGGCATGGGTGCCGCTGGCCTGTTTGAAGTGATATAGGTGTTACCATGCAAGATTACAAAGCTCCACAGCGCGATGCGCTGTTCGTTCTGAATGAACTTCTCGGTGCGCAGGCACATTATCAGAAACTGGGTTTCAACGATTTGTCTGACGATTTGACCTCTGCAATTTTTGCAGAGGCCGCGAAGTTTGCCGAAAACAGTCTGGCACCCCTGAATGCGTCGGGTGATCAGGAAGGCTGTAAATGGGAAGACGGTGTTGTTACGACTCCGGCAGGTTTCAAAGAAGCTTACCAGCAATACGTGGAAGGCGGCTGGCCTGGTATCTCTCAGCCTGAAGAGTTCGGTGGTCAGGGGCTGCCGTATTCACTGGCTTCCTGTATTGCTGAATGGTTTTCAGGCGCTAACCACGCGTGGGCGATGTATCCCGGACTCAGCGCCGGCTGTATGGCGACACTGCGTGCTCACGGCTCTGAAGAGCAGCAGGCGCGTTTCCTGCCGAAACTGGTTGAAGGTACCTGGACCGGCACGATGTGTCTGACTGAGGCGCACTGCGGCTCTGATTTGGGGATGCTGAAATGTAAAGCTGAGCCTAATGACGATGGCAGCTACAGCCTGACAGGAACGAAAATCTTTATCTCAGCGGGTGAGCACGATTTTTCTGAAAACATCGTTCACATTGTTCTGGCACGTCTGCCAGACGCGCCGGCGGGTACCAAGGGTATTTCGTTGTTCGTTGTACCTAAGTTTAACGTGTCGGAAGACGGTGAGAAGCTGGACCGTAATGCCGTTCACTGCGGCAGCATTGAGCACAAGATGGGGATCCATGCGAGCCCGACCTGCGTGATCAACTTTGACGGTGCGAAAGGCTATCTGATTGGTGAGCCAAATCGCGGTCTGAACTGCATGTTTACGTTCATGAACCAGGCCCGTATCGGCACCGGTGTAGAAGGTCTTGCGGCCTCTGAAGCGACGTTCCAGGGCGCGCTTCGCTATGCCAAAGACCGTCTGCAATTCCGCGCACTGACCGGCAAGAAAAATCCGGAAGGCCCTGCCGACCCAATCATTGTTCACCCTGATGTGCGTCGCATGCTGCTGACCCAGAAAGCATTTGCCGAAGGTAACCGTGCGCTGGCGTTCTACTGCATGCAGATGGTGGACCTGACCCTGTACGGTTCAGATGAGACAGAGAAGCAAGTGGCAGATGCCAAGCTGGCGTTCCTGACGCCTATCGTTAAAGCGTTTCTAACAGAAACCGCGCAGGAAACGACAAGCTACGGTATGCAGGTGTACGGTGGCCACGGCTACATTAAAGAATGGGGCATGGAGCAACTGGCACGGGATACGCGTATCTGCACGATGTATGAAGGGACAACCGGGATCCAGGCGATTGACCTGCTGGCCCGTAAGGTTATGGGCTCTAATGGCGAATTGCTCAACGTGTTTGTTCAGGAAGTACGTGAATTCACCGACTCACTGCGTGGTCAGGCACAGTTCAGTAAGTGGACAAATGCGCTCAGCTCGCACCTTGACGAGTGGCAGCAACTGACCATGGATATTGGTAAAGCAGCGGCGAGTAACCCGGATGAACTGGGTGCAGCTGCGGTTGATTATCTGATGTACTCAGGTTATGTCACGGTGGCGTATTTTTGGCTTAAAATGGCAGTTAAAGCGCAGGAAGCGCTGGATGCAGGTTCCTCTGAGAAAGACTTTTATCAGGCTAAGCTGCACACCTGTGGGTTCTATTTCGACCGACTGCTGACGCGCACACGGTCACTGGTGTCGGCAATCCAGTCGGGGTCTGACAATCTGATGGCCATGCCAGAAGAGATGTTCTCTACGCAGCAGTAACAGCATGGGTTACCTCTCCAATAAAAAAGGGTGCACACTGTGCACCCTTTTTTGTTGTCTTTACCGGTTAGATGCGCTCTGCAAGCACCTGGGCAACGGCGTTTTGCTGCAGGCCGTTTTCTTCAATCCACGCCTGCAGTGTCTTGCCGTCAGCTTCTGGCTGGCTCAGGTCGCCTTTAGGCATTTTCTTAACCAGCAGTGTGCCTGATTCAACGGCGTTGTTCAGTACTGCGGTTCTGATCAGGCTGTTACCTTCACATGAAATAGCAGAGTAGTAATCCTGCAGAGACAGACGGTAGTCTTTTTGCACGTCAGTCATTTTTTTACGCAGTTCACCTTTATCATCTGCCTTCACGATGGTGCAGATATTGGCCAGTGCATCACTTACATCAGCGTGCGCGGCGCCAGTGAATACCAGGGTAAGGGCAGTAACAGAAAGCATTGATTTCAACATGGGATATTCCTCAAAAAAACCACACCGCGTGGTCAAGCGGCGCGGATTATTCCTGAGGTTGTGCAATTAATCGACAATATTATTTATAACCAGGTATAAAAAATAATACGTCATAAAAAGGTGTGGCTCCCGGGAGGGAGCCACTGAGGCGGAGCGAACTCCGCGACCATGTTGAAATGGCTTCACATGGTGTGATTGTTATTCTTATCCGTTTTAAATACGGTCTTCGAGTTCCGCGGCGATGGGACTGTCCTGCAACCCATTCTCAGCAATCCAGGCCTGCAGGGTTTTTCCATCAGCCTCTGGCATTTCCAAATCGCGGCTCGGCATTTTCTTAACCAGCAATGTACCCGCCTCAACGGCGTTGTTCAGCACCGCGGTGCGGATCAGGCTGTTGCCGTCGCAGGTGATGCCGGTGTAGTAATCATGCAGTTTCAGACGATAATCCATTTGTACCCGACGCATTTTTTTGCGTAACTCGCCTTTGTCGTCAGCCTGAACAATCGTGCAGATGTTAGCAAGATCATCTTCAACGCCTGCACTTGCGGTACTCGCAAAACCCAGCGAGGCGATGGTCAGAACAAGAGAAGTGGTAACGTGTTTCAACATGGTTATTTCCTTCTGTTGGTGAAAATCGTTCGATGTGTAACTAATTAAAAAATAAACAAACCGAACAAAAAACATGCATCCATATACGTAGTTATGTTTTTTTATACCCAGCTTTATTGGCAGGTTTTGCAAGTAGGAATGAATTTAACTGTCTATTAAACAGTGGGTTATGGTATTTCCTTTTGGTGGTGAAAAAGGATGGGGTGTGGCGTTTGTTGTAGTTATTAATTAGATATCAAAGTGTTTAATGTGGAGTGATGCGTGTTACTGATCAAATCTGTACGACTTGATGTTATTAAAAAAGCGGCAATAAAGCCGCTTTGGAAAAATGACTGACAATCGCTATATTCGCTCGTCAATGACTCTGACAATGGGACTGTTCTGCAAGCCATGCTGATTTGCCCAGGTCAGCAGCGTGAGACCATCCTGCTCCGGCGCCGTGAGATCACTTTTCGGCATCATTCTTACCAGTAATGTGCCAGCCTCAACGGCATTACTTAATAATGCGGTTCGGATAAGGCTGTTACCGTTACAACTCACACCGGCGTAATAATCTTTGAGGCTTAACCGATAGTTTGATGTGACGATACGCATTTTATTACGTAGCTGTCCTTTATCATTTTTTTCAACCAGATCACAAAACCCAGAAAGTGTTTTTGAGATGTCGGCATTGGCATAGCCTGATACCCCGGCGGCGCACAGTATCACTACAGTTTTTATTATTTTTTTCATTTACAACAACGTCCTGCATGGCAATGACTTCCCTTATGCGCCAGTAAATGCCATTACATACCGGCGGGACAGTAAAAAAATGATACGCGGGTATCAAAAGTGATACCCGCCAGAGGGAACTGTCTAGTGCGGTTTATAAGCCGTCGCGATTTCTACGATTTGTTCACGCATCCACTTATGTGCATTGTCATGGTCTGCACTCACATGCCAGTACAGGAAGTACTCTACCGGTGGCACATCAAAGGGCAGTTCGTAAATGGCTAAATCGTAGTGTTTTGCAAGATGGTAGGGCAGGCACGCTACCAGATCAGTTTTCGCGATGGCGCTGGGTACCGTCAGAAAATGCTGACCGCGCATGACTACCTTGCGGCGTTTACCCAGCTTATCCAGTGCAATTTCAATCGGACCGGCACCGGATTTACGATGAGAAACATTAATGTGACCAAGCCGCAGGAAGGTATCCAGGTCGAGCCCTTGCTTTAAGGCCGGATGATTTTTTCTCGCCATGACGACCAGTCGATCCTGGGCTATTTTTTCTTTGCGCAGGTGAGGATCGGTAAACGCCGATGCGTCGGCAAAAAAGTCGAGATTACCACTGGCCATGGCAGAGACCACCTGACTGCGGGCCAGTTCGTAATTGGTAATGCTGATATTGGGGGCGAGATTCTGAACGCGCGCCATCAAACGGGGCAGAATCACGACTTCCAATAAATCACGACTGGCGAAATTAAATGCTTTTTCTGCAGTAAGCGGGTCAAAAACCTGGCTCTCCTGAACGCTTTTTCGCAACAGTGCCAGCGCCTGGCGGGCAGGGACAATAATATTCTGTGCAACCGGGGTTGGGGTCATTGAATGCCCGGTACGGACAAACAGCGGGTCGTTCAGCATTTCTCTGAGACGCGCCAGTGAGTTACTGACGGCTGGTTGCGTAATACACAGTACGTCGGCGGCTTTTGTGAGGCTGCCTGCCGTATAGATAGCATCAAAAACGGCGAACAAATTAAGGTCGATTCGGTTTAAATTCATAACCACATCCTGAAGTAACGGTGTTGGCGCAACATTTATAAACCTATATTATTAAAACTTAGTTGTAATATTCAACCGCTTAATAGTAGTGTGAGAAAAAAAGTTAAGAGTGGGTTAGTAAAATGAAAACATTGTCTATGTTAAAACCCGGCGACAAGCTGGAAGAAGCTGAATGGCGTACGATTACTCAGGACGCAATTAACCGGTTTGCTGATGCGACGGGCGACCATCAGTGGATCCACATCGATCCTGAGCGATGTGAGAGAGAAAGTCCGTTTGGCACGACCATCGCTCATGGCTTTATGACGGCGTCATTGATGCCCTGTGCATTCGATAATGTTGTTGCGCCGGACCCGACGATTGCACAGGTGATCAATTACGGTTTGGATACGCTGAGGTTTCTTGAGCCGGTAAAATGTAATGATGCAATCCGGTTTTCATTTGTGCTGGAAGAAATAAAGGAAAAAAAACTGGGCATGCTGTACCGAATGAAAGCCGACTGTATTAATCAGCGTACCGGTAACCCTGTGCTGACCGGTCAGTTCCTGATGCTGGCGGTGCCTAAGCCAGCCTGATGGGCGTAATACGCGTACCAGAGCTATTGCTCTGGTACGCAGTGGGCGTTATGAGGCGTCTTCTGCCGCATCCTCAACGGCATCACCGGCAGACTCAATGTCTTCACCCAGCCCTTCAACCGTTGCACAGCCGGTGACAACAAGTACACCGCAAATCAGTAAAAACGCGTTCACCCGTTTTATTAACGACAATAGCGTTAGCTTACCCATTGTTTCCTCCTTCTTTTGTCATAGCACAACACCTGTCAGTGTCTGACATGGTGTGAAAGAACCCGAGAAGTGGCCAATAGTGATTATCAGCAACATGAATGTTCCCGTTGAGCACGCAGAAAACATGTTACAGCGTGTAACTATCCCCCTGATCATTGTCATAATGTGGATCAGCAGAACAGCCTGGCGATAAGGCACCTGGCAATCTCTTTGTTCGTCCTCTATCTGAGAAATCAAATTCTGTTCCAAAATGAAATTGTTGTAAGTTATTGAAAAATATTGACTATATTTTTTGCATTCATGTGTGGATTGCCCGGTAGCGTAATTGTTACCGGCGTTATGTGCGTTTTACAGGGCGTTGAAGACGAGGAAATCGCCAGAAATTTGCGCGTTATCTGGTCAGACCATCGCTTAAACTAATGAAAACATATTATTTACATTCAATTTACAAAATGGGATATGCGTCTTACCATCAATGATGAGACAGACAGTCGTCGTCTCAAATAACAAGCAGACAGTTCAGTGCTGATCGCTTGCGGCAACAGTGACACGCCCGGGTAGTGATTGGCCTTAAACAGTGGAACCACACAATGAAAATGAAAACGCGAAAAAAAGCGCTTGCTGCGTTAATCAGTTCAGCTTTGTTCTCTACGTCATTTGTACTTCAGGCACAAGAAAACCAGGAAGAAGAAACAGCCGAGAAAAAAGAGGTCGAACTTATCCTGGTCACCGGTAGTTTTGTTCGTCGCAGTGACAACTTTGACTCTCCCTCACCACTTGCAGTGGTAGACAGTGTTGCTATTGATGCGATTGGTGCAAAAAACATCGCCGACATTACGCAAACGCTGACCATTAACACCGGTGCTGAGAATAACCCTGATGCGTTCACGCAGAACGCAACGGCGGGTACCTCAAACATTAACCTGCGTGGTCTGGGTGTGGCTTCCACTCTCGTGCTGCTCAACAACCGCCGTCAGGTGGTTACCGCTCAGCAGACCAACGAAGGGTTAAACTTCGTTGATACCAGTTCGCTGGTACCGATGATTGCCATTGACCGCATGGAAGTGGTAAAAGACGGTGCGTCCGCACTGTACGGTTCTGATGCGGTTGCCGGTGTGGTTAACTTTATTACCAAGCGTAATTACGAAGGTGCCATGGTCACCATGGACTACCAGGACGGCGCACACGGCGACAACAAAGAGTACGTACTGCAGGGGCTGTGGGGTATGTCTGGTGACAAGGGCAATGTGATGGCTGCGATCAGCTACACCAACCGTTCACCGTTATTTATCTCAGACCGCCGTCTGAGCCGTCCTCAGGACGACACCAGTGCGCTGGGTAACCCCGGTTCGTACTTCCTGCCAATTCCTGGCTTAGGCGCAATTCCGGTAATCGACCCGTACGGCTGTGAACAGTTCGGAGGGTATCCTGACATACGCGCACCAAGTGGCACACTGCCCGGTGGTCTTGAGGTTGGTCTGTGTGGCTTTGACTTCGGTCCGTATTATTCCTATGTGCCTGATGAGTCCCGCCTGAACATGTTTGTTAGTGCAGTTTATGAACTGACAGACGAGATCACCTGGCGGGCTGAATTTGGTGCGGCCCGTAACCGTGCAGAACGTGGCGGCGCGCCAAGCTTCCCGATTCTGACGTCACCTATTGTACCGGCCACACACCCGCAGAACCCGTTTGGTACGGCGGTGAGCTTCTTTGGCCGTGCTGAAGGTAACGGCTTCCAGGGCGATCCGGCGAATACTGAATCGGATACTGTTCGCTTCAGCACCAGCCTGACCGGTGAGCTGGGCGCAGGTTTCTGGGAATTCAGCTATACCAAGGCAACCAACGACTTCCTGTTCCGTGTACCGGATGTACTGAACACTGAATTCCAGCTTGCTCTGCAGGGCCTGGGTGGTGCGCAGTGTAATCCGCTGACCGGCACACCAGGGGTAGGCAACTGTGAATATTTCAACCCGTTTGCCTCGTCGTACACCACGGCGCCGAACTCTCAGTATGTGATTGATTCATTTACCGCCGAAGAGGTTATTGATTCTAAGAGCGACCTGGAAGTGGTTGAAGCGTTCGCCTCATTTGACGCCTTTGAAATGGATGCGGGCTATGCCGGTCTGGCGATTGGCGCGCAGTATCGTAAAAATGAGCTGAGTCAGGATTATGACGCACTGGCAAACCAGGACAGCTTCACCTTCGTTATCGGTAACCCTGATATCGCAGGCGAAATTGATGTCTGGGCGCTGTTTGCCGAACTGGCCCTGCCGATGACCGATGACTGGGATGTCCAGGTGGCTGTTCGTTATGAAGATTACGGCGGCAGCATCGGTGACACCATTGACCCTAAACTGGCAATGACCTATCGCGTGAGTGACGAGCTGTCGCTGCGTGGTTCGGTGTCTACGTCATTCCGTGCACCTACCGTGTTCCTTAGCCAGGGTGGTTCAACCAGCCTGCAGCAGCTGATTGACCCGGTGCAGGCGGCACAGGCATTCGTGGCAGTGCGCACTACCGGTAACGAAAACCTGAAGCCAGAAGAATCCACTGCGTGGAACATCGGCTTCTCGTACGAGCCAATTCGTGACCTGTCTGTAGAACTGGATTACTGGAACTTTGAGTTTGAAGATCTGATTATCCAGGAAAACGCGCAGGCAGTGCTCAATGCAAATCCAACCAACCCGGATCGCGTTGTTCGTGCAGGCGACCCACTGACTGGTCCGTTGGTTCAGGTCTTCAGCACCTTCGTCAACGCAAGTTCGCTGGAAACATCGGGCCTTGATTTTGTATCAAGCTACCGTATGGAAACTGAAGCGGGTACGTTCACACCGTCAATTCAGGGTACGTACATCACCAAGTACGACCTGAATGATCCGCAAGCCGGCTCAATCGATGGTGCGGGTCGCCGTAACTTCAACAATATCGGTACGTCTTCACCGGAACTGCGTATGAACGTGGGCCTGAACTGGAAAAACGATATTCACGCGGCCAACGTGTTCGTTCGTTACATCTCATCGTATGACGACGATCAGAACTGTGCGGACGGCACGGCAAACACTGCCGGCTGTGTGAATGGTTTCTATGAAATCGACAGCTACGTGACCGTGGACGCCCAGTACAATATCGACCTGGGAACCCTGTTTGACACCCAGACAAGCTATGTACTGACCGTAGGTGGTATCAACCTGTTTGATGAGAAGCCGCCTCAGGTGTTTACAAACAGTGGCTTTGACTCAAAAGTACATGATCCTCGTGGACGTCAGATCTACGCAAGACTGGCTATTGAGTTCTAACCAATAATGGCATCAAAGCCCGGCTATTCGCCGGGCTTTTTTTTGTCTGGCGTAAAGTGGGGCTTACTCTGCGCGCATCATGATGTGTGGAACAGGTATAGCGGTTTACATCTGATTAAGCGAGGATCCCGTATACCAAAACACCTAACAAACAACAGGAACTCATCATGGCTGAAAAATACACCGAACAACAAATAGCAGAGGCGCTTGAGTCACTGAATACACTGGCAGGCGATAATGGCGCGTGGCAACGCGACGGCGACGCGATTAAAAAGACATTCACATTTAAAAGTTTTATTCGTGCGTTTGGCTGGATGTCGCAAATGGCTATCTGGGCAGAGAAACTGCGCCACCATCCTGAATGGTTCAATGTTTACAACCGGGTAGAGGTTACCCTGACAACGCATGATGTTGACGGGCTGAGTGAACTCGATTTTCAGCTGGCAGAAAAAATGGAGAAGTTTTTCTGAACAGATAACCCCCGATGTTGTCGAATAAACCGGCAGACAGTCAAAAAAGTGAAATAATCGGGTGTGGGGCACTTGCCAAGGCAATGATGCTATGTATAATACGCCCCACGTTGAAGGCAGGTCACTGCCGAAGCGAATTTCTGGCGCGGGATGGAGCAGTCTGGTAGCTCGTCGGGCTCATAACCCGAAGGTCGTTGGTTCAAATCCAGCTCCCGCAACCAACCCCAAATTTTGTGGCGTTGTGACAACAACACACACCCTGACAGACGCGGGATGGAGCAGTCTGGTAGCTCGTCGGGCTCATAACCCGAAGGTCGTAGGTTCAAATCCTGCTCCCGCAACCACATTTAAGCCTTGCTTTTCGCAAGGCTTTTTTGTTTATATTTTCAAGTTATCCACATTATCTGTGTATAAGTCTGTTGATAATGCTAATCCCGCCAGTGCAGATGGTACGACCAGGCCGTGGTGAGAAAATCAGCAACTATTCGGATGAAAACTTTCCATCCATCGTGCTCACGATTAAAAAAAGTTCATGTCAGCAAAACAGAGACACCGGTAATGTGTAGGCAATCCAATTTTATTAGGGTAACGTAATATTCGTTACAGGATTGCCGGTGTCTGACAGGGTATCTGCAATAGCACGGGAGAAACCTTTCCCGTGTCGATGTTTGTTTTGCATAAGTAGTAAGCATGATTGAATATTTTCAGATACCTGATGGCTCCGTTCTGTTGACCGGCATGTATGATCCTGCACTGGTTTTATTGTCGGTGGTTATCGCCATATTTGCGTCATTCATGGCGTTTAATGTTGCCAGCCTGGCAGGCTCGACCCACAGTAAAAAGCGTCGGCGAATACTGCTTATTGCGGGCAGTCTGGCGCTTGGTGGCGGCATTTGGGCAATGCATTTTGTTGGCATGCTGGCCTTTGCTTTGTGTACCCCGGTTACTTACGACGTGGGCATTACCTTTGTTTCATCTTTTCCAGGCATTCTGGCCGCAGGGGTTGCATTAAACCAGCTGACCAAATCTCATCTGACGCTGTTTCAGATCCTCATCAGTGGCGTGCTCGTTGGCGCTGGTATCGGTACCATGCATTACAGCGGCATGGCGGCAATGCAACTGGCTCCACTATTACGCTACAGCATGCCATTATTTTTGCTGTCGATTGTTGTTGCCGTTGTGCTCGCGATGCTGGCGCTGTGGGTGAAGTTCGGCATTGCCAGATTGTGGCATACATCGCTCAGGCTCCAGAGCCTGATTGCCAGTGCCATTATGGGAACGGCAATTGCTGGTATGCACTACACCGGCATGGCTGCAGCGCGGTTTGTCAGGCCGCCTGGTCTGGAGTTGTCTGAGCAGCCAGCGGAAATTTCTGTGTACCTGGCGATGGGGGTTGCCGCGTTCACCATCATTGTGATTGCAATTGTGCTCGGGGTCAGCGTGCTGCTTAAGTACAAAGACGTGACCGAGCGTGCGACCGAAAGTGAGCGTACTCAGCGAGCCATTATGGACACTGCGGTGGACGGCATTATCACCGTGTCATCGAACGGCATTGTCGTGTCGGCAAATCCCGCCATTACCACTATTCTGGGCTATCAGCAGGAAGAACTGGTTGGCCAGCATGTCAGTGTGATAATTCCTCAGGAGCGTCGGTCAGCGTATGACGGCGACTTTTTTGCGCAGTCTCCGCATTCAGAGTTCAGCAGCATTGTCGGGCAGAGCCGTGATGTGATGGCAGTTGATAAGGACGGCCAGCGGGTGCCGGTGCGGGTGGGTGTCGGTTACTCAACCGAGGGGCGCCAACCGCTGTTTGTTGCGTTTATCGCAGATATCCGACAGCGGATTGAAATGGAGCAGGCGATACGCGAGAGTGAAGCGAAGTTCCGTTCGTTCATCAGCAATATTCCCGGTATCGCCTATCGTTGTCTGAATGAAAAAGGCTGGCCAATGGTGTTTATCAGTGATGCCGCAGAAACAGTGACTGGCTATCCGGCTGCTGCGTTTTGTCTGCCGTCCCCACAAATCAGTTTCGATGATCTTTACCATCCCGACGATAAAGCGAAAATTGACCGCCTTACTGCTGATCCGGACGGCGGGTCCTTTCTGCTTGAATACCGTATTTATAACCGCAGCGGAGAATTGCGCTGGCTGCGTGAGCACGGCACCTATGCCAAAGATGATGACGGCAACATCAAGTGGCTTGACGGCTTTATTATGGATATTACGGAACGGCGTGATATCGAGGAGGAGCTGAAAATAGCCAAAGAGCGGGCCGAGCAGGCGGCAGAAACGCGTGCCGCCTTTCTGGCGAATATGAGTCACGAAATTCGCACACCGATGAACGCCATTATCGGCTTTACTGATTTATTGCTGGCAGAGACAACGCCGGGAACCACCCAGGATCACCTGAATACGGTTAATCGTTCCGCTCGCTCCCTGCTGCACTTGTTAAATGACATTCTCGACAGTGCGAAACTGGATAAAGGCAAGCTCGAACTGGAGTTTCGTGATTTTCTGCTGGCCGAAGAAGTGGATATGGTCATTTCCACGTTCTGGCTTGATGCAAAACGAAAAAACATCGCTTTATCGCTGGATATGTCTGCTGATTTGGCCGAAGCGTACCATGGCGTGCCCGAGCGGATCCGGCAGGTGCTGAGTAACCTGCTGGGAAATGCGGTGAAATTTACCGAGAACGGTCGGGTTGATGTGCGTATTTTCCCAGACGGCAATCATATTTGCTTTGTGGTGGAGGATACCGGCATCGGCATGACCCCGGCGCAGTCGGCTAAAGTATTCGACGCCTTCTCACAGGCTGATGCATCCATGAGCCGAAAATACGGTGGTACCGGGCTGGGCACCACTATCAGTAAACAGCTTGTTGAGCTGATGGGGGGCACCATTTCATGTCACAGCGAACTGGGGAAAGGCAGTACCTTTACATTCCGGTTACCGCTCACAGCCTGCACATCACCGGTCACGGTCGAAGAGACCTCGCCGGTTGTCCTGCCGCCGCTGTCGGTACTGGTGGTCGATGATATTGAGCAGAACGTCGAGTTACTGACGTTGCTGCTTGAGCGTCATGGTCACAAGGTGATGAGTGCAATAAACGGAGAAGATGCACTGGAAAAAATGCACACGCCAGGGATCGATCTGGTGCTTATGGACTTGCAGATGCCGGTGCTTGATGGCCTTGAAGCATCGCGAATGCGACGCCGCTATGAAAAAGAACAGGGCCTGCCTGCATTACCTATCGTTGCGCTGACCGCCAGCGTGCTGGTTCAGGACCGTCAGGCTGCGCTTGAGGCCGGTATGGAAGGCTTTGCCAATAAACCCGTGGATTTCGGTTTGCTGACCCGTGAAATCGCCCGGGTACTTAACATTGATGCTGTTGCTGACGTTAAGTCCTCAGGCAGTGTTACTGCAACGGCTACCAGTCACAGTGTTGATGAGAAAAAGGGCGAGATGCTGTGGGGCAGTCAGGCCATACATCACCAGGAAATTGCGCGTTTTGTCAGCGACGGCGTCAAGCTCAGTGCGCTTAAGTCCGCCGCTGCACAAAACGCCCTGGATGAGGTGAAAGCCTTAAGTCATGGGCTTAAAGGGGTTGCCGGTAATCTGTGTCTAAATAAACTGATGGCACAGTTCAAAAAGCTGGAAGAGCAGGCGAGCGCGGGCGCGCTGGAGATGCAGCTACTGACTGACATTGAACGGGAATATGCGTCGCTTAATGAGTGGGTCCATCAGGATGACACCATCAGTGAGCCTGGAGAGACGGATGTATCCGCGTTGCTCGCCATTACCTGTCAGTTATTACACAGCGTCAGGGAAAACCGGCTTGATGATGATGCACTGCTCGCCTTTTCCGCCTATCGGTCGGGCCGTTTTGGCAGCGAGGTTACGGCCATCATTAACGATATTGATGACTTCGAGTTTGAGCGTGCCGCAACGTCTCTTGAAGCAATGAAAACCACTCTGGAAAGTCACTGAGGTATTATGCTGAGAAAAGTTGCTCCCCCCACCATTCTGCTGGTCGACGATGAGCCGGTAAATTTGCGTGTGCTGCGTCAGTTACTCGACAAAGACTACAACCTGGTATTTGCCAAGAATGGTGAAGAGGCACTCAGACTGGCGCACGATCAGGCGCCGGATTTGATCCTGATGGATGTGATGATGCCGGGATTAACCGGCTTTGAAACCTGTCAGCGTCTGAAAGCCGATGATGCCACACGGTCTATTCCGGTTATTTTCGTTACCGCGCTGAGTGATGAACACGACGAAGCTGAAGGGTTTAATGTCGGCGGTGTGGATTACATCACTAAACCCATTTCTGCCCCGGTCGTCAGGGCACGGGTCAAAACCCACCTGTCACTGGTGCAGTCAGATGAACTGAAACGAACGCGTCTGCAGGTTGTTCAGCGTCTTGGCCGTGCGTCGGAGTACAAAGACAACGAAACCGGAATGCACGTACTACGAATGAGTCATTATTCAAGGATCCTGGCTCTCGGCTATGGCTTTAGCGAAGAGCAGGCCGAAATCCTGCTACATGCCGCGCCGATGCACGATATCGGCAAAATAGGCATTCCTGACAGTATTATGCTCAAACCGGGAAAACTGACCGATGATGAATTTGCGGTGATGAAAACGCATCCGCAGATTGGCGCAGAGATCATTGGCGAATGTGATTCAGACCTGCTTGTGATTGCGAAGTCTGTGGCACTGACTCACCATGAAAAATGGGACGGTAGCGGGTATCCCAACGGCCTGGCGGGTGAAGATATACCAATTGAAGGGCGGATTGTTGCGGTAGCTGATGTGTTTGATGCGCTCACCAGTAAACGTCCCTACAAGGAAGCCTGGTCAGTAGAAAAAACCATGGAGTTCATGCGGTCTCAGCGCGGCAAACACTTTGAGCCGCGTCTGATCGATCTGCTCGACGCCCACCTTGACGAGATCCTTGAAATTAAGGCGCGCTGGCAGGAAGATGACTGATATGGCGAGCAGGGAGCTTGTCTGATGTGTTGCTTATTGTGACCGCAATCAGTATAATGCGCCCTACGCAATGCGGGCTCCCTCGGGATATCACTGGAAAGTAACGCATTGCCTGTTGCAGACGTCACCAGCCGGTGGTTTTTTTATACTCATGTGTTTGCACACTGTGCCATTACAGTGATGAGTTCAGATTTGAACAAAAAGCCCCGCTAGTCCGGGGCTTTTTGTTGACTCACTGTCTGATCGCAATCGCGTTCGCGCATTGTCTGACAGCGAGGTAGGTTGGGCTTTCAGGCCCTTTTTTCGTTTCTGGAGGTTAGGATTGGCAAGACTTGAAGATAAACTGACTGAAATGCTTGAACCAGGTGTCGAAGCGCTGGGCTTTGAACTGGTGGGCATCGAATATGTGCGTGCAGGAAAACACTCTATTTTGCGCGTGTTCATTGATCACGAGAACGGCATCAATGTTGATGACTGTGCCGAGGTCAGTTATCAGGTCAGTGCCATTCTTGACGTTGAAGATCCGATTAGCACGGAATATAACCTGGAGGTGTCATCTCCGGGGATGGATCGTCCGTTGTTCAAGGAAAAGCATTTTAAAAATGCAGTGGGCGAGGTCGTTCAAATCCGGCTTGCCATGCCCATGGACAATCGACGTAATTTTAAAGGAACCTTGCTGTCATGCGAAGAAGGCGTGGTCAGCATTGAAGTGGATGGCCAGCAGTTCCAGTTAGCTGTGGCGAATATCGAAAAAGCGAACGTTGTTCCCACATTCGACTAACGGAACAGCAATGCTTTCAGTAGTGAAAGCTTGAGTGAGGCAAAAATGAATAAAGAAATTTTGTTAGTGGCAGAAGCCGTTTCAAATGAAAAACAAGTGCCGCGGGAAAAGATTTTTGAAGCATTGGAATTCGCAATCGCCAGTGCAACCAAAAAGAAAAACGCAGGCGATATTGAAGTTCGCGTAAGCATTGACCGTACTACGGGTGATTTTGATACGTTCCGTCGCTGGCTGGTTATCCCTGATGATCAGGAGCAGGAAAACCCTTACGCAGAAATTACGCTGTCGGCAGCGCAGGTCGAAGAACCTGAGGTGCAGGTGGGTGACTATGTTGAAGAACAGATTGAATCCATCGCATTTGACCGTATTACCACTCAGACCGCTAAGCAGGTCATCGTACAGAAAGTGCGTGAAGCAGAGCGCGCCCAGATGGTCGCGGAGTACGAGGACAAAGTTGGTGAACTGGTTACCGGTACAGTCAAAAAAGTAAACCGTGACAACATCATCATCGACCTTGGCAACAACGCAGAAGGCGTCATCTATCGTGATGATATGCTGCCGCGTGAAACGTTCCGTCCGGGTGACCGCGTACGTGGTCTGCTGTATGTGATCCGCCCCGAGGCGCGCGGTGCACAGCTGTTTATCAGCCGTACACACCCTGACATGCTGGTTGAGCTGTTCCGCCTTGAAGTGCCTGAAATTGCTGAAGAGACACTGGAAATTAAATCGGCGGCCCGTGACCCAGGTTCGCGTGCAAAAATTGCGGTCAAAACCAATGACAAACGCCTCGACCCGGTAGGCGCCTGTGTTGGTATGCGTGGTTCACGTGTTCAGGCGGTATCAGGAGAGCTTGGCGGCGAGCGTGTCGACATTGTGTTATGGGACGAAAACCCGGCACAGTTCGTTATTAACGCGATGGCACCGGCTGAAGTTGCATCGATTGTGGTGGACGAAGACAGCCATACGATGGACGTAGCGGTTGAAGCCGACAACCTGGCACAGGCGATTGGCCGCAGCGGTCAGAACGTCCGTCTTGCCAGCCAGCTGACAGGCTGGGAGCTTAACGTGATGACCGTTGAAGACCTGGAAAACAAACACAAAGAAGAAATCGAAAAAACGCTTCAGTTGTTTGTTGAAGGTCTGGATATCGATGAAGAATTTGCCAGCGTACTGGCCGATGAAGGCTTCTCAACGCTGGAAGAAGTGGCCTATGTGCCGGTCAGTGAACTGCTGGCCATTGACGGGCTGGATGAAGATATGGTGGAAGAGCTGCGTAATCGCGCACGCGACTACCTGACGACCCGTGCACTGGCTACAGAAGAAAGCCTGGAAGGCGCCGAGCCGACCGAGGCGCTGCTGAACCTGGAAGGCATGACCAAGCATGTGGCTTACGTGCTTGCCAGCCGCGGTATCAGCGATTTGGAAGAACTGGCCGAGCAGGGCACAGATGACATCAGCGACATAGATGAGCTGGACGAAGAGAAAGCCGGTGCGTTGATCATGGCTGCCCGTAACATCGTCTGGTTTAGTGAAGAATAAGGTCAACAGGGGGATATACACGTAATGGCAGAAGTATCTATAGAAAAACTCGCCAGTGACATTGGAACTACCGTTGACCGGCTTATCAGCCAATTCAAGGATGCGGGCATCACCAAGCAGGCGAGCGACAATGTTTCTGAAGAAGAAAAGAAGAAGTTGCTTGATCACTTAAGTGAACAGCACGGCAGCAGTGGCGCCGGTGAGCCGAAGCGTATGACGCTTAAACGTAAGACAACCAGCACGCTTAGCGTGGGTAAGTCGAAAGCGGTTAAGGTTGAAGTACGCAAAAAGCGGACTTACGTCAAGCGCAGCGAAATTGAAGAGCAGAAGCTGGCTGAGGAAGAGGCGAAGCGCCGTGAAGAGGAAGCCCGTGCGAAGCGTGAAGCCGAAGAGCGTGCTGCCGAAGAAGCCAAGCGTGCAGCTGAAGAGAAAGCCCGTAAAGCGGAAGAAGCACGCAAAGCCGCAGAGGCAGAGCGTGCGAAGCGTGCCGAACAGGCACGTAAAGAAGCCGAGGCGCGTAAAGCCGATGATGCCCAGCTGACCGACGAGGAGAGAGCGGAGCAGGAGCGCGCGCGTCAGGAAGAAGAGCGTCTGCGTAAAGCGCAGGAGCAGGAAGCGCAGAAGAAGCTTGAAGAAGAAGCGAAGCGCGCGGCTGAAGAAGCCCGTAAGCTGGCAGAAGAGAACGAGCGTCGTTGGAAAGAAGAAGAGGAACGCCGTAAGAAAGAAGAAGCTGAAGAAGTTCACCTGCACTCAAACCGCTACGCACAGGAAGCGGAAGACGAAGAGGATATGCAGGTAGAGCGCTCCTCAAGACGACGCAAAAAGTCGAAGAAAAACGCAGGAGAACATTTGAAGCAAGGCTTTAACAAACCGGCGCAGCCTGTAGAGCGCGTCGTCAGACTGGGCGAGACCATCACGGTAGGTGAACTGGCAAACCGTATGGCCGTTAAGTCAAACGCTGTCATTAAGGCCATGATGAAAATGGGTGAGATGGCAACCATTAACCAGGTGCTGGATCAGGACACGGCAGTACTGGTGATCGAAGAAATGGGTCACAAGTACGAGCTGGTGAATGACAATGCACTTGAAGAAGAAATCATGGCAGAAAACACCAGCGCCGAGAAAACGAGCCGGGCGCCGGTGGTGACGATCATGGGACACGTTGACCACGGTAAAACGTCACTGCTTGACTACATCCGTCGCGCCAAAGTGGCTGACGGTGAGGCAGGCGGTATTACCCAGCACATTGGTGCATACAAGGTTGATACCGATAACGGCGAAATTACCTTCCTTGATACCCCGGGACACGCAGCGTTTACTGCGATGCGTGCGCGTGGTGCTAACGCGACAGATATCGTCGTGCTGGTTGTGGCAGCCGATGACGGCGTAATGCCGCAGACCAAAGAAGCGATTCAGCACAGCCGCGCGGCTGGTGTTCCGCTGATTGTTGCTGTCAACAAGATGGATAAAGAAACCGCCGATCCTGATCGCGTGAAAACCGAACTGTCTCAGCTGGAAGTGATTTCAGAAGAGTGGGGCGGTGAGCACCAGTTCGTTAACGTATCGGCGAAGACCGGTATGGGCGTTGACGAGTTGCTCGAGGCCATCAACCTGCAGGCAGAAGTCCTTGATCTGAAAGCCGTACCAACCGGGCCTGCCCGCGGTATCGTTATTGAGTCTCGCCTTGACAAAGGCCGTGGACCGGTCGCGTCAGTCCTGGTGCAGGAAGGTGAGCTGAATACTGGCGACATCCTGCTGTGCGGTGAAGAGTATGGCCGCGTGCGTGCGATGCGCGACGAAAACGGTAACGAAGTGAAAACCGCGGGGCCGTCGACACCGGTTGAGGTGCTTGGCCTGTCAGGTGTTCCGGTTGCAGGTGAAGATGCTGCGGTTGTAAAAGACGAGCGTAAAGCCCGTGAAGTTGCCGCTAAGCGTCATCAGAAGAAACGTGAACTGAAGCTGGCGCGTCAGCAGAAAGCCAAGCTGGAAAACATGTTTGCCGATATGCAGGCTGGCGATGTCAGCGAACTGAATATCGTATTGAAAGCCGACGTTCAGGGCTCAGTAGAAGCAATTTCAGAGTCTCTGATGAAGCTGTCTACCGACGAGGTGAAAGTCAACATCGTGGGTAGTGGTGTTGGTGGTATTACCGAGACCGATGCCTCACTGGCAGCGGCTTCTGGCGCTATCGTGCTGGGCTTTAACGTGCGTGCAGATGCTGCCGCCCGTCGCATGCTGGAGTCTGAGGAAATTGATCTGCGTTACTACAGCGTTATCTACAACCTGATCGATGAAGTCAAAGCCGCAATGAGCGGTATGCTTGAGCCTGAATTCAGACAGGAAATCATCGGTCTGGCGGAAGTCCGTGACGTATTTAAGTCACCTAAACTTGGCGCAATTGCCGGGTGTATGGTTACCGAAGGCGTTGTGAAGCGCAGTAATCCGATTCGTGTACTGCGTGACAACGTGGTGATCTACGAAGGTGAACTGGAGTCACTGCGCCGCTTTAAAGACGACGTACAGGAAGTCCGTAACGGCATGGAATGTGGTATCGGCGTTAAGAACTACAATGACGTAAAAGTCGGAGACCAGATTGAGGTGTTCGAAGTTGTTGAAGTGAAACGCGAACTGTAAGTACCGTTTGACAATCCGGTAGTCTTGCCGGACATGGTAAGTATGCAAACGGGGGCAGGCGCCCCCGTTTTTGTCTGCATGATACAACCGTTCATCAGGCAGTAAGGAGTAAAGTATGGCTCGTGAATTTTCACGTACTGACCGGGTTGCTCAGCAAATTCATAAGGAAGTTGCGAGTATCCTGCAAAATGAATACAAACATCGTGTTGGCGACATTCCGCTGATCACGGTATCTGACGTTGATGTGTCACGCGATCTCGCTCACGCCAAAATCTTCATTACCGTTTATGGTGATGATGATGAGCAGGCGAAACTGGTTATCAAGGGACTTGAAGAAAACAAAGGGTTTGTCCGTTCACTGTTGGCGCGACGGATCCGGATGCGTTCGGTACCGCACCTGCATTTCTTGCGTGATGCCTCAATCACCGAGGGAATGCGGATTTCGAACCTGGTGTCACAGACCGTGGCACAGGATGAAGCGAAGCGTAAAGAACACGACAGCGACGAGCAGGAGTAAATGGCAAGACGACGTAAAGGCCGTGACATCAACGGCATAGTGTTGCTGGACAAACCGCTTGGCGGCTCTTCGAACCAGCTGCTGCAAAAAGTCCGCTGGCTGTACAAAGCGTCGAAAGCTGGCCACACCGGTGCCCTTGATCCGCTGGCCAGCGGTATGCTGCCGATCTGTCTTGGTGAGGCCACCAAGTTCTCTCAGTTTCTGCTGGACGCCGACAAAATTTATGAAGTGACCGCGACCCTGGGGACACGCACCACAACGTCAGACGCTGACGGTGAAGTGGTTGAAACCCGGCCTGTTACGGTCACCGAGACCGAGGTACGCCAGGTCTGCGAAGGCTTTATTGGGGACAGCAAGCAAATCCCGTCGATGTATTCTGCACTGAAGTATCAGGGAAAGCCGCTGTATTACTACGCCAGACAGGGCATTGAGGTAGAGCGTGAAGCGCGTGATATCACAATTTTTTCGCTGGAAATTACGCGCATCGCACTACCTGAAGTAGAAATGCGTGTGCATTGCAGTAAAGGCACCTATATCCGCTCGCTGGTAGACGATATTGGTCAGCAGCTTGGCTGCGGGGCTTATGTAACACGCCTGCATCGCACTCACGTGGCAGATTACCCGAATGACAAAATGGTCGACATCGACACTCTGGTCGCGCTGTCTGAACAGGGTGATGAGACTGACTTCAGTGCGCTTGACGCCCTTTTGCTGCCCATGGATACGGCCGTACAGCGTCTTCCGGCACTGACCATCAGCGACAGTGAGCGCACGCGCTTCGATAACGGACAGAGTGTGTCCGCAGCGTCAGTGCCAACGCTCACCGCGGGTGATGTTTGCCGGGTTTATCATCATAGCGACAGTGGTACTCAGTTTTTAGGGGTCGGTGAAGCGGTAATGAACCCCAAAGACCAGCCGCAGGCGGCGCAGGGCTCACTTTTTGTGAATCCGAAACGCCGGGTTGTCTATTCCTCCGCGGACAAACAATAGGCTTGTTTATTTATCGCGTGTCGTTATAATACGCGCACTTTCCAGTCGGGCTGAATTAGTGATCGGCGCGACCTTTAATTAAGGAGTTACTATGTCACTAACTAAAGAAGAAACCGCAAAAATCATTGCTGACTTTGGCGTAAAAGAGGGCGATACCGGCTCTCCGGAAGTACAGGTTGCCCTGTTGACTCACAACATCAACAAACTGCAGTCTCACTTCTCTGATCACAAGAAAGATCACCACTCACGCCGTGGTCTGCTGCGCATGGTTAGCCAGCGTCGTAAGCTGCTGGACTACCTGAAAGGTAAAAATGCTGACCGTTACCTTGATCTGATCAAGCGTCTGGGTCTGCGTCGCTAAGCGCCGCACAGGTTTCAGAAAAAGCGCCTTCGGGCGCTTTTTTTGTGCTCGGCGTTTGTGGGGATGGGTGCTAACGCGCAACACGGAGTGAACCCTGCGATTGCTGCCAGCGAGGTGGCGAGGAGAGGGGGTGTGACCGAAAGACCCTCCGCCGCATGGATGCGGCGGCGGAGGCCCCATGGATGGGTTTACGCCGTGTCTTACGGTCACACCCCCTCTCCTCGTACGTTGCCTCGGCCCCGATAATGGCTAACCAAACATTGCAGGTAGTACCGACACAACCCATAGCTCTGCCATTACCGTCTTAAAGCGGTTGAACAAGTAATGAGTGATGCTACTGAAGTCGTGGAGTGCCATAACGTAACCGGTACGTTTGAATATCTGCTCAGGGTAGAAGTGAAAGACATTGAAGCGCTTAACGTGTTTCACACGGATAGTCTGGGAGCGGTGGCACGTCAGGTCAACACCATCACAACCCATGTTGTGATGGTGTCGAAAAAAGATAAACGGCGTCGAGTTTCTCTACTGACCGGTAGCGGCGCCACTGGCAGGCACAGGACGGGAAACAGGCACAGACGCAGTGGGTGAGCTGCTTACCATTTTTGTAGCGATGTCACGCAGATCCTGTTCCATTTTTGAAATACGGCCAGACAGGGCGTTATTTCGCTGTTCCAGCACCGATAATTTGTCATTCAGACTTTTCACCGTTTGTGCATTCTGCTGTTTATCAGACTGCGCCTGTTCCAGTTGCACATTCAGCGCCAGCAGATCATCGGCAACGGTCGCAAGCTGACGTTTGAGAGATGCAACCTGACCGTTGGTTGCTTTGACATCGTCTGCGACATTCTGGATATTGCCATTGATGGCCGACTGAACGTTGGTAACCCGTTCACCTAAGTCCGCAATTTCTTTCTGGTTACGACGCCAGGCCGATGCCCAGAGCTTGTCCATCTGTTCCCACAGCTCTTCGGTTTTAGCGACCAGTTCGTTCACTTTGACCTGAAGGGCGACGGTCGATTCACCGATTTCCTCGCCGGTGGCAGACAGTTTCTTTTCTAACAGCATAATGCGGTTTTCAGCTTCCTGGGCGGCAAGTTTCTGCTGCTCCAGCTGAGTATAAAGATAATAGCAGCCACCCACACCGGCCAGTGCAATCAGCGCAACCAGTGTTACCCATACGCCGTTGCCGCCACCGCTTTTTGACGATGCCGGCGCCGTACTGGGGCCTGGCTTGCTGCTGGAAGGCTGCTTTGACTTCTGATAGGCCTGACGGTCTTCTTCATCAAGGCGGATGGTAGGGAAATCGTCCTGTCGTTGATTATCTGCCATATTTTCTCTTGTCTTATTGCCGGGACACTTCTTAAAACACCGGATGTTAGCGCTTAATATTGCACAATACCACGGCTGACCGCTATTTTACACAAATAGCAGTCAGCGTTAAGCGACGTGTCAGTCGCCACCAATCCACTCTACACGATAGAGGTCGCGACGGCGGTCGAGGTAGTTGCGGACCGAGCCCTCATTCTGAAGCCGGGTCAGTTTTTCGAGGTCGAGATCGACAATCAGCGTCATTTCGGTGTTAGGTGTTGTCTCTGAGACAATGGCGTCATGTGGAAACGCAAAGTCGGACGGAGAAAATACGGCGGTCTGACCGTACTGAATATCAACATTGTCCACTTTAGGCAGGTTACCCACGCTGCCGGCAATGGCCACATAACACTCATTTTCGATAGCGCGAGCCTGCGCGCAGCGACGTACTCGCAGGTAACCGTTTTTCGTATCGGTCCAGAATGGCACAAACAGAATCTGCATTTCCTGTTCAGACAGGATCCGGGCCAGTTCGGGAAACTCGACGTCGTAACAAATCAGTACGCCAATTTTGCCAAAGTCGGTATCAAACACCTTAAGGCTGTTACCGCCCTTCATGATCCAGTCTTTTTTCTCATGCGGGGTGGGGTGCAGTTTGTACTGGCTCTCAATGGTACCATCACGCTTGCAGATATAGCTGACGTTATACAGTTCCTCGTCTTCAACAATCGGCATGGACCCCGCGATAATATTGATGTTGTACGATACCGCCAGGTGCGACATCGCCGTGAGGATCTCATCGGTGTACGTTGCCAGGTGCCAGATTGCGTCAATGGACGAATCGTTTGGACTTAATCCCATCAGCGGGGCATTAAAAAATTCGGGAAACAGCGCAACGTCGCAATTGTAATCGGACAGGGCATCGACAAAATACTCAGCCTGTTGCAGTAATTCCTCAACGTTATTGAAATAACGCATCTGCCACTGCACGCAGCCGATGCGCGCATTCTGCTTAACGCCGCCAATCAGTGACGGGCTGCCCGGCTCGTAATAAATGTTGTGCCACTGCAGCAGTGTGGCATAGCCTTTCGACGCCTCGTCTTCAGGCAGATAAGCCTGCAGTACCTGTTTTACCTCAAACCCGTTTGATAACTGAAAGGTCAGAATAGGATCGTAGATATCTTTCGACTTTACCTGCTCAATGTACTCGTATGGCGTTAACTCATGGGCATACTTGCCGTAATTAGGAATGCGGCCGCCGGCCATAATTGATTTAAGGTTAAGGTTCCGGCACAGTTCCTTGCGCGCCTCGTAAAGACGGCGCCCAAGCCGAAGCCCCCGGTATTCGGGGCTGACAATAACCTCAACCCCATACAGCACATCGCCGTTAGGATCGTGGGTAGTGAGGTAGGCATCACCGGTAATTTCGTCATAGCTGTGCTTGTCGCCAAACTGCTCATAGTCAACAATCACTGATATGGCGAAGGCCACGACTTTGCCTTTGTCTTCGATACAAATCTGACCATCCGGAAAGGTCGTCACCTGGGCTTTAAAGTTTTTATACGGCCAGGCTCCACCGACGTTGGCATAGACCTTATCCATCAGTTCTCTGACATCATCGTAATCGTCCAGTCTGAGATTACGCAGTTCCAGATGGTGTTCGGTTTCTTCTACAACAGTTTGATCCTGACTCATTAATGCTGTGACCTCGTTGTTTTTGAATTCAAAAATTGTGTACGTACAAACGCTTAACTTCGTTTCATTCCAGTGTGCCAGTGTCGTGTGCCGTGCGCCCGTGATTAACGGTAAAAAGCAGTTGCGCAGGTCAAAAAACCGGCGTATAACGCGATTCCGATTTTTAGTTTACCTGTGCGCAAAACCAATGGAAACGGCAATTCAGCTTTCTGATCTTCCTCCGGGCAATACCGATAACACCGACCTGTTCGCAACCATTGCAGATTCACTGGTAGAGCGGGGCTATTGCATCCTTCCTGATGCGTTGCCCGCGCACATTACCGACGCACTGGTACGTTGTCAGCAGTCGGTAAGTAAAGACGCGTTTCACCGGGCTGGCATCGGCCGCCAGACAGACTTTCAGCATGACTCGCGTGTTCGTTCAGACGAAATTTGCTGGATAGACGGCGTTCTGCCGGAAGGGCAGCTTTGGCTGGGGTGGTGCGAACAGCTGCGTACCTATCTCAACCGTCATTTGTTTATGGGGCTGTTCTCGGTAGAAAGTCATTTTGCCTGCTATGAGCCCGGCGCATTTTATCAGCGTCATGTGGACGCCTTCGTCGGCGAAGGTAACCGGGTACTCTCTATGGTCACCTATCTGAACGACAATTGGCAACTGGAAGACGGTGGTGAACTGGTATTATTTGCTGATGAGCATGACACAGAGGGAACGGCGGTCTTACCCAGACTGGGTACGCTGGTTATTTTTCTGAGTGAGCGGTTTCCTCATGAAGTGCGTCCGGCGACAAGAAAACGATTGTCTGTTGCCAGCTGGTTCAGACTGAATGGCAGCCATCAGGGCAAAATTGATCCACCCCGCTAGTGGCAATACTGCATAATCTAATGCTAATATCCAAACAGACACAGTTTGAAAAATAATAACAATAACGTGCCTTTGGGTTGTGACAGCCAGAAAGCCACGGAACCTGATGTTGCGTAAATTACCTTAGCCTGTATGTCCATGCCTGATGGTATCCAGAGCAGGTTTCGACACGGAATAAGTAGTGACATTAATAAACCATGATTGACAGTATTCCTGCTCCTCCTAGTCGCGAAGAACTCAAAATTCTGGTCATTGATAACCAGTCACTGGTGCATGAAGTGGTCGGCAGTGCGCTTAACGAAATGGGGATACGCAAAGTCTTCAGTGCGCTAAACGCCTATCATGCATTGCGATTATGCGATGATAATAAGTTCGATTTTATCCTTATTGCCTTTAACGTCAGTAATGACCGTGACGGCTTTCACCTGTTTGAAGAACTTAAGCACCTTGGCCATATTACCGAACAAACCACCGTTGTCTTTTTAAGCGCGGAAACCTCTGCTGAGCTGGTTAACTGCATTGTTGAGTTGCAGCCGCATGATTTTTGGGTCAAACCGCTGGATCGTCACCGCATCGAAAACCGGCTGAACTTCCTGATAGAGGTGAAGCGTCAGATGCACCGTCTGGAGCATTTTGTCGCCAACCGGGAATACGCTGCGGCTATTTACCAGGCTGAGCGAAAGCTTAAAGACAAATCCCTGGTTGATTTCCATCCGCGATTAAAGCGCATCATTGGTGAGGCACTGATGCACCTGCGTGATTTTGAGCGGGCAGAGATGTATTACCGCGACCTGCTCACCAGTTGCGATTACGCCTGGGTGAATATTGGTCTGGCCAGAGCCCTGCTCAGACAGGATAAACTGGAAGAAGCGGAAACCCTGATTGAAGACTTACTTGAACGGCGTGATACACGATTCCTGACTTACGATCTGCTGGCGCAGTACTACATTGAAAAAGAAATGTACGAAGAAGCCTACGAGCAGATTAAGCGAGCCAGTGCACTGGCTCCGCGAAATATTGAGCGGAACCGGCGCTTGTGGGATCTGGCTCGCCTCAACCATGACAAGCAGGGGCAACTGGCTGCCGTGCAGAACATGGCCAAATACGCCAAAAATTCCATTCATGACTCACCCGATCTCAGCCTGAACGTGATTCGTTCAATGATTGACCTGGCAACCAGTTCAAACGATGCCGATGTCACTAAGCTGGTAAAGCGTGCGGAAAAAGAAATCGAGGACCTGCGGGCGCGAAAAGGCAACGAAAAGCAGTTGACTGAGCAGCTCGATGTAATTCATGCCCGGATTAAATGTCTTAAGGCCGACAAAAAGGGCGCTGAGGCAATCATGAAGAGTAAGCGTCCGGATGCCGGCGGCCTCAGTATGGAAGACAACCTTGATAAAATGAAGGCATTCCATGAGCTGGGTATGCGTGAACATTGCCTTAAGATCCTTGATACGCTGCGTAAGCAGATAGCCGGAGACACCTTCTCCTCGCAGGTAGTGGATGAATACCTCAAGCAGGAATCTATTGAACGCACGGAAATTCAGTTCACCACAAAAGAGCTGAAAGACATGGCCACCACCAATTACCGTGAAAACCGGGTGCTGCCTGCGTACAACAACCTGCAACAGGCCATGGTACTGTCGCCGATGGACAAGCAAATTGCGCTAAGCCTGCTGAAGGTGCTGGTACAGCTATCCAAAAGCGAGACGCTAAATGCACAGCAACTGGCGAATGCCAATAAAGCGGCGAGCCTGCTGGTAAACAGCTCACTGTCGCCAACCCAGGAAGAGCGACGTGACAAATATATTCAGCTGCTGAGTCTTGATGTTTCCGCTAAAAATGACGAAGGCGAAGAGAAGTCCTTCAGCCTTGCTTAACGAAAGCCTGCCAGTGTGCAGGCTTTTTTATTGATTCAATTTTTCCTCAGTATTAATTTTATTCAATTAATTATCTTGATTAGGCCATTCAAGATTACCAATTATCTTCCCCTGTCTGTCTTCGTTATTCTTATCACCAGTTTGAAGCGCAGGCGATTTGCTTTTAAGCAAACCACCTGTCCGCAAATTTCGTAACAACGTGACGTAACGCTAGCGTTATTTTTTCACACACAAGAAACGGAGAGTAAAACATGGCATTGATCAATCAGGCTATTAAGCCATTCAAAGCAAATGCATTCAAAAACGGTGAGTTCGTTGAAGTTAGCAGCGAAGACATCAAAGGCAAATGGGCAGTATTCGTATTCTACCCGGCAGACTTCACGTTTGTGTGCCCAACTGAGCTTGGCGACATTGCTGACAAGTACGAAGAGCTGCAGTCTCGTGGCGTAGAAGTGTTCTCAGTATCAACTGACACTCACTTTACTCACGCTGCATGGCACGAAGCGTCTGAGACCATCGGTAAGATCAAGTTCGCTATGATTGGCGACCCGACCGGTGAAATCACGCGCAACTTCGACTGTATGCGTGAAAACATGGGGCTGGCTGACCGTGCAACGTTTGTTGTTGACCCTGACGGCATCGTACAGGCGATGGAAATCACTGCTGAAGGCATTGGCCGTGACGCAGATGACCTGGTGCGTAAAGTGAAGGCAGCGCAGTACGTTGCATCTCACCCAGGTGAAGTATGTCCTGCAAAATGGAAAGAAGGTGAAGCAACACTGGCACCTTCACTGGACCTGGTAGGTAAAATCTAAACAACGCGTTTAGACCAACTTATCCGCGGGAGAGTGGCAGATTGCCACTCTCCATACCTGAACCCAATGAAAAGGCAGAATTACCGTGTTAACTAAAGAAATTTTACAGGCATTGAAAGGGTATACCGAGTCAATGCAGAAAGACGTAACCTTTGTCGTACAGACCGGTGAACACAGCAAGCGCAACGAGCTTGTGTCATTTCTGTCCGACATTGCAGGTGTCAGTGACCGCATCAAGTTGGAAGAACGTGATACAAATGGCGTGCTACGCAGTGCAATGAGCTTCCTGCTTGAAGCCGACGGTGAAGACACTGGTATCCGTTTTTCCGGCATCCCGGGCGGACATGAGTTCAACTCACTGGTACTGGCACTGTTACATGCATCCGGAACAGAACTGAAAATCGACAACAGCCTGAAGAGTATTGTTCAGGGTGTTGATGAAGAACTGAATTTTGAAGTGTTTATCAGCCTGAGCTGTCACAACTGTCCTGACGTTGTACAGGCACTGAACCAGTTCGCACTGCTGAATCCGAACATTAAAACCGAAATGATTGACGGTGGCGTTTACCCACAACTGGTGGAGGAGCGCGACATCCAGGGTGTACCGAGCGTATACCTGAATGGTGAGTTGTTTGCCAACGGCAAGGTAGAAGCTGGCACGCTCATCGACAAGCTGATTGAACGCGATCCGTCACTGAAGAACGCCAATAAAGGTGAATCGCTGCCGCTGCAGGACGTCACTGTGATTGGTGGTGGTCCGGCCGGTGTTGCGTCTGCAATTTACAGCGCGCGTAAAGGGCTGAAAGTTACCGTGGTGGCTGATCGTTTCGGTGGTCAGGTGAAGGATACCATGGGTATTGAAAACCTGATTTCGGTACCGAAAACTACCGGACCTGAACTGGTCGGAAACCTGATGGAGCACGTTCGCGATTACGACATCACGTTGAAAGAGCATGTGCGTGTCGAAACCATCGAGCAGGGCAACATAAAAAAAGTGGTGCTGAGCTCAGGTGAAGAAATCCGAACCCGTTCTGTTATCGTAGCTACTGGTGCACGCTGGAGAAAACTGGGCGTGCCGGGTGAAGAAGAAAATATTGGTAATGGCGTGGCGTACTGTCCGCACTGTGATGGCCCGTTCTTCAAAGGGAAGGATGTTGCCGTGATTGGTGGCGGTAACTCAGGTATTGAAGCCGCGCTGGATCTGGCAGGTATTGTGAAATCTGTCACGGTGTTTGAATTCATGCCTGACCTCAAGGCCGACAAGGTATTGATTGAACAGGCGAAGAAACGTGACAACATCACGATTATCACCAACGCCGCGACCCGTGAAATTCTGGCTGAGAATGGCAAAGTCAGCGCCATCGAGTATCAGGACCGGGCGACCAACGAGATGCATCAGATTAAACTGTCTGGCGTGTTCGTGCAGATTGGTCTGGTGCCGAACAGCCAGTTTACGCAAGACGTGGTGGAACTGTCCAAACACGGCGAAATTGTAGTAGATGACAAGTGCCATACCTCAGAACCGGGTATCTTCGCGGCCGGTGATGTAACGACGGTACCGTACAAGCAGATTGTTATCTCTATGGGCGAAGGCGCTAAAGCCTCGCTGGCAGCGTTCGAGTACCTGCTTAGCCACGAAGTGGTAGAAGCAGAGGAAGAAACCCAGGCTGCCTGAGACAAATAGTACGTGTTGTACTATGCTTCCTGCATGAAGCGCAAAAGCCAACCCACCTGGGTTGGCTTTTTTATTTTGGAGAATCAGGCAAGCAGTTGACAGGATCAGGCATGACGTTTTGCCAATGTACAACTAGTATATATCACACTAAATTGTCGTTTTGATTCTCAAAACTACACTCACTACGGAGACTTATCGATGAAAACAATTGGCTATGCCGCACATTCTTCTGATGCCCACATGGTGCCATACCATTTTGAGAGAAGAGCACTTCGCAGTAATGATGTAGCAATTGAAATTCTTTACAGTGGTATTTGCCATTCTGACCTGCACACCGTCAACGGCGACTGGGGCCCGCAGCCTTATCCGCTGGTTCCGGGACATGAAATTGTTGGCCGTGTGATGGAAGTTGGACCGGATGTCACAAAATACAAAGCCGGTGACCATGTTGCCGTTGGCTGTATGGTCGACAGCTGTCAGGAATGTGACCAGTGTCATAATCATGAAGAGCAATACTGCCGTAACGGCATGACGCCCACATATGGCGCACCGGATCGCATCAGCGGTGAAATCACTCAGGGTGGGTACTCCAAGCACATTGTTGTGCGCGAGGAGTTCGTCCTGAGCGTACCTGAGCAACTGGATCTTTCCCGCGCCGCACCAATTTTGTGTGCCGGTATTACCACCTATTCGCCACTGCGCACCTGGAACGTCGGTAAGGGTTCGCGTGTTGGCGTAATTGGTCTGGGTGGCCTGGGTCATATGGCAGTAAAACTGGCCGCAGCCATGGGCGCAGAAGTGACGGTTATCAGCCGTTCTGATGCCAAAGCGAAGGAAGCGAAAGAAAGCGGCGCGAAGGGTATTCTGGTGTCAACCGACGAGGACGCGATGAAAAAAGCGGCCGCATCTTTTGATGTTATCCTCGACACCGTACCGGTAAAACACAATGTGGATACCTACACGCCACTGCTGGATGTTGACGGCACGCTGGTCATTGTTGGCCAGGTGGGTCCGATGGAAGAGTCAATGACGATTCCACTGATTATGGGTCGTCGTCGCGTTGCCGGCTCACTGATTGGTGGTATTAAGGAAACACAGGACGTCCTGGACTTCTGTGCTGAGCACAACATTCATCCTGAATGTAAAATTATCCGCGCAGAAGACATTAACGATGCGTTTGCCAGCCTGAGTAAGGGTGATGTTGCACACCGTTATGTGATTGATATGGCATCGCTGGACGTGTAACGCGTGAACCAGCGTGTCAGAGTCAATAAGGTGAGTCAGCCTGCCGATCTGCCTGACAGGGGCGATCTGCAGGCGCTTGCCCGCTCACTCGCCCGTTTTGCTCCGCATGACGGCAGTTTCTCGGTAGCTGACAACGCCATTCAGATAGCCAGTTCCACCCGCACGCAGGGTGAAAAAACCTATACGCTGTCGCAGCCCAGTATCTGTATTGTGGCGCAGGGCGCGAAACGCGTCACACTGGCGGATGACAGTTTCGAATATAATGCGTCAAAAATGGTGGTGTATGCTGCCGAAATGCCTATTCGCGTTGAGATAACCGAAGCGTCTAAGGCGAACCCCTATTATTGTCTGGTGATCCCTATTTCACCCGAACGGTTAAATAACCTGGTACTGAAAATTTTTCCCGATGGTGTGCCGCGAACAGAGCAGACCCGTTCAGTGTACGTGGGCGACGTCAGTGCGCAGATTGTTGAAGCGGCAACCCGGATGATGCGTATCATAGAGCAGCAGGACGACACCGATTTGCTGGTGCCGCACATGATTGATGAGATCCTGATCCGGCTGTTACGCAGCAGTGTGGGACCTGCCGTGGCCCAGCTCGGGATCAGCGATTCGTATATTGAGCGGATCAGCAAAGCGATTAACCAGATTAAACAGCATTACACCGCGTCGCTGAAAGTCGAGGAGCTGGCGCGCGCAAGCTCCATGAGCCCGTCGTCATTTCATGCGCACTTCAAAGCGGTAACGGGCGTGACCCCGCTGAAATTCCAAAAGATTTTGCGCCTGCAGAAGGCACGTGAACTGCTACACAGCGGCATGATGGACGTCACCACCGTGGCGTTTACGGTAGGCTATGCCAGTGCGTCACAGTTCAGCCGGGAATACACCCGTGAATTCGGTGTCAGCCCTTCCAGAGAAACCGCAGGAAGCGTGACAGCCTGATACGCTTAGTGACGCTTTTTCTGTTTCCAGGTGCCGCCATACTGATAAGCCTGCGCTGTGGCTTTCGCGTTGGTCTGACAGGCTTTACAGGCAAACCTCCATGCTCCGTCAGCGTCAGTTCGCAGGCGGTACAACACCGCTGACAGTGCACCACACTCATCACAGGGACGTGGTGCACGGTTGCGATCGCTTTTACCCATCAGCGTTTTCCGGATTGTGGCCTTTTGGCAACCTGGCTGCGATGATGGTTTGCTGACTTTTTGCCAAAGCCGGTATGTTTGGTCATTGCCCGTTCACCGCCGCGCGCTTTTTTCGCTTTTTGCTGTTTTTCGTTTTTCGCTTCAGGCGGCACAAGATGCTGAGGTCCGCGGCCAATCAAATCTTCACGTCCCATCCGTTTCAGCGCCTCACGTATTTGCGCAAAGTTTTTCGGGTCGTGATAACGCAGCATGGCTTTATGCAGACGCCGATGGATTTCACCTTTGGCTGACGGCACGGCCTCACTGTCTTTGGTTACCTTACGCAACGAGTTAACTTCGGTGTGATACATGGTGGTTGCCGTTGCCATCGGGGATGGATAAAAATTCTGTACCTGATCGAGCCTGAAGCGGTTCTCCTTCAGCCATATTGCCAGTGCCAGCATGTCTTCATCTGTTGTGCCCGGGTGCGAGGCAATAAAATAAGGGATGAGATACTGCTTTTTGCCAGCTTCCTGCGAGTACTTGTCGAACAATTCCTTAAACCGGTAATAGCTGCCCATACCCGGCTTCATCATTTTCGACAGCGGCCCGTCTTCAGTATGTTCAGGCGCAATTTTCAGGTAGCCGCCGACATGGTGAAGTGCCAGCTCTTTCACATAGTCCGGATCTTCTACTGCCAGGTCATAACGAACGCCTGAAGCAATCAGAATTTTCTTAATGCCTGGTAGTTTTCGTGCACGTCGGTACAGATCGATAGTCGGTTTATGGTTGGTGTCCATATGCGCACAGATACTCGGATAGACACAGGACGGCCTGCGGCAGGTCGCTTCTGCTTTCGGACTTTTACAGCGCAGCCGGTACATGTTGGCCGTCGGACCACCGAGATCCGAGATTACGCCGGTGAAGCCCGGAACGGTGTCCCGGATTTGTTCTATTTCCCGAATGATCGAGTCTTCCGAACGGCTTTGAATAATTCTGCCTTCGTGTTCCGTAATAGAACAGAACGTGCATCCGCCATAACAGCCACGCATAATGTTAACGCTAAAGCGTATCATATCGTATGCCGGGATCTTTGCATCGCCATAGACAGGATGGGGAACCCGCTGGTAAGGCAGATCAAACACCGCGTCCATTTCTTCCGTTTCCAGCGGCATCGCAGGCGGATTGATCCAGATGTGGCGGTCACCGTGTCGCTGCATCAGAGCGCGGGCACAGCCCGGATTAGTTTCCTGATGTAAGATGCGTGATGTGTGCGCGTACAACACTTTATTGTCGCGAACGGTCTCGAATGCCGGCAGTTTTACATAGACATTTTCCCATGGCTTGCGTCGCTGGGCGGGTTGCACCACAATGGGTTTGGCCGCATTGTCATTGCTGGTGGTTTGTTTATTGTCGTCGTTATCGCACTCCGGCTCCATCTGATAGGGACTCGGAATGGGATCTATCTTGCCAGGCCTGTCCAGCGAGGTCGAGTCAACACCCTGCCACTCAGGTAGCGCCTGCTTCACAATAATTGCGGTACCGCGAACGTCGGTAATATCAGCAATATGCTCACCTGCGGCGAGACGATGAGTGACTTCAACCAGCGGGCGTTCGGCGTTACCGAACATCAGCATGTCAGCCTTCGCGTCGAACAGTGCCGAACGACGGACTTTCTCACTCCAGTAATCATAATGCGCGATGCGGCGCAGGCTGGCTTCAATACCACCAATGATCACCGGCACGCCTTTGAATGCCTCGCGACAGCGCTGTGAATACACAGTAACAGCCCGGTCAGGCCGTTTGCCACCCACGTTCCCTGGTGTGTACGCGTCATCATGACGCAGCTTTTTATCCGCAGTGTAGCGGTTGATCATCGAGTCCATGTTCCCTGCTGTCACCCCAAAATAGAGGTTCGGCTTACCCAGTTTCATGAAGTCGTCTTTGCTGGTCCAGTCGGGCTGGGCAATGATCCCGACCCGAAAGCCATGGGCCTCCAGCACACGGCCGATTACTGCCATACCAAAGCTGGGGTGGTCAACGTAGGCGTCACCTGTCACCAGAATAACATCACAGCTGTCCCAGCCAAGCGCTTCCATTTCTTCACGTGACATGGGTAAAAAGGGGGCAGTACCGAAACAATGAGGCCAGTACTTGGGGTAAGAAAACAGACCGCGATCGGCCTTAATGGTGGCTTGCATAGTGTAACGCGTCAAAAAATTCTGGCGCGATTATACCAGCTTGCTGGCGGGCACCGATACCCGCCATCAGAATAATTAATAAACCGTTCTTATCCGGTCATTGTTGCGCCCAGCGGACGATATCCGCCGCGCCCATGGCGCCGGCCTGACGGGACACTTCCTGGCCTCGCTCGAAGCGGATCAGCGTAGGGATGCTACGAATTGCATAACGCCCGGCCGTTGAGGGGGCCTGCTCGGTATCCACTTTTGCCAGTATGACTTTACCCTGCAGATGGCCGGCCGCCTGTGCAAATGCTGGCGCCATCATCTTGCAGGGGCCACACCAGTTCGCCCAGAAATCCACAATGACGGGTAAATCACTTTTGGCAATAAACCGCGCAAATGTTGCATCGGTCAGGGTAACCGGCTCGGCAGGCAACAGGACATGTTTACACTTGCCGCAGTGCCCGCTGTCACGCAGTCTCGCACGCGGTAACCGGTTAATAGCCTGACAGGACGGGCAAACCACATGTACAGGATCTGTCATAACACACGCTCTTCTTTTATGCACTTTTCACAATATGTCGGGTCTGTGCTGGTCAACTTCAATGGGTATTCGATAAAATACCGCACATAATCCTGCAAACAGAGACACACACCATGGCCTACTGGCTGTTTAAAACCGAGCCCGATGCTTTCAGTATTGATGATCTGGCGTCCCGCCCTGACCAGACTGAACCCTGGGATGGCGTGCGTAATTACCAGGCCCGCAACTTTCTGCGTGATCAGGTTAAAGTGGGGGACAGCGTGTTTATTTATCACTCCAGTTGTAAAGAGGTGGGCATTGCCGGCGTTGCCGAGGTTGTCAGGGCCGGTTATCCCGACCCGGTACAATTTGCGCCGGATAGTCCGTACTTTGATCCTAAATCATCGCCCGATAACCCTCGCTGGTATCGTGTGGACGTGAAATTTAAAGAAAAATTTCCCGATGTATTGTCCCTTAAAACCATAAAAGCGATGGATGATGTACGGGAGATTGCACTCAAAAAAGGCGGCAGGTTGTCGGTTATGCCGGTGACCGAAAGCGAGTGGGCAATGTTATACCAGGCAGCGCGTCACTGACGCGCCACCTGTGTTTTCGGCATACATTGAGACGGGATACGCAGAGGCTTGCGGGCAAGCTCGCCCTTAAGGTGAGTGTTGAATGCATCGACCAGCGATTGATCGATGGTCTTTTTACTGAACATAAAATGCACCTTGTCGCTGTGCAGGACCTCATCAGCCAGCACGACCGGCCCGGGAGATGGTATATCCGAGCCGGAGGCGGGGATCATGTCATACGCCCTTACTTCATTGAGTTTGTTACACAGCGCCAGGCGATCATCAACAACCGCAGTAATCTTGCCGTTAATCATTAGTTTGAGCCGGTCAGGGAGGGCGAAGCCATGGATGAACTGGTCAGGATAACGGGCTTTTAACCACTCGACGGTTTCACCAAAATACCCCGCTGTGTTGATGCCCACTAAGCCACCGGCACTAAGCACCTGTTCGAGCGTGGTGGCCGTACTCATGCCGTTGCCACTGGTCAGGGCAAAGCCGACCACTTCCTCCCGGTACGGTAGTGAGTAAAAGAAGTCTGTGGCGCGTTCTTTGGTGTACGTGGCGCCCAACCAGATGTCGAAGGTACCTTTCTCCTGTTCAATTTTTGAACGTGACTCGGACATGGAAAGCACAGAGACGGGGCAGGGTAACTTTTCAGCGATCCGCTGAAGAAGCAAATAATCGGTACCGTCATAACGCTGTTTGCCGTAGTGGTAAAAATACGGTTCCCAGTCACCATTAAATGACACCACGAGCGGCGTTTCACAGGCCCGGGCCACCGGCATGCATGCCGTCAGTAGCGTGAGGCCAAGCAGTATTAGACGCAGCAAAATCCGTTTCCACTCTGATTATTCTTTCGCCATCATACATGACGCTGACCAGGATGAAAATTAATCACTGCGTTAACGTGCAGTTTATTTTTCGATGGTAACCTGATGAATTAGCAGGATTAGTCGCCCATTAAATCATTGGGTAACAGCCGTTGACTCGACTCTTCGATTTCTTAGCGGCTCTGGTCAGCCATGCCGCACCACGGTAATAAACGCGTTCATTGCTTCAGGCAGGTCCATTTTAACAACGCAAATTACCAACATCGCATTGATAGTTATTCCATAAAAACGCCATTTATCCTTTTTTATGTTGCTAGTAGGGTGGACAAAAAGCAGATTGAGGTAGCAGCAGGAGTAAACATGAAAGCGAACCGACATATTGTCTACCTTTCTCATGGTGGCGGACCCATGCCTTTATTGGGCGATCCTAATCATGTGGAAATGGTGGCAACGCTAAAAGATATCGCTCTGGCCGTGGGCAAACCCAGTGCGATACTGGTGATAAGTGCCCACTGGGAGGCGCGCCTGCCGACAGTCACCTCAGGAAACCATCCCGGGATTATTTATGATTACAACGGGTTTGCCAGGCAGGCTTATGAGATTGAGTATCCGGCAGCGGGTGAGCCTGAACTGGCGAAACGCGTTGTGAACGCGCTTGAGGGAAGTGGCATCAGGGCAGCAGAGGATACGGTGCGTGGATTCGATCATGGCATGTTTGTGCCACTTAGCATCATGTATCCCGATGCTGATATTCCGTGTGTGCAGTTGTCGTTGGTCGACAGTCTTGACGCAAACCTTCATATCCGGATGGGCAACGCATTGCAGTCACTCGAATGGGACAACTTGCTGGTGATTGGTTCTGGGTTTTCGTTTCACAATATGGCTGCATTTTTCACTCCAGCATCACAAGAGGCACGTGATAACAACATCGCGTTTGACGAATGGCTGACGGCAGTCATGAGCGATACCACACTGACAGAGCATACCAGAGAAGCGCAGCTTGCGAATTGGGCTTCTGCGCCAGGTGCCAGATTCTGTCACCCGCGAGAAGAGCATTTAATCCCGTTACATGTCTGCTATGGCATGGCCGCGCAACCGAGTAAGAAAACGTTCAAGGCGGAAATCATGAAAAAACAATCGTCTATGTTTTACTGGGGTGAATGAAATGTGTGGTTTAAGAATAACGACTAGCGTTATCGTTTGACGGGGAGACGGGAGCGATACAGCGATTACCTGGCTGCCATACCAGGTTTGCAGTCTATGGCGCAGCCACAAAAAAAGGTGAACTGATATCAGTTCACCTTCTTGGTATTGGTGGAGCTGGCGGGAAGTGCCACTAACTTTGTAATTTGATATTTTTTATATAAGATACATAAGGTTGTAAATATGTGAAATAAATAATTGACGTAAGTCGTGACACTGTTCGTGACACCTCCTGATGATATACAAGTATATTTAGCGTTTGCTTTAGGGCAAGATGGAGTGGCAAAAGGAATTAACACTTATCTATGAAAAGAAAAAGTAAATCCAAGGCTCAGCTGATCGCCTCACAATTGCGAGCGAATAGAAGGCTATCCTCAAAAATCCGAAAAGTATTAAAGAGAAAAGGTAAAGTAAGCACTTCATCACGAAAAAACCCGTCCAGACGTAGTGCGCCGAGAAAACATATTTTTGTTCAAGCGCCAGAGGGTTTAGACCTTTACAACCGAAAGGCTCACCTAAAAACGGTCACGTTTATTAAGGAATTAACAAAAGCGGCTAAAGTTTCACATGATCGAGACTTACCGGTCCGTTTGTGCTTCAGACATACAACAAGAATTTCGGCGTCTGGCGGCATTTATTTGTATGCTGTGACGGATAGCTTGAAAGTCAAATATCCTAAGCTCTCCTTTATTGTTGCGCACCCTCCGAAGAAGCCCGACAGAGTCAATCATGAAAACATAAGTGTCGTTCAAGCGGTATTAAAGCAGATAAAGTTTTATTCACTGATTGGTGTAAGTGTACCTAAAGTCAAAGAGCTTCCTAATGTTGATTGTTGGGCAACAGCACAGTCTGAAAAAGTTGATAGTGATTTGTTAGGAGCTGCTATACAAAAACTTGAGCCCTATGGTGTGAATACACATGAGCTTTTCAGAGCAGGTGTTGAAGCAATGGCTAATGCTGCGGAGCACGCGTATGATAAGACAATTAGAACGAACCGAAGCTTCCCCAAAAAAGAGTGGTGGCTGTTTACTGCGGTTCTTGAAAAAAAGTTAATAGTTTATATATGTGATTTAGGGCACGGAATTCCGGTAACTATGCCTCATACTCAAAAAGCGGACGTTTTGACGAAGATAAAATCGAAAGTCACCAATGCCTTAGGGCAGCTTGGACATGGAAAAGCGCCTGTAGATGGCGATGTTTTCCAGATACAAGCTTCAACTCTTGTCAAAGAAACAAGAACAGAATTGGGCCATAGAGGCAAGGGAGGGAACGACATAAGGTCTTTCATTGATAACAACAATCGAAGCTCTCTTTACATCTTTTCTAACAAGGGAACGTGGAAATATAAAAGCACTCCAACCAAAAAAGGTCTTGGGATAGGTTATAATAATAAGCATTCGATTGATGGCACGGTTATTGGATGGTCAATCCCATTGAGTGCAGAGGATTAATTAATGCATACAGTAAAAGTTTCTGAATTCACTTTTTTTCCTGGTCCTAGATATCGTAGGTTAGGGAAAAATAGTGGCGAAGAATTCAGAGAAGACGTTTTGATGCCAGATATTGAAGAACATAAGAAGATCCAATTAGATTTGGATGGAGTGCTTGGCTATGGGTCTTCTTTTCTAGAAGAGGCATTTGGTGGTTTGATTCGCTCTGATGTAGATCCAGAACTCGTTAGGTTCATGGTTAACAATGCTATTAGTAACGATAATCCAACGATTAAGGAGGAGATTATCTCGTACGTTGAGGATGCAATTAAAGCGAAAGATAATCAAGCTCTAGCGCACGCTAGAGGTGCTAATTCATAGATACCCTATGGTCACGTTAGTAATATCAGTAGTCTCATTTTTCGCTGGTTTTTTTCTCCGCTGGTTCATAACCATAAAAAAAATGAAGAACCAGATCGTAAATTTATACATTGAGCGCATTGATGAAACTTTGAGCAAAATGAGAGAGGATGCCGTCGAATTTTTGACGATCGACTTATCTAGTTCGAACAATCCCGATGCTAAAAGAGAGGCAATGAGACTTATGATGGTCTCGCGTAATCGGTACGTTTATTCACTATGCTCTCGGCTCAAGGCCAGCGATCCGAGCCTATTTCCAATCCCTAACGACAAGCTAACGGCGCTGAGGCAATCGAGTGACTCTATCTTTGAAGATTACGAACATGTCGATAACAGTAATCGCGGAACTATGTTTGAAAGTGGGCATCAAGCTATGGCGAAATTGAGCTACGATATTCAAGATATAATTGATTATTACCCGTTGCAAGTGCCATCAATATGGAGAGGTTAGTAGGTTGAGTGCGACTTACAATGCAACATTTATTATTCCACCAATTACTTCACCGTCCCTCGACTGACGAGACTTGGAGCATACACTCTGCTTGCAAGCAAACCAGTACCCCACGCAATGCTTATCATCTCGCGATGACGGGTTTTATATAGATTAACGATTGTCGCGCCAGTAAAAATTTCTGAAAAAGACTATGATTGCCGTGTTGCCTGCAACGGACCAAAAAGATGAAGTTTGTAAGTGTTTTACGCCTAGAAAAGTTAAAACAATATTCGTTACAAAGATACCGTCAAAGGCGATTGAAGTGCGGGGCGTCTATCACTAAAGCATCAGCTTCAAGTTTCGGTTCTCTATATTTTTGATTGTTTGAGCATAGTAAAGATTTCCTCTAGGAGTTTTAATTCCCATGTTATTGAGCAAAGATGCGATTTTTCTATACGACAGGTTTAGTTGGAGCATAGATCTTATTATTGGCCAAATTCGAGCTGCATCGTTGTCTGCCTGAACCATTCGCTCTTTGTTTCTCTTGTTAGTCTTATCTCTCAGACCGCCTAATTTTGCTCCTTGAGCTTTCTTTTCTGCCAAGGCCGCTTTTGTTCGAAGACTTATAAAGTCTCTCTCTTGTTCAGCCAGGGCTGCATAAATGTGTAATTGAAACTTGTCTGCGTTTGGCATTGATGCGACTTTAAACTTCAACTCTTTATCTTCCATCAGACCGGCAATAAAAGAGACTTTTCGACTTAACCTATCAAGCTTTGAAACAAGAAGTGTGGCATCCTTTTTCTTGCATGCTGAAATCGCGTCTGTAAGCGCCTGTCGCGAGTTTTTGGTGCCGCTCTCTATTTCGGTGTAGCTTTCAATGATTTCGGCGCTAGGAATGGCGTTGAGGGCGAATATTGAAATGTCTCTTTTCTGTGCGTTCAATCCTAAGCCTGACTTACCCTGATCTTTCGTGCTGACTCGATAATAGGCGATATAACGTTCCATTTAGGTATCCTTATCGGTGTAAAAAACAACAACGGTGGTTGTGTGTTTTACACAATAGGATGATTTTTTAACGCTGTCGGGGTATTTTCAGCTTTTGATGTTGGATCTCCGTTAACAGTAGGGCGAAGTTTGAAGTCGAATATAAAATTTAGCAGTTTGGTTAAGGCTGAACAGAGTTTGATCACCAGTTCATCTTTTCCCAATGATACCCACTTGATAGGTGTGGCATTAAATATTGGGAAGGATTATCAAGTGTATGTAGAAGTGGATGATCAACCGGAGTCCAGAGTTCCCATAGAGTCTGTCACAGATCTGACGAGATACTTAGAGGCCATAAGTCATGTCGTCGGTGATATAGCGATCCCAGAATTGAACAGAATGACAGACATTTTGGAGTTTCTGGATTCAGAAGGAAGGCCGCCAATTAAGATTGACAGGTCTATCACTCTCTACCTAACGGCCGATTACGTCAATCGGCTTCTTTCTGGGGAAAAAGCTTTGAGGTTGGACTTATTTACCATAGGGGTTGAGTGCGGGCTAAGATTTTACGTTGAAACGGCGGATCATATTGAGGTAAGACTTAAAGACATCGTTGTAAACTTAACCATCTACGACAAGATATTGAGGCAGATGATCACAAAATACTCTCAGTCTCAACCCAGTGAGCAGAGTTTACTTGATCGCCTGAAGCTCCGTACGCCCTACAAAGACGACATTCACCCTTGTCTGTACGGCGCCTTTAAATTCACTGTTTTATTACGTCGCTTTCCTCGTAAAGCTGGTCACGATAAACACGATGAAACAAAAATGTGGGAGTTTATCGAAAAACGATATGCTAAATCACCGACCAAGCCTAACAGCGCTTCTATCCTGTTTAACGGAAAAACGTATGACTTAGATGGTATGTGGAAGCAATACGGAGAGACATTTGCGAAACATCTAATCGACGAGGTTCAGTCCGTAGCAGGTTAACTCCAACTCCCGAGCCTAAATTTCGAAAAATTGTCGAAATCCTTCTAGCGCTCCTTTTTTCCAATTACTTTTGGTTTCCCTTTAAAACGTTATATAGGAACAAAAGTGATAATCAATTACTGTTTTTTACACACTTTTCGCTCTGATTTTCAGGGTTTCTCTGTGCTTAAAGTTGCTAATACTAACTATAAGAACGGAGGCGCTGAAAAATGACGAAAACAACAGTTCTAAGAGTACGTCCAAATATCGAAACCCTAGCAATAGCGATGGCTAGGACGGAGATGTTGTTGAATGGAACATACCTACGACCAGTAGAGGGTAAACTATACCCTTCTGAAGGGATAAAACGCTTACCTTTTACTCCTTCAAGGAAAAGTCTCAACGAGAGGCAAGAAAAGATAAATTTTGCTGTTTTGCCTGTGGCTAATCCCAAGAAGAAAGGGGCGAACGAATTACAAAAAATTCAGGTCGAGAAGCTTATTGGAAACAATTCGTTCGATTACTGCTGTTTGCCGAGGTTAACCTATGCGTTTGAAGAGATGTACGAATCTTCGCGGGTATGCGCTAATACACTGTATTTCGTGACCCTTCATTTGAATACCATAGCCTCAGCGAAGGCAGCCAGCTGTAAAGCCGGTTTCAGTGAACTCAAACAGCAGATAAAAAGAGGGCTTCAAAAAGCCTTTGGAAGCTCTGTGAGAGGTTTTATGGTGTTTGAGCGCTCCAAGCATAGGGAATATGTAAAATCGATTCCTGGTCGTATTCTGCACGTTCATATTGTCCTTGAAGCGGAACAATTAGACCCTAGTCGGATTAGGTCCGGTATAACACAATATCTTGATTTAGTTCTGTCAGGTGAAGACACGGCAATTAATATCAAAGTAGACCAAGGAAAAGCCTTTAAACACGGTAGAGGCTCTACCGTGTTAAATTTTGACATGGGACTGTCAGATTACCTCTGCAAGGGTCTGGATGACAGAATTGTACCCGGTGCTCAGAACTACTTTACCTTCAATATGTCTGATGTGATTCGACAAAGGCATGAGTGGCGTTTTAAACAGCAAGCGGCGTTGAGAAGGGAGTTCTGTAAGTTACAAATATTAATAGCCGCAAATGCCTTTGAAGGTGATTTGGATGAACGATTGATGGAAGTTATCAACAGCGTACCAAAACCAACTGCATTGCCGGGAGTGATTAAACGTAACGCAGCTTAATTCGCAGAGACAGTGCTGCCTCACCAAAAAAGGTGAGGCACATTTCATGTACTTCCTCAGTTAATCAAAAGTCTTAGGTATAAATACCCTGAGCGTTGGGTATCGTCTGCTAAAAAATCCTTCTAGCAAGTTCAACTCTTATAGTTACCATTTTAAAAGTATGTCAATGTTTACATATTATTGATTTTAAAGGTTTTTTGATCTTTTTTTTGGTTTTTCGGTTATTCATATTTATCTGTTGAAAAGGAAACGAACATGAATAATCGTCAACTACGAAAAGTCTATAACAGCGTTAGTGAGCCCGCAGTAGACTTTCCTATGTTCATGCAGAGAGTGGCTCGTTTGTGCGTCCGTGGTGAGCTGACCGAAAAAAACACACAACATGCGGCCACACTCGATTTGATGCAGTACAAGCGAATATTTTCTGTCCGACGAACTATAGCCACACTCAATGGTCGGGATACAGTCATAAACGACTTATACTCATCAATTGAACGACCTCGAGTTCCATATTCCGTATTTCGAGCCAGATTACTAACCATCTCGCAGAGACAACGGAAGTGGAGTATTTCACCAATATCTGATGTGCATCTATGGGCGGCTGAATGGATGCAAAGTGATTGGGCAAAGCTTATCGGGCCCAGGGAAAGTTACTTTGACTACAACGGTAAAGAGTTTAGTCTCCTGAGAGGAAAGCGTTTTCTCTCGCTTTGGCACTTGTTAAAAACTATTGGTAAAGAAGACTTGAGGGCATTGGTGCGAAGCAGGTTGAAGTATCGATGGGATATAGACAAAGCAATCAGTGACCCAAAATGCCATTCCGAGAAAAACGGAATAGTCTATTCAGTTTACTCAGAGAACTCCGGTAAAGAGTACATCGGTATTACCATTGTGACTTCAAAAGAACGATGGACGCAGCATGTGCATGCCGCTGCCAAAAGTGAGTCGAGAGCACTAGCCAGAGAGATTACGAGATATGGTGAGGAAGCGTTTAACTTTCAAATTATTTGCTGTTCACTGTCGGGTGAGGATTTGGGATGGCTGGAAAGAAGACTCATTAAACAGCGCAATACGAGATGGCCAAATGGTTTAAATATGACACCTGGCGGCGAACATAGCCGTGGGGCTGGCAAGGCAATCAAAATCGCCGGCATCAAATTCAAATCAGTCACTGATGCAGGTCAATGGGTCTGCGAACAAACCAAAGGTAGGGTGGCGTCATATGTTGCAGAGTCTAGAATTCGAAAGTTGTTAACTTCTTTTCCTCAAATAAGTAAGCGGCATTTGAACAGTCTCTTCAAACCATCAAGAAAGCACAGTAAGCACCCTAAAGCTGGGACATATATTTGGCGAAAGTGGTTACAGTTTTACAGGAGAAAACAGTTGTGTGAAAAATGGAGAGACTTTGATGAATTCGAGAGAGACGTTATGAATAATTTAACTACAGACGATATCAAACGTCGGAAGCTTGCTTTGTGCAGAGTTGACCATTCGCAACCATTCTCCCCTCAAAACTTTATATGGATGTTCAGTAGAAAGGTCAAATGACCATCACTTCACTTCTATGGCAAGACTTTGAAGCTTTATACAACGCTTATGATGAAGGTTTTTTAAAGCGTCTAATTCAACAACGTGTTGTCATTGAATTTATGTTTCGGCAAAATCAAAGTTTGCTGAATGTCACACATTACATCATGTCGATTCTTGTCAGTATCGACATGATTCGACGAGGAATGATTGAATCTACTGAAACGCTTCGTTCGAAATGTTAGGGCAGTCTGCACTTTGCTAGATATAGCGCTATAACAACCCTTCTCTGCATTACGACTTACTTAAAAAGGAATTTTTTATGTACGAAATAGAAGTTTGTGGTACTCAATTGGAATGTTTTACGTTCTCAGGATTAGTAACTTCTGCTGAAAGTAACACATTTCAAGACGTATACTCTTCAACGTCCTTTAATCAATACGGCGGCTCTACTTCAACAACTACAGAGTCGTATATCAGGAATACCCTGTTTGTAATAGATAAATATGGTGAAGAGCGTTCGTTTCAGCCCGAAAACTTCAGGGTGAGAGAAGGGTCAAAAGTAGCGGTTGTCTATTTAGGAGAAAAGGGGTCGAACAGAGGCTGGCCCGCCCTAATAAAAAACTTAGACACTGGCGATTATGTGTACTTCAACCTCACTAGAGTGCTCCAACGTCTGAAAGTGTCAGGAACCTCAACTTATCTGTGGCCCTGCTTTCTTACAATATTTTTCAGTGGATTGATTGGTTTTATCGGGGGAGTTAGAGAGGCATTTTGGGCAGCAGTATTTTCCGCACCTATCGGGCATTTTTTGGGAAATAAAAGCTTGGAAAAAGGAATGGAAAATCTAAAATCACATTTGCTAGATTTTGTTAATCAAGAGCAAGATGACATCAAACGTGAGTTAGTTGAAGCTATAGAGAACGCTTCAAGATCAACGCCCGACGTCAAACAAGAAGAAACGCAATCGCTTGATAATAACGATGTTGTTGGAAAGCTGGCATCTCTTAAAGAAATGCTAAAAGAAGGAGATATTAGTCAAGAAGAGTTTGTGGCGTTTAAGGAAAAGCTACTTGCTGAGAATTAGGCTACATACAAACCCATGTTCAACAAACTATGTCATACAAGGAAGCGAACTATCTAATTCACCTTAAGGGGAATGCATAGTTCAGACCTAGAGCGCAGCGTAATATAAATACTCTGCGCGAGCAGGTTTTATTGACCACTACATTCGAGTTTAGATCCTAACAGTAAAGTTGCGTTTTTAAAGATCGACTCGAACCGCTTTGCGATGCACAAGAAGTATTGATTTTGCTACTGATTTAGCCTTTAATTTTGAATCCTTTACACATCTGGCTCTCTACAATAGCATGGAGGGCCAAAAGGACTCAGACAGCGCTACTGTGTTTCATTAGGGACGTTGAACCGTGAAAATACGCACTTCTTATTATTCACTACTCAAAGTGTCGATGCTCTTCCTGGCAATTTGTATAGTTGTGGGTTGCAAATCAACGCCAAGAGCCGAATCATCTGACAGCACTCCAGAATACCCTGTTAATCAAACAGTGACGGAGTCCATTCCAGTTAGAGCCATTGAACGTCAAGTATCCTTTGAGCAAGTTAATATTTCAGAACCTGAAATTATCGAGATTACTAGTGAGTTCTCTACAATTTCGCTATCTAAGTTCAAGTTAGAGTCACATACTCTTTATAAGACTGAACTTACCAATGACATTCTTTTTCAAACAGACTCAGCGTCGTCTTACAATCTGACCGCGTCAGACATTGCAGCGGTTTCTCGCATATTCAACACTGGGAAGGTGGGGCGGTACCTGTATGTTGTTGGACATACTGACAGTAGGGGGGACGAGTCGTATAACCTCCGTTTATCTCTGAGGAGAGCAATGAGCGTTGCGACCAAATTAGTCAATGAAGGTGTCGATGTAGAAAGAATTAAGTTAGTACCAGCTGGCGAACATCAGCCTAAGGCAAAGAATGCACCGGCTACGTATTCCCTAAACCGCCGTGTGGACATATTGTCTGCAGATTCAAAAGCACTGATTTCTGCATTCATCAGAGAGCAAGATTGCACCCTCGTTGATGATGCTTGCAAGCAGTCTGAATTGAGTATCTTAAACATAGAAAACGACCCCGATATTGGCGTCGTTATTGAACCAGGCCGATACGATAGCGTGATTGTCGCTGCGCCTAATGCCAACAACCTTCGAAAGTTAAGCAAAGACCTGAATACAATCGGGATTGATGCCGTCGATAGGCGCGACAACGCCACAAATGAACGTTCTCGACTAGATGAGGGGCAAACTCAAGTTAGAGATACGTTTTCAATGGGAGTCATAATAAGAGATCCCCTAATCTTTAAAAAGTTAATCAGAGACGTTTTGAAGTTTGATGACAAATACATTGTCAAATAAGGAGTGATATTGTGGATTTTGCCACGGAATTTGAAAAGCTAATCAATGATTCTCCTGTAGATGAAGCTGGTCGGCATCACAACGAGGAGCATCTCAAGCGTCTTGTTGCAGAGGAACTAGAAGAAGCAAAGGCATCGAATGTTATCAATACTGATCGATATTACAGGACCAGCCGAATTACTTCAGCGGCAATGACTTCAGTGAATGATCGCATCGGTCGCTGGGTCTCAGCCCGCAATGACCTGATCGTTAAGGTACAGGGCAAGCTTGGTAAAAATATGGCATCAGGAGCCGATACTAGGCAGCAGGAAATCCTGAAGGAAAAAGAGGAAAAGAAGTCTCAGGCTCGTGAGACTTACATGCATGATACTCATTATGCAGACAAAGAATCCTCCTATTTATCCGCTAAAGACCGATTTGAAACCATGCGCGATGAGCATGGAGGCAAGCCACCTGTCAAAAAGCGTACATGGCTTTATGTCTTCTCAATACTGGGTATTGGTTTTATCGAGTGGTTTATCAACTTTTCAACATTTAACACAAAATACCCTGAAGGGATCGCATTCGGAATGACTGTTCTTGTTGCGCTCGCTATTGCTTTTGCATCTCACTTTCATGGTGCACTGATAAAACAGCGCATAGCCTTATTTGCAACGTACAGAACGATATCCCAAAAGCGTCAAATTGTGCTATGGCAGCTCATTATGACTCTTCTTCTTTTTATTGCACTGGCAGTCGTAACGTATGCACGCTACGACGTGCTATCTGAGTCGATGTTTGCGAGTGGAGCATCGTCACTTCCGTCCCTACCAGGTCAGGAGGTTGAGGAAGCTTCTATTTGGTCCGAGTTATGGCCTTTCGTATTAATGAATTTCGTTGTTTATCTTATTGGTATAGCGATCAGTTACATTACTCACGACAGTGAACCTGATTACCAAGAAGCAGAGAAAGACTACCAGAAGGCTAAAGCCCTATTCTTCAAAGCCAAAGATGGTCTGCTTGCTGAAGAGCGCAGAATTGATGCTGAATACGAAAATAAGCTCAGTGCGATTAAAAATACACAAAAAGCCTCAACTGCAGAACAGCAGAACATAGCCATTCTTTTGGAACGTTTGGCTAAACGAGAAGAGAGCCTAATTAAACAGGTGGTCTCTTACGTAAACGATTCACTTGAAAAGCACCAGATGATGTTGGTCGCAGCTCTTCGTGCTAATCAGCTAGAGGATACGCGTTTTGGCCCAGATCTTTTAACGCTATCACAGTATCAAAAGACAATCGTTAAAATTGATGAGCAATATGTACGCGAAAAGCTCACTTTCACGGAAGTTTAAGGAGTAATTTTAGTTATGTGGAAATCTATCTTATCAGGTGTAGTTTTGGCGTCGGCTCTATTTACGTCGAGTGATGTGAATTCACAAATTATTAAAACCAACGATCTCAACCGGTATTGTGATCAGGATGGTATTAATAGACAGACTGTCATTTACCTTGACCAAGGTGTTATCGCTAAAAGAGATGCACTTTGGTACAAAGATATTGTGAATAAGCTTCGTTTTCTCCCGAGTGAGCGAGTCAAAGTAGTCACAATTAAAGACGGAGGCTCTGAAGTTGAGCTTGCATGGGAGGGTTGCTATCCAGGTTGGACACCTGAAAATGCAAAAAAAATTAAGGAAAGTGAAGGTGCGATGACACTGTTTACCGGGTCAGCGTTAGATGCGGTAAAAGATGATTTGAAATTTTTTACCAACAATTTCCAGCGTGCATTGGCTCACCCTCTTGCTGGCAGTAAGTACGAAGACAAGCCACGTTTCACTATGTCTAACTTCCCAGCAAAGAAATTGGTAGAAGCGCTTTATTATGACTCCAAACGATTAGACTTAGACAACGGCGTGAGTCGGGTAATTGTTTTCTCTGATATGATAGAGAAGTCAGGGCTAGTTGATCACAAAAATATGAGGCCAGTTGAAACCGCCGAAGCGGTTGCAAAGCGTTTCCCAATGTTCCTAAATCATGCTGATTTTTACATATACGGTATTAACTATACCCACAGCGAATCTGACCTTAATACCGATATGGAGCGTTTCTGGCGAGATTATCTTCTTCACTCAGGAGCCAATATCGCGCACTACGGCAATCAATTGGTAGTTCCTCGGGGGGATGAAAACTTTGCCGTAACTAGCTATACAGGTTACATCGTAGACGGTAACGGGAATAAGATAATTACTAAAATGCGTTTAGGTTATTTTCCAAACGGCGAATTGACTCATAGCGTCCTAACAGTGGGTGATGAGTTTTTACCTATCAAGGGGTCGATTATAAAGTCTGGGCAAAATATTCAGTTAACCGGAACGGTCACAGCATCGACATTCGACGGGTTCAGCGAAGGAGATGTCGTAAAGTTGGCCGGATCTCTAAAAGACATGCAAGGTCAAATAGGTGCGCCTGATGACCGCACAGTCGATAAAAAAGGACAGCAATACATCTTTGATCTCTCGTTATCTCGAGATGCGAATTTATCGTTATAATTTTTCGTGGCGCTGTTATAAGCGGCGCCATCATTTTACATACACAAGTCTTGATGATAAGTAAATAGGACATGTCTGACTAAATCGCATTTGCGAAAGGGCAGATTTAGCATTCGGTTTATCGGACGCGAATATTAGGAACACAGAGCTATGTTAAAAACACTGCTTCTCACGCTTTTACTAATTATCATGCCGTCAGTTGTTAATGCCACCAACTTCTATCTTGATGAATATACATTCAGTTGGGTTGTAGCGAGAGAAGGAGACGTTAAATTATCCGTTGAGATAGCCAATGACAGCGAATACCTGCACATGATCTCAACGGGCATAAATGTAGGCTCATTACGTCTTACAGCCGAGGAAGCAATAGCTTTGGGCAATATACTCACTAAAACTCGAACGCTGGCTGACAAACAACGTAAAGCGGGTGGTGAACAACGTGAAACGATAGAGAACGTCACTTTTAGAACATCTGAAAAATACGGTTTCAGTGTGTCGGTAGGAAGCGGCATGTTATCTCGTGTGTCGCTCACGAAAAGTCAGGCGATTATGTTCTCTGAAAAGCTAATTCAAGCAGAGAAAATGATTGCTTTTGCCAAATCTCAATTGCCTTTTAATTAAAAAGTCATACATGAAGTCACAGGGATAGCTACTCTTGAAGTTTTCATGTTTTGGTCAGATTTTAAATTTTGGGGGAAAAGTCACTGGGACTGAAACATTCCTCATAAAATCAATTGGAATTCTCTGCTGCTATATGCCCAAACAATAGGCAATTGCGCTGGGTAATGCCTTTGGTGGCGAAAAGATAAAAAATCTTCTCGTACAGTCTGGAGAGATAAAATTCAACCCTGTTTTTTCCAAAATATAAGATGTGCCCGATAAACGATGGTGAAATCAGGCGACTTGGTATGTAGTATGAGATTACACCTGGTAACGGGGAAATCAGAAAAATACTCGGTGGCTTGTAATCATTGAGCAAGAGGACGAAAGGGTAACAATGTATTTTTCTTCCTAACTCAATTAGATCAGGTATCCCTGGATAGGTGTGGGCGTTAGGTCAGAGAGTTTGAGATCCGAAAACGAGGATATCCTGCCTATATAATATTTTTCTCTAGATTTTGATTGCTCTGACTCTCTTGATAAGTAGTGCAATACCTAAAGGGTTGACTTCCAATTTTATTTCAGTACGAAAGCTAGACTTTTTTCCTATATTAAGCATGCCAACTTATTGGAATAATTCAGGTTTTCGTATAAAGTGCACATTATATTATCAACGGGTCTCACTTAAGGATTCCAAGTTTTAATAAGGAAGAATCGATGTTCTCTAAAAGATATTTATGTTTGATTGCGGTTGGTTGCGTACTCACGTTGACAGGATGCACTAAGAGCGCCGACCAGATAATTGCGAAATATCAGGTTGGTCATGAAGTAAGTCAGAACGTTCGATTTGACGGGTATCACTTTGCAGTGAACCCAGATGAAACCAGAAAGCGCCAACGCCTATATATTGAAAAATACGGAGCTCCAGTTGACCGGCTTTTGACAAAGGATCTTGAAATTAAGCCCTTTCCGAAGATTGTTCAAGAGCAGAGTCTTGAAGCGTATAATGCTGCATTAATAGGTTACGAGAGTTTTTCAGAGATTTTCACTCCTATCCTTGAAAAGCAGAAAGATGCCTTTTTATCCTCGTACGTCATTGATGAAGGAAATGACGACGAATTTTATGTCGCTCGGGAGATTACTAAACTTGCCAAAAGAGAAATTCAGCTCAATGATCCGCTTCGCGATGCTTATTCGAGTTACCTAAAGCTTGCTAATGCCTATAACGAGAAACTGATTAAAAATAGTTTGATTGCTGCAGGCTACATCTTTACGCACTTCGACTCTGATGATGCAAAAGTGTTTCTAAATTCAGAGAAGTATGATGATGAGGGCAAGTTAACCAGTGTTGCCGATGAAGGAATGATTTTCTTTGTGTTTAAAGACGCCGAGGGAAATCAAGAAATTTACTTCAAAAAATTGACCATCGACCACAGTGGAAAGACTGTTGAGCAGCTCTTCGCTGAAGCTGAACTGTTCGAAACTGACATTCAGGTCAATGATATTGAGGGAATTTTTGAGCTTCTCGAAAATAATCCATCCATCTTGATCTAACGGCGCCTCAATTGCTATGTTTCTTGGTAAGCCTTTATTTTTTCGCGGATTTAACTTGGGTTCGTTACTTACTTAAAGTTCGTGAAAAATAGAAGAAATTAGGGAGTAAGAATGTTCCCTAGAGGAAATTTTAGTAAGCGTTAGGATATGTTAATTTTTATTTTATAAATCAAATTTTATGCATGTCTTTATTTTTCGGTGTGAATTTATAAAGATAATCATTTTTTAGGGGATTATGGTGCTTTCATTAGAAGCTACGCAAGTGATGGTTGTGGTCATTAATGTTCTTATCGTAGTAGTGCCGCTTTGGCATTACCTAGTAGGGTGGAAGAGAAAATACCCACTTACTTTGCACGAATATCTAGAGAAATTCCCGAATGCCAAGACTAGTTCTGGGATTTCTTGCGCCTTTTGCGGCTCAAAGTCGCTAAAAAACTTAGGGGTGAAACGTGCAACTGACTCTAGACGGCGGGTCAGTTGTAATAGTTGTGCTAGTCCGTTATATCATGCGAAGCAATAACGTAATCTTGAGACACCAAATTACGGAAAAAGTGTTTTTTTCGCTAAAAGATCCGGCTCCGTTACAAGGATGGTGCCGGAGCCCCTGTCCATGCAGCACAAACGTTTCGTCCTTGCTCTTTGGCACTATACAATGCCCTGTCTGCCTCTTTCAGAGCCTGTTTGCCGCCTACGTTTTTTCCGGACATCGTAAATTGACCGATTCTCGCTGAACCAGCATGCTTTCTTGTTCCTTAACCCTAAAGCGCTTTTCCGCAATTCGTTCAGACAAGTTATCTGTGTTACATCCTTCATCTAGCGTGGTAATCAAATGGAACTCGTCGCCGCTAAACTTGAACACTGCATCACTATTGCGAGCTCTGTAGTGGCATTGCCAACAAGTGTGATAACTCGATCACAGACGTCATAGTCATGTGTGTCGTTTATATGTTTAAAGTGATTGATAACAAAGCCCTATAAGGTGTATGTGTCAGCAGTAGATATGGCTTTAAAAAAATTCCATATTGTAAACAGACTCTTATAGTAAGAGGCGACGCACATTAAGTGCATGAATCCATGAACAATAAGGGGCAATTTTCTTGCCCGAAAAAAGTTTGGCAGTGCTTTCATCCGCTTACCTGAATTACCAAGAATTGCCAATTTCTACCAGTTATCACCACCAAATGGCGACATATTCAAACCTTAGAGTTAACAATATTGAATTGTGGGGAGAAATATGAGATTTGCTAAACGTCGACATGTTACGCTCAGGGTAATTCATAGGTTTCGTTGTATATGTCTGATAACAAGCGACCTTCAAACAACCAATTCTTCCCCGGGTTCACGTTGTAATCAGCACCTAATATCTTACCGGTAATATTGCTGAGAAAACCTTCCTCACCCAGATATTTCACTTTGCGGTTTGAAGTCACTTCAACATTAATCGATGGCTCAGGAACCATCTGAAGTAATGATCCTATGGGGATGCCCATTTCCAAAAAGTCGAGATTAGGTCGTCGTGCTTTTAACTTGTTTGAGCCTCTTTTTGAGGCTTGATCTACCCTGTCAGCCTCTTCTTTAATCATCGGTGTCACATCCTCCACTACGATATGACGAAGCAGGGCAATCGCCTGTTCAGGCTCGATTTCAAAAAACTCCCGTTTGGGGTTTACTCGATATGGACCGAATGCAAGATGAAAATCGCGTTCAATGATATGTTCATCTTTTACCCGACCGGCATACGCACACTCGAAAGGGACTGGCACCCCCGTGGTGTAGAGTTCATTTAAGCGAATTTCAACGTCCTGTCTGGAGGTTTTTCCAATCTTAACCAAGCCAGGCATCGCAGGATTCGTCAGTACATACACAATTCCTAAACTGGCGTTGTTGTCAGATAACTCAGGCATACGGTCCTCTTATGCTCACTTGGACACAACTGCTCATAAGTTACAGTGCCTATTGTGAAGACTCAACAAGGGATATTTCCGACACCCAATTCATATCTTTGACCATTTTCGATAAACATACGGCCTGGTTATGCACCTACGAGTCTAACTTATATAGTGCGTTAAACGAGCTGTATGGCTCCGTATGAAGACTTTCTTTAATAATGCTGAACTGATAAGTCTGAGCCAAAATAAAGCGCCTGAGTGGCTTGTGGTGGTTTCAGCAGTAAATACCGCCCTTAGTCCAGTAGGAAAGGGGATGTTTAGAGGACATGATTGCGAAAAAAGGAATTTTTATGAACACTGTCTCGTCATTGAACAAACTTAATAGCGTATTGCCAGTCGACATGTTTCTTACTTACTGTGGCTTAGAAATAATTGAATTTCATATCTCAACTCAAATCTGCGGTCTGGAGACAGTCGACTGTGAGTTCATAAACTCTGATGATATTGTCATTGATAATATTGGGATATCTTGGGATTCATGTTCGAGTTGAACGCACAAGCTGAGACTGTATGAGACACTTTAAAGTAACAGTTATAATGGCGCTCTCGCTGACGAGTTTAACCTTGTTCGCGCAAGAGTATTGGCGTGGATTGGTTGTTAAACCCGAGGATAGATGCTCAGAATATAACAAGAAGGAGCAGTACCCTTATTCACAAAGCATCGAAGATGAAATCGTCGCTCAGATGGGGGGGCTTGTTTATGGCCCTTATACTGGAACTTACTTTGAATCCGATACTGAAACAGATATTGAACATATCGTTGCTGCATCGGAGGGACATGACAGCGGTCTGTGTGCGGCAAGTCCAGATATACGGCGACAATTCGCAACAGATTTGCTCAATCTTACCCTGGCTGCTCCTAAGGTTAATAGATGTGGATCTACAGGGAAGTGTGGGCTGGATGCGGCAGAGTGGTTACCAGAGAAAAACAAATGCTGGTTTGCGGATAGAGTCGTCCAAATCAAGACAAAGTACGGTTTGAGTGTAGATCGTGCTGAGGCCGATGCGTTAGAAGGTGTCTTAGTGCAATGCGATAGTACCGATATGGAGTTTTACAGTACTGTTCAGGAAGGCCGAGAGACAGTTACTGCGTCAGAAATTGCGCTAGAACTATACGATGACAATAGAAATGGTCGCATATCGTGCGCAGAAGCACGTAAACACGGCATCGCGCCGGTATTACAAGGACACCCTGCGTATATGTTTATGAATGATGCGGATGGTGACGGCGTTGTTTGTGAGTTATAGCTAGACTTCGGTATACATAAGGTACAGAGGTGCAACTCAACAAGTGTAGTGACTCATATCTCATCTAGTGTTCCAGGTGTAATTTAAGACAACATCTGACAGTCAACTTTAGAGAACTACCGGTCGTTAAATCATGAGCCGAACCTGTGTCGATGGATGATAAAAAATACGGTATGCCGGACACTAGTAAGACAAAATATCTGCAAGAACTTTGAGCGAATAACAGAAGTTTGATCTAACGTGCCTGTCAGACCAATCGGAGTTTTGTAAAACATTGAAGTATCTGCTATTTTCGAATACACAAATGGATATTGGAATAACATGGATTGCTATGTCACTCAAAAACCTCATTATTGTTTTTATACTTATAACTAATTCGCCGTTCGCTATGGCAGGCCTCATAGAGGCAGATATTTACGGTGATGGAACCAACAAAGGTTTCACTATCACTGGTTCAAATTTACAATGGATGGATTTTGGTATAACGAATAATCAAAGCTTTGACTACATATCTAGTCAGCTAGAACAAGGGGGTATTTATGAGGGCTGGAGTATACCCACTATTAATCAAGTGATTAATTTGTATCAATCAATCTCAAACCCTTTCTTATCAGATACGCGAGTGACTATACGAGTATTTGAAAATGATAGTTACAATGGTAATCGTTGGTATACCGGCTCTACTGGAAATATATTCGACAACATATTTGAGATTGTTGGCTACAATACAGATGAGTTAGTACCGGGAACGTCCACTAATGATTGGAATCTAACTAAATCAATTGGGATTATTGGTGGGACAGATGGACTTTCATATTTTTCTTTTACTAATCATAATGGGATCAGGTCTAACGCCATATTTTGTGATTGCATCGAAATAGACGATAGAGTAGATAGAACAGCCAGTGTGGCACTCTTAACTAATTCAGCCACATCAACAATGTTAGTTCGCTCAATACCAGTTCCAGAACCCTCATCAGTATCCATATTTTTAATTAGCATGATTACTTTGATAAGACGATATAAATTTCATCCTTAGAAAAGAATTTTTACTACTGCTAATGGTACTTCTGATGCAGCATAGGTCGAATTAATGCTATGCACTATATCCATTGGCAGCGTGTTCCAATAACGTGAAAACTGCTAAAGAAGTTCTGGATAGTGACGTTTGACCAATTGATGTAGTAACGTTTGTTCTCGACGATGGTGGTTATAGGTATGAGAGTGAGATGATAACAATGGTGTCTTCACCATGAGTAGTCATCTCAGTTGGCAGTTGATCTATTTTAAACTATTACTAATCAATAGGGTAGAAAACGCATCCCGCTAGGGGACCGGTTTATGTACACAAATGACTGTCAGATTCGGTCCAGCTCTATCACTGAAGTGTCAGGTTAAGTAGTGACTAATCCACAGTAGGCACGCTTCAAAGGTAAAATCAGTTAGCGTACTTTAATAGACGTCATGCGAATTACTCTCTGACGCACTTCAGACAGAATCCATTTAGCTCTATCTAAGACGCTCTGTGCGGCCTTCTCAGGCGAGGTATATTGGTATAAAGCGATTCCCTTCGCTCGAGCTTGTCGACAGCATGGTGAAGCGCTCTGTGGCAATTAGGACACAGAGCCACTGCGTTATCGACTGTGTCTGACCCATTATCTGCAAGACGAATAACATGATGTACTTCCAGATATGGTAAGCCGTCTTCTTTTAAAAACGGTGAGGAGCAACCACAGGATTCGCACGTATCTCCAGCTTCATTGAGTACCCATGCGACAACAGATGGGTCTCTTTTATATGACGTGGCGGTTGTCTCGATTTTAGCCGGATTCTTGTTACCAATAGGAGGCATCGACGGCTGTTTTTTGCGCAATGCTTCGACCTGCGAATTAAATGAGGCAACGTCAGTCGGGGCGCAATTTTCGACTTCTGCCAGCAAGAGTTCTATTTCCCTTGTTACATTCGCTCCGACGTTTTTTGCAGGTCGTAAACCTTTGATCCACTCCCGACCTTGTTGAGCTAAGACGTGGGAGATGTTTTGCATCCTGAACTCAAAGGATTTCTCCGTCCTATCAAAACGCTCTGCAAGGCGCTCATAGATTTCCTTTTTAATGAATGGCACACCAGCAGTCTGCTTGTCCCTCATCTCGACATACGCTTCTATGGAGGCTTTGAGCTCTTCCGATGTCCACAGCCTTCCGGTAGAAGATGATATTCGATTCCTTATATTTTCTCTTCTCATCAGCTATTCACCTGCAATCCAATCGGTTAGTCATGTTTCAAACTTGAGTTACTTTTTTCTTAATAAGAAGTTTTCGTATTTGATATCGCTTAAGTCAATACCAAAATTGATAGCATCCATGTAGCTCTTCACATATTTCATGTTGTAACTGTCATGGTTGTAAGTTCTACTCCTGACGCTGCCATCAGCATGTCCTGTAACGTATTTGGACTCTTGAGCTCGCATGGGGGTATCATTCAATAGAGTTTTGTCCAAAGCGGAGATGAACGTATGGCGAAAGGAGTGAAAAACGAGTGCCTCTCCGTCATTATTTACCTTGTCGACGCTCGCGTGCTTACAAAAGTGTTCATTAAACCATTTTGATAGTGCATCACCCGCACCTTTCGACTTGCTCAATGGTAAATCGTTAAAGAGCAGCCCAGTTTTACGTTCACCAATGAATTGGAGTAGCCCTGCATCTAATAAGGTCTGAGGAACTGGTACATATCTGATTGAAGTTTGATTCTTCTTCGATTTTGTAAAGTCACTTTTTTGTAAGCTTTGGGAAGACCATTTTTCATTTAGATGGAAGCAAAGGGCACCTTGATGCTCTTTGACGTCCTGTACTTCAAGTGCCGCTATTTCCGCTACACGCATCCCCGTTGTTAATGCAATTAGTGGCCCCCAAAAGTGAAATGACTTTGGCCGCTCACCGCGACGTAACCTGTCGGAGTAAATGTAAGAATTAAAAATTTGATTAAGCTGTTTGCCGGTATACATACCCCGACTGGCAGCAGTGCCGTTGCTGACAGGCTTTTTCAGATACGAAGAGTAGTCCTCTCGCGTATAGAAGTGCTCTTTGAGCCACGTTAAGAATGGTCTTATTGAAGAATAGTGCTTCTCTATTCCGTTAGGTTGTAATCGCTCACCAGAGGCCGCCACAGCGACATTGCTCCACCACTCGCATACTTCAGAGGGAGAGGTGGCTAGAGCCTTCTCACGAAGCCTGTGGACGTTTTTAGGGACATTTAATAGCACGTTTTTGTAGTGCTTCAACGTTGAACCGGTGATTCGCTGACTGCTTACATCATTACCGATAATTTCGCCAAAGCGCCGTAGGTTAGAGATCGCCTGCACCGCCGTTCTCTGTTTCCAGCCAGGCCGCTTTGCTTGGATGTATTCCTCGATTAATACACTGACGACCTCATTTTCACTACCATTGTGTGCATTAGTATTACCGGTACCGATGGCGCATGCTAATTGCGTTAACCCTTTTTGAGCCCTCAAGAGCTCTCTCTGGGCATTAGCAGCATCATTTGCTAAAACTTCATTTACGTGAGTTAACTCTTCGTATTTGTTCGACAACAGTCGTTTGGTCGTCTCTATAATCCAATCTGGCTTGTCAGGGGTGTTCGTTACTTCAATTACTTTATCAACTAGTCGGCGAATATCGCGTTTGATGTTGTCCATGCACACGTCCTCGGTCTTCAAACGGGCGAGGGCAACTGCGCGGCTTATCACCATGTTATACCGAGTAATCGCCAGCCCTTTATCGCTTGTTCTTAGCGAAAAAACACACTGCTTATACTTAGAGCTATTGTTTTGGCGAAACTCTAGCCTTATGCAATAAATACCGAGACGGTTTTTACGGAGATAGGGTATTTTGACCATAATCGTGACACTTTTTCGTGACACTACACCATGGTCAGCTGGTGGATTTGCAGTGTAACCTATTGAATTTTAGAGGTTACACTGCGAATTTGGTGGAGCTGGCGGGATTTGAACCCGCGTCCAGAAAATGTCGACCTTTGGTACTACATGCTTAGTTTGTCTTTTATTTAACTACTTTGGACCCCGACAAACAGGGTTCCTGGTAGCTGTCCTGATACTGTTTCGCGGTTCAACCTCAGGAGAGTTTCCCTCGCTAGTTTGCTTATATGACCTTCCGAATCCACGCTAGCAAACAAAGCTGTGGTGGAAGGGCCTATGCCGGGTATTAAGCGGCTAGTGCGTAGTTTTCGTCGTTTGCGACTATTTAAATGCGGCTTTTTAAGAGGCCAACCGCTCCTCTGCATGCACCTCCGGCGTCCTAGATCCTGTCGAATCCTAATCAGCCCCGAAGATTGTTGTATCTTATCATAAGATGGGGGGAAACCTATAAAGTTCAAGTCTGAACGAAGAAAGTTTATACACTGTGCTTCATGACGCGCTCTTTCTGGCGTTGCCAGTCGCGGTCTTTCACCGTATCGCGCTTGTCCACGCTATGCTTACCTTTCGCCAGATAAATTTCCACTTTCACCCAGCATTTTTTCCAGTACATTGCCGTGGCCACAATGGAGTAACCCTGGCGGTCACGCGCGCCCATCAGTCGGTCCAGTTCGCGCTTGTTCAGCAGCAGCTTTCGTGCGCGCTCAGGCTCGCAAATGACATGCGTAGATGCCTGATTGAGTGGCGTAATACGACTGCCAACCAGATACGCTTCACCATTCTGGATAATCACGTAAGCGTCGGTAATATTCACTTTGCCGTCGCGAATACTTTTAATTTCCCAGCCCTGCAGGGAAATGCCGGCCTCATACTTATCCTCAAGAAAGTAGTCGTGACGCGCTTTTTTATTCAGCGCGATGGTGCCGGTGGTCGCTTTGTTGGATTTATTCTTTTTCATGGCCGCTATTATACTGATTCAACAGGTAATGTCTTTACTCACCCGCAAATAATCATGCAGGGTTCGGCCATCAGATATTGGGCTGTGTGACGGCCTTTTCAATCATATCGCTGAGGTTAGAGGGTGAGATTTTCTGTGCTACAATCGCGCTCATTACAGAGTGAGGTGTGAAGTAAATGCCGAGTATTCAACGCAGTGCGCTGGTTGCTAAAAGCGCCCAGGCCATGTTTGATTTGGTTAATGATGTTGAGTCCTATCCGGACTTTTTACCAGGTTGTGCGGATGCCAAAGTGCTTGAGCACGACAGCAATACCATGAAGGCGTCGCTGCTGGTAGCCAAAGCCGGTATCAAACAATGGTTTACTACACACAACCAGTTAATCAATGGCGAACGCATCGACATGCAGCTGGTTGACGGCCCGTTTAAGCGCTTAAGCGGTGGCTGGACATTTTCGTCGCTCTCCGAATCGGCCTGTAAAATCGAACTGAATCTCGAATTTGAATTCAGTAACAAGCTGGCAGAAATGGCATTTGGAAAAGTGTTTAATACGCTGACCAATAATATGGTTGCCGCTTTTACTGAACGGGCCAGGAGGCTGGAAGCGTGAGCCAGAACCTTATTCGTGTCGAGGTGGCGTATGCGCTGCCAACGCAACAATCCATTATTGAGGTGGCGATTGCCGAGGGCGCAACGGTTGACGATGCGATTCAGGCTTCAAACATCACAGATATCTATCCGGATATTGATTTGAACACCGCGAAAACCGGGATTTGGTCGCGTGCGGTTAAACGCACAGAAACGCTGAAAGACGGTGATCGCGTTGAAATTTACCGCCCACTGATTGCCGATCCAAAAGAAGTACGTAAACGTCGTGCCGAAAAGGCGAAAGAAGAGGGGCGGGCGGATAAAGTGACCGGTGGCCGACCCAACCCGCTGAAAACGAAATCGGATTAACCGGGTTAGCCAGATTTATCAGAGATGCTTCCCAGTTCAAGGAACGGGGAGGCATCAATATCCTCAGCATCCATCATACTGGCAATGCGCTGCATGGTAGCCACCATCTGACTCTGTTCCCATTCTTTTAACTTACTGAAGCGCTCCACGAAGTGTTCCTGCAGCGGACGCGGGGAATCAACCAGTGCGGCGGTGCCCCGTTCGGTCAGGAAAACGCCGACTTTACGCTTGTCAGTGGTACTGCGAATGCGCTTGGCGAGGTCCCGGGCTTCAAGCCGGTCCAGTATATTGGTAATGGTGGCTGGGCTCAGGTTAATGTTGTCGGCAATTTCGCGCACCATGATGCCAGGTTTTTCCTGAATATTTTGCATTACCAGCAACTGCGGGCCAGTCAGACCAAAGTGCTTGCTCAATTGTTTACTGCGTAAGTCTACAGCGCGTATTACACGCCGCAGGGCAACCAGGAGTTCTTCTTCTTTTCGCATGGTATTTCCGAAACTCAATGCGTTTTATTCTCTGTTAGCTTAGCAGGTGAATAAAATGCTGATGTTTATGATAGTGGTCGATGACATCATTGATCACCGATATCTTTGACCAGCCCATAATATCGTAGTTCTGACCGCCTTCGGCCAGATGCACTTCTGCGCGATAGTACGACCGTTGGTCGCTTTCGTCCACATTCGTTGCATCATTATTGGCAAACTGTGGCTGTTCGGTGCGGGTCAGATGCACAGCGTAAATGAAATCCGGATCATTCCCCATGGTGATTTTAAGCGCAACCGCATCTGCACGGTTCTCCAGCGTTACGCCAAAACCCTGACTCTCAAATTCGTTGCCTACTTCCGTCAGCGCTGGCACGGTCACCTTCTGCATAAAGCGCGTCACCGCGTTTTCGTCCGGAAAGCTGATGATGTTTTCCAGTCGCTCACGCCAGTTCTTGTCAATGTCTGAATGTGGCGGTGTTCCCGCCATAACCTGCAGGCTCTCGCGCTTATAGGCTTCTACCCTCAGCGCTTTTAGCAGCCCGGCCAGGGCAATTAACAGTACGATGGCAAAAGGCAGCGCAGACACAATGGTCATGGTTTGCAGGGCCCCGAGACCGCCGGCATATAGCAGGATAGCACTGACCACGCCTACGCCAACCGCCCAGTAAATACGCTGCCACAATGGCGTGTTATTTTCGCCGTACGAGCACAACATATCGACAACCATGGCGCCTGAGTCGCAGGACGTGACAAAAAACACCACCACCATGAGTACAGCAATAACGCTGAGCACACTGGCAAACGGAAACTGCTCCAGAAACACAAACAGGGCAACCGAGGTGTTCTCTTCCACCATCGTGGCTAACATTTGTTTATCTTCGCTGAACACCAGATCAATGGCGGCGTTGCCAAAGATGGTCATCCACAGCAGGGTAAAGGCCGTGGGAATTAACAGTACGCCAATCACAAATTCGCGAATGGTTCGCCCATAAGAAATACGTGCAATGAACAGTCCTACAAAAGGCGCCCAGGCCAGCCACCAGCCCCAGTAAAAAATGGTCCAGCCGCCCAGCCAGTTGGTTTTCTGATAGGCAAACAGGTTAAAGGTATTACGCACAATGTCAGACAAATAGGCGCCGGTGTTCTGCAGATAGGCCTGTAATAAGAACACGGTCGGGCCGAGCACCAGCACGAACAACAACAGCAGCACCGCCAGCACCATATTGGTTTCAGACAGCCTGCGGATCCCTTTCTCCAGACCGGTTGTTACCGACACCACCGCCAGCGCGACAACACCCACCATCAGCCAGATTTGTACGGTGGTGCTGTTAGGAATATCAAACAGGTAATTCAGACCTGCATTGATTTGTGAGGCACCAAAACCCAGCGAGGTGGATACGCCAAAAATGGTTGAGGTTACCGCGAAAATATCCACCACATGGCCTGGCCAGCCGTAAATTTTATTGCCAATCATCGGGTACAACGCAGAGCGGAGCGTCAGTGGCAGGCGATGCCGATAGGCGAAATACCCGAGTACCAGTGCGACTACCGCGTAGATAGCCCAGGCATGCACGCCCCAGTGGAAAAACGTGGTTTTCATTGCTTCTCTGACGGCTTCAATTGATTCGGCCTGTGCGGTCGGGGGAGAGAGAAAATGCATCAGCGGTTCAGCGACCCCGAAAAACATGAGTCCAATTCCCATGCCCGCAGCAAACAACATGGACAGCCAGGTTGTGAAACCAAACTCAGGCACGGCGTGATCCGGGCCCAGTTTAATTTCACCATAACGTGACACCCCAAGAAAAATCACGAACAACAGCACAACAGCAACCACAAAGACATAAAACCAGCTGCCGTTGGTCACAATCACCGACTGCAGGGTCTGAAACAGGCTGTCAGCACGCTCAGGTGCACTGACTGCAAACAGCAACAGCATAATAATGACAATCGACGATGTGCCGAACACCGCTTTATTCAGATGGGTTTTGTTTGTCGTTTCTCTCACGCTTAATGTATCCCTGATACCTGAAAAGGGTAGATTGATATCGTGTTTTTACGGCGAAATATAACGCATGGTGCATTATTTATAAACTTTTACAGTAATAGTTTGACATTAGTCATACTTTCTATGCTATTCCCTCTCTTTCTTGTAAAAAAATGATGTAAACATTGATCTTAAACAATTTGAAAAACAATTAGAGTTCAATGGTTAGTGACATTTTTAAGCAGTGCATTATGATCTTTTGATGTAAAAGCTAGTAATTATTATGCGAACAATCAAAATAGTTGGACATCAAAGGAAACACACATCATGCGAAAATCACAGCTAAGTTGCGCCATTGTTGCGGCACTGGCAGCGACCCCGCTGGCTGCGCAGGAAACCACTGCACAGTCGAAATCAAAGATTGAAACCATTGAAGTCACGGCAACAAAACGTACAGAGTCTATTCAGGATGTGCCTGTCTCTGTCACGGCGCTGGATGGTAAAGCGCTGGAAAACCTGGGTGTAGATAATTTCCAGGAGTACGTCGAGTTTTTACCTAACGTCGTATTCCAGGGCACCGGCCCGGGTCAGAATGAAATCTATATCCGTGGTGCGGCTACCACGCAATCCAACATCAACCTGTCATCTGTTCAGGCGCTGCAACCCTCTGTTGCTTTTTACTTAGATGAGATGCCCGTGTCGATGGCGGGCCGAAACCTGGATGTTTACGCTACTGATGTTCAGCGCGTTGAGGTGCTGCCCGGACCACAGGGTACGCTGTTCGGCGCCAGCTCTCAGGCCGGTACCGTGCGCATGATCACCAAAAAACCGGATCATATGGGTTTTTCTGCTGGCTTTGACACCAACATTGGCTTTACCAAAGACGGCGAAATGAGTAACGCTGTTGAAGCGTATATGAATATGGCGCTGACCGACGAACTGGCAGTGCGTGTTGCAGCCTATACCGACTTCCAGGGCGGCTGGATTGACAACATCCGCAATGTGCCTGGTGAAGGCGGGTATATTGGCAGTGCCCAGGTAATCAGCCGAATTTCTGGCGGCGTGCTGGCAGACCCTGCCGGTATGGACGCAAACCGCATCACCAACCCGGCGATTTCGTCTATGAGCGATGCTGCGGTTGTGTCACCTAACAACGACCAGCTGGTTGAGGACGACTTCAACGATGCAACCTACTCAGGTGCGCGTTTTGGCCTGTCTTATATTTTCAACGAGCGTTGGGACCTGCTGGTACAGCATACCCAGCAAACTCTGGATACCGAAGGGGTATTTGCCTACGATCCTAACCTTGATGGTGAACAGTCGGCTAACCGCTTCCAGCCTGACGAGAACCGCGATGAGTTTGGCCTGACAACCTGGACACTGGAAGGCCGTCTGGACAAGCTGGATATGGTATATACCGGCGGTTACCTTGACCGTGAAATTGACACCCTGACCGACTATACCGGCTACACTAACGGTGGTCTGTTCTCGGCGTACTATGTGTGTAACCACTATGATACGCCAGACAATCCGGCAGACGAGCGCTGCCTGGATCCAACCAAGTTTATGCGTGAAGACACCACGTCAACGCGTACCACCCATGAACTGCGTTTCAATACCACCATGGACACACCATGGCGGGTAACGGCTGGCCTGTTCTACGACGAGCAGGAAATAAAAACCGTGGGGCAGTTTAAAATTGCCAACACCGAAATGAGTACGTTTGGGTTTGATAACCTGCAGCGTACGCTGGTGGGTAATGAAGGCATTAACAGTGATGGCGGCCCGTTCCCGTCTGAAATCAGTTTCATTAACGACATCACACACACCATTGAACAGATTGCGGTCTTTGGTCAGCTAGAATACGACATTACCGACACGCTGACGGCAAGTATTGGTGCCCGCTGGTACGAAATTGATGATATCTATAAAGGGTCAACCTCGACCGTAGACGTAACCCGCCGGGTACGTGCGTTCGGCTCGCTGAATCCGGATGAGCTGGCGGCAGTCGGTGAAGATCCCGACGCGGTGCTGGCAGCGGTTGAAAGTGGTCAGCTAGAGGTATCTGAGCTGGGCTCTGATGGCGTGCTGACGGTCAGCGACACTATCTTTAAGTTCGGTCTTGACTGGAAAGTCACCGATGATGTGCTGCTGTTTACCACCTACTCGGAAGGTTTCCGTCCGCCGGTAACCAACCGCGTTGGTGGTGGTCTGGCAACCAATCAGTCCGGACAGTTCGAAAACTTCCGTATTCCGGTTTACTCCACCACTGATACGCTGGATAACTACGAACTGGGTATGAAGGGAGACTTCTTTGACGGTGTGCTGCGCGTTAACGCGACCGCGTACTACTCGGAGATCACCGACCTGCAGACCTCGCGCTTCGACCCGACGAATATCAGCTTTCTGGTATTTACTGACAACGTAGGTGACGCGGAAATAAAAGGTCTGGATGCCGATATTACCTGGCTGGCAACCGATGATTTGGTCGTAACCGCAGCGTTCAGCCTGCTGGATACCGAACTGACCCGCATCAATGAGGAGCTTAACGGTATCTCACCTGGTGTTGGCGCTGAACTGCCGTATTCAGCAAACTTCTCAGGTAACGTGGCTGCACGCTACTTCTTTGAGCTGGACGGCGGTAAACGTGGTTATGTCAATGCATCTGTATCCTATACCGGCGACCGTCTTGCCGGTATGGCAATGGACGCCTACGTAATGGAAGATGCGACCCGCCTCATCTACGGTACCGGATCTGGTCTGAAGATTGAGGACGAAGCTGCCGTATACGAGGGGGCAACCTACACTGATGCCAACGGTAACACCTTCCGTGGGGGTCGTTATGTGCAGGAATCGTACGTACTGACCAACATTGCTGTTGGCGTTACCAACGACGTCTGGAAAGCGGAACTGTATATCGACAACCTGTTCGATGAGCGTGCCATGCTGAACATTGACACGCAGCAGTTTACGCCGAAAGTCGTGACAAACCGCCCAAGAACCATTGGTCTGCGTTTGTCGTATGATTACTATTAACGCCAGACGGACGTAAACGTTATAGTGGTGCGGCAAGCTAACAGCTTGCCGCTTTTCTTTGTATGAATGGATGCCGGTATTCGTATTATGAGCAGTACGCCACAACAGATCCTCAATACTATTAAACAGGCTATCAGTCAGTCACAGTTCGATCACGCGCTGACGCACATCGGGCAAGCGCTTGGTGACAACCCGTCAGACGCGATGAAAGATGAACTGCTTTATATGAAAGCGGTGGCCTTGCGACTGTCGTCGCAGACACAGGCTGCGCTTAATGTGCTGGAAAACCTGTTGGACAGACGACCAGACTATGGACGGGCATATCAGGAAAAAGCGTATTGCTATCAGCTCCTGAACCAGCCTCAGGATGCCGCGACGTGCTTTTACCGGGCTACGCGTTTTAACGCCGCGTTGCTGCCGGCCTGGAAGCAACTGCTTAAAATCTATCAGGCCGCACAAAACCATGATGCGGTTGCCCTGGCTACACAGCAAATTAATTACCTTCAGAGCCTGGCTCCGCCAGTACTGGGCGCGCTGGATCTGATGCATGAGGGCCAGTTGCACAAAGCCGAGGCGGTATGCCGTCAGTTTCTGCAGCAACAGCCTCATGAGCCCGAAGCCATGATGCTGCTGGCCGAAATTGGCATTCGGCTGAAAGTCTACCATGATGCAGAATTTCTGCTGGAAAGCTGTGTGGCCCTGTATCCGGACAACGACCGGGCCGCCGCAGCTTACCAGACGTTATTGTCGCGACTGGGCAAATACCCACAGGCGGTGTCGCTAGCGCGCGAGCGTCTCAAACGTCAGCCTGATAATGCGGTCATTCAGATAGCACTGGCCAACGCCCTGGTGGGAGTAGGTGAGCTGGACGAAGCGATTGCGCTGTATCAGGCGCTGCTCGACAGTGATAACGACAGACCAGCGGTCTGGCTGTCACTGGGGCATGCGTTAAAAGCACGGGGTGATTTGGGCGAGGCGATTGATGCGTACCGGCAGTCAGCGCAGTTTATGCCTGACTTTGGTGACGCTTACTGGAGCCTGGCCAATACCAAAACCTATGCATTCTCCAGCGACGACATTACGGCCATGAAAGACATGGAATCACGTTCAGACACGGGGCTGGAGGATCGGATCCACTTTTGTTTTGCACTCGGCAAAGCCTTTGAGGATCGGCGTCGCTATAAAGAGTCGTTCAGTTACTACGAACGCGGTAACGCGTTAAAGAAAAAGCTGATTCAGTTTGATATTGAACGCACCGAACAGGCCATGCAGGCGCAAAAGGCCGCGTGTCCTGCCAGCCTGTTTGCTCATCAGACAGGCTGTGATGCCCCCGATCCTATTTTTATCGTTGGATTACCCCGTGCGGGCTCAACACTGCTCGAACAGATCCTGGCGTCACATTCGCAGGTCGACGGCACAATGGAGCTGCATGATATTCTGGGTATTGCCTCGCGGCTCAGCGGCGGGAAAACGCCTTACCCCTACAACCTTGCTGAACTGGACGCGGCCAGCTGTAAAAAACTGGGTGAACTGTATATTGAGCAGACCCGCAGCTACCGACAGGGGGCGCCATTCTTCATTGATAAAATGCCAAATAACTTTATCCATATTGGCCTGATAAAGCGCATTTTGCCCAATGCCAAAATTATTGACGCCCGTCGCGACCCGTTTGCGTGTTGCTTCAGCGGCTACAAACAGTTGTTTGGTGATGGTCAGGAATTTAGCTACTCGCTCAGTGATATTGGCCGCTATTACATGGGCTATGTTGATTTGATGGATCACTGGCATCAGGTGCTGCCAGGCGAGGTTCTGACCGTACAGCACGAAGATGTGCTTGCTGATCTGGAAGGGCAGGTCAGACGACTGCTGGACTTCTGTGGCCTGCCGTTTGAACAGGCGTGTCTGGATTTTCACAAAACCAAGCGTGTGATCAAGACGCCCAGTTCAGAACAGGTGCGTCAGCCCATTTATACGTCGGGCATGACGCAGTGGGAAAACTACAAAGCGCACCTGATGCCGCTATTCGATGCGCTTAACCGGTATTCAGAGTAATGAAGTGGTGTCTGCAGTAACCTGAATCTTCGTGCGGTTGATCATGATAGCAGTGCAAGGTAGTGTTTATCGATTTTCACCCTGTTGGTCATGCCATGTTTTTTGAAAAAAGAACGCAACAACCTCTCGATTTTAAAAGCACAGAGACAAAACGCGCTTTTGTTTCTGGAATGCTGATTGGGGGCGGTGGTGTGATGATTATTGCCGGCTGTTTAGAAATGATTCTGGGCTGATATACACAAAGGAGGGCAGGCACTCACGAGAGACTGCCTCCTTTGATGATACTGTCTGTCTTAGTACTTACGCCGCTGTAATCCGGTTTCTGCCAGTATTTTTGCTGAAATTTCCTCCACCGAGTATTTGGTGGAGTTCAGGAACGGAATTTTTTCCCGGCGGTACAGGTTTTCCACTTCCCTCAGTTCCATGCGGCATTGCTGCAGTGATGCGTAGCGGCTGTTCGCCCGGCGCTCAGAGCGGATTTGATGCAGTCGTTCCGGCTGAATGGTTAGTCCGAACAGTTTGTCTTTAAAGCGTCGGAGCGCGGAGGGCAGTCTAAGCATATCGCCCATATCTTCTTCTGTGAACGGGTAATTCGCCGCCTTGATACCGTACTGAAGCGCCAGATAGAGGCTGGTGGGCGTTTTCCCCGAGCGGGATACGCCAACCAGAATGATATCCGCCTCATGATAGTCTTTGAGGTTGGAACCATCGTCGTTAGCCAGTGCGTAGTTTACCGCTTCGATACGAATGTCATAGGTGGTTTCATGAATACTGTGAGTTCGATGCTTTTCCGGTTTTGATGGTACGCCCAGCACTTTTTCAAGCGGGGCGACAAACTGGTCAAGGAAGTTATAATTAATACCCACTGATTTTGCGATGATTTTTCTGACATCGACATTCACAATTGTATAAAAAACGAGCGGCCTTTCTCCGGTATCTTGAAAACTTTCAGAAATTTTATCGAGAATTTTGAATGCCTGTTCTTCCGTTTCAATGAAAGGATAGGTTTTATGATTGAACTGAACCGGGAACAAAGACAGCAGGGCGTGCCCAAAGACCTCTGCAGTAATGGCGGTGCCATCTGAAATATAAAAAGCTGTACGCACAACATTTCCTTAACGTTGTTGTAATTTAATTACAAGACGAATAAAAATTTTACTTATCAATTTTCCCCATTCTAAGATGAAACCGTCGAAAAGCCAGTAGTGACGCGAAATACCGTTGCTGCTGCATAACCTAACGTTCTGATATGGCTTTATAATAAACCAGTGCCATACTCAGAACTCGCTGGAAATACACGCTGGAGGCTAGGGCAGTGCAAGAATACGTACTTTGGTATCAGGAATTGGGCATGCACGACGTAGGTCGCGTTGGGGGCAAGAATGCATCGTTGGGTGAAATGATCTCCAACCTTGCCAACGCAGGTGTACAGGTGCCCGGCGGTTTTGCCACCACAGCCGATGCATTTAATGAATTTTTGGAGCAAAGCGGACTGGATGCTCGCATCCACGAGGTGCTTGATTCACTGGACGTGGATAACGTTAATGCGCTGACGGAAGCCGGAAAAATGATTCGTCAGTGGATCATTGACACACCGTTCCAGGGCGAACTGGAAAAAGCCATTAAAGAAGCGTTTGACACACTGGTTGGTGATGCCGGCGATGATGCATCGTTTGCAGTACGCAGTTCAGCCACCGCCGAAGATATGCCTGACGCGTCGTTTGCAGGTCAGCAGGAAACCTTCCTTAACGTAAAAGGTTACGACGCGGTGCTGGTGGCGATTAAGCATGTATTTGCCTCTCTGTTCAACGACCGCGCTATCTCTTACCGCGTACACCAGGGCTACGATCATAAAGGTGTGGCGCTGTCAGCGGGTATTCAGCGCATGGTGCGAAGCGATATCGCATCATCAGGTGTTATGTTCACAATTGATACTGAGTCTGGCTTCGAAGATGTCGTCTTTATTACCAGCTCTTACGGTCTGGGTGAAATGGTTGTGCAGGGTGCGGTTAACCCGGATGAATTCTATGTGCACAAGCCAACCCTGAATAAAGGCCTGCCCGCCATTGTGCGCCGTAATCTTGGCAGCAAGATGACCAAGATGGTGTACTCAGACGATGAGTCGCACGGTAAACAGGTGTCGATCATTGATGTCGAGCGCAGCGATTCGATGCAGTTCTCACTGACCGACGAGGAAGTGATGGAACTGGCAAAACAAGCGCAGATCATCGAAAAGCACTATCAGCGTCCTATGGATATTGAATGGGCAAAAGACGGCACTGACGGCAAGCTGTATATCGTTCAGGCGCGCCCGGAAACGGTACGCAGCCGTGAAGATTCACAAAGCATTGAGCGCTTCCAACTGAAAGGCCAGAGCAACATCGTCTGCGAAGGTCGCGCTATCGGTCACAAAATTGGTGCCGGCGAGGCGAAAGTGCTGGCGTCTATTGAGGAAATGGACAAAATCCAGGCGGGTGATGTGCTGGTCACTGATATGACCGACCCGGACTGGGAACCTATCATGAAGAAGGCCTCAGCCATTGTCACCAACCGCGGTGGCCGTACCTGTCATGCCGCTATCATTGCGCGTGAGCTGGGTATTCCTGCAGTAGTCGGTTGCGGCAATGCAACGCAAACCATTAAAACCGGTGACAAGGTTACGGTATCCTGTGCCGAAGGTGATACCGGTTATATTTATGGTGCAGAGCTCGACTTTGACGTGGTTACCTCGCGCATTGATGCAATGCCTGATCTGCCGCTGAAAGTGATGATGAATGTGGGTAACCCGGATCGCGCGTTCGACTTTGCCCGTCTGCCCAACAAAGGGGTTGGTCTGGCCCGTCTGGAGTTCATCATCAACCGTATGATTGGTGTCCACCCCAAAGCGCTGCTGAACTTTGACAGCCAGCCGGAAGAACTGAAAGAAGAAATCGGCGACATGATCGCGGGTTATGAGTCACCAACCGAGTTTTATATCGAAAAACTGGTTGAGGGTATTGCGACTATCGGCGCGGCGTTCTCGCCAGAGAAAGTCATTGTGCGTATGTCTGACTTTAAGTCGAACGAGTACTTCAATCTGGTTGGTGGTTATCAGTATGAGCCGGACGAAGAAAACCCGATGCTGGGTTTCCGTGGTGCCAGCCGCTACATCTCAGAAGACTTCCGCGACTGCTTTGCGCTTGAATGTGAAGCCATTAAGCGGGTTCGTAACAAAATGGGCCTCACCAATGTTGAGATCATGATCCCGTTTGTACGTACGCTGGAAGAAGGTCGCAAGGTTATCGAACTGCTTGAAGAGCAGGGGCTGAAAAAAGGCGAAAACGGCCTGCGCATTATTATGATGTGCGAACTGCCGTCAAACGCACTGCTGGCCGATCAGTTCCTGGATATCTTTGATGGTTTCTCAATTGGCTCAAATGACCTGACACAGTTAACACTGGGTCTGGACCGCGACTCAGGTCTGATTGCACACCTGTTCGATGAGCGTAACGATGCCGTCAAAGCGTTGTTGTCGATGGCGATTCAGGCGGCCAAAAAGCGTGGCAAGTATGTTGGGATCTGTGGTCAGGGACCGTCCGACCATGAAGACTTCGCTGCGTGGCTGGTTGACGAAGGGATCGATTCAGTGTCACTGAACCCGGACACCGTCGTTGAAACCTGGCTCTACCTGGCCGAGAAACACGGTTAACTTTCATAAACGTAAAAACGGGCTCACACGAGCCCGTTTTTTGTTTTAGTAACGCCTAAAAGCCGGGTCATTAAACGTTTCATCGCATTGCAACGTAATCCGGATAACTACAAGAAAACGTATCGGCAAACATGGATCTCATCTTTTTTGACTTAGACGGCACATTACTTAACCGGCAATCAGAACTCAGCATTTATACGCGCGAGACATTAACGCTGCTTAGAGAAAACGGCATTGCCTACACGGTGGCGACAGGCCGAACTATGCAGTCTGCACAGCGACTGATTAGCGGACACTTTTTCGATTTGCCGAACATCTACAATAATGGCGTGACTGTCTGGAACCCTCGTGACAATGCGCTGAGGCTGAGTAATCTGCTAAGCAGCAGCGAGGTGAGTTTTATTCTTGAAAGTGCCCGCGAGCGTGGGCTTGCCCCGTTTGTTAACACGGTAACAACCGGCGCCGGCCAGCATCAGCACGTTGTGTTTCATGGTCAGGCACGCCACGCCATCGAGAAAGAACTGATTCACGCCTATTTTTCCCGTCATGACCTGTCATTAGTTGCCAGTCTGAAGATCCCTGCCACGAGTAGTGTTACCAATATCAGCATGATTGGTGAAAAAGACACCATTAAACAGGTGTACGACATCATGATTCAGGCGCCGGGCCTGATTGCCTATTCAGGCCCTGCTGTGGAGGGGGATCGCTACAGCTGGATTGATATTCATCATGAACGTGCCAACAAAGGCAGCGCGGTTGCGTCACTGAAAAATGAACTGGGAGCGACCAACGTCATTTGTTTCGGTGACAGTGATAATGACATCAGTATGTTTAAACTGGCAGACGAATGTTACGCGCCAGAGAATGCCAGGGACGACATAAAGCAAATTGCCAGTGAGGTCATCGGTCATCATGATGAAGACGGGGTAGCCCGCTTTTTACGGGCGAGGTTTGGTTTATAGGCTATTCACTATTTTTACTGCCCAATCTCCCCACGCCTGTGTTTTAAACACGGTATTCATGGCGGTAGCAAGCACAATAAATAAACCAAATGACACCAGTGTACTCATGTAAATGCGACGGCTTACCTTCACGTCATAGGCCATAAGCATGGCGTAAGTCAGAAACATAAATACAAACATCGAATAGCCTGGCAATCCCAGAATATGGGTAACGCGATTAAGACCTTCGGGCATCATCTGGATACCAGCGGCAATCATGAACCGTTTGTGATGGACAGGTTTTTTAATGGTAAGTATGCCAAGAAGATAAAGTGCCAGGAAAGTCAGCCACTGGAGAAAAGTGCCGCCTAAGAAACCACCCGCCCGAATTCGGGCCTGGGCGTCTTCCGGGTTAAATATGCCAAATCCCGCCAGCCGATGATAAAACTCGACTGCCATCACCGGGCCGGTAATCAGGATTGCGATGACAATGAAAACGCTCCATTTTCCTAAATACTGGTGTGTGGAATAGTTACCAGCAGCCGACAATCTGATTTGATTCAGAAGAAAGATATACCATGCGGCGCTGCATGCTCCATGTAACCCGGTCCATACCGAGATCCTGTTCAGGCTGTCAGGATTGGCTATCCAGTTTAATGCAAAACCACCAAATACGATCAGCGTGATAAACAGTGAGAAAAACCACAAAAAACGGGTATCGTCAGAACGGCTGTGTGATGTAGCGACTTTCATGACATTAACTCCATGTCCATGAGCTTAGCGGTTCAGTTAATGGCTGACCCACGTCATCTGCAACTGCCGCAGGGGACAACCCTATTCAGCATGAGGGGCAGCCGTTGGCTTCGCGGACGTGTCCGTATTATAGTGACTTAACATAACGACACCCAACCAGACAAACCATATTATCTGGGTGATACCAAAAAGCGCCGTGAAGATATCATCAGGGTAGGTTGTCGCAAGTCCACACACGCCAACAATGATACCAAGGTAGTTCAGTGTCTTCGGAAAGGCGGCTGTGTTTAACGCTGCGATGCTCACGAGCAACACCCAAAGTCCGCCAACGAGTTCGTTGCCGCCCCCGAGACTTTCAATCAGTACCGAAACGATGCGCCACAGGTCAAATGCATCGTCAGCAGATGAGTCCATCAGATCAATGGCATGCGAAAGCCCGATAGTTGCCAGCATACCACTTGCAATAACGAGAACGACCCATACAAGGCCAAATACAGCACCGACCTTTGCAATGACGCTGTTTTTCAGTCTTTCTTGCAAGCCAACCACAATGACCGCGAGAAAGACACCAAACACAGCATACATAAGGAAATAAATTATTGAAAATACGAGCTGGTTTTCTGTCAGATATGCCATTTTATCTGCTGCAGTGCCATCGGCGGGGTATGACCAAATCGCGCCAAAATACACAAAGGCAACCAGATATATCACTGCTTCAATAATGGCTGAAAAGCCGGCCGCTTTTTGTAAATTATTCATAGAACAACATCCGGTGTGCAAAACAGCGACTCACTTTTGGTGATGGAAACAGGACGGTCAATACGTTGGTCGCAAAAAACAACCTACGTACCAATATGTAGAAAAGGGCCGGCAGGCTCGATAACTGGCCCCAGCTTTTAGCGCAGTTTTCGGTTCAGTAAGTATCTGTCTAACCGCCGTGCGCCATGACTCATGCCGCGCTGGGCGTGTCTGAGGTATTTTCTTGCTGCCGGGAAGTCAACGCTAAGCATCACCAGGCCTGCGATAACAAGCAGAATAGATCCCGGCAGAATGGTAAAGATAATGCCGACGGCCACACAAAGCAGTCCTGCAGTCAGTCTGAGTGTTTTCATACGCGCTTCTTTTCAATACAAACCTGTCCAAGCCTAACTATTCACCACGGCCGCCGAAACTGCAACAAAAGGAGTGTAAAGGAATATGTCTGCGCGCACGAAAATGACCGACGAAATTCACCGCAATGGCTAGAGACATCAGCCTGTGGTCGGTATACTAGGCCTCCAGAATGAAGTCAGCAGGGGATTGTCCTTGAGTTTGCCACGCGTAGCACCAGAGCAGTCGGTTGCACAGGAATATCGTACCTATCTAGATGCATTAAAAACAGCCGGATTTTCGGGAGATATCGAATTCAGCTATGCCAGTCGCATGGCGGTGGCCACCGACAATTCCGTGTACCAGAAATTGCCACAGGCGGTGATTTTTCCGCGTAGCGTGAACGACCTGCAGGTTGTCGGTAAACTGGCTTCAGAGCATACCGCCGTCAAATTTTCCGCCCGGGGAGGCGGCACCGGAACCAACGGTCAGAGCCTGACCGACGGTATTGTGGTGGACACCTCGCGTCATATGAACCAGATCCTGGAAATTAACCCGGAAGAGGGCTGGGTGCGTGTGCAATGCGGGGTGGTTAAGGATGCACTTAACGATGCGTTGCGCCCTCACGGCTTTTTCTTTTCGCCAGACCTGTCTACCAGCAACCGCGCTACCATCGGAGGCATGATCAGTACCGATGCTTCCGGGCAGGGATCACTGGTGTACGGTAAAACCAGCGACCATGTGCTGGGTCTTACCTCTGTGCTGGCCAATGGCGACGTACTGGCAACCAGCCCGCTGTCACTGGACGAGGCAAAAGCGCGCAGCGAAGGCACAGGACCCTACGCGCAAATTATTAAACAGGTGCTGGCAACCTGCGTCGAAAAACGTGACGCCATCATTGCTAAGTTTCCTCGCCTGAACCGCTTTCTGACCGGTTATGATTTGGAACATGCCTACGATGCTGACAGGCAGATTATTGATGTCAGCCGTTTGATCACCGGCGCAGAAGGGTCACTGGCGATGGTGGCGGAAGCCAAACTGTCGATTACGCCAATACCGCGCCACAAGGCACTGGTAAATATCAAATACGACTCGTTTGAATCTGCGCTGCGCCATGCGCCGCGGATGATTGCTGCGCAGGCAACGTCGGTTGAAACGGTTGATTCCACCGTGCTGAACCTGGCTAAAACAGACATCATCTGGCACTCCATCTCTGACCTTATCACCGATGTGCCAGACAAAACGCTGCTTGGCCTGAACATGGTTGAATACAACAGCGAAGATGAAGAGGAAATTCAAAGCCGCATAGACCGTCTGGAGGCTGAACTGACCGAAGCGGCCAAAACCGGTGAGTATGGCGTGATTGGCTACCAGGTGACGTTTGATACTGCGGATATTCAGAAAATCTATGCCATGCGCAAAAAGGCGGTAGGGCTGCTGGGTAAAACCAAGGGCGAGAAAAAGCCGGTGGCCTTTGCTGAAGACACCGCCGTTCCCCCTGAGAACCTGGCCGACTTTATTATGGAATTTCGCGATCTGCTTGACGGTCACGGATTGCAGTACGGTATGTTTGGCCACGTTGACGCGGGCGTGCTGCACGTTCGCCCCGCGCTGGATCTGTGCGATCCTGAGCAGGAATCACTGATGCATCAGATTTCTGATGAAGTGGTTGCGCTGGTCGCAAAATACGGCGGCCTGATGTGGGGAGAGCACGGCAAGGGCTACCGCAGTGAATACGGGCCTGCCTTTTTCGGCGATGAACTGTTTACCGAATTACGCAAAATTAAAGGCGCATTTGACCCTCACAATCAGATGAACCCCGGCAAAATCTGTACGCCGCTGGGGTCAGACGAGACACTGGTGAAAGTCAGTGATACTAAGCGTGCGACCTTTGATCGCACCATTCCGATCACGTTTAAGGAAACCTTTGCGCCAGCAATGAGCTGTAATGGCAATGGCCTGTGCTTTAACTATGACACCACGTCACCGATGTGTCCGTCGAGCAAGGTGACCCGCGATCGTCGGCACAGTCCGAAAGGGCGGGCCGGGCTGATACGTGAATGGCTGCGTTTGCTGGCCAGAAACGGGGTTGATGCATCTTTGCTGAATGAAACGTCCATGCGCACATCCTGGTGGCAGCGATTCAGAAATACCCTGCAACAACAAGAGGATTTTTCACACGAGGTGCTTGAGGCTATGAATGGCTGTCTGGCGTGCAAATCCTGCTCAAACCAGTGTCCGGTGAATGTTGACGTTCCCGATTTTCGTTCTAAGTTCCTGTCCATTTATTATCAGCGTTACCTGCGACCACTGAAAGACCATATGGTTGCCAACGTGGAGCGGATGGCGCCGCTGATGGCAAAAATGCCCCGACTGGTTAACTTTTTCCTGGCGCGTGGCTGGTTCCAGTCGCTGATAGAAAAAACACTGGGATACGTGGACACCCCGACATTATCGGTGCCTACGCTGTCGCAACGGGTAAAAGATGCTGCCACACCGTTTAACCTTGAGACACTGGAACAATTGGATGAGGCCAGGCGCCAAAACACCGTGCTGATTGTGCAGGATCCGTTTACCAGCTTTTATGATGCAGGCGTTGTGGCAGACATGGTTTCGCTGGTCCGCCGTCTGGGGATGACGCCGGTGATCCTGCCGTTTAATCCGAATGGTAAACCGGAGCATGTGAAAGGCTTTTTGAACCGGTTCGCAAAAACCGCGTCGAACACGGCAGCGTTTTTATCCCGGGTGGCTGAACTGGGCATGCCGATGGTTGGTGTCGACAGTTCACTTGTGCTTTGCTACCGCGATGAGTATGTTAAGGCGCTGGGTGAAAAACGGGGTGATTTTCATGTACACACCGTGCACGAATTTTTAGCCGCGCTACCTGATAGCTGCTGGCCTGATGCACCTCAGCGGCGAGAAACTCCGCCGCTGGCGCTGCTGGCACACTGTACTGAAAAAACCGCACTGCCTGCCACAGAAAAACAGTGGCAGTCGATTTTCGCCAGGCTACATCAGCCCGTAGACATTGTGTCTGTCGGGTGCTGTGGTATGGCGGGTACGTATGGTCACGAAGCTGATCAGAAAGAAAAATCGCTGGCGATTTATCGTCTTAGCTGGGAGCAGGCGATAGCCCGTTACCCCTCAAACGCGGTGATGGCAAGTGGTTATTCGTGCCGCAGCCAGGTTCACCGGATTGAGCAGTTTAAGCCTGTGCACCCGCTGCAGGCCTTATTACGCTGTATGATTGAACTCCAACAAGAATAAAGAGAACACTATGTCTGAACAAAGTCCATCTGCGCAAATGACTGAAGAGCAAAAAGAAGCGTGGATCAAAGAACAGTTTCAACGCGCTAACAAGCACCTGGCTGAAAACGGTGTGCTGTTTGACACGGTTGTCGCGGATGCCAGTAAGTACCTGATCCCATACCTGTCAGTGTGGAAAATCAAATCAACGGAAAACAAGCAATACTGGGTGATTAGCGGTGATCTGCCCACCGATTTTATGCTGGCAAGCAATGCCAAAGACGCGCGTGAAGCCATTCGCCATTTCTCCATGTCGTGGCAAATGAAAGCGGAAAGTATTCGTCAGACAATGCCGGGCGATGAAACCCAGATGCGCTTTGCTGCATTACTGGAAAACAAAGCAATGAACCTGTTTAACGTGCATGAAAGCGAGCACTTGTGGCGCGAAACGCACTAATGTAGGTGTTCAACGTCAGGTAGTACAAATGCCTGGCTGGAGCAGGCCATTCTCTGACGGGGAATGCCTGCTTCCATAAACACGGGGCCGCATGGCGAAAACCCCAGTGTGCTGTGGTAACGAACGCTGTCCAGATCACAGGTTACTTTCAGTTCGGCCACATTCTGTTTTCTGGCGATGGCGACCAGCGCGCCAAACAGTTTTTTGTACATCGCCAGGTTACGGTAGCGATGAGACACTGCGATTCGGCCAATGTCGCCGTCGCGTGTCAGTCTGCCCGTTGCAATGGGCTGATTTTTTTCATCACTGATAAGTACGTGATACGCACTGCTGTCATGTTCATCGAACTCAGCCTCCTGAGGCAGATGCCACTCGATAACAAAAACCTTTTCTCTTAGCTGTTTAAGTCGATGTTGACCACTTTTCCAATCGACGTTTTCAATATGAAACGCCATGATAGCAACCTGATTGTCTTATTCTGCACACAAGTAAGCCTCAGGGACCCAATACCCCTTATTAATCAGTGTAGACAGTGTTTCGCAGATTGCCAGTGGAGGTGGTGCCGGGAAGATGTTAACGGTAATTGGCTTTCCGCTTAGCAGGCAATCAACCAGCGGCCGGCAGGAAAGCGGAAAAGTCAGTGCTTCGCCATCGATGTACAGGACAACCGGATCAGCCGACAAAGTGTCTTTATACAAAGGCCGGCAACCTGGCTGCGGAACAAACGTCTCGCCTGCTTCCAGCGCTTGCTTTACCCACTGCGCATCAACGGGCTGCGCTTCCGGTATAACCGGTAAAGACTGCTCGCTTAAAAAACACATCAGTGCGTTATCAAAGCTGCTGCTGTCGATGGCGTCATGTAACAGGGCTTTGAGCGCCGCACGTTCCTGGGAGGTCACACAGGCCGGGTTGCGTGTTGTTTTTCGCTGTGCATCCGCAAATCGCGCACTGTTCCCTGATGTGGCAATATGTTCCGCCAGCAGGTGAGACAACCCGGCTGTGTCGGGGGCCCGAAAACCAACAGAATAGGTCAGACAATCTTCCAGCGCGACACCGTCATGCGGCCAGCCCGGGGGAATGTAAAGTACATCACCGGGGGCAAGCTCTACCTCCAGTTCAGCGTCGAATCCCTCAATCTGACATAAGTCAGGGTGTGGCGTCACAGGCGGATAGTCTCCGGGTCTGCCAACGCGCCAGCGGCGACGTCCTTTTCCCTGAACTAAAAAAACATCGTACTGATCATAGTGGGGACCAACGCCCGCGCCGGCAACAGCGAAGCTCACCATCAAATCATCGAATCGCCAGTGGGGCAAAAATGAAAACGGCCGAAACAGGGTAGCCGCTTCGGGAATATGGCGGTCTACCGCCTGAACCAGCAGCGTCCACTGTCCCTGACAAGCGCTTTCAAAGTCGTCAAACGGGCCATGCAGTACATCCCAGTGAGCGCCCTGATGACGAATAATTCTGCTGTCAATATCATCCTCTTGTGCCAGACCGGCAAGATCATGTTCATCAAGCGGGGCAGGATCGCCACTAAAAAGCCCCCGGATGACCATGGGGCGCTGTTGCCAGTAATTTGCAAGAAACGCAGAGGGGTTCAGAGACACAGGATATCCTTAGTGATCAATGTTTGCGGCATTATGCGCTCCGCATGCAGAGGCTTCAACTGTCTCAAGCAGATAGACCCGGGCGGTTCCGCGCTTGGTTTCAACGACGACGTTTTTGCAGTCAATGTTCACATTATCCGCCATTGCCTGGCGCGTACGGGAACAAACCAGAATGCCGTTTTTGGGGGCTGCGCTTTCAAGGGTTGAGGCGTAGTTGACCGTTTTTCCCCAGATGTCCAGCATAGCGTGCTGCTGACCGAGTATACCGGCGGTTGCCGGACCGCACGCAACACCAATGCGGATCTGGCAGGGCAGTGCATACAAACTGGCAACCTGACGAAAGCCAGACAGCAGCGCCAGTGCAAACAGACACATGGACTGACACTGTGCATTGGCCGAATCGGGTTCGCGGGTCAGGCCGGTTGCTGCCATGTATTCATCTCCGTTAGTTTTGAGGCGCATTACCTTATGCTGCATTGCCAGCACATCAAACTCGCGGAACAGCGCATCCAGAATCATCACGGTTTTTTCATCGTCAAGCTCGTCATTCATTTGCTGAAAGCCACTGAGGTCGGCAAACAGGACACAGACCGTCGCAATGCGCCGGGTTTCGCCGGGGGTGAGTGACAGCGTGTTCTGGTTATGATTACCATCACGCAGCGTCTCGAGGGTATGACGGGTGGTGGAGTAAACAGCGCGAAGCTGTGTCCAGCGACGCCGCTGGAGCCGGCCCAGGGTTGCGACCATTGCCAGACTGGCGACACTGAGCGAGACACTGTTTGCCAGCCGGATCATCGCATCACCGGTATTGATACGCATGATTAACATCCACTCCAGAGTCAGAAAAATCGTGATAAATGCCCCCATAACGGCCAGTTGGAGGCGTCGTTCGTGATAGCGAAAAAAGAACGCGCAGGTCAGCACACCTAACAGCAGAAAATGCTGGATGTACAGATCGCGCTGCCAGAGCAGAACGGCACAGATGATATAGCTGCAAAAGACCGTGCATAACAGCAGCCGCACAGTGTTGACGGAGTGCGGGAAGTGGGTCAGCCCGGCAATCACCAACATCAGGGTGGCATGCACGAGCAGGCTGGTGATGATAGCCCACAGGTTAACCGTTGCGTAGACGCATAAGGGAAGCTGAAGCAGCAGTCCCATTGCAACGAGATAAGCGGTAATGCGTAGCTGCTGAGCGATATGTTGCTGACTTGTGGTTATTGGCGACACGGTGCAATCCATAGCAAAAGAGCGGCCTGATGCCGCTCTTTGATAGTATCGCAGTGGTGTCAGATTATAACTGATCGACCAGACGGATTGCGTCGCCAATATATGAGGCAGGGCTGAGGGCTTTAAGCTCTTGCTTGGCTGACTCGGGCATCGCCAGTGCGTCGATAAATTCTGCAATCGCCTGGGCGTTAACCTTTTTACCCCGGGTCAGCTCTTTGAGCTTTTCGTACGGTTTTTCGATGCCGTAACGGCGCATTACCGTCTGGATTGGCTCTGCCAGCAGTTCCCAGTTGCTGTCGAGTTCGGCCTGCAGGCTGGCCTCGTTGACCTCCAGTTTGCTAATGCCTTTCAGCGTTGCCTGGTACGCAATGACCGCATAACCGACGCCAACACCCAGGTTGCGCAGTACGGTAGAGTCGGTCAGATCGCGCTGCCAGCGGGAAACCGGCAGTTTGGTGCTCAGGTGAGCAAACACCGCGTTAGCCAGTCCCAGGTTGCCCTCTGAATTTTCGAAATCGATAGGGTTAACTTTATGCGGCATGGTTGATGAGCCGATTTCACCCGCGACCGTTTTTTGCTTAAAGTGGCCCAGTGCAATGTAGCCCCAGATATCACGGTCGAAGTCCAGCACAATGGTGTTGAAGCGTGATACGGCATCAAACAGCTCAGCAATATAATCATGTGGCTCAATTTGCGTGGTGAACGGATTCCAGGTCAGTCCCAGTGACGTCACAAACTGCTCAGACACGCCGTGCCAGTCCACGTCAGGGTAAGCAGACAGGTGCGCGTTGTAGTTGCCAACCGCCCCGTTGATTTTGCCCAGCAGTTCCACGCTGGCAATCTGAGCGCGCTGACGGCGCAGACGCATGACCACGTTCGCCATTTCCTTACCCATCGTGGTTGGGGAGGCGGGCTGACCATGGGTGCGGGCCATCATAGGAATGGCTTTGAATTCTTTTGCCAGCGCGGTAATTGCATCAATCAGCTGGTCGCAATAGGGCAGCAGCACGGTGTCGCGAGCCTCTTTTAACATCAGGCCATGTGACAGGTTATTGATGTCTTCAGATGTGCAGGCAAAATGAATAAACTCACTGACCGCGTTCAGCTCACTGTTGTCCGCCACTTTCTCTTTGAGGAAGTATTCGACCGCTTTCACGTCGTGGTTGGTGGTGCGCTCAATGTCTTTGATGCGAATCGCATCATCCAGTGAGAAGTTGTCTACGATGCTGTCGAGCAATGCAGAAGACTGCGCTGAAAAGGCCGGTACATCTGAGATCCCTTCGTTTGCAGCCAGCATTTGCAGCCAGCGTACTTCAACCTGAACGCGGTACTTTAGCAAACCGAATTCGCTGAAAATTGTACGCAATACTTCACTTTTGCCGGCGTAGCGACCGTCAATTGGGGAAATTGCGGTTAACTGGGTAAGTTCCACCTTTTGCTCCTCACTAGTTAATCAATCTGAGCGCATGTATTGCACTCTCTAAAATCTTTTTTCGACGTAACAGGATATAGCGGCGCTTGCCGCCCATCTGTCGCCACATCACGGCAGCGCGAACCCCGGCAAGAAGCAGTGCCCGTACCTTATGCTGGTTGGCCGGCTTGCTCAGATAGTCCGGATTACCTGCCACCTGAATGCGGGGGGCAAGCGGACTGACAATGTCGCTGTAAATACTGGCCAGTGACGACACAATCTGACTGCTGTCGAAATCGACATGCGCGAGCTGACGCTGAACGTGTGAAATTCGCTTGCCCAGTTCCGCCATCGCGCCGGGCTTTTTGGCCAGCTTACGTTCAAGGCCGAGAATGCTCGCGATATAGCGGGTAAGTTCTGTGTCTTTACTTGATGGCTTATCTGACAATTGTGTCGCCAGTGTTCGAAAGCCCAGCTCAAGGTTACTCAGTTTGCCAAACACATGCTGAGGCGACTCCGGATCGGTTACCAGTATGCTCGACAGGCTCGCTTCGTAAGCCTGTTCGTCAGTCACACCACGGCGGGCCAGGGTCTGCACCAGTGCGGCGGCCTGGCATACGCCGGCCAGACCCAGATAATGTTCTGTTTGTGCATCAATCATTGGCGAAGGTAACTCTCAATGATGCCCCCGCCGAGACAGACTTCGTCCATATAAAATACGGCAGACTGGCCGGGTGTGACGGCTTTTTGTGGTGAATCGAATTCAACGCGCACGTTGTCATCATCCAGTGGCGTAATTGTGCAGGGGATATCCGCCTGACGGTAGCGTGTTTTTACCGCTGCGCGAACCGGGGCGGTCAGGGGCGTGCGGTCTACCCAGTGAAGTTGTTTGGCAATCAGGCCATCTGAATACAGGCGAGGATGATCAGCGCCCTGACCGACAATCAGTACGTTGCGGGCAACATCTTTGTCTACCACGTACCACGGATCATCACCGTGATCTTTCAGACCACCGATATGCAGCCCTTTGCGTTGTCCCAGCGTGTGATACATCAGGCCATCGTGTCTTCCAATCAGTTCACCTTCAGCGGTTTCAATGTCGCCTGGCTGGGCAGGGAGATACTGAGACAGGAAATCTTTAAATTTGCGCTCACCAATAAAACAAATACCAGTAGAATCTTTCTTATCGTGCGTGACCAGCCCTTGTTCCAGCGCAATTTCACGCACGCGGGGCTTCTCCAGTTCGCCAACAGGGAACAGGGTCTTAGCCACCTGATCTTCATTCAGCGTATACAGGAAGTAGCTCTGGTCTTTGTTGTTGTCGAGACCACGCAGCAACTGCCAGTGACCGTCCTTATAGCGACGACGGACATAGTGACCGGTTGCAATATAGTCTGCACCCAAATCTTCGGCAGCAAATTCAAGGAAAGCCTTAAATTTGATTTCCTTGTTGCACATGATGTCGGGATTAGGAGTTCGGCCTGCTTTGTACTCTTCAAGGAAGTATTCGAAAACGTTGTCCCAGTATTCTGCAGCAAAGTTGATGGTGTGCAGATGAATTCCGAGTTTGTCTGCAACGGCCTGCGCGTCAGCCAAATCTTCCGCGGCGGCACAGTATTCGTCGTTATCATCCTCTTCCCAGTTCTTCATAAACAAACCTTCAACCTGGTAACCCTGCTGAAGCAGCAGGTAGGCTGACACGGAAGAATCGACACCGCCGGACATACCAACGATGACTTTTTTATCTGCAGGATTTTCTGATGAACTAATAACGTCTGACACCGTTTACTGTTTACTCATGGTTGCTGGATTTCAGGGTCGCGAATTTTACCAGAATAATTCCCGATATTCACGACTCAATCGGTTATGAATTATGCCAGGGAGAATAGAGGATGTATCCGGCTTACGGGAGGAGAGACTTTCCCATTTAAAACACGCCGTAAACCCATCCCTGGGGGCTCTCGAATCGCATCCATGCGATTCGAAGGTTTTAAATGGGAAGGCCTCTCCTCCCGCTAACGGTCACATACCTCTCCGGAAAAAGAGAAGTACTAACTATTTCAATTCTGAGGTGGAACGAATCGAGTTTTTAAAAGGGGTAGTTTCAACTTTTGAGGCTCTTTAAATAACGTCTGAAAACGTCTTTTGGTGAGCCGTTGATACAACGCTAAAACTAGTCTGGACTTTATAGAAGAGGGGAGAGAAAGGAAGTATTTTCCGAAGCGTTCCAATCGCATGGATGCGATTGGAGAGCCCCCATGGATGGGTTCACGGCGTGTTTCTGATTACACCACCTGCTCCCTGACCGGCGTTTGCTACTGCGTGATCTCGAGATACGCGCCGTTGTCGATGCCGTCGATTGTCCAGTTGCCGACGCGATAGCGGATGAGGCGCAGGGTGGGGTGGCCGATGTGGGCGGTCATGCGGCGTACCTGACGGTTGCGGCCTTCAGTGATGGTGATTTCCAGCCAGGTTGTGGGAATGTGTTTACGAAATCTGACTGGCGGGTTGCGTGGCCATACGTCGGGTTCGGGCATCCGCTTTACTTTGGCCGGGCGTGTCATGCCGTCTTTTAAATCTACTCCGCGTCGCAGTGCTTCTAATGCGTCTTCACCTGGTTCGCCCTCTACCTGCACCCAGTAGGTTTTGCTGGTTTTGGCTTTTGGGTGCGCCAGTTTATGCTGCAACTTACCGTCATTGGTCAGCACCAGCAGGCCTTCTGAATCGCGGTCAAGCCGGCCTGCCGCGTACACGTCAGGCACGTCAATATAGTCTTTCAGCGTTTCTCTGCCATCAGCGTCGGTAAATTGTGACAGTACCTGAAAGGGTTTATTGAATAGGATGACACGACTTTTCTGCGACATGGTTTCCCCATTTGACTAACACTGAGCGCTGTAACGAAACAGCAACACGACTGGCGGTATTTTCGACGATTTGTTCGATTATTGATTGATCTCTCAACCTACGCCAATGGTATGACTTGTAACTACTTTATTCGACCCTATACTAATGAACGCGGAATTCTGCACAGTGGCGTTCTGGTAGCACTGCATGTCAAAAAATGCAGGCGCGAGTCTATCAGAGACGGGCGTATAAAGTAATGCGCAGGCGTATCCCCGTAAGTATGGGGGCATCGCCAAACGAAGTGACTGCGCCACGCCGGAGCCGCCGGGTATGCCTGAAGAACAATAACAGACAACCCTACAAGCTGGCATCCCATAGCGCCGGCACGTCGAAACGGACTAATACCGGTACTCAGCTACCGACAACATTGAGGTATATAATGACCAAAGCCAAGTCGAAAATCATCTACACCAAAACCGATGAAGCGCCGATGCTGGCGACCTATTCGCTACTTCCGATCATTGAGAAATTTGCTGGCGCTGCTGATATCGACATTGAACTGAGTGATATCTCTCTGGCTGCGCGGGTGCTCGCCAACTTCTCAGAATTTCTGAGCGAAGAGCAGCGTGTGCCGGATGCCCTGGCAGAGCTGGGTGAACTGACACAGGACCCTAACGCCAACATCATTAAACTGCCAAATATCAGTGCGTCGATTCCACAGCTGCGTGCCACCATCAAAGAACTTCGTGCACAGGGCTTTAATGTGCCTGAGTTTCCAGAGTCACCTAAAAACGATGAAGAGAAAGCCATTCGTGAACGCTACAGCAAGGTACTCGGTAGTGCAGTAAACCCGGTACTGCGTGAAGGTAACTCAGATCGTCGTGCGCCAAGTGCCGTCAAGAATTTTGCCAAGAAACATCCGCATTCCATGGGTGAATGGAGCCAGGCGTCACGCTCGCACGTTGCGCACATGCGTGGCGGTGACTTCTACTCAGGTGAGAAGTCGATGACCGTCGATAAAGACGGCCCGGTCAGCCTTGTATTTACCGACAAGCAGGGCAATAAAAAAGTACTGAAAGAGCGTGTTGATCTGCTTGCTGGCGAAGTCATCGACGGCATGTTCATGAGCAAGAAAGCGCTGTGTAAGTTCTTCGAAGAGCAAATAGAAGACGCCAAAAATACCGGCGTACTGTTCTCGCTTCACGTCAAAGCCACCATGATGAAGGTATCGCACCCCATCGTGTTTGGTCACTGCGTTAAAGTATTCTACAAAGAACTGTTTGATAAATGGGGCGACCTGTTTGACGAAATTGGGGTTAACCCTAACAACGGTCTGGGCAGTGTGTATGACAAGATTGCGTCGCTGCCTGAGTCACAGCGTTCAGAAATTCAGAAAGACATCAATGCGGTGTACGCTAACCGTCCGCCCATTGCGATGGTAAACAGCGACAAGGGTATCTCTAACCTGCACGTACCCAGCGACGTTATCGTTGACGCTTCCATGCCTGCCATGATCCGTAACTCTGGCCAGATGTGGGGACCAGATGGTAAGCCGCATGACACCAAAGCGGTTATTCCGGAAAGTACCTATGCCACAATTTACCAGGAAGTGATTAACTTCTGTAAAACTCATGGCGCATTCGATCCGACCACAATGGGTACCGTTCCGAACGTGGGCCTGATGGCACAGAAAGCGGAAGAGTACGGTTCACACGACAAAACATTTGAAATGGAAGCCGACGGCACCATGCAGATCGTCGATGCTGACGGTAATGTGCTGATTGAGCACCAGGTTGAAGAGGGTGACATCTGGCGTATGTGTCAGACTAAAGACGCACCGATTCAGGACTGGGTGAAACTGGCTGTGACCCGTGCGCGTCAGTCTGGCATGCCAGCGGTATTCTGGCTGGACGACGAGCGTGCGCACGACGCCCAGCTTATTGAGAAAGTGAATAAGTACCTGCCACAGCACGACACGGAAGGTCTGGATATTCAGATCATGTCGCCGGTACGTGCTATTCGCTACAGCATGGAACGCGCAATCCGTGGTCTGGATACTATCTCTGTAACCGGCAACGTACTGCGTGACTACCTGACTGACCTGTTCCCGATTCTGGAACTGGGGACCAGCGCGAAAATGCTGTCTATCGTGCCGCTGATGGCCGGTGGTGGTCTGTATGAAACCGGCGCTGGCGGTTCTGCGCCGAAGCACGTTCAGCAGTTTGTTGAAGAAGGCCATCTGCGCTGGGATTCACTGGGTGAGTTCCTGGCTCTGGCAGTATCGCTGGAAGATGTGGCAATCAAGCACAGTAACCCTAAAGCGAAAATTATTGGTAAGGCACTGGACAGTGCTACGGAAAAACTGCTTAACGAAGGTAAATCACCGAAGCGTAAAGCCGGTGAACTGGATAACCGTGGCAGCCACGTTTATCTGGCAATGTACTGGGCAGAAGCAGTGGCTAACCAGACTGAAGATGCCGCACTGGCTGAGCAGTTCCGTCCAATGTATGAGCAGCTAAGCCAGAACATTGACACGATCCTGGCCGAAATTGATGCGACGCAGGGTAAGGAACAGGATATCGGTGGTTACTACTACCCCGATACCAGCAAGGTCTATAATGCAATGTCACCAAGCAAGACACTGCATCAGATCCTGGGGGCATAATTACGCCGCGCAGTAACCAAAAACGGGTGCCTCAGGCACCCGTTTTTTTTGTATGGCAGACATAAAAAAGGCCTTCATCAACAAACAAAGGCCTCTTTGTCAGAATTTGATGTTTGAGCTTATCGCTCGGGCTCGTCAACAACCCCGATGTTTTCCGCGTGCAGACCTTTGGGCCCTTGCTGTACGTCAAACGTCACTTCCTGTCCCGCTTTCAGCGAACGGTATCCTTCCATTTGAATCGTAGAGTAGTGAGCAAAGATATCTTCACCACCATCTTCAGGAACGATAAAACCAAACCCCTTTGCGTTGTTAAACCATTTAACTTTACCAACCGCCATACTTCGACTTCCTCTTAATCCTTGAACTCACACCTGACTGACCCCACAATAAGTCTTAGGGCGAGTGAGTCGGTGAACTGATCACAACTCACTTTAAAAATGTAGATATTTTAACCACATTATGTCAAGCGCAAATTGTAGAATTAATAAAATGGTAAAAATTCTGCGACAAGGCGTTTGAAAGCACTATCATTAGATTATGAGTAAAGACAACGCGATAAGTATAGAACGGGAAAAGCAAAAGGAAGCGGAGCGCAAGAAAACCCAGCCACCGCCGATGTATAAAGTGTTGTTGAATAATGATGACTACACCCCGATGGATTTTGTTATCGAAGTACTCATGCGTTTTTTCAATATGGATGCTGAGAAGGCCAATCAGCTGATGCTCACGGTGCATTACCAGGGCAAAGCGGTGTGTGGCATTTTCACTGCAGAGATTGCAGAGACCAAAGTCATGCAGGTCAATCAGTATGCGCGTAAGCATCAACACCCGCTTATGTGCACCATGGAGCAGGCGTAAGTTAGTAAGAGGGCGAGCGATATGTTGAACAAAGAGTTAGAGCAAACACTGAATCAGGCATTTGTGTTTGCCAGAGAACACCGCCATGAATTCATGACCGTAGAGCACCTGTTGCTTGCTCTGCTGGACAATGGTGCGGCGCGTGATGCCCTGAAAGCTTGTGGAGCCAATATTGAATCCATCAAGGCCGAACTTATCGAGTTTGTTAAAGATACCACGCCGCTGATTCTGGATGACCAGATTAACGACCGTGAGACGCAACCCACACTGGGCTTCCAGCGCGTGTTACAGCGCGCGGTGTTTCACGTGCAGTCATCCGGTAAGGATGAGGTTACCGGTGCGAATGTCCTGGTTGCCATCTTCAGCGAGCAGGAGTCGCAGGCGGTTTACATTCTGAAAAAGGCCGATGTTACCCGTCTGGATGTTGTTAATTACATCAGTCACGGCGTCAGCAAAGCTGACGACGAAGAGCGCGCCAGCAATGACGCCGGAGAAGAGGGCGGTGAAGGCGAAGAGTCACAAAGCGCGCTGAGCAAATATTCAACCGACTTAAACCGCCTGGCGAAAGAGGGCAAGATTGACCCGCTGATTGGCCGGGATGCCGAAGTTGAGCGAACGATTCAGGTGCTGTGCCGTCGTCGTAAGAACAATCCGCTGCTGGTGGGTGAAGCCGGTGTCGGTAAAACTGCAATTGCGGAAGGTCTGGCATACCGCATTGTCAACGAGGACGTTCCTGAGGTTATCGCCAACAGTACGGTTTATTCATTGGATCTTGGCGGCTTGCTGGCCGGTACCAAGTATCGCGGTGATTTTGAGAAGCGTCTGAAGAGTATCCTCAGAGAGCTGACTAAAGACCCTGACGCCATTTTGTTTATCGACGAAATACACACCATCATTGGTGCCGGTGCGGCATCCGGTGGCGTAATGGATGCGTCAAACCTGCTGAAACCGAAACTGTCGAGCGGTGAACTTCGCTGTATCGGCTCGACCACGTATCAGGAATATCAGGGAATTTTTGAGAAAGACCGTGCGCTGGCCCGTCGATTCCAGAAAATTGATGTGGCAGAGCCCAGTGTCAGTGACACCACCAAGATCCTTCAGGGGCTGAAATCCCGTTATGAAGAACATCACAGTGTGCGGTTTACGCAAAAGGCTCTGCAGGCTGCTGCCGAGCTGTCGGCGCGCTATATCAATGAACGTCATCTGCCGGATAAGGCGATTGACGTTATGGACGAAGCGGGAGCAAGCCAGCGCCTGTTGCCACAGTCTAAGCGTAAAAAGACGATTAACGTCTCTGATATTGAGCAGATCATCGCCAAAATGGCGCGAATTCCGGAGAAGTCGGTATCCGCGTCAGACCGTGAAGTGCTCAAAAACCTTGGCCGAAACCTGAAAATGGTGGTGTTCGGCCAGGATAAAGCCATTGAGTCACTGACAGATGCCATTCATCTGTCGCGCTCAGGGCTGGGGGCTGAAGAAAAGCCGATTGGCAGTTTCCTGTTCGCCGGTCCGACCGGTGTAGGGAAAACCGAGGTAACCCAGCAACTGGCAAAAATCATGGGCGTTGAGTTAATCCGCTTTGATATGTCGGAGTATATGGAACGTCACGCGGTAAGCCGTCTGATTGGCGCGCCTCCGGGTTATGTCGGTTTCGAACAGGGTGGCCTGCTGACTGATGCGGTGATAAAGCATCCGTATTCGGTGGTACTGCTGGACGAAATCGAAAAAGCGCACAGTGATATCTACAACATTCTGCTGCAGGTGATGGATCACGGTACACTGACCGACAACAACGGACGTAAGGTTGACTTCCGCAATGTGGTACTGGTGATGACAACCAATGCCGGTGTGCAGGAAACGGTACGCAAGTCGATTGGCTTTAAGCAGCAGGATCACAGCCATGATGCGTTATCGGAAATCAATAAGGTATTTTCACCCGAATTCCGTAACCGCCTTGACGGCATCATCTGGTTCAACCATCTGGATACCGATATCATTCTTCAGGTTGTTGATAAGTTCCTGACCGAATTGCAGGCACAACTGGATGTGAAGGGGGTAACCATGGAAGTCAGTCAGGCTGCCCGTCAGTACCTTGCCGATAAAGGCTACGATAAGGCGATGGGAGCCCGGCCGATGGCGCGCATCATTAAGGATGAGATCAAGAAAGAATTGGCCAGCGCCCTGTTATTCGGTGATCTCGACAAAGGCGGCAGTGCGGTAATCGACCTTGTCGATGGCAAACTGAAGTTTACCTTCAGTAATGCCAGTGAGAAGAGCGAGGAAGCCGAATCGAACTGAGTCCAGAAACAAAAAAGCCCGACACATGTCGGGCTTTTTTTTGAGTGCGTGTTACCGCTTACTGGCGCATTATCTGGCACGATAAACGATACGACCTTTTGTCAGGTCGTAAGGTGTCATCTCCACAGTGACCTTATCACCGGTCAGGATACGGATATAGTTTTTACGCATTTTGCCGGAGATGTGTGCAGTCACCACGTGACCATTTTCCAGTTCAACGCGGAACATAGTGTTAGGCAGGGTGTCGAGCACCGTACCTTCCATTTCAATGCAATCTTCTTTCGCCATGTAAAGCAGTTACCTCAGTAAGTCAATATTTTGCCGCGCGAACATTAACCAATATCCGGCGGCGTGTAAAGTCGCGAGGCGGCTTTTTTCTCAAATCGCTGCCATTTATCCGCAATAAATGTCTCATACGGATAAAACTGGTGTTTGTATGACATTTTCTGGCATCCCCCGACATAATAACCCAGATACAGATAATCCCGCTGTAATTGCTGTGCCGTTTTTATCTGATTAAGGATCATCCAGGTCCCCAGTGAGAAGCTGTCATAGTCAGGATGAAAAAACGTATACAAGGCAGACAGCGCGCGGTGCTGCTGGCCATTGTCAATCATGTCAGTCACCGCGACCGCGATTAACAGGTCATTATCCCACGCCTCTATAAAAAGCGGGGTACGCCACTGACACAGGATAAAGTGTTCATACTGCGTTCGTGACGGCGGATACATACCGCCGTCCTGATGCCGCGCCGTGATGTAGTGCTCGTACAGGGCATAATAATGCTCGTGCGGTGTGTAGGAGAGTCGTGTTGTGAAGCCTGCACAGCGTTTTGAAACACGTTTCTGACTGCGACTTGGCGCAAAGTCGTGCACGGGGATCCTGACCGACTGACAGGCGTCGCAGGCGGGGCAGTGAGGCCGGTAAATCTGTTCACCACTGCGACGAAAGCCGACCTGGATCAGTTTGCCATAGGTGTCAGGTAACGGGGCGGTTTCATCCGCCAGCACCAGTAATTGCTCCTGCTCATCGGGTAGGTAGCTACACGAAAAGCGCTGTGTGATACCGAATTTCATGGCGTAATATCACCGGCAGACCAGCAGTCGGCATACGCGGGTAACTTGTCCCCGTTGCGGCTATGGGTTGCAGTATTGCCGTCAAGACGTAACAGAAAGTCATTTTTGGCAATCGTTTTTGCGCCCAGTGACGCGAGATGCTCTGTTGGCATCTGACAATCAATAAAGGCCATATCATGCCGCTGCATATGTTCAACCAGTGCCATCAACGCGAGTTTTGATGCATTACTCTGACGGTGAAACATTGACTCACCACAGAATATGCGTCCTATTCCCACGCCGTACAGTCCGCCAACCAGCGTTTGCTGGTCCCACACTTCAACAGAATGTGCGTAGCCTTCATCATGCAGGCGGATATAGGCCTGCTGCATATCACGCGTTATCCAGGTGTCGTGGCTGACGCCTTCGCCATCTGGCATGGCTCTGGGGATACTGGCGCAGGACTGGATGACATCGGTAAAAGCATGATTCAGGGTGACGCGGTAGCGCCGCTGGCGTGCTAGTTTTCGCAGGCTGCGTGACGCCTTAAAGCCATCCAGCTCGATAATGGCGCGCGGATCCGGCGACCACCATAAAATGGGCTCGTTCTCAGAGTACCAGGGGAAAATACCCTGGGCATACGCCGACAGCAGTCGGCTGACACTCAAATCGCCGCCATAGGCAAGCAATCCGTTGGGATAATCAAGTGCGGTACTGACCGGCGGGAAGGGCGTTGCGCTGCCAAGAAAGGGAAGTTCCAGCACCATAGGAAAATACGGGGCCGTTTGGCCCCGTCCTTTTTATTTGTCTGCCAGGCCGTCCAGATATTTTTCTGCGTCCAGCGCAGCCATACAGCCAGTGCCAGCAGAGGTGATGGCCTGACGGTACACGTGGTCAGATACATCGCCGGCGGCAAAGACGCCTTCTACGCTGGTTTGCGTGGCGTTGCCGTTCAGACCGCTGTTAACCACAATGTAGCCGTCTTTCATTTCCAGCTGTCCGGCGAAAATGTCGGTATTCGGTTTGTGGCCGATAGCAATAAACAGCCCCATGATGTCCAGTTCTTCCGTCGCATCGCTCTGCGTGTCTTTGATACGGATCTTTGTCACGCCCATTTCGTCACCAATGACTTCGTCAAGCGTGCGATTCAGATGAAGGACAACATTGCCATTTTCTGCCTTGTCACGCAGGCGCTGTTCAAGGATCTTTTCACTGCGGAACGTGTCGCGGCGATGGACCACGTGAACTTCTGAGGCAATATTTGACAGGTAAAGGGCTTCTTCGACCGCGGTATTACCACCGCCAACGACGGCCACTTTCTGATTTTTGTAAAAGAAACCGTCACACGTGGCACAGGCTGATACGCCTTTGCCCATAAACGCCTGTTCTGACTCAAGACCAAGGTACTTCGCTGATGCACCAGTTGCAATAATCAGTGCATCGCAGGTATAGGTGCCGTTGTCGCCATGCAGCGTGAACGGGCGTTTGCTCAGGTCGGTTTTATTGATATGGTCGAAAATAATTTCGGTATTAAATTTCTCGGCATGTTTCTGCATGCGAACCATCAGATCCGGACCGGTCAGCCCTTCCGGATCACCTGGCCAGTTTTCAACTTCTGTTGTGGTGGTAAGCTGTCCACCCTGCTGAATGCCGGTCAGCAGAACCGGCTCAAGGTTAGCACGGGCCGCGTAAACCGCTGCTGAATAGCCCGCCGGGCCAGAACCTAAGATAAGTAGACGAACGTGTCTGCTTTCTGCCATTTTTTTCTCCGCATAGTGATGTTCGCTGCGCGAACGTCAGTCATTCTGTTATTCGGTAGGTGAGGGCAGAACAGGCTAATTCAAGGCGTAACTGAAACGTGAATCTGGCTGCTGAACTGCGAATTGGTATATGATGCCTTTATCCGAATGGATTGTCACTGCCTTGGGGAACTGCGCTATAATGAAAAGTGACGCGTAAAAGCCAATAATCGACGTCGATGCCGACGTCACATCAATCAACAACGGTAACAGTAGATGGCACAATCGTTGATGACCCTGTTGCACGACGGGCAACAGTACATGAAAACCTGGCCCATGAAGAAAGAACTCTATCCGCTCTTTCCAGAGTGCCGGGTGGTGGGTGGAACGCGCTTCGCGCTTAAGGTTATGCCGCCTGCGGCTGTACTGGTCTGTGCCGTGCTGTTCCAGCTGCAGGGCAGTGCCCATTTGCCCCAGACGCTGGCGATAGGCTTGTTTTTTATGAGTCTGCCGGTGCAGGGACTGTTGTGGCTGGGTCATCGTGCAAATCAGCAATTACCCCCCGCGTTACGCCAGTGGTACCGGCAAATTCACGACCGTATGCGCCAACAGGGCTGTAATGTGCATGTGCCTCCCTCGCGACCTCGTTACATTGAACTGGCCCGTTTATTAAAAAACGCATTCGACGACCTCGACAGCGCGTTCACCCGCAACTGGTTTGGTTAAACATTTTTAATCTTTTTTGATCGTCCGGCTAGGTTCCGGTTCATTTGAAATCAATAAGGTCTGTTGCCAGACACACTTACTTCACTAACCGAGGCGGAAATTTTTGCTGGCAGTGGCAGCTTATGCGACTGGCGTCAGCACGGTATGACATCGTCCGCAGCGGTATTTTCCGCCCCGTTGTATGGTGTTATGCCGCCGCGTGGAGAGCGTGATGGTGCCTTCGCAGGCGCAGCGGTAGCTAAACCCTTTGATGCCTAAAGACTGTGTGCTGAAGCTGTGCGTGGTGGACGGGGTACAGCCAAAGATGTCGCGCATCATTGCCTGCCATTCTTTGCCATGAGGCCTGACTTTACCAAAGCATTGCCATACCAGCAGGTGACTGACTTCATGTGGTATCACGTCAGAGAAAAAGGCGGCTTGATTTTCTTTTAGCAGAACCGGGTGAAAGTTGATGCGGTTTTGCTGCAGGAATGCGGTGCCGGCATTTTTTCCACTGCGGCGAAACGTTATTGCCGGGAGAGGAAATGTGCGTGACAGCGCGTGTTCAGCGAGGGCATAGCACGCTTCAACCTTATCGCTAACGGCGACGCGCAGCGCCGCCGGTATATCATGTGCTGCGATATCAGTTTACCTCACACTGAAGACACAGCACGTAAACGCCCATGGGGTCGTTAAGACGATGGAAATCGTCCATGGTAGACAGCACGTCTTTCACCATACCAACCAGCGGGCTGTTGGAGTCGGCAAACTGCCAGCGTGCAGCAAACACCAGAGCCTGACCGAAGAACTCTTTCCAGAAAAGTTCCTGCGCGGAAAGCGGGCGCTCAACGTAATAGCGGTCATACTGTTCAAGGCCTGCCAGTTCTGCGGCAGCAGCAACGGCGTCATCCAGATTGCCGAGTTCATCAACCAGGCCCAGTTCTACCGCATCCTCACCAATCCATACGCGGCCCTGTGCAATACTGTCAACGGCTTCCACTGTCATATCCCGGGCATCGGCAACCATTGAAATAAAGTCGTGATAGTTGTTTTCAACACTGCGCTGAATAAGCTGACTGAACTCGGGGCTGAGGCCTCGGGCGGCAGACATGCCGGTCAGTTCTGTACTGCCAACACCGTCGCTATTCACACCAAGATATGACAGCGACTTCTCAAACGTCAGGAACATGCCAAACACCCCGATGGAACCGGTAATGGTACTTGGCGAGGCAAAAATCCTGTCTGCATCCGCTGAAATCCAGTAACCGCCTGACGCCGCATAGGTGCCCATCGATACAACCACCGGTTTGCCGGCTTTTTTCAGTTCCAGGACTTCCTGTCGGATGATTTCTGAGGCAAAGGCGCTGCCGCCGGGGGAGTCAACCTGCAGCACCACGGCTTTAATGCTGTCGTTCATGCGGGCTTTTCTGAGCAGGCGGGCAGTAGAGTCGCCACCAATGTTACCGGCGCGTTGCTCACCATTCAGGATGTTACCTTTTGCCACTACAATGGCAACCGTATCCGTGGTTGGCTCATTCTTCGGCAGGGGCGGATTGACCACTTTCACATACGTGCTGTATGGCGTGAAATTAACGCCGAGACCATTCTGGTCTTTACCGACCAGCTCAACCAGCTCCTGACGGATCTCCTCACGGGTTTTGAGCGCATCAACCCACTGGTTTTCAAGTGCATAGGTGGCGAAGTCACCGTTGACGTCATTGAATTTAGCCAGCAGGCCGTCAAGGGATTCGTCGAAGTTATCAATTGGCATGCTGCGTGCAGCCGCGACGTCTTCTTTATACTGCGTCCAGTAAGCGTCCAGCCATTGCAGATTCGCTTCTTTAGCCGCCTCTGACATATCATTACGGATAAAGGGTTCTACCGCAGATTTGTAAGTACCTACACGAAACACGTGCGTGGTGACCTGCAGTTTTTCCAGCATGTCGCGGAAATACAGTGAATAACGACCATAGCCCTCTAGCATCATGGCGCCTTCCGGGTTCAGGTAAACATGGTCGGCATGCGCTGCAATGTAATATTGAGACTGGGTATAGTAGTCGCCGATGGCGTAAACGGGTTTGCCTGACGTTTTAAAGGTTTCTATCGCTTGTGCAATCGTGCGTAGCTTGTCCAGGCCGCCACCGGTCAGGCCATGGAGGTCAAGTACCAGTGCTTTAATACGGCGATCCTGTCTGGCATTGTCGAGCACCTTAACAACATCACGAACCAGGACTTCCGGGTTCTCCGGCTCTTCACCAAAGGCTTCCTGCAGGAACTGCTCGAACGGATCGACACCTTCCTTTTCAATCACCAGGTTGCCATTAAGGTTGAGATACAGCGCGCTGTTTTTGTTGACGGTCAGCGGGTCTTTGTCACCCGACAGGGCAATGAAAAGCGCAATAACGATGACGATAAATATTACGTTGAAAAAAAGTTTGCGGGCAAAATTCAGAACTGTCCACAATCCGACGAATAATGATTTCGTCCAGCTTCCGTTAGCTGCCATAGATCTCTCAATACTTCACTACATTATGATTTTACTATGTTATCGAAACCGGCGTAGATCGCTAACCAAAATTGTAATTTTTTGTAAGAAACCGACTTTGGTTCAGCGTCAGGCTCATTGTTTTTCTGACGTGTCGTCCAGCCAGCGGCGGATGAGCAACGCAATCTGCTTATGGTCGTTCTCCGTTAGCTGCATCAGAAGGCGCCCGCTGTCAGCGCGGTACTTCACCTTTTGCTGCCCCTTTCTCATGAGCGATGAAAACGCGGATGGTTTTTTGCCAGATGAAAGTTTTTTTGACATATCCGGTCCTGATAACGCGATGTGCAAACTGGCTGGGTGAACGCCTTTTGCCTGAATCAATACGTCATAAACTGACGCCGCCGATCACTGCTAACCTACAACGCCACAAGGAATATTGATGATTACCACCCTTACCAACACAGTCAACGTGCTCAGACACCACGCTGAGGGCTTGCCATTATTGCTGTTACGTCTTTACCTTGCGCCGGTGATGATACAGGCAGGCTGGAATAAATACACGGGTTTTGACGATGTCGTGCAGTGGTTCGGCAATCCGGAGTGGGGGCTGGGTCTGCCTTTTCCTGTGCTGCTGGCAGCACTCGCAACGGGGGCGGAACTGATTGGCGGTGTGTTACTGCTGGTAGGACTGCTTACAAGACTTGCCAGCGTGCCCCTGATGGTCACCATGCTGGTAGCCATATTCGCTGTCCATGCTGACAACGGCTGGCTGGCCATTGCCGATCCCTCTTCCTGGTTGGCGGACGGCACACTGTATTACGATGAAGCTGTCATGTTGTCAGCTGAGAAACTGAGCGCGGCGAACAGTCTGCTCGATGCACACGGCCATTACAACTGGCTGACATCAAGCGGTAAGTTTGTTGTGCTCAACAACGGGATTGAGTTTGCCGCAACGTATTTTATTATGCTGTTTGTTCTGCTGATTTTTGGCGGGGGGCGCTATGTCAGTGCTGACTGGCTGATTGCACGCTTGCAGGGGCGAGCGCGCACTGCGTTGCGCTGAACAATAATTTTTTGATCGTACACCGGAGTCTGGCTGGTCTTTTTCAACATCCGTGCGTAGGATTAAGGCGTTAATGCGTGGCAAAGAAGGAGAATATTGTGGACGCTATGTCGTTGCTACTCAATCGTGCTTCTCAACCCAGGCTTACCGCGCCGGCGCCATCGGGAGAAGCTCTTGAAAACATCATGCAGGCAGCGCTGCGCACGCCTGACCATGCGGCACTGAGGCCATGGCGTTTTGTTGTCTGTGAAGGGCATGCCCTGAACAGGCTGGGAACCCTGTTTGAGCAGTCTGCTATCGACAACGACAAATCAGAAAAAGAAATCGAACGGGCTGTGCAATTGCCACTCAGGGCGCCCATGATCATCGTGGCGATTACAAAATACGTTGAACATGAAAAAGTGCCACGGGTGGAGCAGGTTGCCTCGACAGCCTGTGCCGTGATGGCGATGCAGATGGCTGCGCAGGCACAAGGTTTTAACGGCATCTGGCGCACCGGCAGTTATGCGCATTGTGAGACCGTCAGAGCGGGCTTTGAACTGGCCGAAGACGACGAACTGGTGGGCTTTTTGTATCTCGGGACACCGGCGGTGGAAACACCGGAAAAGAAGCCGCTCAACAGCGCGGAATTTTTCGACTACTGGTAATGCAAAAAAGCCCGGCATTGCCGGGCTTTTTTTGGTTTAGTCTACCTGAACGATTTTCATGGAGTTGGTTGAACCGACGGTTTCCATCACATCACCATACGTCATAATCACACTGTCACCGGATGATACCAGCCCATGGGACTTCAATACCGCGATAACATCATCTTTCAACTGACCGGGTTCGCTGTTGCTGGAATCAAAATACACCGGGTGTACACCGCGGAACAGCGCCATTGCGTTGAGCGTCGCTTCATGACGTGACAGCGCAATAATAGGCAGTGAGGTTGTAATACGCGACATCAGCTTCAGCGTGTTTCCGCTCTCAGTCAGTCCGACAATGGCCTTTATGCTGGGCAGGTGATTAGCGGCATAAACCGCCGACAATGCAATGGTCTCGCTGGTTGAAGAAAACTGTTCGTCCATACGGTGCTTGGAAATTTTTACACTCGGATGCGTTTCAGCACCTTCACAGACCCGCGCCATGGCACGGACGGTCTCTACCGGATATTGTCCTGCCGCCGTCTCTGCAGACAGCATCACAGCGTCAGTCCCATCGAGTACTGCGTTCGCAACATCCATCACTTCGGCGCGGGTTGGCATCGGACTGTCAATCATTGACTCCATCATCTGGGTAGCCGTGATGACCACTTTGTTCAGCTGTCGCGAGCGGGAAATCAGTTTTTTCTGGACTCCGACCAGTTCGGCATCGCCAATCTCTACGCCCAGATCGCCACGGGCGACCATGACCGCGTCGGACGCGCTGATGATGTCATCAATCGCCTCGTCAGACGCCACCGCTTCCGCGCGTTCGACTTTGGCGCAGATTTTGGCGTAGCAGCCGGCCGCCTCAGCCAGTTCTCTCGCGTACTGCAGGTCTGCGCCACTGCGAGGGAAAGAAACGGCCAGATAATCAACACCGATTTCAGCCGCAACCTTGATGTCCTCTTTGTCTTTTGCTGTCAGCGCTTCTGCTGACAGACCGCCACCCAGACGGTTAATCCCTTTATTGTTAGACAGTTTTCCGCCGACAGTGACCCGGGTATGCACCTTACGACCTTCAACCGCTGTTACTTCAAGCTGAATACGGCCGTCATCGAGCAGCAGGATATCCCCCTGACTGACATCATCAGGCAGGGCTTTGTAGTCAATACCTACCTGTGTCTGATTGCCATCGTCTTTACCCAGTTCTGCGTCCAGCGTGAACGCATTTCCTTCACTTAAGGTAACCGAACCTTCCTGAAAGCGGGCGACACGAATTTTCGGGCCCTGAAGATCCCCCAGTATGGCGACATATTTTCCGAGGTTTTTAGCGGCCTGTCGCACACGTTGTGCGCGTTCAATGTGATCCTGCGCCTGGCCATGAGAAAAGTTCATGCGTACTACGTTGGCTCCGGCCGCAAGAACGGCCTGGATTTTCTCGATTGAATCCGTGGCGGGGCCCAGTGTGGCGAGGATTTTCGTTCTTCTGGTCATAATGTTGTCGCTGTCCTAAGGTGTAAAACAAGGCGCACCACTGTCAGTGGTACGTTTATTTTCGTAATTTTATTACAGAATAGTAGTAAAATTTGACAAAAATGTGAATGAAAGTGTCAGATTTTACAACTGTTCCTACCAGTGAAGCAGCACTTGGTGTACCGTCAAATAATAAGACAGCGTGGGGCAGGGAACCACACGCTGACGTAAGGATCAGTCAGCGCGTTTTTCGTAGCGTGAGCCGCGCAGCGTGTCTTTGACGCGCTTAAGGTTCTCTCTGAATTTGTTGCCCCGGCGAAGGGTGAAACCGGTAGCCAGTACGTCGATAAGGGTAAGCTGAGCAATCCGGGAGGCCATTGGCATGTACATGTCGGTGTCTTCCGGTACATCCAGCGACAGCACATAACTGCATTCGTTTGCCAGTGGGCTGTCTTTGGAGGTAATGCCTACCACCGTGGCGTCATTCATTTTTGCTATCTGGGCAATTTCAACCAGGCTCTTGGTGCGGCCAGTGTGTGAAATCAGCACCACTACATCACCTTCAGTGCAGTTCATACAGCTCATTCGCTGCATTAGAATATCTTCGAAGTACACCACGGGCACATTGAAACGGAAGAACTTGTTAAGGGCATCGTGGGCGACCGAGGCTGATGCGCCGAGGCCAAAAAATGAAATCTTCTGAGCCTGGGTCAGCAAATCAACCACGCGATTGACCACATTGATGTCGATAGACTGCTTGGCGACTTCGAGGGATGCCATGGTCGATTCAAAAATCTTTGAGGTATACTCCTCCGGCCCATCGTTTTCGTCAACGTGACGGTTTACATACGGTGTACCGTTAGCCAGGCTCTGTGCCAGGTGCAGCTTGAAATCCGGAAATCCCTTGGTATCCAGACGGCGGCAGAAACGGTTAACGGTCGGCTCACTCACATCAGACATTCTGGCAAGGGTTGCTATACTCGAATGAATGGCGGTCTGGGGATTGGCCAGTATAACGTCTGCGACTTTGCGCTCAGATTTACTGAAAGCTGCACGGTGTTGAGTAATTTTTTCTAGAATATTCATGTAGATGTAGCAACCTGTCGACGGGCTGTGTGTAATCTGTCTTAGGGGTATACTACTTAATGTGAAAATTCTGACAAGAAAAATGTAATTTTTTAACAGCCTGATTATCAGAAAATGGGCGGATTTTCTCGGTCAACACGTTGAAATCTGTCATTCATATCAAGTTGTAATTTTACTACATTTTATGTTATCAATGAGTAAATACTGAGCCGGGCAGCCTGAACCGGCGAATTTTTATCCGGCTGCCGGTGTTACAAGAAGGTCAACAATTATGGTATTGGATACGTCATTCGAACCCTGCGATTTCGTACTGTTTGGTACGATGGGGGATCTTTCACGGCGCAAACTGTTACCCGCACTTTACCAGCTCGAAAAAGCCGAACTTATTCACGCAGACACCACCATTATCGGTGTTGCAAGACAGGACATGACCCTTGATGAGTACATCGAAGAGGTGCACGCAAACCTGATTAAGTTTGGTGAAAAGGAATTATGTCAGGACACGTGGGAGCGTCTTCGCGCCCGTCTGGATTATGTCTGTGTCGACATGAAAGACAAGGAAAGTTACAAGACGTTTAAAGAGCACGTCGATCCAAAGCGTGTGATGGTCTGTTATCTGGCAACGCCACCGTCTATCTACGGGGATATCTGCCGCGGACTGCACAGCTGCAAAATAATCGATAAGAGCGTACGGGTTGTGCTTGAAAAGCCAATCGGTCACGACCTTGAAACATCACGCATCATCAATGACCAGGTGGCCGAATATTTCGAAGAAAGCCAGATCTACCGCATTGACCACTACCTGGGCAAAGAGACGGTACTGAACCTGATTGCTCTGCGTTTCGCAAACTCCATTTTTGCCACCAACTGGGACCATAACTGTATCGACCATGTCCAAATCAGTGTGGCGGAGTCGGTCGGCATTGAAGGCCGGTGGGGTTACTTCGACGATGCCGGTCAGATGCGGGACATGGTGCAAAATCACCTGCTGCAAATTCTGAGTCTGGTGGCGATGGAGCCGCCGACAACACTGGATGCCGACAGCATTCGGGATGAAAAGCTCAAAGTGCTGAAAGCACTGCGTCCAATCAATGCCTCTAATATCAACGAGACAACAGTGCGCGGCCAATATACCGCTGGCTTTGTAAAAGGTAACGAAGTGCCTGGCTACCTTGAAGAAGAGGATGCCAATACCAAGAGCAAAACCGAGACATTCGTTGCGATTAAGGCTGAAATTGATAACTGGCGCTGGGCCGGTGTGCCGTTTTATCTGCGCACAGGTAAACGCATGCCAACCAAAGTCAGTGAAGTCGTTATCTACTTTAAACGCCAGCCTCATAACCTGTTTGGCGACAGCTTTAAGAGTCTGCCACCGAACAAACTGGTTATTCGTCTGCAGCCGGACGAGGGCGTTGAAATTACGGTAATGAACAAAATCCCCGGCCTGACAAGTTCCGGCTCAATGGATCTGCAAAAATCCAAACTCAACCTGAGTTTCTCTGAAGAGTTTGCCAATGAGCACATTCCGGATGCCTATGAAAAGCTGCTGCTGGAAGTGATGATTGGTAACCAGGCGTTGTTTGTCCGTCGTGACGAAGTTGAACAGGCATGGCGCTGGGTAGACTCGATTCTGGAAGCCTGGGAGGCCTCAAACGAGCCACCAGAGCCTTATCAGGCAGGAACCTGGGGACCGGTTGACTCGATTGGCCTGCTGGCCCGGGAAAATCGCAGCTGGTACGAAAGTAAACAGGCGAAAAAGAAATAATATGGCATTAACTATCAAAGAATTCAGCGATGCGGATGCGTTAACCAGCGCGTTTGCAGACGAGCTTAAAACGATTTTAAACACCGCCATTCAGGCGCGCGGCAAGGCGTCACTGGTCGTGAGCGGCGGGCGTACACCGCTGGCCTTATTTCAGCAGCTCAGTCAGGCCGATCTGGACTGGCAGCATGTCGATGTCACGCTGGCTGATGAGCGTTGGGTAGATGAAAGCGACGACGCCAGCAACACACAGCTGGTGAAGGCGAATCTGCTGACAGGCAAAGCGGCAGCAGCACGATTTGTACCGCTCAAAAACAGCGCACAGGATGCGGCGGATGGGGTCGCTGAGGCTGAAGCGAATATTGCGTCGATGGCGCAACCGTTCGATGCCCTGATCCTGGGCATGGGCGAGGATGGTCACACCGCGTCATTATTCCCGTGTTCAGAACAGGTAACCGACGGACTGGATATGAACAGTGGGCGCGTTTGCATCGCGGTGACGCCCACTACCGCGCCGCATCAGCGTATCTCACTGACATTACCGGCGCTGCTCAACAGCCGCAATATCTTCCTGCACCTGACCGGCGAACGCAAAAAACAGGTGCTTACCGACGCCCTGAAAGAGGCGGATGAATCGAAAAAGCCCGTGTCAGCGGTGGTTAACCGGGCTCCGGTCACCCTGATGTGGGCGCCATAGGAGGCAAATAATGAATTCTCAGATTGCAGACGTTACGCAGCGGATCATTGAGCGCAGTCAGCATACCCGTAAAGCGTATCTGGAAAAAATTGAAAAGGCGCGTCGCCAGGGCCCGCATCGCGGTGCGCTGTCCTGCGGTAATCTGGCGCATGGTTTTGCTGCGTGTGGCAGTCAGGACAAATCAGACTTGCGGTCTATGACCAAAGCCAACGTGGCGATTGTGTCGGCCTATAACGACATGTTGTCCGCACACCAGCCGTATGAAACGTATCCGGCCATCATCAAAGAGGCGGTCAAAAGTGTCGGCAGTGTTGCGCAGTTCGCCGGCGGGGTTCCAGCAATGTGCGACGGCGTAACCCAGGGACAGACCGGTATGGATCTGAGCCTGATGAGTCGTGACAACATTGCGCAGGCGGCTGCGGTTGCGTTGTCTCATAACATGTTTGATGCCGCCATGATGCTGGGGATCTGCGATAAAATCGTGCCCGGATTGCTTATCGGCTCACTGGCATTTGGGCATTTGCCGACCGTATTTGTGCCTGCCGGGCCGATGCCGTCAGGCCTGCCTAACAAGGAAAAGGCCCGCGTTCGTCAGGCCTATGCAGAAGGCAAGGCAAGTCGTGAAGAACTGCTCGATGCCGAGTCAAAATCCTACCACTCGGCCGGCACCTGTACCTTTTATGGTACGGCTAACTCAAACCAGCTGGTGGTTGAAATTATGGGGCTGCATTTGCCAGGCTCATCATTTGTTAACCCGGGCACGCCTTTGCGTGATGCCCTGACCAGAGCCGCAGCGGTTCAGGCGACCCGTCTGACCGATCTGGGCGACAATTACACACCGATTGGTGAGGTGGTAGACGCTAAGGCCATCGTGAACGGCCTGGTAGGCCTGCTGGCAACCGGCGGCTCAACTAACCACACAATGCACCTGATTGCGGTAGCGCGTGCTGCCGGCTACATCATTAACTGGGATGACTTCTCAGATATCTCTAACGCTGTACCACTGCTGACCCGCATTTACCCTAATGGCTCTGCGGATATTAATCACTTCACTGCTGCTGGCGGGATGTCACTGCTGTTCAAACAACTGCTTGATGCCGGACTGCTGCATAATGATGTGAAAACTATCGTGGGTGAGGGGCTGGATAAATATACCAAAGAGCCTGTTCTTCAGGACGGTGAACTAATCTGGCGTGACGGCCCGGCCGAGTCACTGGATAAAGAGGTGCTGGCATCGGTTGATGCACCGTTTAAGCCGGACGGTGGCCTGAGTGTGCTGAAGGGTAACCTTGGCCGTGCGGTAATTAAAACATCAGCACTGCGCACGCCACATTGTCATATCAAGGCGCCGGCCGTGGTGTTTGAGGATCAGTTTGAACTGGATGAGGCGTTTAAGTCAGGCGATCTGAACAAAGACTGTATCGTGGTCGTGCGCTTCCAGGGCCCATCGGCGATTGGTATGCCAGAACTTCACCGTCTCACGCCGCCATTAGGTGTGCTCCAGGACCGCGGCTATAAAGTGGCACTGGTGACCGACGGACGTATGTCTGGTGCATCAGGGAAGGTCCCGGCCGCAATTCACGTGACGCCGGAGGCGTATAAAGGCGGGCTGCTGGCTAAGGTGCAAAACGGTGACCTGATTGAGCTGAATACAGAAACCGGTGAACTGACCCTGTGCGTTGACGAACAGACGCTGGCGGCCAGAGAAGCCAAAGAAGCTGACATTGAACATCACCATGAAGGGATGGGCAGAGAACTGTTTGCCGGTATGCGCGCTATGCTGACCGGGGCGGAAGAGGGCGCCTGTTCACTCTTTTATACCCAGGAGCAGTCTTATGACTGAACGTTTTGTCGCTGACGTTGGCGGGACCAATATTCGCCTGGCCCGCGTCACAGAAAACGGCGTAGCCGATATCAAAAAGTACATGTGCAACGATTTCGCCAGTATCGATCTGGCGATCCTGCAGTACTTCAGTGATATGGCTGACTACAATTTCTCTCACGGCTGTATTGCCATTGCCTGTCCGGTTACCGGTGATCAGGTGGTGATGACCAACCATAGCTGGGCATTTTCACAACAAGCGCTCAGGCGTCAGCTAAAGCTCGATGGCCTGTTCGTGATTAACGACTTTACGGCGGTGGCGCATTCGTTACCGGTACTGGCTGACGATCAGGTTATCCAAATTGGCGACGGTACACCCAAAGCCGGGGGCAATACCGCAGTGTTCGGTCCTGGCACCGGCCTTGGTGTGAAGCACATTACGCTGACCGAACAGGGGTGGCTGACTCTCGATGGCGAGGGAGGCCACGTAGACTTCGCGCCGGTCGATGAAACCGACATGGTCATCTGGCGCTATCTGCAGGCCACGTTTGGCCGCGCGTCAGCAGAAGAAGTGATGTCAGGCCGCGGTATTCTGAATATCTACCGTGCGCTCGCAGCACATTATCATGTACCGGCAGACCGCAATGATCCGGCTGAGGTAACGCAGGCGGCACTGGACGGCAGTTGCGATATCTGTACCTCCGCACTGACGCAGTTCTGCCGGATCATGGGCAGCTTTGCCGGTAATCTGGCACTGAATATGGCTACCACTGGCGGTGTGTTTATCGGCGGTGGTATTGCAGGGCGCTTCCCCGAGTTTTTGCAGAGTAGCGACTTCCGGGCCCGCTTTGAGGCCAAAGGCCAGATGAAGCATTACGTGAAAGACATCCCAACCTATCTGATTGCGGAACCCGACCACGGATTGCTTGGCGCAGCCGCCTATATGAATCAACAAACAGCGAGTGAGTTATGACAATGAATTGGACATTATCCCCGGCGGAAATCTTTGAGGCTGGTCCGGTTGTTCCGGTACTGGTTATTCATGATGAGGAAAATGCTGTACCGCTGGCAAAAGCGCTGCTCGCTGGTGGTATCAAAGTGCTTGAAGTGACCTTGCGTACGCCGGTCGCGCTGAATGTCATCAGACGCATTGCAGAAGAGGTGCCTGAGGCACTAATCGGAGCCGGTACGGTCACCAATGCACAGCAACTTAAAGAAGTGACCGAGGCGGGGGCTAAGTTTGCCATCAGCCCGGGTATGACCGCGGATCTGCTTAAAGCCGGCATGGAAGGCAGTATTCCGCTTATTCCTGGTATCTCTTCCATTTCTGATCTGATGACAGGAAAAGACGCGGGTTATACCTTCCTGAAGTTTTTCCCGGCTGAAGCGTCAGGCGGCGTCAAAGCCATCAAGTCCATCAGCGGCCCGTTCCCGGACGTCCGTTTCTGTCCGACCGGTGGCATCGGGCCCGCCAACTACCGTGATTATCTGGCATTACCCAATGTGATGTGTGTGGGTGGATCGTGGGTTGCACCGGATGATGCGATTGCCGCTAAAGACTGGGATCGTATCACTCAACTCGCCAAAGATGCCGTCGACGGCGCACAAGGCTGACACTGGTCCGGGATAACCTGTTCTTCTTTGATCAGGTTATCCCGCGTTCCTTATTCTCCTGCGCTGATAATCTGTGTCAGCGTATGCACCTCGCCCGGCGACAGTGTTTTGCCTTTGGTGATGGCGGTTTCAACACAAACCATGTGATTGAAACTGAACGCATCCATATCTGAAATAAAAGCGGCGCCATGCCATGGGGTCCAGACAACCACTGAATCAGACTGCTGATGCACAACGCGCGTAAATGGCTTGCCGTTATAAAGGATAGTGGTGTCGGCATCGTCCTGTTCGTGAATACGGTCAGTTTCGCCACGCAGCACGTACGGCGACGGTGACGGGGTCGCGGCGAAGTCGTTATTCTTATCAAGGTAGGTGTCCGACAGGCCGCTCAGTGCGACATGATGGATATCCGGCACGGTAAAATAGGTGTGCAACGCGCCGGTAAACGTAAAAGGCGTATCGCCGCTGTTCGTCGTCGACAGGCTGATCCGCAATTGTTGTCCTATCTCAATGGTCAGCGTGACCTCACAGGCAAACTCGAAGCCCTTAGCGCGGGTGAACGATGGCGTCAGTACCAGTGTGGTGGCGTCATCGTTTTGTTGTGAGTCTGTCAGCGTCCATGTTTGTGTGCGCAGAAAACCGTGCGAAGGCAGTTCACCTTTTTGCATGCCATGACTGTCACTGAACCATGGCCAGCAGACCGGCACGCCACCGCGTATAGGTTTTTTAGCGTCCAGGTTGGCATGCGGGCTGACCCACAGGCGTTCCTGGTCATCGGATTTAGGGATAAACGACAGAACCTGGCCGCCAAACAGGCTGACTACAGCGGAGGCATGGGCATTATCCACGCGGATAACAGGAACCCCGGACAGCATCTCATTTTCAATTGTGGTAGTGGTGCTCATCTTTCCTCCCTGAAGGGGCCTGCCACAGTGATAAGAATTTCATTGTGCATTGAAAACAAAAAAGGTGCGACAGTATTCGCACCTTTTTTTCATTTTTACACTGACCTCTGGCACTGCAGGGGTTATTTCCCGCTGATATGGGCAACCAAATCAAGAACCTTGTTTGAATAGCCCCATTCATTATCATACCAGGCCACAAGTTTGACGAAGGTGTCTGTCAGGGCAATACCTGCAGTAGCGTCGAAAATGGACGTATGCGGATTACCCACGAAGTCGTTCGACACGACCGCATCTTCGGTGTACGCCATGATGCCTTTCAGTTCGCCTTCAGACGCGGCTTTCATTGCCTCGCAGATAGCGTCATAGGTCGTCGCATTTGCCAGATTCACGGTTAAGTCAACGACTGATACATTCGGGGTAGGCACGCGGAAAGCCATGCCGGTCAGCTTGCCGTTAAGCGACGGGATAACTTTGCCCACAGCCTTAGCAGCACCTGTTGATGACGGAATGATGTTCTGACCGGCACCACGGCCACCACGCCAGTCTTTGAGAGACGGGCCGTCAACCGTTTTCTGTGTTGCAGTAGTGGCATGTACGGTTGTCATCAGACCGTCAACAATACCGAAATTATCATGCAGTACTTTTGCCAGTGGAGCCAGACAGTTTGTCGTGCACGACGCATTCGAGACAATCTTCTCGCCAGCGTAGCCTTCGTGGTTCACGCCCATCACAAACATCGGTGTGTCATCTTTTGACGGGGCAGACATCACGACTTTTTTCGCGCCTGCCTCAAGGTGCTTCGATGCCGTCTCTTTGGTCAGGAACAAGCCGGTAGACTCGACGACCACGTCAACGCCTACGTCGCCCCATTTCAGCTGGGCAGGATCTTTTTCTGAGGTCACACGAATGGTCTTGCCGTTGACGATCAGGTTGTTATTGTCAACGCTGATTTCGCCGTTGAAGATGCCGTGGGTAGAGTCATACTTTAGCAGATAAGCAATATAATCGGTGTCCAGCAAATCATTGATGGCGACCACTTCGATGTCGTCACGTTGGGCGGCGGCGCGCAGTACCAGACGGCCTATGCGTCCAAAACCGTTAATACCGATGCGTGTTGTCATAACATACCTCGATGTCGATAAATGAAAATAAATTACGTAAAGTATGGATCAAAATGCAATAATTCGCAAAGATAATTGAAATTATGTTGCAAAATTACAAAAATGTTCCAATGCAATCGTATTCAGTTTCCCCGTACGCACTGCATCAACAATAATGTTAAAAAAATGTATGTTGGGCGCGCGGTTATCATTACTGCTAAGCTTTCGTCCAGACAAAGGAATCATGCACAATGACACAAGAACTGCTGCAACAACTGGTTGAAATGCGTGGCATCGGCACACATTTCGTGGACGCGTGGGGAAAGCCAGCCACTATCGCCGATGAAAGCAAAACCAAGCTGCTGCATGCTCTGGGTTACGATACCAGCAGTGATGACGCGATCATCGGCCACCTCAGACACGAGGCGGCGAATATCTGGGCTTCTCCTCTGAACCCGGTTCAGGTTAACCGCACCGATGAAAACATCATGGTTGCGGTACGACTGCCGATTGAACTGGTTAATGACGATTACACCTTTATTATTACCACGGAACAGGGTGAAGAGTTCAGTCACCGGTTTGTACCGGTTGATGAGGAACTGATACAGGCGGCACAAATTGACGATGTCGAGTTTCATGAATATGTACTCGCGTTACCGCTCACTCTGCCGCTGGGATACCATACGCTGTCGCTGACCGCGAGTGACAACGGCGATGAACTGGCGTCAATGCGTCTCATTATTGCGCCGCACGCCTGTTACACGCCACCGGCTATTCGTGAAGGGAAAAAAATATGGGGGCTCAGCGTGCAGCTTTACTGTGTGCGCAGTGCCCGCAACTGGGGAATGGGAGATTTCTCCGATCTGGCCGAGCTGGTCAGGCAGGCAGCGGATGCCGGCGCTGATTTTATCGGACTGAACCCTATCCATGCCCTGTATCCCGCTAACCCGGATGCGTGTTCGCCTTACGGGCCTTCTTCCCGTCGCTGGCTGAATTACCTGTACATTGATGTGACCGCCGTCGATGGCTATGACGATGAATCGGTTCAGGCCATCGTTAACAGTCCTGATTTCCAGTCGCGTCTGGCGCATGCCCGTCAGGTTGACTACATCGATTATGAAGCAGTGGCTGCACTGAAACTGGAGGCGTTGAAGGCGGTTTTCTCGGTTTACAGTGCACGCTACCTGTCGCGTAATACCAAACAGAACCGTGCGTTTAAAGCGTTTGTGAAAGAGGGGGGTGAGAGTCTCGACATGCTTGCCGTGTATGACGCACTGCAGGAGCACCTCAAAGACAATGGCAAGCCCAGTTGGGGCTGGCCGGTCTTCCCGGACGAGCTGAAAGACTATCACAACGGCGCAGTGGCAAAGTTTAAGAAGGCGCATGCTTTACAGGTTCGCTTTTACCTGTTCCTGCAGTGGATTGCAGCCGGGCAGCTTGAAAAAGCCAGCCAGGTGGCGCGTGACTGTGATATGACCATTGGTCTGTACCGCGATTTGGCCGTGGGGGTCAGTGAGGGCAGTGCAGAAATCTGGGGAAATAAGGATCTTTATTGTACCGGCGCGAGTGTTGGAGCACCGCCCGATATTCTTGGACCACTCGGACAGAACTGGGGCTTGCCGCCAATGGATCCGCACAAGCTGTATGAACAGCAGTATCAGCCGATCATTGATTTGTTTTCTTCCAACATGGCAGGCTCTGGTGCCCTGCGGATCGACCACGTGATGGCGTTGCTGCGCCTGTGGTGGGTGGTCAAAGGTGACAACGCCCGGGACGGCGGCTACGTGTACTACCCGGTGGATGATCTACTGGCTATTCTTGCGCTTGAAAGCCATCGCCATCAGAGTCTGGTGATTGGTGAAGACCTTGGTACGGTGCCTGACGAAATCCGTGAAAAGCTGGCTGACAACGGGGTGTATTCATACCGGGTGTTTTTCTTTGAGCAGGCGGAAGACGGCGGATTTTTCTCGCCGGCACACTACCCGGTGCAGTCAATGTCAACCTTGACAACCCATGACATGCCAACCTTAATAGGATACTGGCACTGTCTTGACCTTGAGCTTGGGAAAACACTGGGGTTGTACCCCACTGATGACATCCTTTCACAGTTGTATCTGGATCGTCACGAGAATAAGCAGGCCATTCTTGACTCATTACACGGGCATGGATCTGTCGGTGATGACGTGGGGCGCGACGTGAACGTGACCGGCATGACTCAGGCGCTCAACTATGGCATGCAGGTGCACATGGCCACCGGCTCCAGTGCACTGTTAAGTTTGCAGCTCGAGGACTGGCTGCAAATGGACAAACCGGTCAATATTCCAGGTACATTTAATGAGTACCCCAACTGGCGGCGCAAGCTCAGCCATGAACTGGACGACATTTTCGGCCGGCCAGAGATAAAGCAGCTTGCCGCGCGACTGACGCAGGCCAGACAGGAAGCCAGTAATAAATAACATCGGAACAGCAAAGCCCGCGGTCATGCGGGTTTTTGCCAGGAGTAAACATGCAATTAGTTACCCAGCTCGCCAATGCAACATGTACGTATCCTTTTTCTCATCTTGGCTTACGGTCAGACGGGAAGGCGAATAAGCTCACGGTCTGGATGCCGGGCGCCGCGCAGGTCGCCGCCAAACCGCTGGGATCGCGAAAAAAAGCAGAGCAACTGGAACTAACGCATGAAGGTTTGTTTGCCGGTACCGTGTCGTTTGCAGAGGGGACCAGGTATCAGCTGCACATCACCAAAGACGATGACACGTTTACCGTCATTGACCCTTACCAGTTCAGGGATGAAGCCTACCACGCTGTACATTTCATCGATCAGGCACCACAGAACCTGTATCGTCAGGCAGGGGCACAGCGGGTATCACTGGATACCGGTAAAAAGCCTGTCGATGCGATAAGGTTTTCTGTCTATGCACCCAATGCCATGTCGGTCTCAGTGATTGGCGACTTTAACCAGTGGGATGGGCGTCGTCACCCAATGCAAAAAACCGATCTGGGTTACTGGGTACTGGTGGTGCCGGGACTGTCCTGTGGCGATCGCTACAAATACGAACTCAAGGACAGCGTGGGTAACCCGCTGCCGCACAAAGCCGACCCGCTGGGCTTCTATGCTGAGCAGTATCCCTCGCATGCTTCTGTTATTTACAACCACGACAGTTATCAGTGGCACGATGATGAATGGATGCAGACACGTAAACAGGACAAATATCAGTCGCCAATGAGCTTTTATGAGGTGCATCTTGGCTCCTGGAAGCGCCCGGATGAAAAGTCAGAAAAACGTTACCTGACCTATCGCGAACTCGCCAAAGACCTGATCCCTTATGTAAAAGAAATGGGCTATACCCACATCGAGTGTCTGCCGGTATCGGAATACCCGTTTGACGGCTCCTGGGGGTATCAGCCGGTGGGCCTGTTTGCTCCCACCAGCCGCTTTGGCAGTCCTGATGACTTTAAATACTTCGTCGATGCCTGCCATCAGGCGGGTATCGGGGTGGTGATTGACTGGGTGCCGGCGCACTTCCCCGAGGATGGTCACGGACTTGCCCGGTTTGATGGCAGCCACGTGTACGAGTACGCCGATCCGCGCCGGGGCTGGCACCCCGACTGGAATTCCTGCATTTACGATTTTGGCAAGGACACAGTACGTCAGTTTCTGGTAGCCAACGCACTGTACTGGCTGGATAAGTTTCATATTGACGGGCTGCGCGTGGATGCGGTGGCATCAATGCTGTATCTGGACTATTCACGCAATGACGGTGAGTGGATCCCGAATGTCGACGGCGGTAATGAAAACTATGAGGCCATCAGTCTGCTGCGCTGGATGAATGAGGAAGTGTACCGGCATTTTCCTGATGCCATGACCATCGCTGAAGAGTCCACGTCGTTTCCTAAGGTATCACGGCCGGTGTTTGATGGCGGTCTGGGCTTTGGCTTTAAGTGGAACATGGGCTGGATGCACGACTCGCTGCATTATATTTCAAAAGATCCGGCCTATCGTCGTTACCACCATGGTGATATTACTTTCAGCATGGTTTACGCCTTTAATGAAAACTTTGTGCTGCCGATTTCCCATGATGAAGTGGTGCACGGCAAAGGCAGTCTGATTGGGAAAATGCCCGGGGATGAGTGGCAGCAGGCAGCAAACCACCGCTGCTACGCAGGTTTCATGTATGGCCATCCGGGTAAGAAGCTGAATTTTATGGGCAACGAGTTTGGTCAGTCCCGTGAGTGGAACCATGACGCTGAACTGCAATGGGATTTGCTCAACTACGACAAGCATAGAGGGCTGCAGTCGCTCTATAAAGCGCTGAATACGTTGTATACCTCAACCCCCGCACTGCATGAGCAGGATCATCACCATGAAGGGTTCAGCTGGATTGATCATGAAAATGCCGGTCAGAGCGTGGTGTCGTTTGTTAGACGTGCCAAAAGCCGGAAGCAGAAGGTGTACGTTGTGAGTAACTTTACCCCCATTCCGCGCAGTCATTTCCGTATTGGGGTGGAGGATGCAGGCAAATACACGCTTGCGCTTAATACGGACGATAGCGTATTTTGGGGCAGCGGTTATGCGGTAGAAAAGACCATGAAAGCCGCTAAACAGCCGTGGAACAATCAGCCATATTCTGTTGATGTCGCGTTACCCCCGCTGGCCACATTATTCATTATTTTTGACCAGGAGAGCATGTGAGCTCACGGCCCGCTTCTGAGCCACTGACCCCCAGCCCCGGCCACCCCGCACCGCTGGGCGCGACCCTGACGGACGGGGGCTGTAACTTTGCCGTTTACAGCCCCGATGCAAAAGCCGTGATGCTTTGCCTGTTTCACTCTGATACCGAGGAAGCCACTGCTGAAGTCTTATTGCCGGAAAAAACCGGTGATATCTGGCACGGATTCATTGAAGGGATAGAACATGGGCAGTTTTATGCGTACCGGGTTGACCGTGGAGACGGACAGCTGCACGAGAGTCCGTCGGATAAACTGCTGATTGATCCGTACGCAAAAAAACTGAGCCGGCCGCAACAGTGGGACGCCAGACAGTATTTGCACGACTCACAGTTTATGGTGGCCAAATCTGTGGTTGTGGATGAGACCCGATATGCACCGCCGGTTGCTTTTCAACGGGACGAGCATCGCGGGCGTGTGGTGTATGAAGCCCATGTCAAAGGGCTGACAAAACGTCATCCCGATGTCAGTGAGTCTGATCGCGGCACCTACCTGGGCGCTGCGCATCCTAAGGTTATCGAGCACATCGTGTCGCTTGGCGTGACGACCGTGCAGTTTATGCCGCTGGCTGCGTTTATGCCCGAACCCTATATTACCCAGAAAGGCATGACCAATTACTGGGGCTATAACCCGGTAAACTTTTTTGCGCCAGAACCCCGCTATGCCAGGGCGGATGCGCTGAAAGAAATTAAAACCATGGTTGATGCATACCATGCCGCGGGACTGGAAGTCATTGTTGATGTTGTTTTTAACCACACCGCCGAAGGAGGCAAGGGCGGCCCGGTCTTATCGTTTAAAGGGTTTTGTCCGTTTCAGGCCTATCTGCGCGAGCAGTTACCCGATGGCAGCCTGGTGTATACCAACCATTCTGGCTGTGGTAACACAATTAATACTGCACATCCGTTTATGACAACGCTGATTCTGGACGCATTACGTTACTGGGTCAGTGTGATTGGTGTCGATGGTTTCCGCTTTGATCTGGCCGTGTGCCTGGGACGCGACCCTCGTCATTTTACCGCCAATGCCGGTTTGTTACGCGCAATCAGACAGGACCCTCTGCTGGGGCATCGCGTGCTGATTGCCGAACCCTGGGACATTGGTCCGGGCGGTTACCAGTTGGGTGGTTTCCCGGCCCACTGGCTGGAAGTGAATGATAAGTATCGTGATACGGTCCGGGCATTCTGGCGTGGTGATGAGGGGATGACCGCTGACTTTGCCACACGCCTGATGGGCTCGCGTGATATTTTTCACAAAGGCAAACGACACATCAGCTGTTCGGTTAACCATGTTACCTATCATGATGGCTTCACGCTCCAGGATCTGGTGAGTTATGCCAACCGTCACAATGAAGCCAATGGTGAAGGCAATCAGGATGGGCACGGTCACAACATCTCCGCCAATTACGGGCACGAAGGCGAGACAAATCAGGCCTCAATTCTCTCTCTCAGAGAGCGACAAAAACGCAATTTTTTTACCACTCTGATGCTCTCTCAGGGGACACCGCATGTGCTGGGTGGTGACGAGTTAAGCCGAAGCCAGGATGGCAACAATAACGCCTACTGTCAGGATAACGATATTAACTGGTATCAGTGGGACCTGAATAAACGTAAACAGGACTTTCTCGATTTTTGCCGCTATGTCACGACATTGCGCCGTGAGAGTGAACTGTTCAGCGAACTTAAACTGGGGGATGATCCTTACACCCTGTCGCGCAATGTGTCCGCGATTCAATGGTACAAACCGGATGGGTCGAGCAAGGCATCAGAAGACTGGCAGGCCCGTCATAACAAAGCGTTCGGGGTTGAGATCCGTGGTTGTAATCAGGCCAGTGCAAACCCTGAGCACTGGTTTATCTGCTTTAATGCCAGTGATGACGATGTGCGCTTTAATCTGCCGGGACTGGTACCTACGGGCGGCTGGACTCTGAGACTGGATACCCGTTATGCATCGCTTCGCGATCAGCCACAAATTTGTATCCAGCGGGTATTTTTGCAGGCCGGTAAATCGGTCGCGGTATTCAGTTATGCGAGAGGCACTGCAGCATAGCGATGTGGGGGCACGCCGTCTTTGCTGATGCGGGTGGTGAAGGGTGTGTGTTACCGTGAAATAGCAATTTTATTGCACTTATGCGCTGTTCTTATTTGCCGTCAGTGGTATGATGCGCACCCATCTGAAACGAAAGGGCAATCCTATGCAAAATGAAGGTGGAAAGGCGCACTCAGCAATCGGGTGCGATATCGGTTTTATCGGACTGGGCGTCATGGGCGCGAACCTCACCCTGAACCTGGCCGACCACGGTTATCGCGTGGCCTGTTTCGATCTCGACCAGCAAAAAGTCGAAGCCATCCTGAAAAAAGACGCGTCTGAGCGCGCTCCTGGCACCGCGCCGCGGGTTGAAGGCTGCAGTTCCTATACCGAGCTTCTGAGTAAGCTCAAAGCGCCGCATTTGATTATTCTTTCTGTTCCCGCCGGTGAGCCGGTCGACCATGTTTGTCATCATCTTATTGACGCCGGTATTCATGCCGACGATATCGTAGTGGACACAGGCAACAGCCTGTGGACAGACTCTGTAGCCCGGGAAGAAAAATACAAAGGGAAGTTTATTTTCTTTTCTACCGCGGTGTCTGGCGGTGAGGTCGGGGCACGCTTTGGGCCATCTCTGATGCCAAGTGGTAACCCGTATGCGTGGACCCGTATTGAGCCGGTGCTGAAGTCTATTGCGGCGAAAGTTGATCCGGAAACCGGCAAACCGATAACGTCAACCACACCGGGTAAGCCGGTGAAAGACGGCGAACCGTGTGCCACCTATATCGGCCCGGTCGGTGCAGGCCATTACGTTAAGATGGTGCATAACGGTATCGAGTATGCCGACATGCAGCTTATCTGCGAAACTTACCATGTCATGCGCAGCGCACTGGCTATGTCACCGTCGGACATTGCCGACGTATTTCGCCGCTGGAATGACGGCAAGCTGAACAGCTACCTGATGGAAATCAGCGCCGAAGTGCTTGAACAGCAGGATCCCGAAACCGGTGCCGCGCTGGTGGATGTGATCCTTGATAAAGCCGGTCAGAAAGGCACCGGCCTGTGGACGGCTGTCAGTGCTCTGCAGGTGGGCAGCCCGGCACAAACCATTGCATCAGCGGTATTTGCACGCAGTTTGTCAAGCCTGAAGGACGAAAGGGTCGCCGCGAGTGAGACGTTGTCCGGCCCCGCACCTGTCAGCATGACAGATGAGCAGAAGAACCAGATTATCGACAAACTGGAGCAGGCGCTGTATTGCTCTAAGATCTGCGCGTATGCACAGGGTTTTCAGCTGATGGCGATGGCCGGCAAAGAGCATGGCTGGGAGCTGGATTTTGCGGCAATTGCCAAAATCTGGCGCGCAGGCTGCATTATCCGTGCGGTGTTCCTGCAGCGTATTTCCCAGGCCTACGAAAAGAACGAAGAACTCACCAATTTGCTGATGGATCCGTTTTTTGCCGATCAAATCACCCGTTATCAGTCTGACTGGCGCGAGTCGATTGCCCAGGCAACCTTAGCCGGTGTTCCGTGTCCGGCAATGATGTCGGCGCTGAGTTATTACGACTCCTACCGTACCGCGGTGTTGCCGGCCAATCTGCTGCAGGGGCAGCGCGATTATTTTGGCGCGCATACCTATCAGCGTACCGATAAACCAGCAGGTAAGAAATACCATATCGAATGGAGTGATCCGGCACGTCCGCAAACCGCTATCAAACGCTAAGCGCAAACGTAGCGGGAGATACAGTATGAGCGACGATAATCACTGGCGGGACAGACTGACACCCGAAGAATACAACGTGACGCGAAAGGCGGCCACAGAGCGGCCTTTCACCGGTGTATTACTCGATGAGACCCGGCCGGGCGTTTATTTATGCAAGTGTTGTGGTGCAGCGCTCTTCAGTGCCGACACCAAATTTGATGCAGGATGTGGCTGGCCATCGTTTTATGATCAGTTGCCTGAAGGTAACGTGACATACAAAGAAGACCTCAGCCACGGTATGCAGCGTATTGAGATCCTCTGCAAAGCCTGCGACGCGCACCTTGGTCACGTGTTTCCGGACGGACCTGCGCCGACAGGACAACGCTATTGTGTTAACTCGCTGTCCCTGACATTTGTCAGTAACGACAACGAGACGGTCAAGGGGTAAGCCCGCTAAACCTACATGAACAAGTGGTTAAAAATTGACCATTCTGGTGTAAGGCTAACGAAACCCAATAAAAAAACCGCGCTGACCAGCGCGGTTTTTTTATGGTTGTTGCTGAAAATAAATTACAGCCTGTCGAGTTTCAGGGTATAAGCATCAAATTCGCCGCTGTTCAGTGCCGAGATGATTTCATCTGCGACCGCATCGAGGACGCCAACCGGCAGGTCAGGCTGCAGGGCCAGCAGTGTCGATGGTGACGATACGGCTGTTTCGTCGTAATAACTGGTCACCTGTTGCCACACGTAGGCCATACGATAGTTTTCGAGCTCAAGCGCAATCGACACCAGTGAAAAGAAGATTTCTTTATTGATGTCATCGGCATCGCTGTAGAGTGCCAGGGCATCGTACAAAATCGATACGGTTTTTCTGACATCATTTTTTACTTCTTCTTCGGCCAGAAATACCAGTAACTGGGGTTCGGTCACGGTATTTGCTGCCACGTAATCCTTAAAGCGTTTCAGGGCGGCTTCGTCGCCATAGCGTGACCAGTGATAGTGCGCCAGGTAAGGGTTGTCCGACTGTCTGGTTTCTCTGGCCAGACGTTTGATCTCGCGCTGTGCCGTGAGTACGCCTTTAAGCCGGGTTGTTTCTTTATCCCGGTATTTAATGTGTTCAATGCCCGACGCTTTGTCGACACACTTCAGGTAATCCTCAAACGCCAGCAGCATCGGATATTTGTATGCCTCACCGCTGTCATCGCGATGCTGATAGCGCATTTTAATGATCACCGCTTTCTCAGAACGACACCAGCCGTCCTGATTCAGGTCGTTACACATTGCCGGGTTGTCCTGACAAATCTCTGCGAGCGTAGGCTCAAACAACTTGTCACATCCCGACAGTGACAGGCTCAACAACAGCAGCGCACAGATGCGACAGCGTAATGTGGAAAAATTACGTAAGAAAGTCGCCTTGTAGCGCGTTTTTTCTGTATTTCTGAAACTTTTCAACAATTTGGTCATCCCGGGTTGTTTCATTACACTTGTCGCCGCTGACACCGGTCGACGACACTCACCTCAGTGTACCCTACAATTCGTCGATATGGTGACAGGTGTTTGTTAATTTTCCATGAGAAGGCAGAGTCATGAATCAACAGTACGAACAGGAATTGCTAAGCAGCTGGCAGGAACGTCAGGAGTACGCAGAAATGATGTTACCCCTGATTGGAAAGCTTTACCGTAACCACGCGGTCGAGATTTCCGTCTATGGCCGTCCATTGCTGAATGCCAGCGCCATTGATGTGATTAAAGCACACCGCAAAGTTCGTCTGCACGAAGGGGTTAAACTGCGCCTGCGTGAAAGCTATCCGATTCTGCATGCGCTCAGCACCATGAAACTCGCACCTGCCGAAATTGATATCGGTAAACTGGCGTTCGATTTCCATTATGGCGCTGCGGTAGACCAAGACGATCTGCACGCCTATCTGCATGACAAACTGTCTTCTGTGATTGATAAAGATGACAATCAGGCGCCTCAGGACGTGGTTCTGTATGGGTTCGGACGCATTGGTCGTCTGATGGCGCGTCTGCTGATTGAACGTCAGGGCAAAAATAACAAGCTTCGTCTGCGTGCCATCGTAGTGCGTGGCGGCAGTGATGGCGACCTCGACAAACGCGCCAGTCTGCTGCGTCGCGACTCAGTGCATGGTCCGTTCAACGGCAGTATTACCGTTGATCATGAGCGTAACGCGATTAAAGCAAACGGCTCTTACATTCAGGTTATCTATGCAAACAGCCCGGACGAAGTGGATTACACGCAGTACGGCATTAATAACGCCATTGTGGTAGACAACACCGGTAAATGGCGTGACCGTGAAGGGCTTGGCCTGCACCTGAAAGCGAAAGGCGTGTCTAAAGCTATTCTGACCGCGCCGGGCAAGGGTGACATCAAAAATATTGTGCACGGTGTTAACCACCAGGATATCGCGCCTGAAGATACGATTCTGTCGGCAGCGAGCTGTACCACCAATGCCATTACACCGGTTCTCAAGGCGCTGGATGAGGAATACGGCATTGCCAACGGCCATGTTGAAACCGTACACTCGTATACCAACGATCAGAACCTGATTGACAACTACCACAAGGCTGAGCGTCGTGGCCGTAGCGCACCGCTGAACATGGTTATCACCGAAACGGGTGCGGCCAAAGCGGTGGCGAAAGCCTATCCTAAACTGGCGGGTAAACTTACCGGTAATGCGATCCGTGTGCCGACACCGAACGTGTCAATGGCTATTCTGAACCTGACCCTGAATAAGGAAACGGACAAGCTGTCGGTGAATGAGTTTTTGCGTAACACGGCGCTGTTCTCGTCACTGCAGCACCAGATTGATTACACCGCGAGCAGCGAAATTGTGTCGACCGACCTGGTTGGCTCACGTGCTGCGGCAGTGGTCGATTCTCACGCAACCATCGTATCAGAGAACCGACTAACGCTTTATGTGTGGTATGACAATGAGTTCGGTTACAGCTGCCAGGTAATGCGCGTGGTGCGCGACATGGCAGGGCTGACTTATCCGTCTCTGCCAGCCTGATAACCGGGGCGATTTACAAGACCGGCGTTGTCGACGACACGCCGGTTTTTTTATACCTTATGCACCCCGTAAACAGCAGCACTGCACAGAGTTTGACGGGCGTTCATAGTATTTCCGTCCATGGGTATGCTAAATTAGGTCACCAAAAAAAGGAAACGACAGACAATGCATATATCCAGTCAGTTCGATAGCGGTAATATCGACGTTGTAGAAGCCAATTCTGCCGACAATATTGTTCTTCGCATTCATAAAGATAATCAGTCCGATTTCTACCAGTGGTTTCACTTTCGCCTGGTCGGCGAGGTGTTCGAAACGCACACCCTGACGATTACTGATCTTGAAAAGTCAGCCTATCCGGATGGCTGGAAAGGCTATCATGTGCTGGCATCTTACGACCGTGAGAACTGGTTTCGGGTGCCTTCGTCGTTTGACGGCAACAACCTGACCTTCTCGCTGACGCTGGAACAGCCCAGTGTGTTTTTCGCATATTTCATCCCGTACAGCTACGAGCGCCACCTGGACCTTATTCACGACGCGCAGATGTATCTGGACTGTGAGCACCGTTTCCTCGGGCTGACGCTGGATGGGCGCGACATGTCAATGCTGGTCATTGGTGAGGAAAGCCCCCAGAAGAAAAAGATTTGGGTCACCGCGCGTCAGCATCCCGGTGAAACCATGGCCGAATGGTGTGCGGAAGGGCTGATTTACCGGCTGCTTGATGAGCAGGATGGTATCGCACGACAGTTGCTTGATAAGGCCGTGTTTTACATCATTCCGAATATGAACCCGGATGGTGCGGCACGTGGTCACCTCAGAACCAACGCGGTAGGGACTAACCTGAACCGGGAATGGGCAACCCCGAGTGCTGAGAAAAGCCCGGAAGTATTGTATGTGCTTAACGCCATGGAAGAGATTGGCGTAGACATGTACCTTGATTTGCATGGTGATGAAGCCCTGCCGTACAACTTTGTGGCCGGTAGCGAAGGCATTCCGTCGTATGATGAGCGCCTGAAAATGCTTGAAGATACCTTCAAGCAGGCTCTGTTAAATGCGACACCAGAGTTTCAGGATACCTACGGTTATGAAAAGGATGCACCAGGTCAGGCCAATCTGACCGTGGCGTCGTGTGCAGTGGGTGAAAAATTCCATTGTCTGGCATATACCGTAGAAATGCCGTTTAAAGATAATGCTGACTTACCGGACGATGTCTATGGCTGGTCGGTTCAGCGCAGCCGTCAGCTGGGCGAGGACCTGCTGGTCGCAACCCGTGCTGTCGTTGATAAGTTACGCTAAGTCGATTATTACGATACTACAACAATAACAACATTCATTAAGAGGAACTCAGTTTGGAAAGTTTATATAATTTTCTAACCACCATTGACGGCTTTCTCGGGGGCGCGTTCTGGTTTCCTTACGTCCTGCTGGGCGTAGGTCTGTTTTTTACCATTTACCTTGGATTTCCCCAGATCCGCTACTTCAAACATGCCTGGCTGGTTGTGACCGGAAAGTTCGACAAAGAGTCTGATCCTGGCGATACCACGCACTTCCGCGCACTTACCACCGCGCTGTCAGGCACGGTAGGGACCGGTAATATTTCAGGTGTGGCATTTGCTATCTTCCTGGGGGGGCCGGCTGCCATCTTCTGGATGTGGGCAACCGCCTTTATGGGCATGACCACCAAGTTTGTGGAAGTGACCCTGTCACATAAGTACCGTGTCAAAACGGAAGACGGCACCATGGCGGGCGGCCCCATGTACTACATGGACCGTCGTCTGAACATGAAATGGCTGGCGGCAGCGTTTGCGGTAGCCACCGTTATTTGTTCGTTCGGTACCGGTAACCTGCCGCAAAGTAACGGCATTGCACAGAGTATTGAAGCCACATTTGGTTTTGAGCCGTGGATTGTCGGAAGTGTGCTGGGGATCTTACTGGCGCTGGTTATTCTTGGCGGTATTCAGCGCATCGCTGCTGTTACCGCGCGTGTTGTGCCATTTATGGCAGTTGTTTACCTGATTGGTGCGCTCAGTGTTATTTTCACCAACCTGGAAAACATTGGCCCGTCGTTCGCGTCAATCATTAGCGATGCCTTTACCGGGTCTGCTGCTGCCGGCGGCTTCCTGGGTGCCTCACTGGCGTATGCCTTTAACAAAGGGGTTAACCGGGGACTGTTCTCTAACGAAGCCGGTCAGGGCTCGGCGCCGATTGCGCATGCTGCAGCGAAGACCAAAGAGCCTGCCTCAGAAGGCCTGGTGTCGTTGCTGGAACCCTTCATTGATACCATTCTGATTTGTACCATTACCGGTCTGGTTATCCTGTCCTCCGGCGTTTGGAAAGAGAAACATGAAAACATCTTCGATCGCTCGGACATGTATTTTGTGACAGGCCAGTACACCGACTCTGAGGCAGAGGACGTGGATAACCTGTATCGCTTCCTGAATGATGTTGACGGCAGCACCATTGAGCCGTACACGGGAACAATTTCTGTTGTTAACGGCACCGCTGTCAGCGACGGCTTTACGCTCATCAACGCACGATCAGTGGCGGAAGACGTCAAGTACCTGGTGGGTGACGACGATCCTTTCACCGGTACGCTGGAAATTAAAGACGGTAAACCGCTGAAAGAGAACCTGGAAGTCCATGGTAAGTCGCTGGTGCACTCGGCTGCACTGACTACCATCGCCTTTACCCGCGGTCTGTTTGGCGACTTTGGACAGTACATTGTGTCTGTTGGTCTGATGCTGTTTGCGTTCTCAACAGCCATTGCCTGGTCGTATTACGGTGACCGTGCGATGACCTATCTGTTTGGTCCGCGCTCTGTGATGCCATACCGTGTCATTTACGTGGCCGGCTTCATCTGGGCAGCGTTTTCTGACACCACGCTGGTCTGGGCGCTGTCTGCAGTGGCGATTGTGGTAATGACACTGCCAAACCTGTTTGGCATTATGCTGCTGAGAAAAGAAATGAAAGAGACCATCACCGACTACTGGAGTCGAGTACAAAAATAATCCTGAAATGATAGAATGCGTATCTGCGTTAACGTGGTAGCGTAACAACCTTGCGCAGGTACGCATTTTGTTTCCCGTCCCCGAGGACGTGTTCTGTTAATCAACACAGAACCACACCGGGCGACCGCTGCCCTGATTACCACCTAAACAACAGGAGTAATACATGGCTCTAATGAATTGCCCGTCGTGCAATAAAAAAACCTCAGATAAAGCGGATATCTGCCCACATTGTGGCTTTGGTGTCGGTGATGCCTCATCTGAAGATATGGAACGCAAGCGTCAGCTACAGAAATACCAGAAACTGCAGGGTATTCAGAATCAGTCGCTTATCGCTGTCCTGCTGTTTGTCGCCGGCTTTGGTTTCATGTACTGGGGCGGAGCAAGACCCGGAGATTTGCAGCATAATCTTGCCATACTCTGCAGCATTGTCGGGTTTGTGTGGTATGTTGTGAATCGCGTAAGAATGGTAATGGTGAAGCGTTTTTCCTCATGAATGTAGATGCATTATTACAGGCGATGACGCCTGAAGTGTTTGAACGACTGCGCACGGCGGTGGAAACCGGCAAATGGCAGGACGGTACCGTATTGTCACAGGAGCAGCGTGATAACTGTATGCAGGCTGTGATGCTGTATCAGGCGAAAGTCGCTAAGTCACAAGAGCATATGACGGTGAACGAGCAAGGTGAAATCGTGCATAAAACCAAGCAGGACTTTTTGCGCTCGCTGAAAGGTGAGGACGACAATACGATTGCGCGGTTCAGGCAGGATGATCTTTAACCGGCTGTTTACGCCTGATTATGCCAGTCCTGACGAGAGCACGCGTCGCAAAGCCGTTGAGCGGCTGTCGCCAGACAAACCGTCTGATAAATCACACTTACACGAACTGGCATTTAATGACAGCAGTCGTGATGTCAGCCTGGCAGCACTGGAAAAGCTAAACAGTTTTGCGCTCTGGCAGAAGATGGCAGTTACTGCCGCAGATCCCTGCGTTCAGCGGGTTTCGGCAAAAAAAGTCGACGCGGCGGTGCAGGGGAATTCGTCCTTAGCCTTATCGCCACAGGAGCGTCGCGCATTTTTACTGGAGTCGGCATCCCGGTCGCAGATTGAAAGCGTGCTGCTCAACGACCCACATCTGCTGTCTGACACCGCGCTGTGCCTGAAACTTATCGCCAAAGCACACAGTGAAAAACTTATACGGTATATCATTCTGCGCGCGCCTGATGCCGGGTTAGCGCATAAGGTGGTTGCTCAGCTTAACGATAAGTCGTTAATCCAGCGTCTGATAAAAAAAGTTGCCGATACTGGCCTGTCTGATGCGCTGCACGCCCGTCTGAGCGTGCTGGAAGAGCAGGAGCAACGGCCGCTGCAACTAACAAAGGCAGTCACACTGGTAATGTCAAAATATCAGGCTCTGCTGGATAACCCCGACGAACAGGACGTGGCGGCGCGTGCGGCATTGCTCGAAAACGAGTATGCTGCACTGCAATCGCAGATGGGGTGTCTGACCGGGCAGGAATGCGAAGATATCCGGCAAAAATATTCCCGGATTAGAGCGCGGGTGCATCAGCACATGACGCGCCTGACAAATGACAATACGCTGACCGGCAATGACGTCGGCACGGCGTTCTGATGCGCCAACCATGTTGGCAGCAGGGCAGAGTGCAACAAGAATTAACCTTAAGACACCAACATCATGTTAGAACAGGATATTGAATACCGTTTCGACAGCGAGGCCCGTGCTTATCGCTTTCTGAATACGGCTACCCATCTTGATGCCGACGGGCTGCGAGTGCGATTTGGACGCACTGACCATCACGTCCGCATTCGTTATCAGCCTCGCAGCAATGGGTTTGATACTACGCTGGCGCAACTTGACGATATTGCCCGTGAACTGGGCGGTGAGGAAGTCTAAGCCTTCACTCCTGGCGCTCTGCGGCCAGATTACGCCTTCAGGCGGAAATAATCACCGCGCTTAATTCCATAAGATGTTTGCAATTATTACATAGAGTTAATATTTTATGTAAAGGTCAGCGTTGCATCGGGAGGCGTGATTGAACGGTAAGAACGTAGTTTTCACGCTCATCGTGGCGGCGGTCTACATTGTGACAGCACGCATCAGTCAGGTCTTTGCGATAGAGCCCGGCAATGTCACTCCGGTCTGGATCCCATCCGGACTTATGCTGGCGCTTGCGCTTTATTACGGGCGGCGTACCTGGCCTGGCATCTTCCTCGGCGCGTTTTTTGGTAATGTCTGGGCATATTTTTCGTTTCACTCGTTAACGTTGGTCAGTGCCGCGGTAGCGGCCGGTATGATTAACGGGCTTGGCGATGTGATTGCGCTGGTGGTGATGGCTGGCCTGATTCAACGTCTGACCTCCAGCGAATCACCTTTCCACTCTTTGCACCATTTCTTAATCTTTGGCGGCTTAGGCGTTGTGCTCGGTCCGCTCATCAGCGCAGTGTTTGGCATATCCGGGCTGGCCCTGTTTTCCTTCCTGCCTGCAGAGCAATACTGGGTAGCCCTGATCAACTGGTGGGTGGGGGATGGCGTCGGCGTGATTTTGTTTACGCCTTTACTGTATGCCTGGCTAAAAAAGCCAGAATATCCCTCACCGTGGTTTATGCCGGTCATGCTGCTGTCTACACTGGTGTTTGCCGGGCTTACCCTGATTTTGTTTGACCTGGTCATGCTGCCTCAGTGGGCAGTGATCCTGTGCGTTATGCTACTGCCGGTCGCGTTTGCGCTACTGCTTCAGGAAGGACAGCGTGCCGTGTATTTTGTACAGATTGTGATTGCGGCAATTGCCGTGTTTGCAACCTATTCCGGACAGGGGCCGTTCATTGACAACAGTTACCTGCCACCGCTCATTGCCCTGCAATTGTTCATCGGTGCGTTTTCCTGCGTTATCTTCAGTATTACCCTGATGCTGCATCAGCGGCGCTTACTTGCCATTCAGTTACAACTCCAGCAAAAGAAACTCGAGAGTCTGTACCGGCATGATCCCCTCACCGGGCTGTGGAACCGTTATCGCATAGAAGAGTTTCTGGATATGGAACTTACCCGTTTTCATCGTCAGGGTGGCGTCTTCGCTGTGCTGGTTTTAGATATTGATGATTTTAAACAGATCAACGACTGTCGCGGACACCTTGAAGGCGATCGTATCCTTGTCGAGTTTGCGCGCGCCATCGACGCTCATATCCGCGACATCGACCTGTTCGGGCGCTGGGGGGGCGAAGAGTTCGTGATCATTGCAACTGATCAGACACCTGAGAGCGCCGCACAACTGGCAGAGAAAGTGGTCAGACTGATTGCCAGCCATGACTTTTCGCTGGATAAACCGCTGACGGTGAGTCTGGGATACACATTAAGTGTAAATGGTGACAACAAAGATGCACTGCTTGGCCGAGCCGATGAGGCGCTGTATCAGGCCAAGCAGCAGGGTAAGAACCAGGCCGTCGCGGCGGTTAAAGACGCGACGGTCAGGGTGTTGTCACGGTAACGTTATAGCCGGCGTATTTCCGGATATTAATCACTCTGTCACCTTCCAATAGCCAGTACTGGCCCTTGATTCCCTGAAGTACGCCTGAAAATTCGGGGGTTTTATCGAGGTTGATTGACTTTATTTTGTCCGGATAGGCGGTTACCGGGTAGTGAATAGCATGAGGACTGTCCTCAACAGGGCTGACAGCCTGGAGGCCTTTTTCCTGCCGAAGTGCATTCAGCGGCGCCTCTATGGCATTCAGCAGGGTGGTTTTTACTTCACTCAGATCCACGTCTTCCGGTTTGCCTTTCAGCATGGTGCGCCAGTTGGTTTTATCGGCAATGTGTTCTTTGCACAGGGTTTCTACCAGTCCGCTGGTAAGCCGGTCCGGTACCCTCAGCATCACCATCGCCTGCGTCGCTCCCTGATCCATCCAGCGGCTGGATACCCCGTCAGTGACGTGGCGGGTAATGCCTACCTTCACAGTGCCGGTGTTGGCCAGGTACACAAAATGGTCGGTGAGGCAGTGGGCTTCTCCCCATTCAGGCTCGCGACAGGTTCCTTCATGATAGTGGCACTGTTCAGGCTTGATAATGCAGCTGTCACATTGGGCCAGCGTGATCAGGCAACGGTAACAGTAGCCCTGATTAAAACTTTTTTTGGTTTTGCTGTTGCAGTGCACGCAGTAAATGTCGCCATGAAAGGTCAGGCTGATGTGGTGCCCAATCAGTGGATTCATCTCAAGCAGTGTGTCGCCAACGGGTAACGTATACTCCACTTCGTTATTTGGATTAGCCGACGTTCGCATTTTCCGCAGTGTGCCGGTGATGCTGGTTGCCATGTTATCCCTCGTTAAGTTCGCCACGCAGGTTCGCGGCCAGTGCCGCTTTAATTTCATCAAATGACAGTGATTTACTGAGCAGATAATGCAGTTTGGCCAGTGTGGCTTCCGGCGTCATGTCACTGCCAGAGATTACGCCGACTTCCTGCAGACCATGCCCGGTGGCATAACCTCCCATATTGACCCGTCCACGCAGACACTGGGTACAGTTGACTACCGGTATTTCACGCTGGCGGGCATAGTCCAGCTGTGCAATCAGGGCAGGGTTCTGGGGCGCATTCCCTACGCCGTAACTCAGCAGGATCAATGCATTGACAGGTTGTTGCAGCGTATTTTTAATCACTTCGGCTGAGATGCCCGGATACAGACTGACCATACCAATTGGCTGCGCCTGAACCGGAGATACGGTCAGGGTGTTGCTGGGCTTACCGGCCAGTTTGCCGGCTTTCAGGCGAATGTTTATACCGGCTTCAAGCAAAGGCGGGCAGTTAGGCGAATCAAACGCATCAAAGCCGTCGGCGTCCACTTTGCGGCTGCGGTTGCCGCGCAGCAATCGATTATTGAAAAACAAGCTCACTTCGGCAATCGGATAGTTAGCGGCAATGTACAAAGCATTGAGCAGATTAACCTGCCCGTCGGAGCGTAATTCAGCCAGCGGGATTTGTGAGCCGGTGACAATCACGGGCTTGCTCAGATCTTCCAGCATAAAGCTCAGTGCCGATGCCGTGTACGCCATGGTATCGGTACCATGCAAAATGATAAAACCATCATAATCGGCATAGTTAGCGGCAATGTCGTCAGCAATGCGCTGCCAGTCAGTCGGATCCATATCCGACGAGTCAATCAGGTTGTCATATTCATGCAGCGTGAATTCGGGCATTTCACTGCGATGGAATTCGGGCATGCTGGCCAGTGTTTTTGACAGGAACCCGGCCGCTGGCACATAGCCGTGCGACGAGGGTTTCATACCAATGGTACCGCCAGTGTAGGCAATATAAATACGTTTGCGCATGGTTAACTGTTTATCATTATGGCGTGCGCGCCATTGTAGCAGTCCGGCGCAGATTGTCATCCGGTGATGCGGTAAGTATGTTACGGTGGAGGTGGACAGCGATGAGCCGCGCAGTGACGTCTGTTAAGCGTTTTCAACGTGTTACACTGTGCAGATGTGATTCGATATTCGGAGCGTAACCGCGCCCGGCCGAGCAGAAGGATGTATCAATGCGCACAAGAACCAGACGAACGCAGGTTATCGGATATGGCTGTCACGGAGTGCTGCGTCTGATGTGCCTGCACGACAGAACGCAGTGGGTGGCTGGCTGATTGTGATGATGTGTCGGGCGGTATTGTGGTGTCTTTTGTTACTTGCGGGCTGCGGGGCGGACAGCGCGCTGGCAGATAGTGCTGCGCGCTTGTCTGAAGCTGACGCCCTCAGATTAAACGACCACGAGCAGGCGCGACAGCTGCTCTCTGACATCGATGTCAGCACGCTTACGCCGGCACAGACCGACCAGTTTCTCTATCTTAAGACTTACCTGAGTACCTTTAACGGTGATCTGCGCGCCACCTACGACAGTTATGGCAACTTGCTTGGCCAAATCACTACGCCGCAGATACGTGTAAGGGCGCTGATGTCGCGCCTGAATCTATCCGCCTTCATCGGTGAGTGGCACGCCGGTTTTTCCATGGCGGGGGAACTTAACGAACTGCTGGAGCGTGGGGTTGACGAACAGACAGAAAAAACGATTTACCAGACGCTGGTGACGTTTTACAGCAATGCAGGACAGTACTCGCTGGCCCGCAACATCGTGCAGGGACTTCGGCCAGCGGTGCAGGACGCCCCTGATTTTCTGTGTCAGCTTGATGTAGCAGCGCTTGGGGCGGCGTTTTCCGAAAATAAGGCTGGTCTGGATGCGACCACCATTGACCAGACCATTGCCGTGTGTGAACAGGCCGGCAGCGACTTCTTTGTTACCTACACCCGGACATACCTGTTTTATACCCTGGTTGAACAGGGCGCGATTGAGCAGGCTCAGGCGCTTTACCAACAGCTGGCCTCTGACGTAGATGCACTGAATTTTTTGTACCTGTCTATTTCATTTAACGCGTATGTCAGTAAATTTCAGTTGTTGTCGGGTCAGGAACAAAAAGCCCGGGAAACGGCGCTGAAAACGCTTCAGCTTGATCCATCCGGCGACTATATGCCGTCTAAAATTACTGCGCTGGAAGTACTTACCGAGGTTGCAACCCGGCAATACAACTATCGCGAAGCGTTCGATTACCTCAAACAACTGGAGCAGGTGCGCAGTGAACTACGTGATGAGACCATTATTAAGCAACTGGCGTATCAGCAGGCAAACTTCAATCTGATACTGAAAGACAGCGAGATACAGTTGCTGGATGAGCGCAATCGCGCGCTCGAAGCACAGTCTCAACTGGCCAGAGAGCGTATGCAGTCATCGTATGTTGCGCTGTCCTTCATTGCATTAATCGTCATGGGATTGCTGGTCTGGGGCTATCGCAGTCAGCGTAGTCAGCGAAAAATGGCGCGTCTGGCGCGAACCGATTCGCTGACCGGTATTTACAACCGGGGGTTTTTCCTGGAACGGGTGCGGGCGCTATTGGACAAAGCGCAAAAAGAACAACGGATCTGCAGCCTGCTCTTGTTCGATCTGGATCATTTTAAACGGGTTAACGATACCTACGGCCACCAGGTCGGTGACTGGGTGCTTGAACGTGTGGTGGACACAGTGGCAGAACAGCTTGACGCCGGCACAGTGTTCGGCCGTATGGGGGGCGAGGAATTTGCCGTGTTTCTTTACGGACAGGATCGCCATCATGCCCTGGCGCTGGCAGAAACCTGTCGTGCAGCCATTCAGAATGTGGATACGGCAGACTCGGGCCATGGCTTTTTTGTATCAGCCAGCTTTGGAGTGAGTGATACCTCGCAGGCGGGGTATCTGTTCAGAAATTTATCGTCAGCATCTGATCTGGCGCTGTACCAGTCAAAGCAGTCCGGACGAAACCGGGTTTATGAATTTGATGGGGCGACGGATGGCGATAATGAAGACGGGGCGGGTGTATAACCCGCCCCGCAATAGCTGCTTATTTGACTTCGACACCAGCCGCTTGCTGGTCTGCATGGTAGCTTGAGCGTACCATGGGGCCGCAGGCAGCATGACTGAAACCAATGCTTTTTGCGTATACGCCCAGCTCGTCAAACTCGGTAGGGTGCACATAACGCTTCACCGGGTAGTGGTGACGACTAGGCTGCAGATACTGGCCGAGTGTCAGCATGTCGACATTGTGGTCACGCAGGTCGCGTAATACCGCTTTAATTTCGTCGTTTTCTTCACCCATGCCCATCATCAGACCTGACTTGGTTTTGATATCAGGGTGCTGTTCTTTGAATTTTTTCAGCAGATCCAGTGACCACTGGTAGTTGGCACCCGGACGGCACTCGCGGTAAAGGCGAGGAATGGTTTCCAGGTTGTGGTTAAACACGTCAGGAACGCCGTTTTTAAAGATTTCCAGCGCCCGATCCATACGGCCACGGAAATCCGGGACCAGCACTTCAATGGTAGTTTGTGGGCTGTGCTCACGAATCGCATTAATGCAGTCGACAAAATGCTGGGCACCGCCGTCACGCAGGTCATCGCGGTCTACCGACGTAATCACCACATAATTCAGCTTCATTTCGGCAATAGTTTTGGCCAGTTTAAGCGGTTCTTCCGCGCTCGGCGGCAGCGGCTTCCCGTGCGCCACGTCACAGAACGGGCAGCGGCGGGTACAAATATCACCCAGAATCATGAACGTGGCGGTGCCGTGATTGAAACACTCCGCCAGGTTAGGGCAACTGGCTTCTTCGCAGACCGAATGCAGATTATTCTTGCGTAACGTCTGCTTGATGTGGTCAATGCGATCGGTGGTCCGTGGTAACTTAATCTTGATCCATTCCGGTTTACGCAGCATCTCTTCCTTTTCAGTAGGAATAATGGTGACCGGGATGTGTTTTACTTTCTGATCGTCGCGGAGTTTCACCCCCGCCTTAGGTCGTGCGTTACTCATCAAAACCTTCTTTGTATTCAGTATGCGAAATAGCAAGCTCACTCAGCAGGGCGTCAGTCAGTGCGTTACCTGCATCGTTTAGCGTCTGTGGACCGCCCAGACGAGCGGTATCAATCATTTCCATGCCCGCATAGCCGCATGGGTTGATACGGTTAAAGGGTGCCAGATCCATATTAACATTTAACGCCAGCCCGTGAAATGAGCAGCCCCGTCGGATGCGAAGGCCCAGCGAACACACCTTCTTTTCGCCAACATAAACACCGGGCGCGTCGGGCCGGGCGTGCGCCTCAATGTCGTGCTGACCGAGTACGCTGATAACGGCGTTTTCCATGGCATTAACCAGATGTCTTACACCCAATTTTCGGCGGCGGATATCAATCAGCAGATAAATTACCTGCTGACCCGGACCGTGATAGGTTACCTGACCTCCCCGGTCGACCTGTACGACCGGAATATCTCCGGGCATCAGAATGTGCTCTGCCTTTCCGGCCTGACCCTGGGTAAACACCGGATCGTGCTCAACCAGCCAGATTTCATCCCGGGCGGTGTCGTCCCGGGTGTCGGTGTAAGACTGCATAGCCTGCCATACAGGATAGTAAGCCTGTCTGCCCAACTGACGGATAACTACGGGCTGTTGCGTAGGCTGGCTCACTTACAGTACTACCCGGACCAGTTCCAGCTTTGCCAGCTCAGTGTAAATCAGTTCCATGTGTTCTTTACTGGTAACCCGGACACTGACCGACACCGAATGGTAATTTCCTTTACTGCTGGGCTTGATCGTGGGTGAATAGTCACCGGGCGCGTGTTGTTGCAGACATTCAATCACCTGCGCAGGCAAATCGTCGTGTGCAACACCCATGACTTTAAAGGTCTGCGAGGTGGGGAAGTCGAGTAATTCATCAAAACGGGTGTCCATGCGAACTCCTAACGTGACCGGTCAATACAAAAACGGCCGGATTGTATCAAATCTGGCCGTCCGTGAAACTACTGTAAAGCGCGTTCTGGTTAGCTGTCCCAGCCAAACTGCAACATTATGTAGTCTTTCATGCGGTCAAACAGGCTGCCTTCTTTAACTTCCTGCAGGGTCACCAGCGGGTAGGTGGCAATGTCTTCGCCCTCAAGCTGAATATACAGCTTGCCGACTACCTGGCCTTTGGCCAGCGGCGCTTCCAGCTTTTTATCAAGCTCAAAGTTGGCTTCCAGGTTGGCAGCCTGACCGCGCGGAATAGTAATGGGGGTAGATTGATTAATTCCAAGATCTACGGTTTCACGGTCACCCATAAAGATACGGTGCGCCACGAAGCTCTCACCCGCTGTATACGGTGTCACAGTTTCATAGAAGCGGAAGCCGTATTTCAACAGCTTCTTGTTCTCAACCTTACGGGCACGTTCTGATTCGGTGCCCATTACTACGGAAATCAGACGCATACCACCCTGCTCAGCCGACGTGATCAGGCTATAGCCCGCGTCTGAGGTATGGCCGGTCTTAATGCCGTCAACGTTCAGGCTTTTGTCCCACAGCAGGCTGTTGCGGTTGTATTGCTTGATGCCGTTGTAGGTGAATTCTTTTTCACTGTAAATTTTGTACATGTCCGGCGTTTCACGAATCAGTGCTTCGGACAAAATCGCCATATCACGAGGGGTGGTGTAGTGATCAGGATCGTGCAGACCATGGGCATTGACGAAGTGCGAGCTGGTCATACCCAGTGACGCCGCGTGTGCATTCATCATGCTGGCAAAGGCCGACTCTGAGCCAGCGACATGTTCCGCCATCGCTACGCAGGCGTCGTTACCTGACTGTACGATGATGCCGCGCAGCAGCTCGCGGACACTAACCTGGGTACCCACCTCAATAAACATCTTTGACGAGTCAGGAAACTTTTTCGCCCAGGCATTTTCAGAAATGGTCACTTCATCATCAAGGCTGATGTTGCCGGCCTGAATTTCCTTACCGATAACATACACGGTCATGATTTTAGTCAGGCTGGCTGGTGCCAGTTGCATGTCCGCATTTTTCTCGGCAATAACATGGCCGGTTTCGTAATCCATCAGCACAAACCCTTCGGCGTTTACCGTAGGTGCAGGTGGCGTGATGACGGCTGCCCGGGCAACGCCCGTGCACAGCATGAGAAAAAGAATGAATACCGAAGTCAGTCGGGCCGACAACGAGAACGTAGCGCGTGAATTATTAGTATGCATGGTCTTTTCTGTTGTACCGTTTTTTTCTTACGTAAATGAATAATTGCGAAGTTTATCGCAAGCCCTGAGGTAGGACTAGGCATAGTCGATAAAGTTTACTTTAATGCTGACAGAACACCAGCGACGCCGCGAATTAACAGGAGATTGCCATATTCCTGCCACATTTCGCGGCCCTGTGACGATTTACAGGCCCTGTGTCAGCGTATACGCACCGGGATAGCCGTTGCGTCGTAACTCTTCTAGCAATAATTGTGCGCGCTGGACATCTTCGAGCGGTCCCAGTCGCAGTTTGTAGATATTATCAATCAGCGGCGCGGCGGCCGGCACCTGGTAGAGCGCGGAAAGGACATTCGATATCGATTCGGCACGCTTAGGGTCGGATATCGCAGCGACCTGAATAAACACACTGTCGCCACCTGCAGACACAGCAGTCTCTTCATCAGTCTCTGTATTGTCCTGCGTGGTTTGCACGCTCGCGGTTATTGGTGTGGTATCGGTTGCCGGAATAATGCCGGCATATTCGGCCCAGCTGACAGTGGGTCCCTTACCCACGGTGACCAGGTTATCTTCGTCGATATGGATCACCTCAAGTTTAACCCGGGCCGTGCCCTTATTGTGGTAGTCAAGCTTCATGGCGGCCGCATACGACAAATCAATTACCCGGTTGGCGTGAAAGGGGCCCCGATCATTCACCCGTACAATCGCCTGTTTGCCATTATCCAGGTTGGTTACGCGAACATAGGAGGGCAGCGGCAGTGTTTTGTGGGCGGCTGTCATGGCGAACATGTTGTAGGTTTCGCCGTTGGATGTCAGGTGGCCATGAAATTTCTGACCATACCAGGAGGCTACACCGTTTTCTTCATAGCCTTTGCCGGTTAACAGCGGATAGTAGCGTTTGCCAAGCACCGTGTACGGGCGACTGTTGTACTCGCGATAGGGTTCATACTTCGGCACCGCATCAATCATGGCAGGGGGACGCGCAATATAGCGCGGCGCAGAATCCTGTTTTTGCGAGTAGCGGCCAGGACTCTGGCAGGCTGCCAGTGCCACAACCGTCATGAACAGCAATAAATAGCGCATCATCGTGAAAGTAGTCGTTTTTGTGTACTAATCGACATTAGCATGCCAAAGCCGGCCATCAAAGTCACCATTGATGTGCCGCCATAACTGACCAGTGGTAACGGGACACCAACCACCGGCAGCAGGCCGGATACCATGCCCATGTTTACAAACACATACACGAAAAAGGTAAGGGTGACGCTGCCTGCCAGCAGCTTGCTGTAGGCATCCTGTGCCCGGTTAGCAATGATCAGTCCGCGCAGAATAATGGCCAGGTATACCAGCAGCAGTAAAATAACCCCAATCAGCCCGAACTCTTCGCTGAATACCGCAAAGATGAAATCGGTATGACGTTCAGGCAGAAACTCCAGTTGCGATTGTGTGCCCTGCAGCCAGCCCTTACCCTCAACGCCGCCTGAGCCAATGGCAATTTTTGACTGAATAATGTGGTAGCCGGCACCGAGTGGATCGCTCTCCGGATTGAGAAAAGTGATAACGCGCTGCTTCTGGTAATCCTGCATCAGGAAAAACCACATAATTGGCGCGAAGGCGCCGCCAATGACCGCCACCATGCCGATCAGCTTCCAGCTCATGCCTGCAAGGAAGATAGCGAAAATGCCCGAACTTGCTACCAGTAACGAGGTGCCCAAATCCGGTTGTTTGGCAATGAGAATAGTCGGGACCACTACCAGACCAAACGCGGCGAGAATATTCATAAGCCGTGGCGGCAGATTGAACTTGCTGATATACCACGCCACCATCATCGGGACCGCCAGTTTCATCAGTTCTGAGGGCTGAAAACGTACCACCTTAAGGTCCAGCCAGCGCTGCGCGCCTTTACCCACATCTCCGAACAGCAGTACCGCAATCAGCATCAGCAGGCCACCCAGGTAGGCATAGGTAGATAAACGCCGGTATGCCATGGGCGGGATCTGCGCCATCACAAACATCACGATAAGGCCGACGACCAGACGTGTTATCTGACGTTCCACCTGCGCCATGTCCTGACCGGACGCGGAAAACAGGGTAACCAGCCCAATGCCCATCAGCGTCAGCAGGCCGGCCAGCAGCCAGCCGTCAATATGTAACCGCTTGAGCAGGGTTTGCTTGTTTGGCGCCAGGGTGCTGTTCATCGGTTACTCCTCGCCCTCAACAGGGTCGCTGACCGGAAAGACGCGATCCTTAAAGTAATAGTCCATCATTTGTTTGGCGACAGGCGCGGCATTGCTGCTGCCGCCACCGGCGTTTTCAACCACCACGGTAAGCGAAATTTCCGGTGCAGCGTACGGCGCAAAGCCAACAAACATGGCGTTATCCCGCAACCGTTCGTCGACCTCTTCTTCCTTGTATTCCTCACCCTGGGCGACCGAGAACAACTGTGCGGTACCAGTTTTACCGGCGGCATCATAGGGAATATCCTTAAACACATGGCGCGCCGTGCCTTCCTCGCCACTGACCACCGCACGCATCGCATCGAGGACTAAGTCATAATTATCATCACTGCCAAAACCGACCGGAGACAGTGATTTCAATGGTTCAAGGTCAATACTGCCGTCCTCTTCGCGATAGCCACGCAAAATTTGTGGTACAAAGCGATCGCCGTGGTTGATCAGCGCATTAATAGAGTGCGTTAGCTGAATCGGCGTGGTGGTCCAGTAACTCTGACCAATCCCAACCGGAATAGTATCGCCCGCATACCAGGGCTGATTGAAGCGCGCCCGTTTCCAGCCGCGGCTGGGCATATTGGCATCAGACTCCTCAAACAGGTCGATACCGGTGTAACTGCCAAACCCAAAGGCAGTCATAGACTCGCTGATGGCATCAATGCCCAGATTAAACGCCAGATCGTAGTAAAATGTGTCGCAGGACACCTCTATGGCTTTGTGCAGGTCAACGTCGCCATGTCCCCATTTCTTCCAGTCACGCCACACGTGCGACACATTAGGCAGCGAATACCGACCGCGGTCTTTTATTACCGTGTCAGGCTGAATCACATCTTTTTCCAGCCCTACCAGGCCAAGGTGTGGCTTGATCGTGGAGGCGGGCGGATACTGCCCCTGGGTGGCCCGGTTAATCAGCGGTCTGTCGGGGGAATTGAGCAGACTGGCATAATTTTTCCGGCTGATGCCATGCACAAACAGGTTCGGATCGTAGCTGGGGCTTGAATACATCGCCAGTACTCCACCGGTTGCCGGTTCGGTAACGATAATGGCGCCACGCTGGCCATCGAGTACCCGCTGTGCTTCCAGTTGCAGATTCAGGTCAATGTTAAGCACAATATCACGTCCGGGTACCGGCGGATCAACGCTAAGCACGCGAATAATCCGTCCCTGACTGTTTACCTCAACCTGCTGATAGCCCACTTTTCCATGCAGGAGTTCCTCATGGTACTTCTCAATACCCAGTTTGCCGATGTCGTGGGTGGCCGCGTAGTTATCTTCCTGGCCTGCCTCAACCAGTTTTTGCAGGTCTTTTTTATTGATTTTGGCAACGTAGCCAATGACGTGCGTCAGCGTGTCGCCGTACGGGTAGTGGCGGGCGAGTCGGGCCTCAATGGACACCCCCGGGAACTGATGCTTGTGCGCAGAAAAACGGGCGACCTCTTCTTCGGATAACTGGGTTCTGAGGGCCACCGGCTTGAATCGACGCTGGCTTTTGAGTGTCGCATAAAAGTTTTCGAGCTCCTCGTCGGTGATCCCCATCAGCCGGGTCAGGGCATCCATGGTGTCGTCGAGGTTATCAATTTGTTCGGGGATCACCTCAAGACTGAACACCGGCCGGTTTTCAGCCAGCAGCGTGCCGTTCCGGTCGTAAATCAGCCCGCGGTTCGGTGCAATAGGCAGCACCTTGATGCGGTTGCCGTTCGATCGTGTCTGATAATCTTCATAGTGGCGCACCTGCAGTACATACAGGTTACTGAGCACCAGCAGCAGCATCGCAACCACAATCAGAAACGCCACACTGGCACGACGCGTAAACAAATTCGCTTCGGCAGTATGATCCCTGATGGTCTGACGCTTCATCGGCATAGGTTATTCCCGATGGTAAGGGTGATTTTGCGTGACTGACCAGGCCCGGTACAGTGACTCGGTTACAATGATGCGAACCAGCGGGTGGGGCAGGGTCAGCCGCGACAGTGACCATTTTTGTTCGGCTGCGGCAATACATTCCGGTGCCAGCCCTTCAGGGCCGCCAATCAGCAGACTGACATCGCGGCCATCCATCTTCCAGGTGTTCAGCGCATCGGCGAGCTGTGGGGTGTCCCAGGCCTTGCCGGTAACTTCCAGCGTGACGATGCGGTTGCCTTTGCCGATGGCAGCCAGCATCTGTTCACCTTCTTTTTGCAGTACCCGCTTAATATCGGCATTTTTGCCACGTTTACCGGCGGGGATTTCAGTGAAAGAGACCGGCATATCAGGCGGGAATCGGCGCAAAAACTCGTCCACGCCCTGCGTGACCCAGGCGGGCATTTTTGTGCCAACGGCAACTATCTGAATTCGCACCTGACTACTTCCTTTACTACGTATTGCTTCGCACTGGGCGACTTAGGCTGACCGGTGACGCTATGACCAGAGCTTTTCCAGCTGATAAAAGTCGCGGGTCTCGTCCTGCATAACATGAACAATGATGTCACCTAAGTCAACGAGTACCCACTCGCCAGACTCTTTTCCCTCAATATTCAGCGGTGCGTGACCGGCATGCTTTGCTTCAACCTGCACGTGCTCAGCAATCGAAATAACGTGACGCTTCGAGTTGCCTGAACAGATAATCATGGTGTCGGTAATATTGGATTTTCCGCTCACGTCAATTGTGACGACGTCGCGGGCTTTCATGTCGTCAATTTTATCAAGAACAAACGCTTTGAATGCCTGGCTGTCCAAAAGAGCTCCTTATTGTTACTTAACGTATAACTGATGTTGTTTAATATAGTTGATGATGTCCGGCTCCAGCCACTGTGATGCGTCCGTGGCGTTATCCGCTGCAACCTGTCCGCGCACGGCGGTAGAGGAAGCAGGATGTAACCGGGTTGGCACCATGTAGAGTGCACCGCTGCGCGTAGTGCGCAATACAGCCGGATCGTGACAACGGCGTTCTTCAATCCAGCGCGCCAGTGCTGCCGTGTGCGGGCCAGTCTGGCTGTCACGACGCATTACCACCAGGTGGCAATAGTCGGTAATCTGTTCCCATTCATACCAGCTGTCCAGGGTGTCGAGCGAATCCTGACCAATCACAAACAAAATAGGGCGGTCAGTATTTTGCTGACGCAAATGCTGCAATGTCTTCACCGTGTACGAGGGTGAGGGCAGGGACAGTTCGACCAGCTCCGGATACAGCGACGGGTGTGCCTGACAGACCAGTTTTACCATCGCTACCCGATGGTGTTCTGATACGCCGCCCGCTGATTTATGCGGTGGAAGCTTACACGGCATCAGCCCCATCGCTGACAAGCCAAGATGTGTCATCACATCCAGCGCGCTTTCAATATGGCCCTTGTGCGGCGGATTAAACGTGCCGCCAAGTAACGCAATGACATCCTGCATATCAGGCAACCATGAACGGCAGCGTGGTTAGCGGCATACCCAGAAATAACATACACAGATGGCACAGCTCGACGTACGGGCGCATCACGGTTTGTTGTTTGAAGGCCTGGTCGGCGCGCGACAGCGCGTCGCGAATATGCGCCAGTTGTGCGTCGCTGAGGCGGTTCAGCGCCTGCTGATAGCCTGCCTGACGATTTTTCCAGATCCCAAAGCGCTGCCACTGAACCGGCTGACCCTCAGCCGCCGCGGCTTTGAGCGATGTCAGTGTCTGCCACTCGCGGATCAGCGCCCAAATCACAATGTTGGGTTCCAGTCCCTCACTTTCAAGCCGGTAGAGCATGCGAATACAGCGCTGGGCATCTCCCTGCAGCATGACATCAACCAGTTGAAACACGTTAAAACGTGACTGGTCGACAATGGCCTCTTCAAGCTGCTGTTCACTGATTTCCTGTCCGGGATACTGCAATGCCAGCTTTTCAATTTCCTGTTTGGCGGCCAGCAGATTGCCTTCGCAGAAGTCGGCAATCATTCTGACTCCGGCCGGCGAGGTGCGGATATTGTTCTGGTTCAGGCTTTGCTGGATCCAGGTGCTCAGCGATTTGCCCTCGAGCGGATAGCACAGGCTATGGGCGCCGATGCCGTCCAGCACCTTAAACCACTTTCCTTTTTGTACATCCTTACCAATTTTCGGGCCGTGGATCACCAGCAGGGTGTCACTACTGAGTGTGTCGGCCACTTCCTGCAGGGCTTTGCTGCCTTCAGTACCGGGTTTGCCTGTTGGCAGTTCCAGTTCAATTAACTGCCGGGCACTGAACAGCGACAGGGTCTGCGTTGCCTCTAACAGCGTATTCCAGCTAAAGCCACTGTCTGCAACCAGTACGGTACGCTCATCAAAACCGTCCTCCCGCGCACGCTGACGCAGCGCGTCGATCATCTCAAACTTCTGCTGCGGCTCGTCACCAAAAATCAGGTAACAGGGCTTCAGTCCTTTTTTGAGCTCGTCGGCAAAGCGGTTGGGGTAAATTTGCATGGATCAGTCGTTGTCTGTTGCCAGCGCGGCAGCCTGTGTCGGCAGACGGCGCAGAATACGGTCGGCTGCTTCCTCGCGCATTTCGCTTAACACCAGATCCAGCTCGCGTGATTTTGCCAGCACCTGATCAGGATCATCCTGATAATCGCGAAGCACCTCGAAATACGCCGTCACTGGCTGTTCGCCATTAAAGGTAACCGTGTAATTGACGCCGAATATCAGTTCATATTCGGCAACCTGACCAGAGGGGTAGACCGACAGCAAGCGGCGCTCCAGTGCTTCGGGATACAACTGAATAATAACCGGATTAGTGGCGCTGGCTGCGCCGTCGGTGCTGCCGCCTTTAAGGCCGTAGACATCCAGGCGTTTGATCAGTGCCCGCTGCAGCGGCGCGTGCGGGCGCGCTGACTGCACGGCAATGTAGTCTATGTCGGCAGGCAGGGCCGGTGAGCCACGCAGTTTAAACCCGCAGCCTGCAAGCAGGCTGCAAAGCAGCAGGGCAACAGAAACGCGCTGAAAATGCTTCATCAGTTGGCCACAATGTTAACCAGTTTACCGGGTACCACGATAACCTTACGGATCGTTTTTCCCTCGATAAACGGCTGTACGTTGGGCTGTTCTGCTGCCATTTTTTCCATTGTCTCTTTGCTGGCGTCGGCAGCCACAGTCATTTTCGCGCGTACCTTGCCATTTACCTGCACAATGATGAGTTTTTCGTCCTCAACCAGTGCGGCCTGATCAGCCTGTGGCCAGCCCGCCAGTTCGATGTCGCCCTCATGACCCATCTTGTTCCACAACACATGACAAATGTGCGGAGTGATTGGGTTGAGCAGTCTGACAATAGCATCCACGCCTTCACGCATCAGTGCGATATCCTGGGCGCTCTCCTGCGGTGCTTTTTGCAGGTGATTAAGCAGTTCCATTACCGCCGCTACCGCGGTGTTAAAGGTTTGGCGACGGCCCAGATCATCACTGACTTTGGCAATGGTTTTGTGAATTTCGCGGCGCAGCGCCTGCTGGTCTTTTGTCAGCGCGCTGACGTCCAGTGCCTCTGGTGTGCCTTTGTCCAGATGCTCCATGGCCAGTTTCCAGACCCGGCGCAGGAAGCGGTTTGCGCCTTCCACGCCAGACTCAACCCACTCCAGGGTCTGCTCTGGTGGCGCTGCGAACATGGTAAACAGACGAACGGTATCGGCGCCGTACTGGTCAATAACGTGCTGTGGATCGATACCGTTATTCTTCGACTTCGACATTTTGGTCATACCGCCATGCAGCACCGGCGTACCGTCTTTGGTCAGCCAGGCTTTCACGATACGGCCCTTGTCGTCTTTCTCGGTGCTGACGTCAGCAGGGGAATACCAGGTTTTCTTGCCACTCTCGTCTTCACTGTAGAACGAGTCAGCCAGCACCATTCCCTGACACAACAGACGCTTAAACGGCTCGTCAGAGTCGACCAGGCCTTCATCACGTAACAGCTTATGGAAAAAGCGCGAGTACAGCAGGTGAAGGATCGCGTGTTCGATACCGCCGACGTACTGATCCACCGGCAGCCAGTAGTTGGCGGTGTCCGGTGACAGCATGGCATCAGGGTTGGCCGCACAGGTGTAGCGCGCGTAGTACCACGACGATTCCATAAAGGTGTCGAAGGTATCAGTCTCACGCGTGGCCGGGGCACCATTGTAGGTAGTCTGAGACCAGGTAGGATCAGACTTGATAGGCGAGGTGACGCCGTTCATTTCAACGTCTTCCGGCAGCACCACCGGCAGCTCACTTTCTGGTACCGGCACAGACTCGCCAGATTCCAGATTCAGCATAGGAATTGGTGCCCCCCAGTAGCGCTGACGGCTGACGCCCCAGTCGCGCAGACGGTAGTTCACTTTGCGCTGACCTTTGCCTTTTTTCTCCAGCTCATCGGCAATGGCATTAAACGCTGCGTCAAAGTCCAGGCCGTCAAACTTGTCAGAGTGGATAAGTACGCCTTTTTCGGTGTAGGCGGCGCTGGTCAGGTCGCACTCGGCATCGCTGTTCTTCGCTGGCTTCACAACCTGCCTGATGGTCAGGCCATACTTAGTGGCAAACTCCCAGTCACGCTGGTCGTGCCCTGGTACAGCCATAACAGCACCTGAGCCATAGTCCATCAGTACGAAGTTGGCGGCCCAAACCGGCACCAGTTCACCGGTGAGCGGGTGAATGGCTTTCAGGCCTGTATCGCAACCTTTTTTCTCCATGGTTGCCAGTTCTGCTTCAGCAACCTTGGTGTTTTTGCACTCTTCAATAAACGCCGCCAGATCCGGGTTATTCTTAGCCGCATGCTCGGCCAGTGGATGCTGCGCGGCTACCGCCACATAGGTTACACCGTACAGGGTGTCGGGGCGGGTAGTATAGACACTGAAGTTGTGCATCCCGGCCTGTTCATGCGCCAGGTCAAACGTAATCTCTACCCCTTCAGAGCGGCCAATCCAGTTGGCCTGCATGGCACGAACCTGTTCCGGCCAGTCTTCCAGTTGCTCCAGGTCGTTAAGCAGCTCTTCGGCGTAGTCAGTAATTTTAATAAACCACTGTGGAATTTCTTTTTGTTCCACCAGGGCACCGGAGCGCCAGCCACGGCCGTCGACAACCTGCTCGTTCGCCAGTACCGTCTGATCTACCGGATCCCAGTTCACGGTCGCGTTTTTCTTGTACACCAGACCTTTTTCATACAGGCGCGTAAAGAACCACTGTTCCCAGCGGTAATAATCTGATTTACAGGTAGTGACCTCCCGGTCCCAGTCATAGCCAAAACCGAGCGATTTCAGCTGTGACTTCATGTAGTCAATGTTGGCGTATGTCCATTTTGCCGGTGCCGTATTGTTGTTGATAGCAGCATTTTCCGCAGGCAGACCAAACGCGTCCCAGCCCATCGGCTGCAGTACATTTTTGCCCTGCATACGCTGATAGCGGCTGATCACATCGCCGATAGTATAGTTACGCACGTGCCCCATGTGCAGACGACCACTGGGGTAGGGGAACATGGACAGACAGTAGAATTTTTCTTTATCCGGGGAATCACTGGCCTTGAATGTCTGGTTTTCTTCCCAGTATTGCTGAATGTGCTGTTCGATTTCTTTTGGATTGTACTGATGATCTGCCATGTAACGAAGGCTTCCGCTTTTAATTATCTGGTTAACTTCATATTGTTACCGGCGGCGATCCCATTAACGTAACGCATTGACGTTATCGTCGTACAAAAGACTGAGGTATCACCGCATTTTTCGGTAGTGCTTTGGTGGTATAGAATACCCCAGCGCGGCGTGCAGCCTCAATAGCAGGCCGGGGGAATCACGAAAATAGTTCGCACTGACGTGAACAGTCGCTCAAAAATTCATCTTTACCGGCGCATCAGTCAGTCGTCGCTGACGCGTGATTTGACGCGTATTCGGCCAGCGCATTTAACTGTAAAGCCTGTACTTTATCCACTATCGGTGCAAAGTCGGTAAATCCGCCTTCAGTGATCCCCTGGGCGTGATAACGCAGGGTAATGGTGGTGTAGGTGCCACCGTCATCCGTCTGTTCGGTCAGCGACCAGGTGAGTGCGCCGCTGACGCCCATCTGCTGCAACGGGCCAAGTCCGCCGCGCATGACCAGTGTTGATGGCGGATCAACAAAGGCAATGTCCATATGCTGCGCCTGATGCGCGCCTTTAATTTCACAAAAGCAGCCGCCGCCAACCGGGTCAATGCTGAAGGTACCACGCCACCAGCTGTGATCCTTTGGCCACCAGTTATCCACGTCTTCGATAAGCGCCTGATAAACCCGTTCCTGTGGTGCATTGGCTCTGGCGGTATTCGCAAGAATGAACCCGTTATCATTTACCAGTACCACATCAGACAGCGCAGGCAGGGCGATGATGCTGGTCAGGGACAACAGCAGGGGAAATGTTTTCACGCAGGGTCCTTAAGTGTGTTGTTGATTACGAGGTTATCATGGCAGGTAATGCGCCACTTTGCATGCAGACATTGCGCCGTGCAGGTTGTTAAACAGGCAATCAGCCGCTGCGCGTTTGACACGTGCTGCAATTAGCGGTTCACTTAGCCATAACCTGGTTTAAAAAGGAATCCCCCGGCGTGTCCAATCTGTCGCCATTGCCTCCCGAGGCGCTGACCGTGTCGGTGAACCGACGCCTGATTAATTCTGCACTCAAAGACGATGATGCGCTGCAGTCCTCATTTATCGGACAGGAGCGGGCACGTGAAGCGCTCACATTCGGGCTGGGTATTGATGCCAAAGGGTACAACCTTTACGTGATGGGTGAGGCCGCCACAGGCCGTTTCACGCTGGTGAAAGAATACATTGAACGCCAGGTTGCCTCATTGCCGACACCCGATGACTGGTGCTACATCAATAATTTTGACGATGAGCGTGAACCGGTGGCACTGAGATTGGCGCCAGGCGGTGGCAAGGCCTTTCATACCGACATTAGCACCCTGATTAACGATGTGCTGGCGACCTTTCCGGTGGCATTTGATAACCCAGGGTATCAGCGCAAACGGGCTGCCATCGTGCGCGAGTTTGAACAGCGCTATGACGACGCTATTGCGTCGGTAGAACGGTTCGCCCAGGCTAATCAGGTGGCACTGTATGAGGATGGCGGCACCATCAGCTTTTCACCGATTGTTGACGGCAAGCCCGTGGATGACGGTGAGTTTGCCAAGGTGGATGACGCACAGCGGGAACATTTCTATACGCTGGTCAGTGAACTGGAAAATCGCCTGAGCGAAAGTCTGCTTGGGCTGCCCGCCTGGCGACGTGAGAACTCAGAACGCCTGCGTGAACTTGACCGCCAGACCGCCGAGCAGGGCATTCGTCCGCTACTGAAAAAATTGGAGCACAAATACGCTTCAAACCTGGCGATTGTGAAGTACCTAAAGCAGGTGCGCAGCTTTCTGGTCGACACCATTGTTGCGTTTTCTTCTGAAGAGCAAAAAGAAGAGCGCAGTGACGAGCGTGAGCGCCGGGATTATCTTGAACAGCAACTGCTGCCGAATATTCTGGTTGGCCATCAGCTTGACGACGGTGCGCCGGTGATTTACGAACCACACCCTACCTATCAGAATTTGTTTGGCAAAATTGAATATACCAACACGCTGGGCAGTGCATTTACCAACTACAAAATGATCCGGGCGGGTGCGCTGCACAAGGCCAGCGGTGGTTATCTGTTGCTGGATGTGGATCACATTATTGAGCAGCCGTATGTGTGGGAAACGCTGAAACTGGCAGTGAAGTCAGCGCGTCTGCGTATGGCGCTTCCTCAGCAGGATGTGGGCATGGTTAATGCCATTACGCTTAATCCGCAGCCCATAGAGATGAACGTAAAAATCATTCTGCTGGGCTCCCGCGAGCTGTATTACACCCTGCAGGATTATGATGATGAGTTTGATGAACTGTTCCGGGTACTGGTAGATTTTGACACCGAAATTCCGGTTACCCGTCAGTCGCTGTTTGACTTCGTCGGACGTGTACGCAGCCATGTTTATAATTGTGGTATGCAGGGTATTTCTGCCCAGGCAATGACCCGGCTGGTTGAATATTCACTGCGTATGGCAGAACACCAGGAAAAGCTGTCGGCACACTTTGCTGAGGTCATCGAGCTTATTCATGAAGCACAGTATTTCGCGAAAAAAGCCGACTCGACGGTAATTGAACTGGTGCACCTGAACGCGGCCCTGATGGCGAAAAAGCGCCGCACCGGCCGGGTTAGTATGAGCCTGCTGAATGACATTAAAGAAGGGCATGTGCTGATTGCCACCGAAGGGCAGGCGGTAGGTAAGGTTAATGGCCTGACCGTGCTGGAGGTAGGTGACACCGCGTTTGGTACCCCGGCGCGTATTACCTCTACGGTATTTGCCGGTGCCAGCGGCGTGGTGGATATTGAACGTGAGGTAGAGCTGGGACAGCCAATCCACTCGAAAGGCGTAATGCTGCTGACCGGTTATCTGGGTAACAAATATGCGCAGCATTTTCCGCTGACGTTGTCGGCCAACATTGCGCTGGAGCAGTCCTACGGTCATATCGACGGTGACAGTGCGTCGCTGGGCGAACTGATTGCGCTTATTTCGGCGCTGACCGGCATTCCGGCACTGCAGACACTGGCGGTTACCGGCTCAATTAACCAGTACGGTGAAGTGCAGGCCGTGGGCGGCGTAAATGAAAAGATTGAAGGCTTCTTTGACCTCTGCCAGTACCGCGGATTCACCGGCACCCAGGGCGTGGTGATCCCTAAATCAAACGAAATTAACCTGGTGCTGGACGCGGCTGTGATCGATGCAGTGAAGAAGGGCCAGTTCCACATTTATACGGTCAGCACTGTAGATGAAGCCCTGTCACTGCTGATGCAAAAAGAGGCCGGGCAGCTTAACAGCCGCGGGCGCTACCCGAAAAACACCATCAACTATCACGCGGTAAACCGCCTGTATAATATTTCGCTGATTGTTAATGGTGGTGATGGGGATTGAGTTAGCGGAGTGGGGAGACGCGCTTTGCCGGGCGTGCGCGTTCCTGTTTGGAGTTTTGGGGCGGCTTAGTACGTATTGCGGACCTTGGCGCGATGCGGTTTCTACCCAGTCCTCAGTAGAGTTTCAACTTAATCAACTGCACACTGAGCTACCAACACTTTGCAAGGACGCCATTGCTAATAGCTCAACATTCTACCTATAAACGACATCGACAGAGCAGGCATTGCTGTATCAATTAGTCGAACACCACTCCCCTGAATTTCTGGAGCACTTTTCACCTCAAGGGAAGTTGCAGCTAAAGCATGTAGAGCTTGAAGAATCACAAGCTTCTTAACGCCACCAGCATAATATAATTCGAGAATAAACTCTCATTGTGGCACGCAATTAAGGTTACTCTGAAAAAATAGTCAGATTTTTTTACAACATCACACATCGCAATCATTGGCGAAATGTAAGTATATGATAATAAGGTTAAAAAACTTTTGGTTTATTTCTTGCTTTCTCAATAGGAGTAAATGATCCAATGATAATTAGACAAACGATTTAAGTTTAGAAGTATTGGGAGTTTTCAAAGTGGTAAAAAAAATCAAATTTTGTAATATGTTTAGAGCATTTAGCTTGGGCTTAGTTCTTCTAACAGCTAATGCAAGTGCAACGCTTTTAACACTGGAGAATACATTTTCGCTCGGTAGTCAGTTGAGTATATCTCCCATCAACTTTAACCCTACAGGTTTGGGCTATGATTCATCGACTGGGGAATTACTGTATGCTCAGGTCCACCGAGGTACAGATCTTTATCGTTCTGATCTTACTGGAAGTAATGTATCGTCGATGTTTGTGGGAACTGTTCCGCACCCCAGCTTCGGCAGTTGCAGTGGATATTACAATACTGCAGTAGCTGCGGATGCTAACAATTATTACTTCAGTAATTATTGCAATAACTCTGGCGGTTATGATGTTTTTTCGTTGAGTAAAACAACCGGAACAGTTACGCAAATCTCTTCGGAAATTGCGGCTTCTGGAGGTACACCTTTGGATGTTCGAGGTGGTAATCTCTACCGCACTGAGGCATCGACAGGATACGACTATTCAAACCTAGATCAGATTCGCGTTTCCAGTTTAAGCTCCCCAGATACTTTCACTTCTACGGTTACGTTAGCTGGTTCTCAAGGAATAGCGGATTTTGCTATCGATTTAAGTTCAAACAGCGTTTGGACTCTCGATTACTTGAGTTCTGCCTCTATACGTCGTTTTGACCTCTCTACAGGTGCAATGCTTGATGTGTTCAATTTAGGACTAGACGGACTGACTGCCGGATTAACTTTTGCCAACAACAAATTGTATCATTATGACCACATTACTGGATCGAGTCAGCTGCGCGTCTACAACGTTGCTCAGACGTCAAGCTCTGTACCAGAATCGTCAGCATTTTTGCTAATGCTTTTGGGTTTGGGTTGTGTAGTGGCTCGAAAGTTTGAGCGGAAAAACTAACAGATAATGTTGATAAGCATATTTCTGCGCGGCTCACTGAGCCGCGTTTTGTTATGTATTGTTAAAAAGGTCTTGAGACTGTTCTGACAACATAGCGTCAATATTCTTCAATATCCATAGAATTCGGGCTACTATCGAAATCCAGAAATTAAACTGACGACTAGGAAAAAAGAAGCTGAACGGCTTTCTACCAAATATCACTTTTAATTGAAACTGGACGAATTTTGCAACAACACTCAGCTTCATAAAGGCTTGTGGTTTAAAGCTGATTTAACAGAAGGGTATTTATTTTTTTATCAGCTATATTTTGAGTGTTTACAAAAATTTCTAAAAAAGAGATAGAACTAGTTATGACTGCTATTGAACGCCAATGACAATATATTGTTCCTGTCCTAACCTGAGTTGGCTAGACTCCGCGTAGAACGGAAATTCCTTTTTAGTCAGGTAATTACTACCTGTTATAGCAGTAGTCTAATTCTCAAAATGCGAACGACCGTTTCTCGTCTTTTGCCGACACTTACCGAACAATGCAGCTATGAATAGTCACTATTTAATAAATTTTTTCGATTGTATTTGAATTATAAAAGTGGTGAGGAAAATCAGAAGATAAAGCGCTGGAGCTACCTTAATAATAAACTCTAACGTATTGCTTACAGAGTCAACGAATGAAGCTCCAAAAAGGTATTTATCAAAAAAATTTATTCCTCCAAAAACAGAAGTGAGTAGCAGAGTTCTGATAAGAGCTTGAAGCAAGCAACCTGGTAACGTAGCTATATATTGCTGTGTATCCATAAATATTGTTATTTCCTAAATGGCAATTTGCGCCAAGTTGCTCTGTTCCTGTAAGGCGTTGAAATCACAATTCTTGCGCTTGTATAGCCCAAAAAACTTCAGGTATCCCACGCTATCGGAAGAAAAGTGTTTACGGTTTTATTCCGCAAGTTTGAGGGCGTCTATTCCTTTAATTTCCATCTTTGAAAGCCTTCATAGTGGAGAAACGTTATATCAAGAAACACTTAAAATGGGTTGAGTAACGTCTTTACCAGCCCCTAAACCACATCACAACAGCCTTACTGATTAACCCGCTCAACCTGCTTAACCCTTGCAGCCACGAGGTGAATAAGTTCAGCCCGTTTGGCAGCATCATCACTGGCTATCCGTATTTCGCAGTGCGCTGTTTTACAGAACATGGAATAGCTAATATCCTGCATATCGACCCGGTTTAGTACCGTGGTCACGGCTTCTCTGAACTGCATTGGGGTAAGGGTTTCGCCTATGTCAAACATGGCAAGATCAAACGTTTTATCTGCTAACGGTATGCGATAGGCGTTGGATGTCTGCTGGGTAATGTTGCGGCTTGCCAGCGGAGACTGGGAGGTCGCATACCAGTAATCCAGCGTCATAAGCGCACCGCACAGACTCAGGTAAAACAGGGTGCTGCGAATAATGACAACGGTGTCCATACCTTTAATGGTTTTCATTTTTCACGTCCTTGACTGACCAGATGGTTAAAAGTTAATCCAAAATCAGCAAAATCTCAACAAGGCAGGGCAGGTTAAAAGAGGCGAAAAAAGAGGACGACAGGAGGAGCTAATGAAAAGCAAGCAACGCACTGACGTGACAGTGTATTTTCCAGTGCGTCGCTTGGTTTATATTACTGTGTGAATCACTTATTTTGGTGGCATACGCAGGCCACCATCAAGACGAATGGTTTCACCATTCAGGTAGCCATTTTCGGCAATGTGCTGCACCAGTTTCGCAAATTCGGCCGGGTAGCCCAGACGTTTGGGAAACTGAACGTTGGCGCTCAGCGCATCCTGTACTTTCTCCGGCATCGCCAGCAGCATGGGCGTACCCATGACACCCGGTGCGATGGTGTTAACCCGAATGCCAAGTGGCGCAAGGTCGCGCGCCATCGGCAGTGTCAGACCAATAATGCCACCTTTACTGGCAGCATACGCTGTTTGTCCAATCTGCCCTTCGTAGCCGGCAACCGATGCGGTATTAATCAGTACGCCGCGTTCGCCGGTCTCACCGTCAGCATCCTGCGCCGCCATGGCCGCGGCAACCAGTCGGCAAACGTTGTAACTGCCAACCAGGTTAATGTTGATGGTGTTCTGGAAGCTGTCCAGCGGAGCAGGCTGGCCTTCTTTATCCAGCAGACGTTTGGCCGGCGCGATGCCCGCACAGTTTACGCACAGGCGGATATCGCCCAGTTCGGCTTTCACTTTTTCGATAGCGTCACTAATTTGCTGTTCGTCACGCACGTCAACCTGATAGAAGCGGGTAGCGTCAGCACCCAGTTCCGCAACGCGTGATTCACCCTGTTCTGCGTTCAGGTCGAACAGGGCCACCTTCATGCCTGCCTCGCGCAGAGCAATGGCGGTAGCGTGACCAAGCCCGGAACAGCCGCCGGTAATGACGGCGGTAGCACCTTGTAATTGCATAATATTTTCCTGTTATTGTGAGAAAAACGTTAATGCAATATTACCGTGAGATGAACGGGAAAACTACGGAAGAACGAGATTCGGTAAGCAGGGGAGGCTTATTTTGGCAACTGAATTTTACGCTCTTCGCTCTGACGGTACAGTACCAGCATGTGGCCGATGACCTGCAGTTTCTCTGCGTTGGTTTCCCGTACGATGGCGTCCATGATCAGGGCTTTTTCTTCGCGATCGTCGGTGGGTACTTTTACTTTAATCAGTTCGTGGTGATCCAGCGCGCCGTCGATCTCGGCCAGTACGCCTTCAGTCAGACCGTTGCCACCAAGCATCACTACCGGTTTCAGTGAGTGTGCCAGGCCTTTAAGAAATTGTTTCTGTTTGTTTGAAAGTTTCATTTACAAAGTTTTCTACAATTGAATGTGAGGTTTAGCTTGAAAACACGTATTCTAACGCCATCTTGGTTACATTCCCAATGACAAAGTGTATGAATAGCAAAAAAGTCGCACTTTGCCAGCAGTTAAACGATGGCTGAACAGAACAGCCGGAAACGCCGTAGTAATCAGTGGGTCTCAATCAGCAACCCACATGTAGTTTAAGCGCGGTAGCGTTTTTTGCTTTGGCGTGTTTCTGTGGGTGCTGTTTGGTGGCTAGCAGATATAAAGTGTAGTACCCTGACGGTATGCAGGTTTTGTGTCGGATGAGATAATGCAGTGCGCTGCAGGTATTGAAGCGACATCCGGTTTTTTAAGAGGTTAGTAGCATTGAGCGATATGGCTAAAAATTTAATCCTGTGGTTAGTTATTGCTGTTGTTCTGATGTCTGTCTTCCAGAGCTTTTCACCCAGTGAATCGACGCGGGCACAGACCGATTACACAGCGTTCCTGAAAGAAGCAAGTCAAGGGAATATCCGCGAGGTCCGCATTGACAGTGAGGCGGGTGAGATTCGTGGTACCCGCCGCTCGGGTGAAACTTTTGTAACCTATATTCCCTATTTCGATGACAAGCTCATTTCTGACCTGGTCAAAAATGACGTTCGTGTGCTGGGCAAGCCGCGTGAAGAGCAGTCACTGCTGGCATCTATTTTCATCTCCTGGTTCCCGATGCTGCTGTTAATTGGCGTGTGGATTTTCTTCATGCGTCAGATGCAGGGCGGTGGTGGCCGTGGTGCCATGTCGTTCGGTAAGAGCAAAGCCCGTCTGTTGGGTGAAGACCAGATTAAAACCACGTTTGCTGACGTTGCAGGCTGTGATGAAGCCAAAGAAGACGTAGCGGAACTGGTCGACTTCCTGCGTGACCCGTCTAAATTCCAGAAGCTGGGCGGTAAAATTCCGAAGGGCGTACTGATGGTCGGTCCTCCGGGAACCGGTAAAACGCTGCTGGCCAAAGCGATTGCCGGTGAAGCGAAAGTGCCGTTCTTTACCATCTCAGGTTCTGACTTTGTTGAAATGTTTGTGGGTGTGGGTGCATCGCGTGTTCGTGACATGTTTGAACAGGCGAAAAAAGCCGCGCCGTGCATTATCTTTATTGACGAAATTGATGCCGTAGGCCGTCAGCGTGGCGCCGGTCTTGGCGGTGGTCACGACGAGCGTGAGCAGACGCTGAACCAGATGCTGGTTGAAATGGACGGTTTCGAAGGTCACGAAGGTATTATTGTTATTGCTGCGACTAACCGTCCTGACGTATTGGATCCGGCGCTGCTGCGTCCCGGTCGTTTCGACCGTCAGGTTGTCGTTGGTCTGCCGGATATCCGTGGTCGTGAGCAAATTCTGAAAGTGCATATTCGTAAGGTGCCGGTAGCGGATAACGTTGATCCGTCGGTGATTGCCCGTGGTACGCCTGGGTTCTCCGGTGCCGACCTGGCAAACCTGGTTAACGAGGCCGCGCTGTTTGCTGCCCGCGGCAATAAGCGTCTGGTCGCGATGGAAGAATTCGACAAGGCCAAAGACAAGATCATGATGGGCTCTGAGCGTAAGTCGATGGTAATGACCGACGCAGAGAAAGAAATGACCGCGTATCACGAAGCGGGTCACGCCATTGTTGGTCGTCTGGTGCCAGAGCACGACCCGGTTTACAAAGTGTCTATCATTCCGCGTGGTCGCGCGCTGGGTGTGACCATGTACCTGCCTGAGCAGGATCGTGTAAGCCATTCCAAGCAGCACCTTGAAAGCATGATTTCCAGCCTGTTTGGTGGTCGTATTGCCGAGCAAATCATCTATGGTGATGACAAGGTAACCACCGGGGCGTCGAACGACATTGAGCGTGCTACAGACATTGCCCGCAAGATGGTGACCCAGTGGGGACTGTCAAGCAAGATGGGGCCGATGCTGTATGCTGAGGAAGAAGGTGAGGTGTTCCTGGGCAGAAGCATGTCGAAGGCATCGCACATGTCTGATGACACCGCGCGCGCAATTGACGCAGAAATAAAATCACTGATCGATTCTAACTATGAGCGTGCTTATAAGATTCTGGAAGAGAACATTGATATTCTGCATTCAATGAAAGACGCGCTGATGAAGTATGAAACCATTGATGCCAAGCAAATTGATGATTTGATGGCGCGTCGTGAAGTGCGTCCACCAGCCGACTGGGATGATCGCACACCAAGCGGCGGTGATAAGCCTAGCGGCGGCAAGCCGGCGCGTGAGGGTGAGATTACAGACGATGGCGTAGACAAGCCGTCAGTAGGTAAGCCGGGCGACCTGCCGGGCTAACCTGAGCTAACGAAAAAAGCGTCCGAGCGGCGCTTTTTTTATGTCTGATAAACGTGCATCAGCAAAAAAACAAAACCTGGATAAGCAAGATAACAGGGTAGCAGTGAAATGAATTTCAGAAATAAACAGCTCGATTTGTCCGCCCCGGCGGTCATGGGGATCCTTAACGTGACCCCTGATTCTTTTTCAGATGGTGGCCGTCATCAGGCGCTGGATGCGGCGCTGTGCCATGCCAGAGATATGGTGGCTGCCGGTGCAGCTTTTATTGATGTAGGAGGGGAGTCAACCCGCCCCGGCGCCAGCGCAGTGACAGAACAGCAAGAGCTTGACCGGGTTATTCCGGTGATTGAGCACATTGCCAAAGAGCTCGACACGGTTATCTCCATCGACACCAGTAAAGCGGGTGTTATGAAAGAGGCGGTGAAGGCCGGTGCCAGACTAATCAACGATGTCAGGGCACTGCGCGAGCCTGGCGCACTGGAAACCGCAGCTGCGCTGGATGTGCCTGTGTGTCTGATGCACATGCAGGGGCAGCCGCGTACCATGCAGCAATCGCCAACCTATGACGATGTGGTGCGTGACGTGAGCACATTTTTAACAGAGCGGGCGACAGCGTGCATGCAGGCAGGCATAGCCAGCGACGATATTATGCTGGATCCTGGCTTTGGTTTTGGCAAAACACTGGCCCACAATTACCAGCTGCTAAATGCGCTTGAAGGCATCATTGATCTTGGCTATCCGGTACTGGTGGGTATGTCACGAAAGTCGATGATAGGGCAGTTACTTGACCGCAGCACTGATGAACGCTTGGCAGGGAGTATTGCACTCGCTACAATCGCAGCACAGAAAGGGGCACACATTATTCGTGTGCATGATGTCAGAGAGACGGCGGATGCTGTCGCTATTGTGAATTATCTGACAACACTGCAAGCATAATAAGGATAAAAAGTCGTCATGAGCGAGCGCAAATATTTTGGAACCGACGGGATCAGGGGCAAGGTTGGCGAAAGTGCCATTAATCCGGAATTTGTGATTAAACTGGGCTGGGCAGCCGGTAAAGTGCTGGCGGGCCGTGGCACCAACAAAGTACTGATTGGTAAAGATACCCGTATTTCTGGTTACATGCTTGAGTCTGCGCTTGAGGCCGGGCTGTCTGCAGCGGGCATCAACATTGGTCTGCTCGGGCCCATGCCGACACCTGCCATTGCCTATCTGACCAAAACATTCCGTTCTGAAGCCGGTATTGTGATCAGTGCCTCGCATAACCCCTTTTATGACAACGGCATTAAGTTCTTCTCGGCCGACGGTTATAAGCTGGATGACGACATTGAGCTGGCCATTGAAGCCATGCTCGATGAACCCATGACCTGTGTGGCGTCGGACAAGCTGGGTAAAGCCACGCGTATCGAAGATGCGGCGGGTCGCTATATTGAATTCTGTAAGGGTACCTTCCCGTCTGATCTGTCGCTTAAGGGCATGAAAATTGTGGTTGACTGTGCCCACGGCGCAACTTACCACATTGCGCCTGACGTGCTGGCGGAGCTGGGTGCGGATGTAGTTGAAATTGGTACCTCCCCGAACGGGCTGAACATTAACGACAAAGTCGGCGCCACGTCCATGAAAGGTATCCGTGACAAGGTGCTGGAAGAGCAGGCAGATCTCGGTATTGCTCTGGATGGTGACGGCGATCGCGTCATGATGGTTGACCACAAAGGCAATATCATCGACGGCGACCAGATTGTGTACATCATCGCCCGCGATGCGCTGAAGAGCGGACGCCTTCATGGTGGCGGCGTAGTAGGTACACTGATGAGCAACCTGGGTCTGGAAAATGCGCTGGCCAAGCTCGGTATCCCGTTTGCGAGAAGTAAAGTGGGCGACCGCTATGTTATGGAACTGCTGCAACAAAAAGGCTGGGCGATTGGTGGTGAGAATTCGGGGCATGTACTGAACCTGGCTACCTCATCAACCGGTGACGGTATTGTTGCCGGCCTGCAGGTACTCACCGCTATGCTGCGGTCCGGACTGAGTCTGCATGCGCTGAGCAGTGGTTATGAACCTTATCCTCAGACCCTCATCAACGTTCGCTACGGTGATACCGATATTGATGTGATTAACGCATCGGCGGTTCAAAGTGCGGTGAAAGAGGCGGAAGCCACCCTCGGTACCCAGGGCCGTGTACTGCTTCGTAAGAGTGGTACTGAGCCGGTTATCCGGGTTATGGTTGAGTCGGAACAGGAAGCGTCATCCAGGCAGTGGGCAGAAACTATTGCCGAGGCTGTACGTAAAGTCGCCAGTTAATTCAATTGGCTGTGATTTTTACGTTTTATACTTGTATATTGATGAGGTTACCGTTAATATCACGCCCGCTTTGAGACAGGGCTAAGGTCGGCTAAGTGAATGCATCGATAAGAAAACCGCTTGTCATGGGCAACTGGAAAATGAACGGTTCCGTTGCACTGGTTGAAGAGTTCAATCAGACCTTTGTTCAGGCGAAATCAGTGTCTGCAGACGTGGTTATTTGTCCGCCCAGTGTGTACCTGACACAGGTCAATGTGCAGGGCGCTGCGAAAGGCGCGCAGAACATCAGTGAACACGTCAGCGGTGCATACACCGGCGAACTGTCAGGGCAAATGATTAAAGAAGCCGGATGCCGTTACGTGATTGTAGGGCATTCGGAACGTCGTGAGATGTATGGCGAGACAAACGAACTGGTCGCCAAAAAAGCAAAATCGGCTCTCACGGCCGGGCTGACACCGGTTATCTGTGTAGGCGAGTCACTCGATGTACGCGAAAATGGCGACGTTGAGGCGTTTATCGGTAAACAACTGGCGGCCGTTACAAATGAACTGGACGAAGACGTTCTGGTACATTGCGTTATCGCGTATGAGCCGGTCTGGGCAATTGGTACAGGCAAAACGGCAACAGGACAGCAGGCGCAGGATGTACACGCGTTTATTCGTCAAACGCTGGCCGCAGTCAGTGAAGATGTTGCGCAGAAAGTGCGTATTCTTTATGGCGGCAGTGTGAAGCCGGACAATGCGCAGGGATTGTTTTCACAGCCTGACATTGACGGTGGACTGATTGGCGGTGCCAGTCTGAATGTGAAGGATTTTACAGCAATTTGCCAGGCGGCAAACTGACGAGGTTTTTATGTTATACGAAGTGCTTCTGGTTGTTTACCTGATTGTCGCGCTGATGCTGATTGGATTTGTGCTTATCCAGCAGGGTAAAGGTGCCGATATGGGCGCATCTTTCGGCGCAGGTGGTTCAAATACAGTTTTTGGTGCACCAGGCGCAGGTAATTTTATGACCAAGACGACGGCCATTCTTGCCACTCTGTTTTTCCTGGTCAGCCTGACGTTAGGAAACATCACTGCAAACCGCGAAAGTGCCGTGGATGAGTGGGAAAACCTGGAAGTGCCTGCGGGCGACGCTGCGCCTACTGATGTGCCGGCAGTACCTGAGCAAGCAGCGCCAGCTAACGAAGATGTGCCTGTAGCACAGGAAGAAAAGTCAGAAGATACTCCTGACTAAAAACAAACTAACAACAATTTCGCGGAAGTGGTGGAATTGGTAGACACGCTATCTTGAGGGGGTAGTGAGCTATGCTCGTGCGGGTTCAAGTCCCGCCTTCCGCACCAAACATCAGACCCTGGGTATCATCCCGGGGTTTTTTGTGTCTGTTATTCAGCGTGACGACTGCCACGCGAAAATTGCAGGACTACCAGCATTACGATATGTTATTGATATCGGGATAATCAGTCGCGCCGTCGCGCTAAGGCAGCTATGCCACACTTCTTCGGAAAAGCCAGAGCATGGGGTTTTCTTCTGTTCTTGCCAGTTCTTTGTCTGGCCGCGTCCGTATCAGCCAAAACACTGGTACTTGTCGATCAGAATGCGTCGCCGCTCAAAGACGTGGTTGTCAGTATTCCGGTAACAACCCCCGTGCCAGTGCCTGACGAGCCCGCTATCATGGACCAGGTCGATAAGCAGTTTGCGCCCTACGTCCTGGCCATTCCCCGCGGTCAGTATGTCAGTTTTCCAAACAGCGATAACATCCGCCATCATGTGTATAGCTTTTCCGCACCCAAGATGTTCGAGATAAAACTTTACAGCGGTGACAGTGTGAAACCGGTTGTTTTCGACAAGCCTGGCCTGGTTGTGCTGGGCTGCAATATTCATGATCAGATGATTGGCTATATTTATGTGTACGACAATGAACAGGTCGTTATTTCTCCCGGGTCAGGTGAAGTCACGCTACCGGATAACGTAACGGAGGTCACGCTCTGGCATCCCGACCTCTCGCTTGATCAGACGCTACGACAAACGTTCACGCTTGATCCCGACGAACAAACCGAGACACTGACACTTACCCTGATGTCGCCGCCCGATCAGGACACTGAAAAAGACGCGCCCGCAACGTTCGGTAAACGCAAGTTCGGTGGTGACTGATGAAAGTGATGTCGCTGCGCCACAGTCTGTTTCGAATTCTGTTAGGCGGCATTGTCATTACAGCCGGCCTTATCCTGTTGTCGGTATGGAATGCGACCAATGATTTGGTAGAAAGAAACCTCGAACAGGAACTGCGCGTCGACACTAATATTCTGCAATATATAGTTGAAGAGAAAGCCAAAACGCTATCGGTGTCAGCGTCCGTGTTTTCCTCCGCGTACGAGTTCAAGGGCGCGTTTGCGACCCGGCATGCACCCACCATCAACAGTGTGTTGCAAACCATGGATGGGCGGCGCGATTTTGATTTTCTGATCATGCTGGACTTACAGCGAAACGTGATTACCGCCTATCCTGAAACGATCATCAGTGATGCCCAGTCCGCCTTTACAGATGCCTTTACCCGCTTTGACCCTTCATCAGTTACCAGCAGTTATGTGTTTATGGGCAATACCCTTTACCATGCGGTTGCCGCACCCATTGAAGCACCGAGGGTAATCGGCTATCTGGGAGCCGGCTTTGCACTGAATGACGCCTTTTTGCGTGAACTTAGTGAGGTAGTGAAGGCCGAGGTCATCATCAGCAAGACCACAGGCGATACCGAGCAGGTCATCAGTAGTTCACTGCCAGCAAGTAATGCCTCAGGACTGATGGTAGCCGGTGAAACAGGCATGAGCTGGCTTGATGTCATGTTCGGTGATGACGCGCTCTACGAGGTGCGGACCCTGACACTTAACGGTATCGATCATCTGCCGGTAAAAATCAGTATTGCGCTGGATGTCAGTGAACAGTACCAGCGATTTATCGACCTGCAGGCGGTGGTGATTTCTATTTCGCTGATCGCCATGTTTGTGTCACTTGCCATCGCGATGCGGCTGTCACGCCGTGTCAGTGAACCGGTCGCGGACCTGGTCAGTGCTGTGAACAATATTGCCGACGGTGACTATGCCCAGCCGCTTCAGACATCAGGCCGGTTAAGTGAGATAGGGGAGCTTGCCGGGGCCTTTACCCGTATGCAGGACAGAATTCGGTCTCGTGAAGAACGGATCCGTTTTCAGGCTGAGCACGACATGCTTACCGGGCTGTTTAACCGCGACTTTGTCGAGCGTGAAATCTCACGGCGGCTGGAAAATAACGACGCGTTCCAGATTATTGGGATCAACATTAACGGGTTTCGTACCATCAATGACCTGTACGGTTACACCAACGGTGACCGCTGCTTGCGGGTAATTGCCGAACGACTGACTCGCTGGCCGGGTATGGCCGCCAGGCTGGCAGGCGGCGAACTGTTATTTTCTCCGCAGGAAACACTGAACGACCTGCAGCTGGAGACGCTGCGACATATTCTTGAACAGCCGGTTGAAAGCCAGTCGCTGGCAATCCCCATAAAAATGAGTTTTGCCCTGATAGCCTGTCCTGAGGAAGCTGACAACGCGCAGGAAGTATTCAGAAAGCTCAATATTATTGCCGATGAAAGCGAAAAACGCGGACGCTGGCTGGTCAGTTATGAGCAGGAAATGGAAGCGGCATACCTGCGCAGACTGACAATTATCACCGAGCTCAAACGTGTGCTCAGCACAGAGCAGTCAGAGCTGTCAATGGCTTATCAGCCCAAAATTGATCTGCGGAGCATGACGGTCTGCAGTATGGAGGCACTGATCCGCTGGAATAACCGGGTGCTCGGCTTTGTTCCGCCGGACGAGTTTATCAGCATTGCCGAACAGGCAGGCCTGATAGAGCAGGTGAGTGGCTGGGTTATTGAACGTACGCTGATTGACCTGGCTGATTTCAGAGCACGCGGTTACCAATTTACCGTCGCGATTAATCTGTCCACTCAGGACATCCAACAGCCGTTATTGCTGGAGCGGCTGACCACAGTAATTGAACGCGAGGGACTCAGCGCCGGCGACATCGAGCTTGAAATCACCGAAAGCGATCTGGTGGAAGATGCTGCCGTGGCCATACACAACCTTAACCGCTTACGGGATGAAGGGTTCAGTTTTGCCATTGATGATTTTGGTACCGGGTATTCGTCGCTGGCGTATCTGAAAAATCTGCCGGTAAATGCCATCAAAATTGATAAAAGCTTTGTGCTGAATCTGACATCCGATACCGATGATCAACAAATCGTGCGAACCGTATTGCACCTCGCCGATGTATTTGGTCTGACCGTGGTGGCTGAAGGGGTAGAAGATGCATCAGCATTGCAACTGTTAAAAGAGTGGGGATGCGAGTTTGCGCAGGGCTACCATATTAGTCGTCCGCTGAGTGTCAGTGCGCTGCTCGAGTGGCTTGATGAAACCGGGTTTCGGGTTTCAGCAAAGGAGAAGTTATGAAACGTAGTATGTCCGTAATGCTGCTGTGTGCGACGCTGGCAGGGCCGGCAGTAGCCGGCGACGGCAAACTGATTGGTACGGCCGGTCTGAACCAGCTTGAAGGAAGCGGAGGCGGCGGGATTGTGCCCTGGGCGACCTTGTCGGGCTATGACTCTGATGAGCAAACGTCGCTCAATGTGTTTACCACGCTGGTGAATGTTGATGACTATCGTTTACAGGTCCTTGGCGCCAGCGCGTCGCTGTATGACCGGGTTGAGCTGTCAGTTGCCCGCCAGACCTTCGACCTGACGACTCTCGGGGGCGATATTTCGCAAACCGTCTGGGGCGCAAAGGTCAGGCTGTATGGTGATGTAGTGTATTCGCGTTTTCCTCAAATCAGTGCGGGCATGCAGTATAAGGATTTACAGGACGATGCCATTGCGACTGCGTTTGGCAGCGCAGACAGCAACAGTATTGATTATTATCTGGCGGCCACCAAGGTGCACCTTGGCGCCGCAGGCGGGTATAACCTGGTCTGGAACCTCACCGCGCGCATGACCAATGCCAACCAGATGGGATTGTTAGGGGCAGGACGGGCTGGTGATGACGGGTATGATCTGATGCTTGAAGGTTCGGTAGGTGTGCTTTTCAACCGCCATTTTGCGGTGGGCGCAGAATACCGGCAAAAACCGGATAATCTGGGATTGGGTGAGGATGACTGGTGGGATGTATTTGTCACCTATATTCCTTCCAAGTCGTTCAACGTCACCGTCGCATGGGCAGAACTGGGGAGTATCGCTGGTGCCGCCGGACAAAACGGGCTGTATGTGTCGGTAGGAGGTCAGCTATGGTAATTCGGCATGCGACAGCAGGGTTGCTGTTGTTACTGGGCGGATGTGCATCCACGTCGACGACGCTCTATAACGAGTTAGGCGGTGCGCCCACAATTGATGCGATCGTTGATAATTTTATCTATGAAATTGAATATAACCCGACTATTCTCAAGTACTTTGAGGGCAGCGATATTGCACGGTTTAAAGAGAAGCTGACCGAGCAGTTATGTATGGTCAGTGACGGTCCGTGCAGCTACACCGGCGATACGATGGAGCAGGTGCATGGTGGTATGCAAATTACCGAAGCTCACTTTAACCTGACCGTTGATTTACTGATTAATGCAATGAACAAGGCGGATGTACCACACCGCCTGCAAAATCAGCTGCTTGCAGAGCTGGCGCCCATGCGTGGGCAAATGCTGTATAAATAACCCTGACACAATAATAATAGGAACAGCCCATGGACATTATTCGCATTCTCATCGCTATTCTGCTGCCACCGCTTGGCGTATTTCTTCAGGTCGGCATTGGCGCACAATTCTGGATTAATATCCTGCTGACGTTGCTCGGTTATATTCCGGGGATCGTGCACGCGGTATACATTATTGCCAAACGCTAGGGGCGGCTGGTCACGGTTTTTTCGGCTTAACACCGACAAAAATACGTACCAACCGATCAGCGCGGCGACGATCGACGCGATAGTTTGACCAACAAACGTCATCAGGCGGGACGCGCCCGCCACCCAGATGGTGGCGGTCAGCGCCGCCAGTACAATAATCAGTGACCAGACTGTCATAGGCTGCTCCTGTTTCAGGCGGCCTCACTGGCGTTTTTCATTTCCTGCAGGTATGCATCGGCCAGTGCGCCTTTTTCGTCATTGTTAAGCAGTTTGCCTGCGGTCTGGAAAAACGACTGCTCCTCATCTTTAAGATGATGTTCTACTTTTTCCTTCAGGCTCTTTAAGTGATGCAGCCAGGCCGACGACGACATGTCGGTTTCATCCAGCTTTTCAACCAGTTCATCTATTTCGTGGTGTTCCGCAATACCGTGCCGTGACAGTTCAACTGCACTGTCATGTTCGAGCAGTGGAGAATAAAAATGGCGCTCCTCTGCCATGGCGTGATTGGCGAGCGCCTCTTTAAGTTCGGCAAAATAATCGCGACGGGCAGCGCTGTCGCCACTGGTTTCGCTCAGAATTTTTAATAACAGACGCTGTTTTTCATGATCATGTCTGAGTGCCTCGAAAATGGTTTTCATCGTTTGCTCCCTGTTGTGAGTCCATACCATAAGAAGCGAAATGCGTTCCAATATTCAGAGTGGTTTAAGTGTTTGAAAAATATATTGAAATTTAGAATCTGCCATCACGGTAAAGAAAAATCTTCACAGCGATGGCAGTAATTACACTGTCAGGGAGGGGGAGCTGGCTTAGATTCCCTGTGCCACCATTGCGTCAGCAAGCCGGCGAAAGGCAGCAATATTGGCACCCTTGGCATAGTTGATAAACCCGTCATCCTGGCCCTCATCCACGCATAACTGATGGATCTCTTCCATGATCGCCTTCAGGCGGCTGTCGAGGTGTTCAAAGGTGGATGGCTGAAAGCCGGCATTTTGTGACATTTCCAGGCCAGACAGTGCGACCCCGCCAGCGTTAGCGGCCTTACTCGGCACATGCGGCAGTTTTGCATCAAGAAAGCAATGTCGTGCGGCGTTGGTGCAGGGCATGTTGGCGCCTTCCAGCACATAACTGCAGCCGTTTTTAATCAGCAGTCTGGCGTCCTCTTCGTCCAGCTCATTCTGGGTGGCGCAGGGCAGGGCGATATCACCTTCAACGAACCACGGGGTTTTGTTTTTGTGCCACTTTCCGCCAAATTCATCGGCCATAGCAGCCAGTATATTGTCGTGCTGGTCTTTATTGGTCAGCGCAAAGCGCACCATGTCCTCGGTGATACCGTCTTCATACACCCAGGCGCCCCGGCTATTCGACAGGGTAAGGACTTTTGCGTCATAGTGAATGGCTTTAAGGGCGGCGTGCAGAGCAACATTACCGGCGCCGGAAATCAGTACACGCTGGTCCTTCATGGGGGTTTCATGGGTTTCCAGTACCGCGCGTAAGAAATAAATCAGCCCGTAACCGGTGGCCTCCGTTCTCACATAGCTGCCACCAAAGCTGACGCCCTTGCCGGTGATAACTCCTTCAAAGCGATTTTTGATGCGCCGGTAGTGGCCATACAAATACCCAATTTCACGGGCACCCACATTAATGTCACCGGCAGGAACATCGGTCCGCGAGCCAATATGGCGCTGCAGTTCAGTCATAAACGCCTGACAAAAACGCATAATGTCCGTGTCGCTGCGTCCTTTCGGGTCAAAGTCAGAACCCCCTTTCGCGCCTCCCATCGGCAAGCTGGTCAGCGCATTCTTGAAGGTTTGCTCAAATGCCAAGAACTTAAGAATCGATTCATTAACAGTGGGGTGGAAGCGCAGGCCCCCTTTATACGGGCCAATTAAACCGCTGTGCTGCACCCGCCAGCCCTGATTGATTTCAGCGTGCCCCTCACTGTTCTGCCAACTGATATTAAACGTGATGATGCGCTCAGGAACACACAGTCTGCGAAGTACGTCGACGCCCTTGTACTGTTCGTTCGCGTTGTACACCGGCACAATGTCAGCAGCCACTTCGCGAACAGCCTGAAGGTATTCTTCCTGACCCGGGTGACGTTCCTCAAGCCAACTGATTAGTGCATCATGATTTGATTGACTGCTCATAGTTTCCCTTATTGGCTAAACACAGGGGTTCATACCAGATTGTAGACGGTCACGATCAGTCTGTGTTCAGTGCCGGACTGTTTTTGCGGGTCAGCAGAGTGAGACTTCGTGGCCGGGTTTCTATCAGAATATCCTTACTTTCCCGTACCTCTCCGTCCAGTGCGTAGGTTCGGGAATGAGTAAAGCTTAGCCGGACTTTGCTGGCCTGCTTATGTTTAATTCGCGGTGAGGCCTTTTTTCCATCGGACGTGCCAAACACAAGTTCGGTCAGGCTAAGCAACGAGTCGTCTGCGCCGTCATGGGGGGTAAGCCAGGTAATATCCACTTTGCCATCAACCGCACTGGGATCGCTGCTGCCCTGCGCCAATGCGGTCGTACGCGGTGCCGCATTGGCTATTACCAGGCTGGGTGTGGTGAGCTGTTGTTGGTCGTCGTCATCAAAACTTACCGTGAACGTGAGGTCGTTGTTGGCCGACACCGCATTCCATAGGCCCTGCAGATAAGCCATCTGGCCGCCCTCATCTTTATTATCCCGATCAGCATGAGAAATCATTTGTTCCTCAAACCCGACCGCCGCGACCATCAGCATGAGTTCATCATTACAACGCGCGGTGTCAATGTTTGCAGTGTGACCATCGATAATAATGTCACAGGCGGTGCTGACCGGCATGAGTTTACTGCGATAGCCATGAAACACCTGACCAAGCGCATTGGCTGTGCCCATAGGTATGATCCCCAGCGTCGCTGTCGCGTCCACCAGCTGGCTCGCCACTTCTGCCACGGTGCCATCACCTCCGCAGGCAATAATGTAGTCACAGTCAGATTTGAGGGCGCGCTGAGTAAGCGTAGCGGCACCGGTATCGGGCGTGGTTTCCAGTACCTCGACACGAAAATGTGGATTAAGCCTGGCCAGAATGTCCTCTTTGTGCTGCTGCCATTTGCCGCCTCCTGCCACCGGGTTGGCAATCAGGGCGAGCCGGGTGGATAGAGCGAGCTGTCCGTCATCTCTTAGCAACTTCAGTGCCTTTAGCTGACGGTGATTCAGCCTGGCGGTATCACGTACCGACTGAATACGCCCGAGTGCCTCGTCAACCGACAGGGTAGCGTCTTTAGCCAGCAGATACGCAGCTACTACCAGCACAGACCGGCCGCGACCCAGCGCACAATGCACAACGACCTTGTGGCCGTCTTTTATTTGCTGATCAATCCAGTTGATCGCCGTATGCAGTTGCTCCGGTGTCGGGCTGGTGTGGTCAAGTACCGGAATATTGAGGTAATGACAGTCGTTTTGAAACGCGCTCCAGTCAAGGCCGTCGAACTCTGCGGTTACATCAAGAATGGCGCTGACCTGGTTTTCCCTGAGTGTGTCAATATCACGGCCAAACAAGCGGCAGGCGAGGAATACGTCATCGGTGATTTGCTGAACAGCCGGCACACGGTCGTATTTTCTTGCCCAGCTGTTATACAGTCCGGTGCCAAGCAGGAAAGGCACGAAAATCCAGCGAATATAGACCGGAATCGTGCCGTTACTCCGTTTTCTGAACAACGAAGGGTAGCGAAACAGGTAAGCGAGAGAAACCGTCAGCAAAGAAAAGCCCGCCCAGGCCAGAATAATTCGTAACAGCCAGAGATCGGTCAGCCACGCACACAGCAGCGCGATAAGCGCGCCGGTGAGGTAATACTTTACCATCTTCATGAAATTTCCTTATTACTTGCAATAGTTGAACTTCCCCGGGTGAATTCGTGTATTGAAATCAGGGACAAACCACAATGCCTGTCAGGCACGTTGAGTGATAAGCAGAATTCTTACCATGTCGTCGAATGCAGTGAAAAACGGTGTAAATTTTGTATGGTTCCAGGCTATCTGGTTCCTGGCTATCTTTTTCCAGTATGAATGGTTCTGGTTAATCATAATGTTGCTGTTTGGCTTTTTTATTGTCGTCGGGCAACGGCTGCTGGAACTGAAAGTGATGGTCAGCGTGGCCGTGACCGGGGTTATTGTAGACAGCGCACTGACCGGCGCAGGGGTATTTATCTTCGATGACCAGGTAAGGGCTGTTTGGATCCCCTGGTGGCTTGTCACGCTGTGGCTTGGTTTTGCCGGCACATTGCGACACAGCTTGCGGTATCTCGGCGAGCGTCCCTGGTTATGCGTGGCCGCAGGGGGGATTTCCGGCCCACTCAGCTATCTTGCCGGTGAGCGGCTCGGTGCGGTGAGTTTTGGCTATCCACTCACCGTGACGCTGGTGATCCTGTCGGCCGTATGGGCAGCGTTACTGCCGCTAAGCTTCTACCTTATGAAAAGGGCTGAACAGGCTCCCCTTGTTACCTGTTCAGAGTCTGCAAGCAACGACTAAGGAGAGACACATGACACGAACTGTTTTGGTGACCGGTGGCAACCGCGGTATCGGGTTGGAAGTGGTAAAAGGTTTTGCCCGTGAAGGCTATAAGGTCTTACTGGCGTGCAGAAAAGAAGAAGAAGGACTGGAAGCAAAAAAAGACATTGTCGGCGGCGACGTTCATGTGATTGAAATGCCGCTCGACAATGAGCAGGGGATCATCGATCCGCTGATCAGAGCCCAGGCCGTTTATGGTGACATCGACATTCTAATCAACAATGCGGGGATTGCCTGCTGGGACAGTCTGGATGATGTGTCGATGGAGGATGTTACACAGGCAATGCAGGTGCATGTGTTTGCACCGCTGACACTGATAAAACAGCTGTTGCCAGCCATGAAGTCCAGGGGCTTTGGCCGTATTGTTAATGTCTCATCAGGCTATGGTTCTTTTGCTGAGGGGCTGGAGGGGCCTGTTGCCTATGCCATCAGCAAAGCCGCACTGAACGCGCTGACGCTGAACATTGCCAGAACGCTGGATAAAGAGAGTAATGTCAGTATCGTCAGTGCCTGTCCGGGATGGGTGCACACCCGCATGGGCGGGCCCGATGCGCCGAAAACACCAGAAGAGGGCGCTGATACGCTTGTTTGGCTGGGTTTACAGCAGGATGCATCAACAAACGGCAAGTTTTTCAGAAACCGGGAAGTCATTGCGTGGTAATACGACAGGCATAGGCTATCTTGTCATGTTGCGCGCGGTGAACACACCGCGGGTAGGTTTTTCCTTGCGGTGTGAAAAAAATACACGGTCAGTCGATCAGCACATCGGGTCATCGCGACAATTTTTTTGTAAACCGCTTACTTTACTGAGGCTTAAAAGGATCGTTTGGCGCTGAGATTATCGATAGATTGTTGGCGCCATGATTGCATTATCACGTTTTATACTGAGGTGACGCAGGAAAATGTCCTGCACCGGAGGCGTGGTGATGAAAACATCGATTGCCGTTATTTATCAGCCAGAGTTACTCAAAGACAATGACATTGCACATGATGTGATCCAGGGGATTACCAGCGAGCAGGTCAATGTTGTCGCGTTCACTGTCGCCAATGCGCTGGCGAGTCTGAATGAGCTGGACCAGTTTGATGGCCTGGTTTTTGGTACGCTGTCAGGCGAGTTTTTCTCTTCAGGCGAGATGGATGCATTTATCCTTGCGACGGTCGAAAAGTCTGAATCGGGTTCCTGGCGCGACAAAATTGCTTCGGCGTTTCCCAGTTCACTCTCACTGACCGCTGAAACCATGCCATTCATGCTGCGCCTGTCTATTTTCTGCGCGCGCCACAATATGATATGGGTGGAAGACGGTGCATTTCACGACCCGGATATGCCTGCGTGCGAGTACGAGACGCCAAGTCCGGGCTTTGAATACGGTCAGCGTATTGCCCGTGTAACCAAACAGTGGATGCCTGCAGACTGAAGCCTCCCGTAGTCTTGTATGAGATTTTACTTCAGCAGTAAGTGATCTCAGTCTTACGTCAACTCACGCGGCGTGGTCCCCTGCCTGATCCGTCTTATTACTGACGTCTTTTTGTAAATCAGCCGACTCCCCGTTAATAACGTTATCATTCAAGTTAATGTTTAAAATAAAGAACAATTAATAAACTTCAATTGAATTGAATAATTATCTAAGGCAGTTGCATGATTTCTTGTCCTTTAACAGTCTGTTAACTTTTTTCTTTCTTGTGGTATTCAAAGGAAAGATATTATAAAACAATAATTTGCTGTTTATTTTTGGCGTTTTATTAACCTGATCCATTTTCACAGTAATTTCATACCAAAGATATTGATTGTATAAGTTGATTAATAAATGCGCTTGAATTCAGTCTGCAGATACTTATATAATTAGTGCTCTAATTATTGTTGAGCAATTCATTCCGGCGGGTGCTGGGTAAATTCATCAGAAATTAGCGAGGTGCATACAGGTTATGCAAACTGAAGCATATATTTCACTGGCCATCTATTTCTTAGCCATGCTGGGGATAGGTCTGTTTGCTTACAGGCAGTCTACCAGCGACATTTCCGGATACATTCTGGGTGGCCGACAGGTGAGCCCGCACGTTACGGCGTTATCTGCCGGGGCGTCTGACATGTCGGGGTGGATGCTGATGGGGCTGCCTGGTGCCATGTATTTAACAGGGTTTGACGCAATGTATATTGCCATCGGCCTGCTGGCCGGTGCGCTTGCCAACTATCTGCTGGTTGCCCCTAAGCTGCGGGTGTATACCGAGGTGGCAGATGATTCACTGACCGTACCGGAGTTTTTTGCCAAGCGTTTTGGAAGTAAGAACGCATCGGTGCGGATGGTGTCGGCAGCCATTATCGTGTTGTTCTTCACGTTGTATACGTCAGCCGGTCTGGTTGCAGGCGGAAAGCTGTTTGAAAGTGCGTTTGACGTGCAGTATCAGTGGGGGCTGATTATCACGCTGGCCGTGGTGGTGTCATATACGTTGCTGGGCGGTTTTCTTGCCGTGAGCATGACGGATTTTGTGCAGGGCTGCATTATGTTCATTGCGCTTATTCTGGTGCCGATTGTGGCCTTCACGGAATTTGACAGTGCGTCACAAATGGCAAACTCGGCCTATGAGTCGGTTCCGAATCTGACGGAATCATGGAAAGAGCTGAGTATCATTGGCCTGGTTTCGAGTCTGGCGTGGGGATTAGGTTATTTTGGACAGCCCCACATTATCGTGCGGTTTATGGCAATTCGTTCAGTTAAAGCGGTCAAAACAGCACGTAACATCGGTATGTCGTGGATGCTGGTAACGATTATTGGATCGCTGGGTACGGGCTTTGTCGGCATCGCTTACGCGAACCAGTTTGGACTGGAAGTTGCTGACCCTGAAACGATTTTTATTTTGTTTTCGCAGTTGCTGTTTCATCCATTAATCAGTGGTTTTCTGATGGCTGCAATTCTGGCTGCCATTATGAGTACCATTTCGTCACAGCTGCTGGTGTCAGCAAGCTCGCTGACTGAAGACATCTATCGTGTGTTTTCGAAAAAAGAAGTCAGTGAAAAAACGACGGTAACGATCGGACGAATGGGTGTAGCGGGGGTTGCTATTGTTGCACTGCTGCTGGCCATGGATTCGTCGAACACAATTTTGTCACTGGTGAGTAATGCGTGGGCAGGTTTTGGTGCTGCCTTTGGTCCGCTTGTGCTGTTCAGTCTCTATAAAAAGAACCTGACACACAAAGCGGCACTGGCAGGTATCGTGACAGGCGCACTGACTGTCCTGTTCTGGATTTACGCACCCGTGCTGGAAGACGGCGAGGCACTGAGCTCGGTCGTCTACGAAATTATTCCTGGGTTCATTGTCAGTATGACAACATTGTGGCTGGTATCGAAATTTGATGAACAGCCCTCTACTGAAGTAGAGCAGATGTTTAATGAAGCCAGCAGAGAATTAGCGGAACAACAAGCTTAAGTGAAGGTGAAAGTACTATTATGAGTCATCCCAATTGGAAACGTGTGGTGGTAAAAGTGGGCAGTGCATTGATATCGCCCAACAAGCAAGGATGCAGCAGCCACTATCTGTTAAGCATTGCACAGTTTATTGTGCGGTGTCGCGCAAACGGTACGCAGGTTGTACTGGTATCGTCAGGGTCGGTAGCGGCTGGCGCCCACCTGTTTCCTGAGGAAGCGTCATCGAACATCGCGATTAAAAAGGCGATGGCTGCGGCAGGTCAGACAGAAATGATTTCAACCTGGGACAGGTTGTTCGATTTTCCGTCAGCACAGATCCTGCTAACCCATGCGGATTTGCGCGACCGTGAACGTTACGTGAGTATTCGCGATACCATCGACAGTCTGCTGGATCACGATATTCTGCCAATCGTTAACGAAAACGATACGGTTACCACGGACAAGCTGAAAGTAGGCGACAACGACAACCTGTCAGCGATGGTGGCTGCTGCGGCCGATGCCGATGCGCTGATCATCTGTTCGGACATTGACGGGCTGTATGACAAAAACCCGCATGAACATGACGACGCAAAATTATTGTCGTGGGTTGAGGAAATCAACGACGAGATTTACGCCATGGCCGGTGGTGCCGCGAAAGATGGTGTTGGTACCGGCGGAATGCGGACTAAAATTGAAGCGGCTGAAAAAGCAGTTTCTCACGGCATTGATACGTTTATTATCAATGGCTTTACTGAGCTGTCGTTTAACATGCTGCTGGAAGGGAAGAACCCTGGTACCCATTTCCAGCCGTATGAAAAGCCGATGAAAGAAAACATCCACTGGATGCGTCATACGTCCAACGCGCAGGGTGAAGTGATTGTCGAGAGTAATTTTGACGCGTCACTGGAAGAAGACACAGAAAGTTTAACAAGTAGTGAAATAGTCGATGTGAAAGGTGAGTTCTCCGTCGGCGATACCATTCTGGTTCGTAAAGACGACGGTACCGCGCTGGTGAAGGCGAAGTCGAACTACAGCAGCTGTTTGCTGAATTTTATCGCCAAGCAGGACAATGAAGAGTTCGCGTCTGAATTTGAAGAGAAGACCGGCCCGATTATTTCTAAACAGCATATAGCAAACCTGGAGAAAGAATGAGCATTATTACAGAGTTATCACAACAGGCAAAAACCGCAGCCAGAACCCTGGCCGTGCTGGATGAAAGCACAAAAAATGCGGTTCTCAAAGACATGGCCGACGCGATTCGCGCCAATAAAGAGGCCATCGTTGAGGTAAACCTGAAAGAAGTCGCACGGGCTAAAGAGAATAATCTGGATGAGGCCATGATTGACCGTCTTATTCTGAATGATGCCCGTATTGAAGACATGGCGGCTGGTATTGAAACCATTATCAGTCTGGATGATCCGGTCGGTCAGGAGCGCGTGATCAGTCAGCGCCCGAATGGCCTGGAAATCAAGAAAATGCGCATCCCTCTGGGCGTGGTTTGCATGATATACGAGGCGCGTCCTAACGTGACCGCTGATGCCGGTGCGCTGTGCTTTAAGTCAGGTAACGGTGTTATTCTGCGTGGTGGTAAAGAAGCACTGGACACCAGTCTGGCGATTGCCAAAATCATGCAGGACGTCCTGGAAAAGCATGGTCTGCCTAAGGCGCTGATTACCGTCGTGCCTGATCCTGACCGTGCATTGATGCAGGAACTGATGGAACAGGACGATGCGATCGATGTCATCATCCCCCGTGGTGGTGAAGGTCTGATTAAATACGTGACCGAAAATGCCAAGGTACCGGTGATCCAGCACTTTAAAGGCGTATGTCATCTGTATGTCGACAAAGACGCCGACCTGAATAAAGCGCTGAACATTCTGATGAATGGTAAAACGCAGCGTACCGGCGTGTGTAATGCGCTTGAGGGACTGATTGTGCACCAGGCTGTGGCTGCAGACTTCCTGCCAATGGCCGCGAAAGCCATGGCGGAGAAAAACGTTCGAGTCCATGCCGATAAGCGGGCAGGCGAGTACTTTGATGGTGCTGACATCATTGCCGATGATGCATTTGGTGAAGAGTACCTGTCGCTGGAAATTGCGGTAGGCATTGTCGATGATTTCGACGCCGCGCTGAATCACATTGCGCGCTTCGGCAGTAACCACACTGAGGTGATCTGTACTGAGAACAAAGAGACTGCCGCATTATTCCAGCGTGCAGTCGATGCTTCTGCGGTCGTTGTGAATGCCTCATCACGCTTTAACGACGGCAGCCAGCTGGGGTTGGGTGCGGAAATCGGTATCGCGACGACCAAGCTGCATGCGTATGGTCCGATGGGGCTGGAGTCACTGACCACGGAGAAATACCTGGTCAATGGTGACGGTCAAATTCGCGAGTAACGCACGTTGTACCCATGAGTCATATGATTCATAATGCGACGCCGGGCTTAGCCCGGCGTTTTTATTTGTCTTTCAAAATGTTAGTTGGAGTTCGGAATGACATTTGATGCACAGCAGGTATGGCTTCAGATAACAGGCTTAATGCAGCAACATAAATTACTGACGTCGGTCGCGCTGATTGTCGTGCTGCATCTGTTCAAGCGGCTGTTGCTCAAAGTTATTCGTAAACGCAGTACCCGCCGTGGCGAAGATCGGCGTAATCAGCTCAATATTCTGGAACAACTGGGTAACGCCCTGATTCTGGTGGCGCTGATGGTGTTGTGGTCGTCGGAAATTCAGAGTCTGGCGATTTCCATTGCGGCATTTATGGTGGCAATTGTACTGGCAACCAGAGAGTTTATTCAGTGTTTCCTGGGCTTTATCTACTACCTTGGGGCCAGACCGTTCCGGGTAGGAGACTGGATCCAGATGAACCAGATCGTTGGCGAAGTGGTGGAAATGGACTGGGCAAAAACGGCGCTGCTGGAAGTTGATCCTGACTCCTTCAGCTACACCGGCAAACACGTGTATGTGCCAAACAGCCAGCTGGTGACCCAAACGGTTCGTAACCTGAACTTCATGCGCCGCTACCGTCTGCACACGTTTGAGATTGTGAATGAGTCGGTGGTTAATGCCTATAAACTGTTACCGGCGTTTATTGCCAGAGCGCAGGCGCATTGTGAATACTTCCGTGATGTTGCTGAACGTTACAAAGGACTGATTGAGCGTCATCTTGAACAGGAGTTCATCAGTATCGATCCCGAAGTAGAAATTGCCACCAATAAATACGCCAAAGTGGTGGTTAGGGTATCGCTGTTTTGCCCCACTGCCGAAGCATATGAACTGGAGCATAAAATCTGTGCTGACTGGATGAACCTGTGGTTCAGGGCACAAAAGGAAGAGCAGGCGCTGGACAGCATGACAACCGAAGTGGTCAACCGCTCAGTCACCGCCTGAGCCGGCTGCCAAGAAGTCCCGTCAACAGGTATCCCACTGCCTTCGTTGAGTAAAGTGACTTTCCAGAAACGCCATCTGGTCAGCCAGAATACGTCGGTTCATCAGGTAAAACCGTTCGTACAGGTTGGGGCGAAACGGTACGGCGAGCAGCGGCATACCGGCCTCTTCCGGGGTACGCGCGCTCTTGGCGTGATTACAGCGTGAACAGGCGGTGACCACGTTTGTCCAGCAGTCTTTGCCGCCGCGGGAGCGCGGCAGAATATGGTCCCGGGTAAGCTGGGATGGCGTAAATTTCTGACCGCAATACAGACACAAATGATTATCACGTCGAAATAAGTAGCGATTGTTCAGCGCAATGCTTCCGGAAGTGTCGGTTACCTTACCGTCACAGGCAATGATAGAAGACAGTTCAAGCACGCTCTGCACACCCATAGCATTCCAGCCACCGTGCAGGGTACAGGACTGGCTGCCTAACTCGAACAGCACCTTGTCCTGACAATATAGCCGCGCCGCATGTTCCGGATCTATCCACTCCTGTGGCATACCGGCTTTGTTCAGGCGAAGAATCAACATAACCGCTCCTTTATGGCAACCAGGTCTGTTGTTTCTATAGCATACGCTATTTGTTACGGTTTGATGAAAAATTATACTGAGCGCGGTAAAAATGCGTATGTCTGTGGCAAACTAAAAGCACGCGGGGTAAAACAGACTGTGCGAAAGAGAATTCGGCGGGCCGGTGATTTGGTAATGGCATTAGCGGTGGTTCGTCGTTATACTATGCGCCGCGTTTAAAAGCGATAACAAAGAAGATTGAAATTAAAGGACAACTAGTGACTCCTATTACAAAAACATTTCAGTATGGACAGCATACTGTCACTCTGGAAACGGGTGTAATTGCCCGTCAGGCAACGGCAGCCGTTATGGCCAGCATGGACGACACGTCTGTTCTGGTAACCGTTGTTGGTAAGAAAGAAGCGAAAGCGGATCAGGATTTCTTCCCGCTGACCGTAAACTATCAGGAAAAGTCATACGCAGCCGGTAAAATTCCGGGTGGCTTTTTCAAACGTGAAGGCCGTCCTTCAGAAGGCGAAACACTGATCGCCCGTCTGATTGACCGTCCAATTCGTCCGCTGTTCCCTGAAGGGTTCAAAAACGAAGTTCAGGTAGTTGCAACTGTGATGTCTGCAAACCCTGATATCCCGACTGACATTATTTCAATGATTGGTACCTCTGCGGCACTTGCCATCTCTGGCATTCCGTTTAACGGCCCGATCGGTGCAGCCCGTGTGGGTTACATCAATGGCGAATACGTGCTGAATACCCGTAGCGAAGAGCAGGCCGAAAGTGCACTGGATCTGGTTGTTGCCGGTACGCAAAGCGCAGTACTGATGGTGGAATCAGAAGCGAACGTACTGTCTGAAGACACCATGCTGGGCGCCGTTATGTTCGGTCACGAGCAGATGCAAACCGTCATTGATAACATCAACGAATTCGCTAAAGAAGTGGGTACTCCGGCATGGGACTGGCAGCCAGAGGCAGAAAACACTGAGCTGAAAGCGAAAGTGAAAGCACTGGCCGAAGCCGGCATGACTGAGGCGTACCAGATTTCTGACAAACTGGCCCGTAAGGATGCTGTCACAGCAGTAACCGAGAAGGCACTGGCAGACATTCTGGCAGAAAACGAAGAGCAGGACGCAAAAGAAGTCCTGGAACTGTTACACGACCTGGAAAGTGACGTAGTTCGTTCACGCATCCTGGCCGGCGAGCCGCGTATCGACGGTCGTGGCCCTGCCATGATCCGTGCGCTTGACGTAGCCACTGGCGTGCTGCCACGTACTCACGGTTCAGCCCTGTTTACCCGTGGTGAAACACAGGCTCTGGTAGCGGCAACGCTGGGCACTGAGCGTGACGCACAAATGATTGATGAGCTGCAGGGTAAGCGCGACAGCCGCTTTATGCTGCACTATAACTTCCCTCCATACTGCGTGGGTGAAACCGGTATGATTGGCTCGCCCAAGCGTCGTGAAATTGGTCACGGTCGTCTGGCCAAGCGTGGTATCCAGGCGGTGATGCCGAGTGAAGAAGAATTCCCGTACGTAGTGCGTGTGGTTTCTGAAATCACTGAATCAAACGGTTCGTCCTCTATGGCATCGGTGTGCGGAACCTCTCTGGCACTGATGGACGCGGGTGTACCGATTAAGGCATCGGTTGCCGGTATCGCGATGGGCCTGGTTAAGAGCGACGAAAACTTCGTGGTACTGTCTGACATTCTTGGTGACGAAGATCACCTGGGTGATATGGACTTTAAAGTGGCCGGTACTACCGATGGTATCACTGCACTGCAGATGGATATCAAGATTGAAGGTATCACTAAAGAAATCATGCAGATTGCTCTGAAGCAGGCAAAAGAAGCCCGTCTTCACATTCTGAAAGTGATGGATGAAGCAATTGCGGGTCACCGTGAAGAGCTGAGTGAATTTGCTCCGCGCATTTACACCATGAAGATCGATCAGGACAAGATCCGTGAGGTTATCGGTAAAGGTGGCGCGATGATTCGTCAGATTACCGAAGAGTCTGATACCAACATCGAAATTGAAGATGACGGTACCATTAAGATTTTTGCCACCGAGCGTGCGAAAGCCGACATTGCTATCAGCAAAATCGAGCAGGTCACTGCAGAAATTGAAGTGGGCAAAACCTACCACGGTAAAGTTACCCGTATCGTTGACTTCGGTGCGTTTGTAGAAGTGCTGCCAGGCAAAGAAGGTCTGGTTCACATTTCTCAGATTGCGCATGAGCGCGTAAACAAGGTGACTGATTACCTGTCAGAAGGCCAGATGGTAGACGTGAAAGTGATGGAAATTGACCGTCAGAACCGCGTACGTCTGAGCATCAAAGAGCTGCTGGAAAAGCCGGCACCTAAAGCTGACGAAGAGTAATTAGACGACACGGTTGTGTCTTCTTAGAATAATAAAGGGAGCAGTCGCTCCCTTTTTTGATCGCAGACAGAAAGGAAACCCACGATGGATAAACAGGTACAAACCGAAATAGAAGCGGCTACGTTCAGACGCCTGCTTAATCATTTGGATAACAACAAAGGCGTACAGAATATTGATCTGATGATTCTTGCGGATTTCTGCCGTAACTGCCTGGCGAAATGGTACGTAGCAGAAGCCGAAACACGTGGCGAAAAGGTCGATTACGAGCAGGCGAGGGAAGTGATATACAAAATGCCTTATAGCGAATGGAAAGAGAAATACCAGACCCCAGCTACTGATGAGCAACTCGCAGCAATGGAAAAGCGAAAGGCGGGGAAGTAGGCGATTGTCCGTCTGAACCAGGCTATTGAGGACGCACCGGACGGGCTGCGTAGTTTACGTCCGGCGCAAAGAGAGAACCTTACTTACCTGTTGGTTTACTTAAACACCGTGTTATTTCACGCGAAAGGTGTTGGGCAACAGCTCGCCAATGGTGGTTTGCGTGGTATCGCCCTGTTGGTTTACCAGCACCACGGGCGTGTCCGCATCCGCGAATTCCGCAATTTTCTGGCGGCAACCGCCGCACGGATAACAAAATTCGTCGTTAGGGCCGGCTATCACAATGGCAGAGATGGCCTGATGGCCGGCTGCCACCATGTTGCCAATTGCAGTCGCTTCGGCGCATTGCCCGAGCGGATAGGCAGCGTTTTCCACATTGCAGCCAGTGAAGGTTTGGGTGTCCGACAGGATCGCAGCGCCAACGCCAAAACCAGAATAGGGGGCATAAGCTTTTTTCTGCACTTCCCGTGCTTTTTCAATGAGTTTTGTTGTTATTGATGTCATAAGTTCCTTGGTCTGTCAGGCCGTTAGTACTTTACATTTAGAGGTAAATGCGAGAAGGTTGCGGCATCCATATCCCTGACTTTTCAGTGTCAGAGCCTGATAGGTTGAGTAATTAACTTCACAAGAATGCCTTTTTATCATGCGTAAGCTTTTTCGTCCTCTATGTTTTCTGTTGTTTGCCGCATTAATGACCGGTTGTGCCCAGACCCGTGCGCCAAAAGCGCGGTCTGAAATGGGTAATTTGCTGCTGGCTGAGCCTGCACCCGCCAGTCCGCGTTCACAAATGGCCATTGCCAGATACAACCAGATACTCGCAACGGCGGGTATTCCCGATGAGGACAAGGCTGAGCTGCATTTTCAGCGCGGTATGCTGTATGACAGTGTTGGGCTGGCGGGTCTCGCCCAGTTCGACTACAGCCAGGCTATTTCGCTCAAACCGGATATGGCACAGGCCTACAATTCAATGGGCATCCATTATATTGAGCAGATGGAATTTATCCAGGCATACGAGGCATTTGACTCTACCCTTGAGATTGACCCGGATTATGATTTTGCCTTTCTCAACCGCGGTATTGCACTTTATTACGGCGGACGGTCGGAACTGGCGGTAAACGACCTGGGCAAATTTCTGGCGAAGGACGAAAGCGATCCGTTTCGTGCACTGTGGGCCTATTTTGCTCACTATGAAATTTCTCCTGCCGACGGCAAAGCCTATCTCGATAATGTGCGACCTGCGCTGGATGACGGGCACTGGGCAACCTCCCTGGTTGATCTTTTCCGTAGTGAGGTCAGCGAGAACGACGTGCTGAACTCGTTGCTAAACGGGGTTACCAGTCAGAATGCCCTGACCGACAGGTTGTGCGAGGCGTATTTTTACCTCGGCAAATACCACACCCAGCGAGGCAATCGCGGCGTGGCGTCTAACTACTTTAAACTGGCGCTGAGTACCAATGTGTTCGATTACGTTGAATATCGATATGCCCGCATGGAACTCAACCGACTGCGTCAGGTAGCCCAACAGGACGACTAACTGCCCCCATGCGTGGTTTATTGTTCGCACTACTGGCAATGCTGCTTGTTACCGGCGACACCACGTCGGCGATTTCGGCACTGCGCAAAAATGCCCTCGCCGCGTCAAATCCGGCGGCGTTGCTTTACCGTGCGTCCCTGCTGGGTGATCAGGTTGCGCAGGACATGCTGGTTGACTATGCCACCATGCAGAAAAATCGCTACTGGTTGCAGCGTATGGTTGCCCTTGACCATCCGGAAGCGGCATGGGCGCTGTATGAGCTGCGGGGGCCGGAAGCCAGTGAGGGCGAACTGATGGAACTGGCCGCGAAAGGCGGTGTGCCACAGGCGCAACTGGCATACGCGATGTCGGTTGATGGCGCTGAGTTGCGTGAACGCTGGCTGAAAAAGTCAGCGAATCAGGGGTATGAGCCGGCACAGGCCGCACTGGCTGACTGGTATCTGCTACAGGAACAACCCGAAAAAGCCAGACCCTGGCTTGCGCTTACCGCCGACAATGACAATCAGGCGGCCTATAAGTATGGCCGTTTGCTGTGGGAGACCGGCAACCGCGAAGAAGGCAAAGCCTACCTGATCCGGTCCGCGCAGTCAGGTAATGATACAGCCCGGGCGCTGCTTGACATTCTCGGTCGTTACCAGCCTCAGCCGCCCGCAGAGGTGACAGCCTACTCATGGCCGGCCCGCGACTGTAAACAGCGTATTCAGTTTTTTGCGGCATCACTGCCCACCATTCAGCGGGCTGACACCTTCTACCGGGCATTTAAAAGTGATGACCGCCTGGCAACGTTACCGATATGTGTGGCGCCCCCGGTCTGGTTACCTCGCGACACCCTGAACTGTGATAAAGACTGGCGGGGCAGCGGCCGGCTCGGCTGTGACATTCGTCCTGTGGCCCCTGCAGTGGACGCGCGCGATGCCACACACATTGTGGTGGTGGCCGAGCAGGGGAAGGCCAATGTGCATAACGGCGTTATGTATTTAGACATCAGTGATGCCTACTCGGTGTTTGTGCATGAACTGGCGCACTTTTCTGGCTTTGCGGATGAATACCCGATGACAGCATCGGCTGCCCGACGCTTTTGTCAGCCAGCATCAATGCCGATAAACCAGAGCCCCAATATCGTCTTTCACGGTGCGCTGACTTACGCGCCCGCCCGCACACTGTCGCGCTGGCAGACGCTGTCGCCGGGTCATGGGATTTGGCCGGCAAAAACCTGTGAATCTGTTGACGCCCCGGCATATAAACCCAGTGGTGAAATCACCTTTATGGAGCACCATGACAGCGGCGTGATCCCGCCGTTGTATCTTAAACTGTGGCAGGCGCAGATTAATGACAGGACACAGCAGCGACCGGTAAGTATGAATCTGTTTCAGGCATTTCATGGGGCCGGACAGACACCCCAGGCGGGTTACTGGCTGTCGCGCTATCATCGTGAGACCGGACAGGCCGGGCAGGCGGCGGGCGCAAACTGAGTCCGCCTTAACAGTATGAGATTAACGTTTTCTCATCGACAGAGCTTCGTCGCGAAGTTCGTGCACCCACATTGATGTAGCGCCACAAATAGCCACCGGCATAACAATGAAGTTCACAATGGGGATCAGTGAGAACAGGTTCACCATGATCCCGAAAGAGAAAGCGCGGGACTTATGCCGCCCAAGGTGCTGACGCATCAGGCTGAACTCCAGTTTGTGGTTGTCGTAGGGATAGTCGCAATACTGAATCGCCATCATCCAGGCATTAAACAAATACCAGATAATTTGCCCGAATACCGGCACAAACAAAAAAATCAGCAGAAAGCCAACAGCGCGCGGCAGGTACCACAACAATTTTGCCAGTTCGCGGGACAGGGTGCGCGGAATGTCTTTAATCAGCCCCATGACACCTTCATCTCCGAGTGCCTGACCGGTCAGATGCCGTTCTACCTTTTCTGATAATACGCCGTTAAACGGCGCCGCAATCCAGTTTGCCAGTGTGCCAAATACAATGGCGAACACCAGGAGTACACTGACGACGGCCAGCGGCCAAAGGATATACTCGATGGCGGTGGATGCCCATCCCATCCAGTCCGGCACCAGTCCAATCAGGTAGCGGATCCCGTCGTCAATCAGACCAAATAAAAAGTAAAAGGCGGTAGCGAATAAAATCAGGTTAATTGTCAGCGGTACAAAGACGAATCGCTTCAGCCCTTTGGTGGTGATCAGTGAGAACCCTTCAAAAAAATAATGAAAACCACTTCTCGATGTCATATTGACTCCTTACTTCCCAGTCAGTGGCAGTATAAACCGCCCGTCACTGCACCATGAAATGCCATTTGTTACAACCTGTGAGTTTTGGTACAGTCGAACGAATAACAATAATGTCATGATCGCGCTTATTTATGTTGCCAATTAGTTTGGTATTAACTGATTCCGGTCCGGTGTCTGATGACGCCCGGGACGTGCTTACCTTAATGGGAGCGCATCGGTGCGCCTGAAGAAGATCAAGCTGGCTGGCTTTAAGTCGTTTGTCGACCCTACCTCTATCCCGTTCCCGGGAGACATGACCGCGATCGTTGGCCCGAATGGCTGCGGTAAGTCGAATGTGATTGACGCCGTGCGCTGGGTACTGGGTGAAAGCTCAGCCAAAAACCTGCGCGGCGATGCTATGACCGATGTGATTTTTAACGGGTCGTCAGCCCGCAAACCGGTCGGCCAGTGCAGCGTAGAACTGGTTTTCGACAACAGCGCCGGTCGCCTCGGCGGTGAATATGCACGCTTTAATGAATTATCGGTTAAGCGCCTGGTTACGCGTGACGCAACCTCAACCTATTTCCTGAACGGCACTAAATGTCGCCGGCGGGATGTCACCGACCTGTTTCTGGGAACGGGTTTAGGACCGCGCAGCTACGCCATTATTGAGCAGGGCATGATTTCCCGCCTGATCGAATCTAAACCTCAGGAGCTTCGGGTTTTTATTGAAGAAGCCGCGGGCATTTCCAAATACAAAGAACGCCGGCGTGAAACGGAAAACCGGATCCGCCACACGCAGGATAACCTTGAGCGGCTTGAGGACGTGCGGGGCGAATTGGGACAGCAGCTCGAAAAGCTGCAGCGCCAGGCCGCCACGGCGGCACGCTATAAAACGCTCAAGACCCGAATTCGTGAGCTGAAATCGCAGCTGGCGGCGCTGCGCTGGCTCACCAATTCTGAGCACATCACTAAACTGGAACAGACGCAGGCCAAGGAACAGCAGGAGCTGGATGCGCTGGTGGCTCAGCAGCGCGGTGACGAAGCCGGTATCCATCGCTACCGCGAGCAGCAACAGGCAGCCAAGGCCAGTCTGGACGCACTGCAGCAGGAATTATTTACCACCGCCACTGCAATCACGCGGCTTGAACAAAATACCCTGCATGGCAAACAGCGCCATCAGCAATTAATAGAAGAGCGTAACCAGCTGACTGAACAACAGGCATTGCTTGAGGCCTCGCTGAAAGATGCCCGCGAGATTTGCCAGCGCGCAGACCAGGAACTGCAGCACATTGTGCCTCAGAGCGAGCTGATGGAAGCGCAGCTTGAACAGGCTGTCGAGCAGCGTGAAGAGGCAGAACAGGCGCTGCGGGCGTTCTCGTCTGAAAGCCGTGAAAAGGAACAAAAATATCAGTCGCTAAAACAGGAAGCGCAGCACTGTCACAGCAAAATCCAGTCAACCACCAGCATGCAGTTACGCACCACGCAACGTCTCAGTGAACTTGATGACGAGCTGGGGATGCTCAGACAGGATGATCTGGACGCCAGAATTGAACAGCTTGATGCTGCCCTGGATGAGGCACGAATGGCACTGGACGAGGCGCAGGAAGCACTGAGTGAATCTCAGCAGCAGGCCAGGGCCGCGAAGGATAAGGTGACCGCCGCTGACAACGCCAGGCAGCAGATGACAGGCACCTGTCAGCGCCTTCAGTCAACCATTGCGGCACTGGAAGCCCTGCAGGATGAAGCCGCCCGGCAGGATGTTGAGGTAGAGGGTGTACGTCCGGTCTGGCAAAGCCTGGATGTCGAAGCCGGTGCCGAGGCACTGTTTGAGTTTGTGTTAGGTGCTATGCAACAGCCCCTTATCAGCGAGTCGTTGTCTCTGCATGAACTGGCCTCGCAGTCTGAGACGCTGCCGAAAGGGAAAAAAATCTGGGGCACGCTTGCCACGTCATCAGCCAAGCCGGCGGGGACGCTGGCTGTATACATCAATCAGGCGGACTATCCCGCGTTGTTCGATGACATTCTGGTGTGTGACACACTGGCCGGAGCGCTGGATAAACACGCGTCGTTGTCAGCTGGTCAGAGTATTGTTACCCGCGATAACCTCTGGCTGGGTAAAGACTTCGTACTGGCCGGTGAACCGGACGGGCGGGAAGGCGCGCTGCAGCGCGCTGCACGTTTATCCACCCTGACTCAGGAACTGGATGAGGCGCAGGCGCGGTTAGCGGCGCTCGAAGACGAAACCGAACAGGCCACGCAACAGCTCTACGACGCAGAGCAGCGCATGGAGCAGTGCCGCGAAGCGCGCGAGCACGCGTCGGTACAGTGCCAGCAACTGGACAGTCAGCGCAACATGCTGGATATGCAGCGTGAGCAGGCGCGAAGCCGTCTGCAGAAACTAATTGAAGAGCGCGAGCGCCAGAAAGCGCTACTGGACACCGAGCATGCACAGCTTGAATCCCTGTCGGAGCAGCTCGAAACGCTGGAGGAAGCGATTCTTGATTATGAAACGCACATGAAAGCGGTTGAACAGCAGCGCGAACAAGCTGAGCAGCGTGTTGCCAGTGCCCGAACCACGGTGGAACAACTGGTCGAGAAAAAACACAGCCTGGATCTGACCCGCAAACAGCAGGAAAACCAGTTGCAGCTCTATCAGCAACAGGTGGCCCGAAACGAACAGCAACTGCATGATTATCGTGCGCGAGACGCCAGGCTCAAAGAAGAGCAGGAGAGTCTGTTAAGCCCGCTGGAAACGCAACAGGAAGAACTGCAGATCCTGCTTGAACGTAAGCAGGAGATAGAAGAAAGAAAAAGCGAATGTCAGGCAGAGCTTGATCATGTAGACGCGCTGCTGCGGGAAGCTGAGCAGGGGCAGGCTGGCATCGCCAGCAAAATCAGCCAGCGTCAGACCGTCATCGAAAAACTCAAAATTGATATTGAAGGTTTCCGGGTGAGGGCAGCTGCTGTACTGGAACAGTTGGAAGACACCGGCGTAGGCCTGAAAGCGGTACTCGAATCATTGCCGGAGGACGCCAGTGAGGATACCTGGCAGGCGGAGCTGGAAAAAAATCAGGCCGCCATTGATCGGCTGGGTGCGGTTAACCTTGCCGCAGTGGAAGAGTTTGAAATACAGTCGCAGCGTAAAGCGCACCTGGATGAACAGCACAACGACCTGGTCTCGGCGCTGGATACCCTGGAAGCCGCTATCAGAAAGATAGATAAGGAAACCCGTACGCGCTTCTCGGCTACCTTTGAACAGGTTAATAATGACCTGAAAACCCTGTTCCCGAAAGTGTTTGGTGGAGGCTCGGCATACCTCGATCTTACCGATGATGATTTGCTGGAGACCGGCGTGACGATCATGGCGCGGCCACCGGGAAAGAAAAATAGCACTATTCATCTGTTAAGCGGTGGAGAAAAAGCGTTAACCGCTTTATCATTGGTGTTTGCAATTTTCAGGCTGAATCCGGCGCCGTTTTGTTTGCTGGATGAGGTTGACGCACCGCTGGATGACGCTAACGTCGGACGCTTCTGTAAGCTGGTGTCCGAAATGTCACAGACAGTGCAGTTTATCTATATCACCCATAATAAAATTGCGATGGAAATGGCCAGCCACCTCACCGGGGTGACCATGGCGGAGCCGGGCGTCTCACGCATGGTTGCTGTGGATGTGGAAGAAGCCATGGCCTTCGCAGAAGCATAACAAGGGCGAAAATCTGAGATGGAAGATCAATTACGTCTCTCACTACTTATAGCCGGCACCTGTTTTATCGTGGCGGTACTGGCGCATGGTATCTGGAAAATCCGTAAAGCGAACCGTCCGGACGATGATGCACAGCGTGAAGAGCCTCAAGCGTGGACTGACAGCGATGATGATGACGCGGCGTTTGACCTTCCTGATGAGCATGATAATGATGATGACTACTATGATGAACTGGGCATAGGCCGTGTTCGCGTAGGCAAGTCGCAGCCCCAGGCCGATGATGCGCCTGAAGAAGAGGCTGGTGAGCAGGATACCACAGACGATACGACCGCAACTGAGAACGACGAACCAGAAAAAGCGGTCACCACGGAGGCGCCGAAAAAGGCCGAAAAACTGTACGGTTCAGTGGTAACTAACCCTAAGCCTCACATGCAGGCACCATACACTCCGCCTGGTGAAGCCGATATTGTCGACTTCCCGGAGCCACCGAATTTTCTGTTAAAAACCGAAGAAGAAAAAGCCAATGCGGCGAGACAGGCGCCATCGGAAGTGGATGAGTTTAGTCTGGACACCCAGCCTGGCCAGCCAGAGGCCAGCCCCGCGCCAGCTGCCGAGCCCGAGGCGCCGAAAAGTATCAGAAAGCGCAGCAGAAGTGCATCGCCACGGCGTCGCCAGGAACCTAATTTTGGTGATGACCAGATGCGTATCGACTTTGATGATCAGGCATCAGAGCCGTCGTTTTCTGCCAATGATGACGCCCGGCAGGACAAACCGCGTGCCGGCGCTCAGCCTGAACAGGAAGTGCTGGTACTGAACGTGCGGGCCAAACAGGATGAACCTATTTCAGGTGCAGCCTTGCTGCCTTTGCTGCTGACGCTGGGGTTTAAATTTGGTGACCAGGATATTTTCCATCGCCACGTAAACTCAAACGGAAAAGGTCCGGTCTTGTTCAGCCTGGCTAACATGTTTAAGCCCGGCAATTTCGACATTGATAACCTGGAAAACTTTTCAACCAAAGGATTATCACTGTTTATGATCCTGCCTATCGAGGGCGATCCGCATCAGGTATTTAACATGATGCACAATGCTGCTCGTAAAATTGCTGATGAGTTTGACGCACAGGTGCTTGATGGGCGCCGCAGCGTGCTGACCCGTCAGGGATTGCAGCAGTACGCCGAAAAAATTCGCGAATTCGAACGTCAGCGGATGATTGCCCGCCACTAATCATCCAGCGTGCTGACCGACTGACAGACAAGGTGGAGTCGTGATCCCAGAAACTATTCGTGCGCAGGCAGAAGACCTGCGCGCCCGCATTAATGAATACAATTACCAGTATTACGTGCTGGACGATCCTACCGTACCCGACGCTGAGTACGACAGGCAGTTGCGCGTTCTGCAACAACTCGAGGCAGAATACCCGGCACTGGTGACTCCTGACTCGCCCACGCAAAAAGTAGGGGGACAGCCACTCGACGCGTTCACGCCGGTGCAGCATGAAGTGCCCATGCTGTCGCTTGATAACGCGTTTGATGAAGAGAGCCTGTATGCGTTTGAAAAACGTATTTTTGACCGCCTGAAATCGTCGGAGACACTGCGTTTTAGCTGTGAGCCAAAGCTCGACGGCCTGGCCGTGAGTATCTTGTATGAAAACGGTGTGCTGGTGCGTGCGGCGACGCGCGGAGATGGCCAGACCGGCGAAAATATCACGCAAAACGTACGCACCATTGCCAACGTACCGCTGAAGCTGCGGGGCAACAGTTTTCCTGAGCGACTGGAGGTGCGTGGTGAAGTATTCATGCCCAAAGACGGCTTTGAACAACTTAACAATCGCCAGCGTGAGCGTGGTGAGAAGATCTTTGCCAACCCGCGTAATGCGGCGGCCGGTAGTCTGCGTCAGCTTGACTCGCGGATAACCGCTAAACGGCCACTGATGTTTTACGCGTACTCACTGGGTGTTGTCTCGCCTGACACGTTCACACTGCCTGATCATCACAGCGAGCGGCTTAGTCTGCTGGCTCAGTGGGGCCTGCCATTGTGTCCGCAGGCAGATACGGCAACAGGCGCCAAAGGCTGTCTGGCGTACTACCACCGCATACTTGACGCGCGTGAAGGCCTGCCGTACGACATTGATGGTGTTGTCTTTAAAGTCGATAGCATTGCGCTGCAGCAGACCCTGGGGTTTGTCGCCCGCGCCCCGCGCTGGGCGATTGCGCAGAAGTTTCCGGCACAGGAAGAGGTTACCCGCTTAACGGATGTGGAATTTCAGGTCGGCAGAACCGGCGCAATTACGCCGGTCGCGCGGCTGGAACCGGTGTTTGTTGGCGGTGTTACCGTGTCCAATGCCACGCTGCACAATCAGGACGAAATAAACCGCCTGGGCGTAAAAATAGGGGATTATGTGATTATCCGCCGGGCCGGTGACGTGATCCCGCAGGTGGTGTCGGTAGTGGAAGCGAAAAGGCCGGATGATGTCAGTGAGATTGTGTTTCCTGACCATTGTCCTGTTTGTGACTCCCAGGTTGAAAAGGTCGAGGGTGAAGCGGTTGCGCGCTGTACCGGCGGCCTTATCTGCGCAGCCCAGAGAAAGCAGGCGCTGAAACATTTCGCGTCGCGCAAGGCGCTGGATATAGACGGTCTGGGCGACAAGCTGGTCGATCAACTGGTTGATGCCGATCTGGTGCACAGCCCGGCTGACTTTTTCAGGCTGAGTCTGGCTGACCTTATCAGTCTCGAGCGTGTGGGAGAAAAGTCGGCCAGCAACCTGCTGAGCTCGCTGGAGGCGTCGAAGACGACCACCCTGAATAAGTTTCTGTATGCGCTCGGGATAAGAGAAGTGGGCGAGTCAACCGCACTGAATCTGGCGCAGCACTTTGGCACGCTTGACGCAATCAGACAGGCTGACAGTGACACGCTGCAGACGGTGCAGGATGTCGGCAGTGTGGTTGCTGAGCATATCTGCAACTTCTTCCGTGAGGCGCATAACAATGATGTAATCGATGCGCTGATCGAGGAAGGTGTTAACTGGCCGGACATTGTGCTCCCGGATGAAGACGCGCAACCACTGAAAGGACAAACCTGTGTGCTGACCGGCACACTGTCTGCGATGGGGCGTAATGACGCAAAGGCATTGCTGCAGCAGCTCGGTGCGAAAGTGTCAGGCTCTGTGTCGGGCAGCACCGACTTTTTGGTTGCTGGCGAGAAAGCCGGGTCTAAGTTGACCAAGGCGCAGTCGCTGGGCGTGGATGTCTGGGATGAGGACAAGCTGCTCAGCGTGCTGAAAGAGCACGGTTTGTATACCGCCGGTTAATGTTGTGATGTGGCAGCCCGGCGTTTTTCCTGTCGGTGCTGCCAGGCCTTTTTGACCTGAAAGCGCCACAGCCAGTTAAGCCCGAAGTAACCTGCCAGCCCGAATACCACCGAGCAGATCCCGCATCCGACTAAAAAAGCCGGACCGATGGTCGACAAGCTTTCCACAACCCACTGCCAGCTGAACTGAAACTCAAAATGTTTCGGTGTGGTCCCAAGTACAGTAGTCCCGACCTTATACGCCCCATAGAATATCGGCGGCATAGTAAAGGGATTCGTGATCCATACGGTTGCCACAGAAAGAGGCAGGTTCACTCTGAGTGGAATGGACGCCGCCGCAGATAACCACATCTGAAACGGTACCGGCCAGAAAGCGAAAAACAAACCAACGCCAAACGCCCCGGCAGCCGAGCGCCGGTTGAGATGCCACAAGTTAGGCTCGTGAAGGATTTTCCCGAAAATGCGTAACGCGCGCTGTCGCTTTATCGTCTCGTGATCAGGCAGAAAGCGGCGGATAAACTTTTTAGGCATAAGTCTGGTTCATTTATTTTATGGGTACACAAGCGCAGCAGTATCATATCACAATCTGGCTGCTGGGCTTTTGCAGCGCCTCCCTGACATTTGTCCTGTGGCCATCTCTGCCATCACGTTCCCGCCTGCTGCTACTCAGCGTGGTGCTTGCGGTGATGGTGATAAAAAGGCGCTGTCTGGCGCTCGCCATAGCACGGCGACGATGGCGATCTCTTTCGCTCACACCCGCGCTGTGCTGTGGTGTTATGACCGGTGTGTTATGGATGGCGAGTGTAGGGCATTGGTACTATGCTTGGCAACTTCCTGCAGACAAAATTAAGCAACCTGTAACAATTTCCGGACAAATAGTCAGCGCCGCGTGTAAAACAGCGTATGCAGACTACTATTTTCAGTTAACCTCACTGAACAATACTCCCGCGGGGGCAGGCCGCTACCTGCGCTTGTACGACCATCATTCACGCTGTCTCCCGGCAGGTGCGGTGATCACCGCTTCTGCCCGACTTACGCCCGCTTATGGCAGCGCCAATCCGTTTGGGTTTCTGTCTCAGCAATATTATGCCAGCCGCGGCATTGTGGCATCGGGCAGTCTTGAACACGTTACTGTGCTTCGTCACACCGCCTCCCTGCGAGACCAGCTGAGTCAGCATGTCCGGACATACCAGATAGCCAGCGAGCGCTGGCTGAACGCCTTACTGTTTGGCGAGCGAAGCCAGTTAACCCGTGACGACTGGACACTGTTGCAGGACACGGGTACCGGTCATTTGTTCAGTATTTCGGGATTTCACCTTGGTATTGTTGCGCTGATTTTATTGCCTGTGAGCGGGGCGATCATCACGCTGGTAATGCTGCTGGTGTGCCGTGGCCATCCGGTGCGCAATGCACGACCTCTGGTGTTGCTGATGCTGCTTGTTGGCGCGGGCGGTTATGTCATCCTGTCAGGCGCGCAACTGCCGGCAGTGCGCGCCTGGCTGTTACTGGCTGTGGTAAGTCTGTTTCATGTTCTGTTACGACAATGGCCACACGCATCCCAGGCGCTGCTGATGATGGCGCTGTTAATCGTGTTGTTTCCGCTCTCCCTGCTGTCTGCCAGCTTTTATCTGAGCGCGGGGGCTGTACTGCTTATCTGGTATGCGAACTGGCGCTGGCAATTATCAGCGTATAGTGGCCTGGGGGCGCTATGGCGTCTGCAGTTAATGTTGTCTGTCGCGCTGTTGCCACTGACACTTGGCTGGTTTTCTGTATGGAGCGTGTCAGGCGTTGTCATCAATCTTGTACTGGTGCCCTGGTTATTTGTGCTGCTGCCGGCAGTGTTGGTGCTGTTGGGAATGTCACTGGTATCGCCGGAGTCGTTCTGGCCAATGCAACTGGCCGATGTGATGATGGGCGGCACTGTTGACGTATTGCGCTATTTGCGAGACATGCTGCCCCCGTCCCTTGAGGCCGCGCTGCCTGTGCCGGTATTGCTGACATCGGCGCTGGCGCTGTGGATGTTGTCGATACCTGGCGGGCGGTACCGTCGTCGCAGTGCCGCCATTCTTGTACTTCCACTATTGGGCAGCTTTGTTCCAGCCGACGAGTCAACATGGTATCTGCATGTGCTGGACGCCGGGCAGGGAACGGCGATGGTGCTGGCCCGTGGGCAACATGCCATTGTCATTGATACCGGTGCGTCGAGTCGTGGTGTTGACCGGGTGATGACGCCGGCACTGCTTCCGTTAATTGCGCATTACCGGCTTGACATCGATGCCGTAGTGGTCAGTCACGGTGACAACGATCATGCTGGCGGTGTGCCGGCGCTGATCCACTACCTGAAAAATACAAATCAGCTACCAGCCTGGTACTTACCTCAGTCCGGTTGTGTGCGTGGTCATCATATTGAATGGCAGAAGTTGTCGTTGCGTTTTTTATGGCCAACCCCGTCAGCCACCGGAACAGAAAATAATCTGTCCTGTGTCCTGCAAATCAGTGACGGCAGGCACAGTATTTTACTGCCGGGTGATATTGAACGAAGCGCGGAATATGCGCTGCTGACCATGGACGATGATCTCACCTCATCGGTGTTGATTGCTCCGCATCACGGCAGTAACACGTCGTCAACGGGAATATGGATACAGCGCGTTGCCCCCGAACACGTTATTTTTACCCAACAGTTTGCGCATCGCTGGGGTTTTCCCCATGACGAGGTGGTTTCCCGCTACCGTGAACAGGGGACGGCGTTATGGGCGACCAGTGAGCACGGGTATCTGCGGGTTGCGGTAAGGCAGGATGGCACACTCATGCTGCGCAGTTTTCGTCACGATCTTCACCGACGCTGGTTTTTGCCCGCCATGCCGTTGCTCAAAAGCGATTGATTTTTCGGCGTAAAGCCTAATAAACCCTGTGTCAGGCTGGTTACCGGATTAGGGAATTTGTCGACTTATCTGTACAATACACCCGGAACTCAACAGAGAATGTAACAACCACATGCAACACGCTCCGTATTCGCCGTCACAGGTTCGCCGTTTTTTACGTTATCTCCGGCCCTACAAGCTGCCGTTTCTGGCAGCCATTATCGGTATGATTGGTTATTCTTCCGTAGACACTTTCGTGTTTGCCCAGTTGCAACCCATGATTGATGAGTCGCTGGGGAATAACGACCATGAGTACCTGCGTCTGGCGGCCTATGCCATTGTTCCGTTGTTTGTTTTGCGCGGCATATTCAATTTTCTCGGTAGCTACACCCTGACCTGGATCGGTTCGCAGGTGGTATTACGTATGCGTCAGCAACTGTTTGATAAATACATCCATCTGCCGGTGTCTTTTCACGACAGTCAGTCGGTTGGAAACCTCATCAGTAAAGTGACCTACGACACCGAACAGGTCGCCAACGCCGCCGGCAAAGCTTTACTGACACTGGTGCGCGAAGGCGCACTGGTCATCGGCCTGCTGGCTGTGATGTTTTATTATTCGTGGCAACTGTCACTGATATTCCTGCTGATAGGCCCGCTGGTAGCGGTGATTGTCTCCGTGGTCAGTAAACGCTTTCGGGTAGTCAGCCGCAATATCCAGCAGGCCATGGGAAACCTGACCTCTGCAGTTGAACAGGCGGTAAAAGGTCACAAAGTCGTATTGATGTTTGGGGGACAGCAAATCGAACAGGAGCGGTTTGCCAGAAAGAATAATACTAACCGTCAGCAAACTATGAAGCTGGCAGTGACACAGATATTAAGCGTGTCATCCATTCAGGTCATTGCGTCGGTCGCGCTGGCCGTTGTGCTGTATATCGCCAGCACGCCGGGTATGCTGGAATCACTGACTGCCGGTGTGTTCATTAACGTGGTGTTCTGTATGGTAATGCTGCTGAAACCGCTTAAACAGCTTACCACCATCAATAATGAGTTTCAGAAAGGCATGGCTGCCTGTGCCAGCGTTTTTGACGTGCTGGATAAGCAGGATGAAGCCGATGACGGTACCCATCACCTCACCCGCGCGAAGGGCAAAATTGAGTTTGATGATGTGACCTTTACCTACCCGGGTAAACACCACCCGGCGCTTAAAAATATCAGTTTCAGCGCGCAGCCGGGGCAGTCGATTGCACTGGTTGGACGCTCGGGGAGCGGTAAGTCAACCATCTCATCACTGCTGACGCGTTTCTATCAGCCCCAGGACGGGCAAGTGCGCATTGATGACATGCCACTGAATGATATCGATTTAAAATCGCTGCGGGCGCAGTTCGCGGTGGTATCGCAGCATGTGATCCTGTTTAACGACACCATTGCCAACAATATTGCGTATGGCAGAGAAGGCGATGTGACCCGCGAAGAGATTGAAAAGGCGGCGGCAATGGCGCACGTAAATGAGTTTCTTCCGCAACTGCCGGATGGGCTGGATACTATCATCGGCGAAAATGGTCTGATGCTGTCCGGTGGACAGCGACAGCGTATCGCGATTGCGCGGGCGATTCTGGCCAATGCGCCAATTCTGATTCTGGATGAGGCAACGTCTGCGCTTGATACCGAATCCGAGCGTCTTATCCAGGATGCACTGGAAAGCCTGCAGGCCAACTGCACCAGTCTGGTGGTCGCGCACCGCCTGTCGACCATTGAAAATGCCGACACCATCATTGTGGTCGACAACGGAAAAATTATTGAGATGGGCAAGCACCAGACGTTGCTCGATAAACAGGGGCATTACGCTCAGCTGCACGCCCTGCAGTTTGGTGAGGCATCGTAACTTTGATGAGTGCAGGTGTTGGTGCAGCAATCGAGCGGGCGTGGTACACAGGAAATCCACTGTTGTGGCTGCTGTTGCCGTTAAGCGCACTGTTCTGGTTAATCAGTTCACTGCGCCGTAAAGGCTACCAACTGGGAATACTGAAAGCTTACCGGCCCCGTGCCCGGGTGATTGTTGTTGGTAACATATCGGTGGGGGGCAATGGTAAAACACCGGTTGTTATTGCACTGGCTGAGCACTATAAAAAGCAGGGACGTCAGGTAGGTGTGGTCAGTCGTGGCTATGGTGGTAAGTGCAATACCTTTCCGTATCGCGTCCGGCATGATGACCCGGCAGACAAAACCGGTGATGAGCCGCTGCTTATTGCCCGGCGAACGGGGCTCCCGGTGGTGATAGATCCGGTACGTGCGCGCGGAGTTAAGGCGCTTGAGGCGTTGGGCTGCACGCTGATTATTTGTGACGATGGCCTGCAGCATTATGCGCTGGCCCGGGATGTGGAAATTGTCGTCATGGACAACCGCCAGTGCGGTAACGGAAAGCTGATGCCCATGGGGCCGCTGCGTGAAGGACGCTGGCGGCTGAATACGGTCGATGTCATCGTGCATAACAGTGGGTCAGAAGAGCCTGTGCTGCTCGATGATGTCACGACGCCACAGGTTGCGATGACGCTGAGTGGCGGCAAACTCGTCAATGTCAATGCACCGGCAGAAAGCCGGACACTGACATCGCTGGGAGCAACGCCTTGTATTGCTATTGCGGGTATTGGTAATCCGGCGCGATTTTTTTCCCAGTTATCGGGGCAGGGTGTGGTACTGAGCGACACGATGGCATTTGCCGATCATCATCAGTTTGTTGACGATGATATCCCCGACGGCCTGGTACTGATGACTGAAAAAGACGCGGTGAAAATGCATGGGATTGCCCATGATAACTGCTGGTATCTGCCGGTAGAGGCCGATTTGCCCCCGCTGTTTTATCAACAGATTGATGCAGCGCTGTCAATGGCGCGCGACGATAAGGAACCCTCATGATATTTGATAAAAAACTGTTGGAAGTGCTGGCATGTCCCGTTTGTAAAGGAAAACTGGTACTTGATGAAAATACGCAAAGCCTGGTGTGCCGGTTTGACCGCCTTGCTTATCCGGTGCGTGATGGTATTCCGGTTCTGATTGAGGCGGAAGCGACGCAACTGTCACTCGACGACGTAGACGCTACCCGGTAATCCCCATGAACTTTACCGTTATTATTCCAGCCCGCTTTGGCTCGACGCGTTTTCCCGGTAAGCCGCTTGCCGATATACACGGTAAACCGATGATCCAGCACGTTGCCGAGCGGGCGGCAGAAGCCGGCGCTGACCATATCATTGTTGCTACCGATGATGAGCGCATTGCCAACGTGGCTAAAGGGTTTGTTGACGTGTGCATGACCGATGCGTCACACCAGTCGGGCACTGAGCGTATTGCCCAGGTGATTAATGACCGTGGCATTGCCGATGACACCATTATTGTCAATGTCCAGGGCGACGAGCCTTTTGTGCCGGCAGAAAATATTCGCCAGGTGGCGGGGCTGTTAAATGACCAGGATGACTGCCAGATGGCGACGCTGGCGACGCCAATAGAGTCAGTGGCAGAGGTCATCAACCCTAATGTGGTGAAAGTGGTCGTCAATGCGAAAAAGCATGCGCTGTATTTTTCGCGAAGTACCATTCCGTTTGAGCGCGATCGCATGATGTCGCACCCGACTGACGCTGATCCACAACATTACCTTCGGCATATAGGATTATACGCATACCGCGCGGGATACGTCCGTCAGTATGTGGCATATGCACCGTCTGCCCTGGAGCAGCTTGAGTCACTCGAACAGCTTCGTGCGCTGTGGTATGGCGACCACATTTTATGTGACGTGGCTGAGGCTGCACCGCCGGTGGGCGTAGACACCCCTGAGGACTTGAAGCACCTGCTCGCGATATCAGCGACGCAGCGATAAGAAGAAACGACGTGGAGAAACGCAGATGAATGTGGTGATTACTGGTGGTAACCGGGGAATTGGTCTGGCTCTGGTTAATTATTATCTGGCACGCGGTGACAAGGTTTATGCGACCTGCCGAAATAGCTGTGATGCCCTTAATAAGTCAGGCGCAACGGTTATCAGTGGCGTTGATGTATCCAAACCAGAGCACCTGAAAGACGCGTTAAAGCCACTCGCTGGTGTTGATATCGATCTGCTTGTGAACAATGCTGGTGTGCTTGGCAAAGAGGGGGTTGATGATTGGGACCCGCATACCATTGATTATCAGTTCAGGGTGAATGCGATGGGGCCATTGCTGGTAACCCAGTGCCTGCTTCCGCGTTTAAGCGGCGGTTCAAAAATTGCCATGATCACCAGTCGCATGGGCTCTATGGGTGACAATCAGTCAGGTGGTTATTACGGATATCGCATGTCCAAGGCTGCACTCAATGCGGCTGCTGTATCGCTGGCGAATGATCTGGCATCCAGAAGTATTGCGGTAGGTGTTATCCATCCCGGGTTTGTACAGACCGAAATGGTAAATGGAAACGGTGATGTGGACGCGGATACGGCAGCAAGCCGCATTGCAGAGCGAATTGATGAACTGACGATGGATACCTCCGGTCAGTTTGTTCACGCAAACGGGGAGGCATTACCATGGTAGTGCGCGCCGGTTTGATAGGTATTACTGCGGCGTTATCATTTTTCGCACAGGCTGACGTCAGCTGGGAGAAATCTGTACCGCTACCGGACCCTGTACAGGAAATTTACCCCACCGTATGGCAGGGCAGCATGGTAGTGGGTGGTGGTTTGTATGCGCACCCGGCTACCCGCATCGCCATCACTGACAAAGTGTGGCGCGGCAAACCGGGCGAGACATGGGAAGCGTTGCCAGCACTGCCTGAAAAGCGACATCATCCCATGCTGGTGGGGATTGCTGACCGTCTGTTTTCGGTTGGCGGCTTTGTCGAGACGGCTGACGGGAAATGGACAAACTCGGCGGATACCTATGAACTTACCGGGCAGGGCTGGCAAACGCGGGCACCGCTACCACACCCTCTGGCAGAAACTGTGTCTGCGGTGATTGACGGTAAACTCCACGTTGCCGGAGGGCGCACGCCCGAGGGCGACAAAAACGGGCAGTGGCGCGACAGTACGGATACCCAATGGCACGGCGTCTATGACCCAAAGACCGACACCTGGCATACGGCAGCGCCCTTACCTGAAGCAAAAAACAGTGCCTGTGGTGTGCAGGTGAACGGCAAGTGGCATGTCATTGGTGGCCGTACCAAAGCACTGGTAAACCTGACATCACATCACGTGTATTCACCGGCCGGAGACGTCTGGACTGAAGCACCAGCGATGCCACAGGCACAGGGCGGGCTTGCCTGCGCCGCGCTTAACAACACCATTTACGTGTTTGGTGGTGAATATTTTGAAGGCGAGGGTGGCGTATTTAGTCAGGTCTGGGCATTTGATACCGAACATCAGCGCTGGCAGGCGGTAAGTGAGATGCCTGTACCCCGGCACGGATTGGGTGCGGTTACCATCGATGACGCGATTTACGTGATAGGTGGCGCTGCGAAAATGGGCGCCGATGATACCCGGGCAGATGTCAGTGTGCTGAGGGTTGACTGACGGCGCGGTATGACAAAAACGGACAAGAAGACAGACAACGCCATTCGTCTGGTACTCACCCGGGTGTGTGAAACTGCGCTGGAAGATATTGAGGGGTTTGAGTGGCTCACACACCAGGTGAACTACCGCGCGTTTCCCGAGTCTCTCACTATCACCTGTGTGTTTGACACCCGCGATTCACTCGAACTGGCCAATACACAACACTTAGTGTCACTGATTGGCCAGGCCATGTCCGATATCGGCATTCGGCTTGCGTCAGTTCATCGGCACATCCGCTTTGACACCCAAGAAGATTGTTTAAGAGACCATGATGGTCGATGGAATGTGCGTCTGGCACAGCTGTCATTTTAACAAGCAGCATTTAGTCTAAGCGCTTAGCCAGCTTTTTAGATCCCCAGTTCAGTGTCCTTCTACGTTGATAATTTCTATCTTTGCTTTGTAACCCATGGGTGTTACGACATTGTTTTCATCAACGTAAGGAAAATTGATGATTGAATTATCAGAAACTGAAATTAACGCCGTGGCTGCCGCAGGAACAACGGAGTGGGGCGTTTCAATTGGCGCTGCTATGGGCTTTTTAGGTATGGCGTTAGCTGTTACTAATCCCATAGGGATAGGTGTATTGGCGGGCGCTTATATTATCTCATCGGGCATGGCGATGTATTACAAGTGGCCATAACCTTATCGCCTTCACAATTGTGAAGGCGTTTAGCCAAAGGAAAGCAATATGGTTAAAAACTTAGCTCTGCTCGTGGTTATTTCTGGTAGCCATTCTTTGCTACTTTTTTTGTTCGGCGCTGCAGAAATCCATGCGTTAATTATCATTACAATGACAACGTCAATTTGCATGGTGACTTTTTACCTTTTCATGGCTAAAAAACAAGTTGCTACCGATTCTAAAGCTAAGTCGTTGCATATTTTTGATTAGTGATAAGCCGCAAAGCCAATTGTGGAAAGTTAACGCTCAAAATTCTGCGAAATCGTAATGGCGTACCGTGGATTAATAAGCGAGTCTGAACACGGGGTTGGAGTACAAACGCTGGGCGGGATGCTGACGTACTGACCGTGACCGATTACTTTTTGCCGGATCTTACCAGCAGGATGACACCGGTAATCAGACAGATACCGTTCATGGTACCCGCAATAATAACGGTCGCCCTGAAATCTTCAGGGCGATCGCTTGCTGCATATACCTGACCGCCACCGCCTGTGATACCTTTGTGGTAAATGAACTGTTCAGAGGACAACAACCGCCAGGTACCATAACCAGCGAAAGCACCCAGCGCCAGTAACAGAATTCCGGCTGCTTTCATCGTGCCTCCATAACGCATTAACTTTCTGCCACATTGAGTGTAGACAAGGTAACGACAAAGCACATTACGACATCGCTTTTTAACAGATTATTCGTCGTCCTGCTCTTCAGACAATACGGCCCACAGGTCATGGGCGTCGGCGTGGATGATTTCGGCCCAGACACGCTGTCCCGGCTGCACGTCGTAAACGCCGTTCAGGTGAACAACACCATCGACTTCTGGCGCGTCAGCGTAGGTCCTGCCAACGGCACCCTCGCTGTCGACAGAATCGATGACTATCTGATATTCCTGCCCGATACGCTCCTGCAGGCGAGACTGGCTGATTTCACTCTGCACTTCCATAAAGCGCGCCAGACGTTCCTGTTTAACCGCTTCAGGCACAGGATCGGGCAATTCGTTGGCTTTTGCGCCATCAACCGGCGAGTAGGCAAAAGCGCCAACACGGTCAAGGCGTGCCTCACGCAGAAAATCCAGCAGCTCTTCGAATTCTTCTTCTGTTTCACCCGGAAAGCCAACAATGAAGGTCGAGCGAATGATCAGTGTCGGGCATTGCTCGCGCCATTTTTTAATTCTTTCGAGTGTTCGCTCGGCACTGCCCGGGCGTTTCATCAGTCGTAAAATGCGTTTGTTAGCATGCTGAAGCGGCATGTCCAGGTAGGGAAGAATTTTTCCCTCTGCCATCAGTGGGATCAGATCATCCACATGCGGATAGGGGTAAACATAATGCAGACGGATCCACATATCGAGTTCACCAAGTTTTTCGCTAAGTGTACTCAGGTGTGTTTTCAGTGGCATACCATTCCAGAAGCCGGTGCGGTGTTTTACGTCGACACCGTAGGCACTGGTATCCTGGGAAATGACCAGCAGCTCATTGACGCCGGCGGCTTTAAGTCGCTTTGCCTCATCCAGAATTTCGCCCATCGGACGGCTGACAAGATCGCCCCGCATGGAGGGAATAATGCAGAATGTACAGCGATGATTGCAGCCCTCAGAAATCTTCAGATACGCATAGTGACGAGGGGTGAGTTTCACACCATGGTCGGGCACCAGATCGTGAAATGGATTATGCGCGGGTTTCGGCAGGTGCTCATGAACCTGGTCTACGACCGTTTCATAGGCATGCGGTCCGGTGATTGCCAGGACATTAGGATGGACCTCGCGAATTTCATCATCCTTCACACCAAGACACCCGGTCACAATAACCCGGCCATTTTCTTTCAGCGCCTCGCCGATGGTATCCAGTGATTCCTCGACTGCCGAGTCGATAAAACCGCAGGTATTTACAATGACCAGGTCTGCGTCATGATATGTAGGCACCACATCATAGCCCTCGGTACGCAGTTGCGTCAGAATCCGCTCAGAATCCACCAGGTTTTTAGGACAACCCAGACTGACAAAGCCGATGCGACTGCCTGCGGGTGCGGTCTCATTGCGCCCGGCTTCCAGTGTTTTTACTGGAATATCGAGCGTGGTTGTCTGTTTGGGGGTAAAACGTTCTACTGTCATAGCCTGTCAAAACCTGCGTTAAAGGACCGGTTAAAAAGTGGACGCGGATTATACAGGATATCTTCAGTGAAGGCAGCTTTTGTCTTGCTTTCGCTGCCGCGTTAATACTTACCTGTCTTGATTATGCGCGAGAAACGATTATTGTACCGTCTTCCCACGATTCGTTTAGAAGTGAACGCGCCATTGAGTTTATTATTGCCACGCTGGCCGCGCAGACCAGGCCGACGTTACCACACTGATGGTGTGATATTGCCTTTGGCTGTGAGGCTTGCGTGCTGAAATTACCACTGCATTGCTACGATGAAGCCGGTCATATTTTACCACCGCGCTGGCTGTACTGGTTATTTGCCTTTGCCTGTATCGACTGGCTGGTTCTGGTGTTTGCTCTGGCGTCAATGCAACAGACTCACGAACTGCTGGCACTGTTTTATCCGGACAGGGTGTTGCTGGGCACGAATCTGGTAGCAGGGTTTCCGGTGGTCATTGCGCTGGTATTAACCGCGCAGCGTGAGCGTCTTTGGAAGCGGGGGTGGATACGCTGGGCTGCGGTTATCCGGCCACTGCTGATAACCGGCCTGCTGACCATTGCCGGCCTTCAGGTGTGGGCAGAGATAAAAATGCACTGGCAGTTTCAGGCGTATTCCGGGTTACGGCTGTTTATGGCACTGGCTTGTCTGTATGCCGTCGCACGCAGCCGGCATGTGCGCTGGATGCTGGAAGACTGGAAGAAAGGGCCAGTAAGCGACACTGACCCGGCGTAATTCAGATCAGTGCTGGTGCTGCGTCAGCGCATGGTCAAAGTAGGCTTTGACACTCACCTGGCTGTCATTGACCAGGCGTTCATAACAGATACCGGCAAAGGCATAGGAACGGGAGTCGACTTCCAGCACCACGTAAGGGGCTTCAGGGTTACTGTTGTCATAATGCCATTCGCCGCCCACCCGGCGTTTCAGTGTTTCGCCGGCGTAGGCACCAAACACGTTACATAAGGTAAACACGGCGTTGTCTTCCAGTGCTTTGTCGCGGTATTTATCCAGAAAGCTCAGTAACACGTCATCAACCAGTGCCAGGCTCTCTGGAGTAAAATCCAGCGTAATTCCAAACTCTTCTTTTGCAACCGCGACCGCGTCATTGGCGCTGTCATGCATCAGTGTTTCCAATTCGGTGGGGGTCATTCGACATCTCCTTTTTATTATTCTGCCATTGTGCGTGAGTTAACGCGGGATGTCTATTTGTTGCCGGTCAGCCGGTTTATGATGCTGGCTGCTGCAAACATACCAAAGGTGGCGGTAACGGTAACAACGGCGCCAAATCCGCCAGCGCAGTCAAGGCGGGTGCCGCCTTCCATTGCGGATTTGTTGTGGCACACACTCCCGTCAGGCTGCGGGTAGCGTAATTGCTCCGTTGAATAGATACACTCAACGCCAAATCGCCGTTTTGGGTTTTTGCTAAAACCATAATTTCGTCGTAGTTCACTGCGTAACTTTGCTGCCAGTGGATCCTGAATGGTTTTTGCAAGGTCGTCGCGCGTAATTTGTGTCGGATCGATCTGGCCGCCGGCACCGCCGACGGTGACCACCGGGATCTTATTTCGCTTACAGAACGCAATGATGGCAGCCTTCGCCCGGATGCTGTCGGTGGCGTCAATGACCCCATCCATATCGCGGGAGATATACTCTGCTATGTTGTCCTGGGTGACAAAATCTTCAACGGCATGGACGGTGCACGCAGGGTTAATCGCGCGGATCCGTTGTGCCATTACCTCCACCTTTGGCTGACCGACCGTCCCTTCGAGGGCATGGATCTGACGGTTGGTATTGGTAACGCAGATATCATCAAGATCAACCAGCGTGATGGTGCCAATGCCGCTTCGGGCCAGCGCCTCTGCACTCCAGGTACCAACACCACCAATACCGATCACCGCAACGTGTGACTGATGCAGCAACTGTGGCGCGTCGCTACCATAAAGTCGTGCAATACCGCCAAAACGGGGGTTGTCATTCATAGCAAACAGCCTGTAAGGTTCTGAGTCTGGAATATAACGATTGTCGACCGTCGTCATCTGACTGTCGCACGCGGCGCGAATGTAAGCAAAAAACACCTCGCTTGCAAGTCGGCAACGCGTTTTGCAAAGAGTATAAGCAGGGTTATGACGTCCCCACTGTCAAAATCGGATGTAATTATTGTTGGTGCTGGTATCGTCGGTGCCGCAGTGGCGCGTGCCTATCTTGCACGTTTCCCGACGCATCGCGTGGTCATGCTTGAAAAAGAGGCGCAGTGTGCTGCGCACCAGACGGGACGAAATTCAGGGGTCATCCACGCGGGTGTCTATTATGCGCCAGGCTCTCTCAAGGCCCGCTATTGCCGCGAAGGATTAGAACGCACACTCGCGTACTGCAAAGCCCATGATCTGCCGTACGAGCAGTGCGGGAAAATCATAGTGGCAACCAGCCCCCAAGAGGAAGCCCGGCTGGAAACGTTGTTTACCAACTGTGAGCAGAACGACTTATCCCCGACGCGGTTAACCGGTCAGCAAATTCGTGACATGGAGCCCGCCATTACCGGGACTGCGGGTGTTTTTGTATCTCATACCGGCATCACTGACTACGCAGCAATAACCCGGCATCTCTTGCATGAGTGTGCACAATACAGCGGTTTTACCCTTCGCTATGACACACATGTTGATGGCATTGACGAGCAGGGTGATGCTGTCCGGTGTCATGTCAGTCAGGGCGGTAAAAAGCATGTTCTTAGCGCAGAAAACCTCATCTGCTGCGCGGGTCTCATGGCCGATACCCTGATACGCCAGCAGGGGTTACCCTGCGATTTTCGGATATTGCCGTTCAGAGGAGAGTATTTTCGTTTATCTTCTCGCTTCGATGGCATTACCGAACGGCTGATCTATCCGGTGCCGGACCCGGCGATGCCGTTTCTTGGGGTACATCTGACAAAAATGATTGGCGGTTACACGACGGTGGGACCCAATGCTGTGCTGGCCAGTGGTCGTGAAGCCTATAACGGCTTCGCGCTGTCGCCGTCAGAGTGGTGGCGCAGCATCAGTTTTCCCGGACTTTACCCATTATTGTGGCGATTCCGGGGCGCGGTGGTGAACGAACTGAAAACCAGCCTGAGCCAGGCTGCTTATGCCAGACAGGTACAGAAATACTGCCCTGATGTGACGATGAACGACTTTTCACCGTATCGCAGCGGGATCCGGGCTCAGGCAGTCAGGCAGGACGGTACGCTGATGCATGATTTTCATTTTGTCCGCAGCGAACGTGTGATGCACGTAGGAAATGCCCCGTCACCGGCAGCGACCAGTGCCATGCCCATCGCCGATGCCATTCTTGCCGCGATGTTTTAGGCATTCTGTTTTTTCGAAAGATCAATCCGGAATTATCCGCGTTACGTTTACACAGTGGTGTGGTGGAATACATCATACTGTTATTAATAAAGCGAGGAGACACTATGGGACTTCTGGTTAACGGTCAGTGGCAGGATAAGTGGTATGACACTGACGGTAATGAAGGTAAGTTTAAACGTCAGGCATCGGTATTTCGTAACTGGATTGAGGACAACCCTGATGCGACTTATCCGGCTGAGTCCGGTCGCTACCACCTGTATGTGTCTCTGGCGTGTCCCTGGGCACATCGCACGTTAATTTTTCGCAGACTCAAACAGCTTGAAGATCACATCTCAGTGTCGGTTGTTCATCCTGACATGCTTGAAAACGGCTGGGAGTTTGGTGACTACCCAGGCGCCACAGGTGATACGCTGTACGGTGCAAAGTATATGCACGAAATTTACACTCGTGTTGATCCGTCCATCACGACCAGGGTGACGGTTCCGGTACTCTGGGATAAACAGCGTGAAGAAATTGTCAGTAACGAGTCTGCTGATATTATCCGTATGTTTAACACAGCATTTAACCGCCTGACCGGTGACGACCAGGATTTTTATCCGGACGCGTTGCAGCAGGAAATTGATGATATCAATGAGCTGGTTTATCACAACATTAATAATGGGGTGTATAAATCAGGTTTTGCGACCACACAGAGCGCTTACGAGGAAGCCTTCAATGCGTTGTTTAATACGCTTGATTTGGTCGAGACGCGGCTTGCTGCGCAGCGCTATCTGGCCGGTGACCAGATCACTGAAGCTGACTGGCGGTTGTTTACCACGCTCATTCGTTTTGATGCGGTGTATCATGGACACTTCAAATGTAACCGACTGCAAATTGCCGACTACCCGAATTTGTTTGAGTACATGAAAGAGCTCTATCAGATACCGGGTATTGCACAGACGGTAAACATGGATCATATCAAGCGGCACTATTATTACAGCCATACCATGATTAACCCGACACAAGTGATTCCGGCCGGCCCGGAACAGGACTTAATGGCACCGCATCAACGAGGTAAACAATGAGCAGAACCGTAAAATCTGTGGCTAACGGAATCGCAACCAGTGATGGCGCAGGCGTCGCGCTGACACGCATTATCGGGCAGCCCGCGCTGCCACGCCTCGACCCGTTCCTGATGCTCGATTACTTCGGCTCTGAAGAGGCGACAGACTACATTGCTGGTTTTCCGTCGCATCCCCACCGGGGCTTTCAGACCGTGACGTATATGCTCGCTGGGCGTATGCGCCATCGTGATTCAGTGGGCAATGACGGCGTTATTGAGACCGGAGGGATCCAGTGGATGAATGCCGGGCGGGGAATCATTCATGAGGAAATGCCTGAACAAAAAGAAGGCCTTTTACGCGGCTTTCAGCTTTGGGTTAATTTGCCTGCTGAGCAAAAAATGTCTGCGCCGGGCTATCAGGACATTCCACCTTCTGAGGTTCCGATTGTGAACAAGCCGGGTGTCAATGTACATGTGCTGGCGGGTAACTATGACGGCGCCACAGGACCGGTAACCGGTAGCCCGGTATCACCGCATTTCTACGATTTACGTTTTACCACCCAGGATAGCGCCGAGCCCCTGGTCGTGCCGCTGCCTGCGTCTCATAGTGCGTTTGTGTATTGTTATGAGGGCGTTGTCAGTGTGGCTGGTTATACGCTGACCGCCGGAACACTCGCGGTATTAACCGACGGTGACAGCGTTAGTATTGACACGCCAAAAGGCGGCAAGGCGATACTGGTTGCCGGTGAACCCATTGGCGAGCCAGTGGTACAGTACGGGCCGTTTGTGATGAATACGGAGGCCGAAATTCATCAGGCCCTGCATGATTACCAGACCGGCAGACTGGCGTAGGCAAAAAGGGTGACATGTCACCCTTTTTTTATGTCAGTAATGCAATCATCCAGGCGTGGGTCAGTACAACGACGGTCGTCAGTCCCATGCGCAGTGTCATGTAGCTCATGATGTCGCTTTTAGGCAGTGCCAGCATGTACTTGTCGTAAAACAGGATGGCAAGGTAGCTGATTGACAGGATACCTAAAACCAGTGGCGTGCCACTGAACACCAGACAAAGCCAGCCGGTGATGGTCGGCAGCATGGCCACCACCATCTGATGATTAAAGCGTTTGTGGCTGATTGCATCCCACCAGTGGATCCCACCGAAAAATGAAAGCAGAACCGCAGAATACTGTGTGAAATACCGTGCTGCCTGCGGCAGTGGCAGGGTGTCTGTTACGATGGCCAGCGGCATACATAAAAAGGGCAGTAATCCTGCCAGGCCAAGAAATACAGCAGAGTAGGGCATGGACCAGTCTCCTTAAAAAAATAGCGCCACGGGGGCGCTATTTAGTATGACACAGAGCCACTGATTAGCGGTTGATTGGTGTGTATTTACGCTGGCTGTGACCGGTGTACAGCTGTCGAGGACGACCGATTTTCTGTTTTGGATCGCTCATCATTTCGTGCCAGTGTGAAATCCAGCCAACCGTACGTGACAGTGCAAAAATACACGTGAACATGTTGGTTGGAATACCAATCGCTTTCAGTACGATGCCTGAGTAGAAGTCTACATTCGGGAACAGTTTCTTCTCTGCGAAGTAGTCATCTTCCAGTGCAATGCGCTCCAGTTCCATCGCGACATCCAGCAGAGGATCGTTTACTTTCAGCTCTTTGAGCACTTCGTGACAGCTCTCACGCATTACGGTAGCGCGTGGGTCATAGTTTTTGTAAACACGGTGACCGAAGCCCATCAGACGGAACGGATCGTTCTTGTCTTTCGCACGCTCAATAAACTCTGGAATACGATCAACACTGCCGATTTCTTCCAGCATGTTCAGGCAGGCTTCGTTTGCACCACCATGGGCAGGTCCCCACAGAGACGCAACACCTGCTGCGATACACGCATATGGATTAGCGCCAGACGAGCCTGCAAGACGAACGGTTGACGTTGATGCATTCTGTTCGTGGTCAGCATGCAGGGTAAAGATACGATCCATTGCACGCTCAACAGCCGGGCTGATTTCATAATCTTCCGCCGGTACAGAGAACATCATGTTCAGGAAGTTGGCAGCATAGCTCAGGTCGTTACGCGGATAGACGAATGGCTGGCCAATATTGTACTTGTAGCACATAGCAACAAGCGTAGGCATTTTCGCAATCAGGCGATGTGCACTACGGATACGCTGCTCTTCATTACCTACGTCCAGATCGCTGTGATAAAACGACGACATTGCGCCAACGGTACCGCAAAGCATTGCCATTGGATGCGCATCGTTTCTGAAACCATGGAAGAACATATTAATCTGTTCATGCACCATTGTGTGGCGCGTGATGGTTGCTTTAAATTCTTCGTACTGTTCTTTTGTCGGTGCATCACCATGCAGCAGCATGTGACACACTTCCAGATAATCCGCATCACGTGCCAGTTCCTCGATTGGGAAACCGCGGTGAAGCAGAACACCTTTTGCGCCATCAATATAAGTGATAGCTGACTCGCAGGATCCTGTCGCCAAAAAACCGGGGTCGTAGGTGAAATAGCCGTGGCTACCGAGAGTGCGTACATCAATAACGTCCTGACCTTCGGTAGGGGATAGAACCGGAAGCTCGATTTCCTTACCGCCGACCTTAAGAATGGCTTTCTGATCTGCCATAAAATGCTCTCCTCAGAATGGTTCTGTTTGCAGCGAAATCGGATAAAAAGTATCCGACCCGTTGGGAAAAGTGGCGTAGTTGTACTTTATTCTGTACCGATAAGTCAATTTAAATGCATATAGGCGCAATAAATATTCCGGATTGAAATTGATGATATCGGGTCGCGATTTGCTCTGAAAATCAATCACTACCGGCTGTGCACTCTGGTCAATCTCTGCCGTAACGCACTGACATGCAATACAGAATGTCTTCTGAGTATGGTCGAAGATTGAACAGTGTGTGTTGCTTTTTTCAGCATACAGATTAAATGCGCGTAATCCGCTCGACTTATCATAGTTATCTACATTGACAACTGCTACTATTACGCCCGCTTTATAACGACGAACAGGACTAAATCGATCAATTTTGATCCGGTTTTTAGCGTTTTCACTATGTAATGGAGACGGTATAAGACTAAGGTCCTAATAAGGCACAAAAAATTGTAATTGTACAATGTGCTGGATATACTCAGCCGTACTTGAAAACAGGACCGTTAAGTCTGTTAACCAAGTTACAAAACATTCACAAAATGTTAACAGCTCAGGGAGCGATCACGTTAACAAATAAACACGCCGGGACATTACAGGACACTGCAAAATGACCCGGTTTTGTCCCTACGGAACAAACAGGCATAAATTGTGAAAAAGCAAAGACCAGTAAATTTAGATCTGAATACCATTAAATTTCCGCCCTCTGCTATTTCGTCAATCCTTCACCGTGTTACCGGTGTCGCAATGTTCTTCGCACTGTTATTCGTCATCTGGGCATGGGCTGTGTCCGTGTCATCCGCTGACGGGTTCGCGCATGTGAGTGCATTGATGGACGGTATCATCGGCAAGCTGATTGCGATTGGCACCGCCTCTGCGCTGACCTATCACCTGCTCGGTGGTATCCGTCACGCCATCATGGATATGGGGTATTGGGAAGAACTTGAGTCAGGCAACCTGAGCGCCAACGTTGTGATTGGTCTTTGGATTGTGCTGACAGTCGTATTGGGAGTGGCATTATGGTAACCAATCAGGCAAGTATGAAGCGTGACGGCGTTCAGGATTACGTATCGCTGCGCGCGACTGCTGCAATCATTGCAGCCTACACAATTTTTATGACGTGGTTCTTTATCTCCACGGAAACCATCACTTTTGACGTCTGGCAAGGTCTGTTTTCCGGCATTGCCATGAAAGTTTTCACTCTGGCGACCCTGGTTGCCATCATGATTCACGTTCGCATCGGCTTGTGGCAGGTTCTTACTGACTACGTAAAACTGCCGGGTCTGCGCGCACTGCTTCAGTATGTACTGAATATCATCGCGTTCGCCTATGTCGCTGTTGGACTATTCGTTCTGTGGGGAGTGTAAGATGAGTTTACCTATTCATGAGTTTGACGCAGTAGTAATTGGTGCTGGTGGCGCGGGTATGCGCGCGGCACTGCAGATTTCCCAGTCGGGTAAATCCTGCGCACTGTTGTCTAAAGTATTTCCGACCCGTTCGCACACCGTATCTGCCCAGGGTGGTATCACGGTAGCGCTGGGTAACTCCCATGAAGATAACTGGGAATGGCACATGTATGACACCGTTAAGGGGTCAGACTACATTGGTGATCAGGACGCCATTGAATATATGTGTAAGACCGGCCCGGAAGCCATCATCGAGATGGAAAACATGGGGCTGCCGTTTTCACGTTTTGAAAACGGGAAAGTCTATCAGCGTCCGTTCGGTGGCCAGTCTAAGAATTTTGGTGGCGAGCAGGCGGCTCGTACCGCTGCTGCAGCCGACCGTACCGGTCACGCGCTGCTGCACCTGCTTTATCAGCAAAACGTTAAGAACAAGACCAAAGTCTTCTCTGAGTGGTATGCGCTGGATCTGGTGAAAAACCAGGATGGCGACGTAGTAGGCTGTACTGCTATTGATATTGAAAGCGGCGAAGTGGTGTACTTTAAGTCACGCGCTGTAGTACTTGCGACCGGTGGTGCCGGCCGTATCTACGCGTCGACGACCAACGCGCACATCAACACCGGTGACGGCATTGGTATGGCACTGCGTGCCGGTGTAGCCGTACAGGACATGGAAATGTGGCAGTTCCACCCAACCGGTATTGCCGGTGCCGGGACCCTGGTTACTGAAGGGTGTCGTGGTGAAGGTGGTTACCTGCTCAATAAAGACGGCGAGCGTTTCATGGAGCGTTATGCGCCAAACGCCAAAGACCTGGCAGGCCGTGACGTTGTAGCCCGTTCAATGATGACGGAAATTCGTGAAGGCCGTGGATGTGAAGGTCCATGGGGCACGCACATTAAACTGAAACTGGATCACCTGGGTAAAGAGGTGCTTGAGTCACGACTGCCGGGTATCCTGGAACTGTCGCGTACCTTTGCGCACGTTGATCCGGTGAAAGAACCAATTCCGGTTATCCCAACCTGTCACTATATGATGGGTGGTATTCCGACCAACGTTCACGGTCAGTGTCTGACAGTGGATGATAACGGTAACGACCAGGTAGTTAATGGTCTGTTTGCCTGTGGTGAGATTGCCTGTGTATCTGTACACGGTGCAAACCGTCTGGGCGGTAACTCACTGCTTGATCTGGTGGTATTCGGACGTGCGACGGGTCTGCACCTTGGTGAAACCCTGTCTGAAATGGCACCAACCCGTGATGCATCTGCAACTGACATCGAAGCGGCAATGGCACGCTTCAACCGTTGGGAAAGTTCAGAGAAAGGCAAGGGCGAAGATCCGGTTCAGATTAAGAAAGACATGCAACAATGCATGCAGCTTAACTTCTCTGTATTCCGTGAGGGTGACGCGATGGCGGAAGGCCTTGAGAAACTGCGTGAAATTCGCGAGCGTCTCAAGCATGCACGCCTTGACGATAAAAGTTCTGACTTCAACACCATGCGTATTGAGTGTCTGGAACTGGATAACCTTATGGAGACCGCGTACAGCACTGCAGTGGCAGCGAACTTCAGAACTGAGAGTCGTGGTGCACACAGCCGCTTCGACTACCCTGATCGTGACGATGAAAACTGGCTGTGTCACAGCATTTATCGTCCTCAGACTGAGTCTATGGTCAAACGTGAAGTCAATATGAAGCCTAAGCTTCGGGAAGCATTCCCGCCGAAAGTGCGTTCATATTAAGAGAGGCAATAGTCATGCAATTACATTTTTCAATTTATCGCTACAATCCTGAGGTTGACGATAAGCCTCGGATGCAGGACTACACGCTGGACGTGGAAGAAGGCCAGGACATGATGGTGCTGGATGCACTGCTTGCGATTAAAGAGCAGGATCCTACACTGTCACTGCGTCGTTCATGCCGCGAAGGGGTATGTGGCTCTGACGGTCTGAATATGAACGGTAAAAACGGGCTGGCGTGTATTACACCAATCTCGTCGCTGGGCAAAGGCAAAATCGTAATTCGACCTCTGCCTGGTCTGCCGGTGGTTCGTGACCTGGTGGTTGATATGACCCAGTTCTACACCCAGTACGAAAAGGTCAAGCCGTTCCTGATTAACGACGGTAAGAAGCCACCTGCGCGTGAACACCTGCAGTCGCCTGAAGACCGTGCGAAACTTGACGGCCTGTACGAGTGTATTCTGTGTGCATGCTGTTCAACGTCGTGTCCTTCGTTCTGGTGGAATCCGGATAAATTTATCGGTCCGGCCGGACTGCTGCACGCTTACCGGTTCCTGATTGACAGCCGTGATACAGCCACAGACGAACGTCTGAATGATCTTGACGATGCATTCAGCGTTTTCCGCTGTCACGGTATTATGAACTGTGTGAATGTGTGTCCGAAAGGGCTCAACCCTACAAAAGCGATCGGCCATATTAAGTCGATGCTTTTACAACGGGCTGTTTAGTACTATAGTTCTGTCATCAATTGAGTGACAGCTAGTGATGCTCTAAATGGCCATCCTCGTGGGATGGCTATTTTTTTATATATTCGAAGTGCTTAGTGTTGGTTATACGTCGAATAGCCTTATAATACAGTACTCGGATGGTTGTTTTTGACAAAACGTAGCAAGGCACAATAATGCAAGAAAGCGTGATGAAAGCGTGGTGGGACTCTTCACACATGGCAGGCGCAAATGCTGCTTATGTTGAAGAGTTGTACGAGGCGTATCTGGAGGATCCGCAAAGCGTATCCGACTCCTGGCGCCAGGTCTTCGATAATCTGCCCAAAGTTGATGGAGTAGAGCTCGAAGCAAAACACTCAGAGATTAAAGCGCAGTTTAAGAAACTGGCTTCACTTGGCCCAACCGCCCGTATGGGTAGTGCAGCGCCGTCAGAGAGCGTCTCTGATGATCGCCAGGTCAAGGTACTCCAGCTAATCAACGCTTATCGTTTCCGTGGTCATCAGCATGCCAACCTCGACCCGCTGGGTTTGTGGAAGCAGGCACGCGTCAGAGACCTCGAACTTTCTCATCACAGTCTCTCCGAAAACGATTTTGACAGTGTATTTAATGTGGGCTCCTATGCCATTGGCAAAGAGACCATGTCACTGGGCGATCTGTTTAAGTCGCTGAACCGCACCTATTGCGGCTCTATCGGTGCAGAATATATGCACATCACTGACACTGAACAGAAACGCTGGCTACAGCAGAAAATTGAATCTGTTGAAGCGCGTCCGCAGTTCAGCAAAGAAGAAAAACTCTACATTCTTAAAGGTCTGGTCGCCGCTGACGGTATGGAAAAATACCTCGGTTCTAAGTTCCCGGGTGCGAAGCGTTTCTCACTCGAGGGTGGCGATGCGCTAATCCCGATGCTTAAAGGGCTGATTACCGAAGCCGGTACCGCAGGCGCCAAAGAAGTGGTTATTGGTATGGCGCACCGTGGACGTCTGAACGTGCTGGTTAATGTGCTGGGTAAAAACCCATCTGTACTGTTTGATGAATTCTCTGGTAAACACGATGAGTCGCTGGGCTCAGGTGACGTAAAATACCACGCTGGTTTCTCATCTGACTTTGCTACACCAGGCGGTAATGTGCATCTGGCGCTGGCGTTTAACCCGTCTCACCTTGAGATTGTAAACCCGGTTGTTATGGGCTCCGTGCGTGCGCGTCTGTCGCGTCGTAACAACGACACCAGTATGGTGCTGCCTATCACTATTCACGGTGATTCCGCGATTGCCGGACAAGGTGTGGTGCAGGAAACCTTCAACATGTCACAGACCCGCGGGTTTGCGGTGGGCGGTACGGTCCGCATTGTGATCAATAACCAGGTTGGTTTCACCACATCTAAAATTGAAGACACCCGCTCTACGCAATACTGTACTGATATTGCCAAGATGGTACAGGCGCCGATATTCCACGTTAATGCAGACGATCCTGAAGCGGTTGCGTTTGTTACCAAACTGGCGCTGGAATACCGTAACAAGTTTAAGCGTGACGTGGTCATTGACCTGGTTTGTTACCGTCGTCATGGTCACAACGAGGCGGATGAGCCAAACGCAACACAGCCGCTGATGTACCAGAAAATCAAGAAGCATCCCGTTCCGCGCGAAATTTACGCCAACCAACTTGTTGCTGAAGGCACTATTGAAGACAAAGATGCCAAGAAGCTGGTTGACGATTACCGTGCCGCACTGGATCACGGTGCCTGCGTGGTTGACGAATGGCGTCCGATGGCCGAGCACAGTGTCGACTGGAGTCCGTTCCTGGGCCATGACTGGGATTGCGATTACGATGGCAAAATCAGTGTCGATGAACTGAAAAAACTGGGTGAGGCGATTACCCGTTACCCTGACTCGGTGAAGCTGCATTCGCGTGTTAACAAACTTTACCAGGACAGAAAAGCCATGGTTGCCGGCGAGAAGCAGCTCGACTGGGGTATGGCCGAAAACCTGGCGTACGCGAGTATCGTTACCCGTGGCAATGATATCCGTATCACTGGTCAGGATTCAGGTCGTGGTACTTTCTTCCATCGCCACGCTGTGCTGCATAACCAGGACAATGGCGAAGCCTATATCCCGCTGCAGCACATCAGCGATGACCAGGGTGAACTGGAAATCTATGATTCAGTGCTGTCAGAAGAAGCTGTGATGGCGTTCGAATACGGCTTTGCGACGGCGGAGCCTAACTGTCTTACTATCTGGGAAGCGCAGTTCGGTGACTTTGCCAACGGTGCCCAGGTGGTATTTGACCAGTTCCTGAGTTCGGGTGAGGCGAAATGGGGCCGTCTGTGTGGTCTGACTGTACTGCTGCCGCACGGGTATGAAGGGCAGGGACCTGAACACAGTTCTGCGCGCCTCGAGCGTTTCCTGCAGATGTGTGCTGATCACAACTGGCAGGTCTGCGTGCCGTCAACGCCGGCGCAGGTATTTAACATGCTGCGTCGTCAGGTGATTCGTCCAATGCGTAAACCGCTGATTGTGATGTCACCGAAGTCGCTGCTTCGTCATCCGCTGGCAACCTCGTCGCTCGAAGAGCTGGCAGAAGGTAAATTCCACAACGTAATTGGCGAAATTGACGACCTTGATCCGAAGAAAGTGAAACGGGTTGTCATGTGTTCGGGCAAGGTGTACTACGACCTTCTCGATCAGCGCCGGAAAAATGAGCAAACAGACGTCGCAATCATCCGATTGGAGCAACTTTATCCATTCCCACAGGAAGAATGCGCGAAGATTGTGGCACAATACAGCCACGTGAAAGATTGGGTCTGGTGTCAGGAAGAGCCGCAAAACCAGGGAGCCTGGTATTGCAGCCAGCATCACTTCTGGCAAGCGATTCCAGATGGCGCCAAGTTGACATATGCCGGACGTGAAGCCTCATCTTCACCGGCAGTAGGTTATGTTTCTGTTCACAACCAGCAGCAAAAAGCCCTGGTTGAAGACGCACTCACTATCAAATAAGGAACCACAGATGACAATTGAGATAAAAGTTCCGGTCCTTCCTGAGTCAGTTGCCGATGCCACCATTGCAACCTGGCACGTCAAGGCCGGTGATTCAGTAAAACGCGATCAGAACCTGGTTGATATCGAAACCGATAAGGTTGTGCTGGAAGTTGTGGCTCCGGCTGACGGTGTAATCGATGAGATCCTCGATGAAGAAGGTGCAACTGTGCTGGGTGAACAGGTGATTGCCAAGCTGAAAGAAGGTGCTGCGTCGTCATCTGCGTCTGCTGAAAGCGCGCCAGCCAAGGCCGAGAGTGCTGAAAAATCGGGTGGCGACAGCAAACCTGCGGCCGGTGGTAAGCAACATGATGTGAAAGTACCGGTACTGCCTGAGTCAGTGGCCGATGCGACCATTGCAACCTGGCATGTTCAGGTTGGCGAAGCGGTAAGTCGTGACCAGAATCTGGTGGATATCGAAACCGATAAAGTAGTGCTTGAGGTTGTCGCGCCTGCAGACGGCACCGTGTCAGAAATTCTGGCCGAAGAGGGTGCGACGGTGACCGCGGAAGAAATTATCGCGAAATTTACCGAAGGCGCGGGTGCGTCAGCACCTGCTGCAACTGCATCAGATGACAGCGACGATGGTGACAGCGATGCGCTGAGCCCGTCTGTACGTCGTTTGCTGGCAGAAAAAGGCGTGGATGCCGCGAAAGTGAAAGGCACCGGTAAGAACGGCCGTATTACCAAAGAAGATGTTGAGAAGTACCTGAAGTCAGGCGACAGCAAACCTGCTGCTGCAGCGACCCAGGCTGACGAGACGGCGTCTTTGCCAACCGGTAACCGCACTGAGAAACGTGTCCCTATGACGCGTCTGCGTAAAACGATTGCTAATCGCCTGTTGGAAGCGAAAAATTCTACGGCGATGCTGACAACGTTTAACGAAGTGAACATGAAACCAATCATGGATCTGCGTAAGCAGTATCAGGACAGCTTCGAAAAACGTCATGGTATCCGCCTTGGCTTTATGTCTTTCTATGTGAAAGCTGTAACTGAAGCCCTGAAGCGTTTCCCTGAAGTGAACGCGTCGATTGACGGTGATGACATTTGTTATCACAACTATTTTGATATCTCCATTGCGGTATCAACACCGCGTGGTCTGGTAACACCGGTACTGAAAGATACCGACACGCTGGGCATGGCAGGTATCGAGAAGGGCATTAAAGAACTGGCAATTAAAGGCCGTGACGGCAAGCTGTCTATGGACGAGCTGCAGGGCGGTAACTTCACCATCACTAACGGTGGTGTATTCGGTTCTCTGATGTCTACGCCTATCATTAATCCGCCACAAAGCGCGATTTTAGGCATGCATAAAATCCAGGACCGTCCTATGGCAGTCAACGGTAAAGTTGAAATTCTGCCTATGATGTACCTGGCGCTGTCGTATGACCACCGTATCATTGACGGTAAGGAGTCAGTAGGCTTCCTGGTGACAGTGAAAGAGATGCTGGAAGATCCGACACGCCTGCTTCTGGACGTGTAAGACTTTCGTCTCACAGGAATTGTGCTTGAGAGGCGACCTTGTGTAAGCTTGGTCGCCTCTGACACAACACTGATATTCGGCCTATAATATCAGTCACGTTAATCAAGTCGCGTAAGCGGCTTTTGTCTTAATAAAAATCGGAAAGAAACACCATGAATTTGCATGAATACCAAGGTAAGCAGCTATTCAGAGAATACGGCTTACCTGTTTCTGAAGGATACGCTGCAGACACTCCTCAGGGTGCTGTAGAAGCTGCAGACCGCATTGGCGGTGACGAGTGGGTAGTGAAATGCCAGGTCCACGCTGGTGGTCGCGGTAAAGCTGGCGGTGTTAAGCTTGTGAAGAGCAAGAGTGACATCCGTGAGTTCGCCGAAAAATGGCTGGGCAAAAATCTGGTGACCTTCCAAACTGACGAAAAAGGTCAGCCGGTCAGCAAGATTCTGGTTGAATCGTGCACCGACATTGCAAATGAACTGTACCTGGGTGCGGTTGTAGACCGTACCAGCCGTCGCGTTGTGTTCATGGCCTCAACCGAAGGCGGTGTTGAAATTGAAACCGTTGCTGAAGAAACGCCAGAGAAAATTCTGAAAGCGGAAATTGACCCAATTGTTGGTCCGCAGCCTTATCAGGCACGCGAAATGGCGTTTAAACTGGGCCTTGAGGGTGCACAAATCAAGCAGTTCGTTCAGATCTTCCTGGGTCTGGCAAAAATGTTTGAAGATCTGGACGTTGCGCTGATCGAAATCAACCCGCTGGTTATCAAAACAGATGGCAACCTGCACTGTCTGGATGCCAAAGTGGGTATCGACAGCAACGCCCTGTACCGTCAGCCTAAAGTGAAAGACATGCACGACCCTTCTCAGGAAGATCCGCGTGAAGCTCATGCAGCCCAGTGGGAACTGAATTATGTCGCACTGGACGGTAACGTTGGTTGTATGGTTAACGGTGCTGGTCTGGCGATGGGTACGATGGATATCGTAAACCTGCACGGTGGCAAGCCTGCTAACTTCCTGGATGTTGGTGGTGGTGCAACCAAAGAGCGTGTTGCAGAAGCATTCAAAATCATTCTGTCTGATGACAACGTAAAAGCCGTACTGGTAAACATCTTCGGTGGTATCGTACGTTGTGACATGATTGCTGAAGGTATCATTGGCGCCGTGAAAGAAGTTGGCGTAAACGTACCTGTGGTTGTTCGTCTTGAGGGTACTAACGCGGAACTTGGCCGTGAAGTACTGGCGAATTCAGGTCTTGATATCATTGCCGCTGAGTCGCTGACTGATGCAGCGCAGAAAGTGGTTGCAGCAGCGGAGGGCAAATAATGTCAGTATTAATTAATAAAGATACCAAAGTTATCTGTCAGGGTTTTACCGGTGGTCAGGGTACTTTCCACTCTGAGCAGGCGATTGCTTACGGTACCCAAATGGTTGGTGGTGTTACACCAGGCAAAGGCGGTACAGAACACCTGGGTCTGCCTGTATTCAATACCGTTCGTGAAGCGGTTGAAGCAACCGGTGCAACGGCCTCTGTTATTTACGTACCAGCGCCTTTCTGTAAAGACTCAATCGTCGAAGCCGTTGACGCGGGTATCGAACTGGTTGTCTGTATCACAGAAGGTATTCCGACACTGGATATGCTGTATGTGAAAGAATATGTGAATGCCAAGGGCGCGCGCATGATCGGTCCAAACTGCCCGGGTGTGATTACGCCGGGAGAGTGTAAGATTGGTATCATGCCTGGTCACATCCATAAGCCAGGTAAAGTGGGTATCGTTTCCCGTTCAGGTACACTGACATACGAAGCGGTTAAGCAAACCACAGATGAAGGTTTCGGTCAGTCTACCTGTGTAGGTATCGGTGGTGATCCTATTCCAGGTTCAAACTTCATCGACATTCTGAAGTTGTTCGAGGAAGACCCACAGACTGAAGCCATTGTGATGATTGGTGAGATTGGTGGTACCGCTGAAGAAGAAGCGGCAGCTTTCATCAAAGAGCACGTGACTAAGCCTGTTGTGTCTTACATTGCGGGTGTAACAGCACCTCCGGGTAAGCGTATGGGTCACGCTGGCGCAATCATCGCCGGTGGTAAAGGTACTGCTGACGAAAAATTTGCGGCGCTTGAAGCTGCGGGTGTTAAAACAGTGCGTTCACTGGCTGACATCGGCAAGGCTCTGCGTGAAGCAACGAGCTGGTAAGCCATCCCGAAATAATCGAAAACGCCACCTTCGGGTGGCGTTTTTTTTTGCTGCTTTTAAAAGAAAAGCGCTCTAACTCTAAAGTACCTGGTGACACCATGGTTCATTAAAGCTGGCATTGCACAGTGCTTTCTTAAATTTTTACTCATTACTTCTCAATTAGTCTGTTCATACAGAAAATGTCACCGATGCTGACCATTTCCTCTGTCAGGTGTAATTTAGTTAACAGTCTGTTAACTAAATGGGCAGTTTATGCCAACGTCAGCGTTGACTTAAATATCTCTTACACTAAGCACAATTTTCTTTTGCCACTCAAACTTTTATCGAAAAAATAAAAATACTCATAAATACAATAAGCTAGAGGTTATTTGGTTTATTTCTTTAAGGGGGCTTTTCAAGTTTTCCCGGCTTAATCATTAAGCTGTCATGTAATAAAAATGTTGCTGAATGTTAATGAATACGTATGCAGTCGATTGATGCGTTTTCGTTCAAAGCGCTAGTATCTACCGTGAACCATAGCAGGCGTTATGTGTGTCGGGTTGTCGATAACGCCATAATAATAAGGAATGGGACACAATGAGAACGTTTAAACCCAGCACCATCACTGCGGCACTGATTGCCAGTGGGCTGACGGCGTTTGCTTCTCCTCTCTATGCACAGGAACCTCAGGATAATGAGGTCACCAGCGAAGAGGAAGAAGTCATCGAACGCATCGAAGTTCGCGGGTTCAGTACCAGCCTTATTCAGTCGTTGAATCAGAAGCGATTCAGCGACACCGTTTCAGAACAAATCTCTGCTGACGATCTCGGGGGACTACCTGATGTTTCAATGGCGGATGCCCTGACACGATTGCCAGGGATTTCGGCTGTCCGAACAGGCGGGCAGGCCGCAGAGATTAATATCCGTGGTTTATCCGGCGGGTTTGTGTTCTCAACGCTTAACGGCAGAGAGCAGGTGTCTACCAGCGGGACCCGCGCCATTGAGTTTGATCAGTATCCGTCAGAACTGATTAATTCGGCCGCGGTTTATAAGTCGCCAAAAGCGTCGCTGATAGAAGGTGGTGTTGCCGGTACGGTTGAACTGCGAACCGCCAGTGCGTTGGCGAATGAACAGCAACATACCTTTAACGCTAACGTACGGGGTATGTTCAATGACCGCGCGGACGAAATTCCTGACGCAGAAGAATACGGTCACCGTATCAGTTTTTCATACCAGGGCAAATTTCTTGATGACACGGTCGGGGTCAACCTCGGTTATGCTCGATTATATCAGCCCAGTGTGGCAACACAGTTTGTCGGCTTTGCTTACACCGAACAGGAAGACTGTGTTGACTGTATCCTGACCAGTGAAGGGTTTGAGATCCAGCACAAGGGTGGGGAGGAAACACGTGATGGTTACGTCGGGACCATTGAATGGGTACCGCATGAAAATTTCACCTTAAAAGCAGACGCGTTCATTTCAAAATTTGATTCTGAAGCGTTTGCCCGCGGTTATCGGGTAAAACTGGAAGATGGTCTGGTCACCAACCCGGTTGTTGCCAACAATAATGTGATTGGCGGCACATTCAGCCGTATCCCTAATGGCCGTACCCGGGTTGAGCTGGTGAACGATGATAATCAGGATTTTGACCAGGTAGAAAGCTACGGCGTTAACGCAGACTGGCAGGTTACCGATGATCTGTCGGTGCAGTTTGATGTGTCATTATCCAAAGCGGAGTCAAACTTCCGCAACGGCTTGTTATGGTCGCTGGTGTCTGAGGAAGCCAGTGCGCTAAACCCACAGTTTGATGAGAACGTGCAGATTTCCTATTTGTTGGATGGACTGAATCTGCCCGACGTGGCCTTCAGTCAAGCTGATGCGTTTTCTGACATTGACCGTGTTCTGGTAAGCAAATACGGCATTTATCCTTATGAAAACACTGATGAACTGGATGCGTATAAAATTGATTTCCAGTATCAGCTGGATACCGCCGTGTTCTCGTCGCTTGAATTTGGCTACCGCTATTCAGACCGCGAATACACCAATGATCGCTCAGTGTATGAGTTTGGCAGTGATTCTGGCTTTTCATCCAGCCAGCCACCGCTGCGTCTGACCGACGATATGGTTGAGGTTGTGGACTGGGCCGGTGACTTCGCTTACTTCCCAAGCTATCTGTCTATCGATCTGGATAAAGCGCTGAACGCGTGGTTCCCGAACGGTATTCCACAGCCTGTTCAGACGTGGGGTACGGGCGCGCCAGGCGTAATAAACGGGCCAGGCACGGGGCCGAACACTTCCTGGTCGGTGCTACAAAGTGGTGATGTGTTTGAAACCGTCAATGCGGCCTACTTTATGGCCAACATCGATACTGAAATTGGCGATATCCCGGTCAGCGGGAATATTGGTGTACGCTATGTCAAATCAAAACAGGCGGCGACAACACTGCAACGCGCCACAACATTCCTGACCGATCCGGAGACCGGCTCCTCGGTTGAAATCAGCGATCCGACGCTTGGTGCACAAAACATCACGGATGAAGCGGGTCTGATAAACAATTTTTACCGGCCAACCACGTTGGTCCATGAATACTCAGACTGGTTACCGTCAATTAACCTGAATTTTAAACTGACCGACAATACGCAACTGCGGATGGCGGCGGCAAAAGTCATGGCCCGGCCTGACATTGAGCGTTTGTCTGCAAACGCCTCAACCAATGTTGAAACCATTCTGGCCACACAGGATCGTGATTCCGGCGTGATTACGCTGTCTTCCCCGAATGCCGAAATTTCGGGATCGGCGCTTAACAGTCCGTATCTGAATCCGTTTTACGCAACACAGTACGATATTTCGTATGAATGGTACTTTGAAGAAACCGACGGAGCACTGATTGTGGCCGGTTTCTATAAAGACATTGACTCCTTCATCGATACCGTCGGGGTCGAGCCGTACGATTTTGCCGGAAACGGTTTTATCGTGCCTGACTCTGTCAATGTACCGGTATTCCTGGAAGCGGAATTTCAGGGGCAGGAGCCGGAACTTGCGCGAGACAGTAACGGCGATCCGGTCGTGGTCACAGTTCCCACTATTAATGGCCGCTATGAAACGGCGTTTAATAACGCAGAGGGCGGCTATATCCGTGGTGCTGAAATTGCCTATACACAAATTTACTCTATGCTCCCTGGTCCGCTAGCGGGTCTTGGTGTCAGTGCGAGTTACTCCTACACCGAGAGTGAGGTCACCCGTAAAACCGGCAATGGCGTATTTTCTGCCCGCCTGCCAGGTTTGTCAGAAAACGTCGCGACAGTAACCCTGTTCTGGGAATGGGAAGGGTTTGAAACCCGCATTTCTGGTCGTTACAGGGATGCGTTTGTGTCCAAACAGGTGGCGGTAAATGACCAGACCGTGAACTTCGACGATGAACTGGTCGTTGACTATCAGGCGTCGTATGAAATTAACGACAACATGAGCGTGCTGTTTCAGATTAACAACCTGACCGATGAGCCGACCCGCAGTTACTTCAGTTCGCAAGTGCAGACCGGCACCATCCAGTTCTTCGGAACGCAATACTTCCTGGGGGTTACGTACTCATTATGAATATCTTAAATAAATTCAGTGCGTTAACCGCAATGTCCTTACCGACTTTGAAGCAGGAGCGACGAGCTATGTTATCTACTAACCGGGCCATGGGTCTGATAGCCCTGGTCTTTAGTGTCATGATGCTGACAGGCTGCGGTGGCGGCGATGTTGAATCAGGCACCAACCAACTACTGACCTGTGATTTGCCACAGGTACCTAATAAATCGGGTAAACGTTGCGTAGACCCACCTCCCATCCAGTGCGATGCACCGCTGGTACCAAATGAAACCAATGATGCCTGTGTGGTTGGTGCCGATCCTACGTTGCCTGAACCGGTGTTTTTCCCGGACGACAACCAGGCGGTACTTTACTACAACCGGGCTGCTGTGGATGCGGATAACAGTCCTAATGATGCTGCCTATGACGGCTGGCGACTGCACACCTGGAATAATGACACCTGTGATGCGTATGCCGATGCTGATACCGACTGGGCTAACGGACGTCAGCCAAACGGTATTGATCCGAACTATGGTGCATACTGGGTGCTGGACTTAAAAGAAAATTATGGCAGTTGTCATAATTTCATTATCCATATTGGTACCGATGACGCCGGTAAAGAAATGGGTGGCCGTGACTGGTCCGGCTCACTGGTACAGGACGACGAAAAATTCACACGCATGAACTTTACGCTGTCAGGCGTTGAAAATGTGTTTGAATATCCCATCATGTCACTGGGCCCGCAGCCCGTTGAGATTGAGGGACTCGGTGCGCACTGGCTGGATGCCACAACGCTGTTATGGGATACACCAGACGTCGTGGCCAGCGTTAAACTGCATTATTCTGCCGATGCTGACCTTGAAGCTACGCTCGAAGACGGCCTGAACGGTACGGTGCTGGAACTGGCTTCGGTTGAACTGACCGAAGAACAACAGGCGATTGCGCCGCATCTGAATGGTCTGCCAGCCTGGCAGGGAGACTGGAGTGCTGAAGAGGCCAAAGCGGTATTGCGGACACAGGCAGTACTGGCGGGCTATGACAGCGACGGTACGCTGGTTGCTGCAACCGGTATTCAGCTGGCCAATGCCATTGATCAGCTTTACACACAGGCTGAGGAGGACGCCGATGAGGCGGTACTGGGCCCCGTCTATACAGACAGTGGCATTACCGCGGCCGTCTGGGCGCCGACGGCACAACAGGTTCGTTTGTTAACGTTTAACGACAACAAAACCGATGCGAACAGTTTCGACATGGTGCGTGATGATGCCTCAGGTGTCTGGACCTATTCCGGTGGAGACGAGCTTGATCGCGTGCTGTATCGCTACGAAGTGACGGTCTATCACCCGACAACGGGCGATATCCAGACCTTTGAAGTGACCGATCCTTATTCGGTGTCATTGTCGACCAACGGACGTTTCTCCCGGTTTGTTAATCTCAGTGATGACGATCTGAAGCCGGAAGGCTGGGACTCTCATGAGGTACCGACCATTGAAAACGCCGAAGATGCGGTGATCTATGAAGGGCACATCCGTGACTTTAGTGCGCGGGATGCCTCTACCTCAGAAGCTAACCGGGGTAAATACCTTGCCTTCACCGAAGAAGGTACCGCGCCGGTGATGCATCTGCAGAAACTGGTCGAGGCAGGGGTGAATCTTTTCCATGTTCTGCCTGCAAATGACATTGCAACCATTGATGAGGATCCGGCGAACACCGTTGATTTATACGATACGGTTGCTGATTTGTGTCGTCTTAACCGCGATGCGATGGTGTGCAGCGAAGAGGACGCGTCAGCACGACTAATTGATGTCTACACCAGCTATGATCCGGTTGCCGATCCGGCAAAAGCACAGCAACTGACCAACGATCTTCGTGGCGTTGACACCTTTAACTGGGGCTATGATCCGCATCATTTCAATGCACCGGAGGGCAGCTACGCATCCAGTGCGGAAGGCGTAGAGCGCATTGTTGAAATGCGTGCGATGGTAAAAGCGCTGCATGACATGGGCTTGCGTGTTGCACTGGATGTGGTGTTTAACCACACCAATGCATCAGGTATCTTCCCTAAATCGGTACTCGATAAAGTGGTGCCGGGTTATTACCACCGCTATGAAGTCGATACCGGCGCGATTGTTCGTGAGACCTGTTGTGATGATACGGAACCGCGCAATGTCATGATGGAAAAGCTGATGCTGGACTCACTGACACTGTGGACCGAGCATTATAAGTACGATGCATTCCGTTTCGACATTATGAGTCAGGCGAGCAAATCTACCATGCTTCGTCTGCGCGATGCGATTCAGGCTATTGACCCGGATAACTACTTCTACGGTGAAGGCTGGACACGAATCGATCGTGGTTATGAGCAGGCGAATCAGCCGAATATGGCGGGGACCCAGATTGGTACATTCAACGACCGTATTCGCGAGGCGGTGCGTCAGGGTGAACTATTTAACCCTGACAGTGAAGGACTGCTGAATGCCCAGGATCGGGTCAAAATGGGTATGGCCGGTACGCTGACTGACTATGTCCTGGAAACCTCTGGTGGCACAGCCACCACAACCAGCTCACTGGGTGGTTATGCGACTGATCCGGCTGACATTATTAACTATGTGTCAAAACACGATAATGAAAGCCTTTGGGACCAGTTCAACTATACGTTACCCAAAGATCTGTCACTGCATGAGCGTGTGCGTGCACAGAATATCGGTATCAGTATTCCGGTGATGTCCCAGGGTATCCCTTTCCTGCAGATGGGAGGCGATATGCTGCGTTCCAAGTCGATGGATCGTAACTCTTACGATGCCGGAGACTGGTTCAACTACGTAGACTTTACGTATGAAACCAACAACTGGAATGTCGGTCTGCCGCTAGAGCAGGACAATGGATCTCGCTGGAGAGAGATGAGTCAGTATTTCGCTACGCCTGAGCGTGCAGCGGCGATGACCGAGATAGAGTTTGCCTCGTCGGTGTTCAATGAATTCCTGAGCATTCGTCGTGACAGCCCACTGTTCAGACTGACCACCATGCAGGCGATCATCGACCGGGTAGGTTTCCACAACCTTGGTCGTCGTCAGCAGGCGGGCCTGATAGCAATGAGCATTGATGACGGGATCACGCCGGATTCTGACGTCGTGCTCGACGATATCGACCCGATGAACGACGCGATCATGGTGGTGGTAAACACCGGCTATGAAGAGAAGTCGATTACGGTGAATACCGCGACAGGCTTTGAACTTCATATGACCCACATGAACTCGGTTGATCCGACCGTTCGTGGCGCCTATTTCACCGAAGGTACAGGCGACGATGAAGGGAACGGTACGTTTACCGTCCCGGCACTGACCATGGCCGTGTTCGTGAAGCCGCAGATGGGGGCGCAGGGCTACGGTTTATCTGCCTATGCGACTGCCAGTGCACCAGACGTTGTACCTTATGGTGATACCACAGTGTATCTGCGAGGCGCGATGAATGAGTGGGGCACGGCGAATCCCACCACGTATAAAGGCGCGGGCATTTATCAGGTGGCGGTTGCCCTGACCGCGGGAACGACGTATGAATTCAAGCTGGCGTCAGAAGACTGGTCCACAGTGAATCTGGGTGCGCCGGATGGTGATTCGTCTGCGGTTACGGAGGGCGAAGAGAAAGTACTGGCTACCAGTAATAATAATCTTGCTTTCACACCGTCGGCAGACGCGACGTACCTGTTTACTCTGGATGCAAGCGATACCGATACACCGGTACTGACCGTTGAAAACGAAGAGCCGTTCGTCGGAACACCGGTGTATGTGCGTGGTGCATTCAACGGCTGGGGCACTGACAATGAACTTGGCTATGACGGTGGCAGACTGTACTCAACGTCACTCAATCTGTCACCGGGAAGCTACGAGTTCAAAGTTGCCAGTGCAGACTGGTCAACGGTTGACCTTGGCGCCGTATCGGGTGATACCTCAGACCGGACGGTCATACTGGGCGAGGATACTTACCTTGCGACTGGTGGCAGTAACCTGATCCTGGATATTACAGACGAGGAAACGTACGTGTTCATCTTTGATGTCACTACGCTGGAAGAGCCGAAAATTCGGGTGTTCAAAGAGGCCTTCTTTGGTGCAACACCGGTCTTCCTGCGCGGCGGCATGAACGGGTGGGGTACAACCGATGCGCTGACCTATCTGGGTGGCGGTGTCTACTCGGTGGATATTGACCTCGACGGTGAACCTACCGAATTCAAGGTGGCATCGGAAGACTGGTCTACGGTTAACCTGGGTAATCCCGATGGCGCGGCCAGCAATGAAGTGGTGCCGGGTGAAGCCAAAGTACTGGGGACCAGCAACAACAACCTGCTGATTGATGTACCTGCCGGCACCTACGAATTCCGTGTCGAAGGACCGGATGCCGGAGCGCCGACGATTACGGTCATTGAAAAATAATCAGACCTGATAAAAAGCCGCTCATTTGAGCGGTTTTTTTTTGCCGGATCAACGTTCAGCCGTGCATGGCATGAGCCAGTTCGAACGCCATTCGCGCGGCAAGTCGTGCAGTCTTGGCCTGCTTGTCAAAGACCGGGTTAAGCTCTGCAATATCGGACAGGCACCAGCTTACCTGCCGTTGACGGGTTTCATCTGACAACCAGCGCAGAAATGCGATTGATTCTGCCGGGCTGATACCAATAGCAGCAGGAGCGCTCACACCGGGCGCACTGGCGGCAGGAAACGCGTCCATACATATTGTCACGTAGAGTGTATCGACAGCCTCAAGCAGGGGCATTACCGCCTGTGCGCACTGTGATGCCGAAAAAGCAATGTCCTGCACAATGATGGTGTTGGTTTTTGCGGCGTAATCAAACAGGGCCGGGGTATTCGATGCAGCTGACACCCCCAGACACGCATAGTGAAAATCCATTCCGTGCTGCTGACTGTATTCGGCAATCTGGCGAAATGGTGTGCCCGATGATGTGACTTCATCGCAGCGGCGAAGATCAAGATGCGCATCCAGATTAATAATACCAATGCGGGCATCTCCAAACGCCTGATGCAGCGACTGCCAGCTCGCCCACGCGATGTCATGGCCGCCACCGAGACCAAGCACATGGCCACCGGCGCGCAGGTATGGCGCAGCTTTATCACGGTAAGCGCGCTGGGTTAGTGGCAGCGCCGGATGAAGTTCACTGTCACCGGTGTCGCGCAGCGCACCTGTTAGTGTGAAAGGGAGCGGAGCCATGGCCTGACGCAGTGCGTTAGGCCCCCCGGACGCGCCGGTTCTGCCCTTGTTTGCAGCCACGCCACTGTCATTCGGATAACCCACAATGACGGTGTCACCGGCCTCAACATTATCATCAAATACGACGCGCTGATGCCAGCGATGGCCTGCGACGCCGTCCTCACTGTCGGTGCGGCCCTGCCATAACTCGTTAAGCGACATGATGTCCTCCTGCAATAATATAGTCAGGTCTGAAACCGTTCATCTCGTAGACCAGCGCCTGTGGGCCGGGTATATCCCAGAGTGTAATATCTGCCCGCATACCCGCGCGAATTTCGCCTCTATCGGTAAGTCCCAGCGCCTTTGCTGCGTTTACTGTGATGCCGCGTAACGCTTCTTCTGTTGTCAGTCCAAACAGAACACACGCCATATTGGCACAGGTGAGTAACGATGCAACCGGTGACGTCCCCGGATTCAGGTCAGTGGCAACCGCCATGGGAACCGCATGTTTACGCAGCGCCGCCACGGGCGGGCGCATGGTTTCTTTAAGATAGTAAAATGCGCCGGGCAGTAACACCGCGACAGTGCCGGATTGTGCCAGCAGCGGGACATCACTGTCCGCCAGGTATTCGATATGATCGACCGAAAGCGCATTAAAGCGGGCCGCCAGTGCTGCACCCTTGCTGTCACTGAGCTGTTCAACATGGCCTTTTACACAAAGACCCGCGTGCGAGGCAGCGGTGAATACGCGTTCTGTCTGCGCCAGGGTAAACCCGACATTTTCGCAAAACACGTCTACCGCCTGTGCCAGTTTGTGCTCAGCAATGTAAGGGAGCATGGTCTGGCAGACAAAATCAATGTATTCGTCAGCATCCATCGTGGTGTCAGGCGGCAGTGCGTGTGCGCCAAGATAGGTTTTCACTATGCTCAGTCCGGTCTCCTTGGCAAGCTTGTCTGCCACCGCCAGCTGACGTAATTCAGTGTCCTTATCCAGTCCGTAACCCGACTTAATTTCTACCGTTGTTACGCCTTCCTCGGCCAGTCGCTTAAGCCGACGTAATGAGGCCTTGTACAGGGTGGTGTCATCGGCTGTCCGGGTGGCTCGTACAGTACTTTTTATGCCGCCACCCTGTTCGCTGATTTGCTGATAACTGACGCCTTCCAGACGCAGGGCAAACTCATTGCTGCGATCGCCGCCATAAACAAGATGCGTATGGCAGTCAACAAAACCCGGCAGACACCACCGGCCCGCTGCATCAATCACCGTCTCATTATTTTCAGGTTCAAGGTCGCAGCCGAGCTCTGTGATGACGCCATGTTGAATACGTATATCGGTATCGGTAAGTTCGCCATAGGGCCTCTCGGTAGATTGCATGGAGGCAATTCTGGCATGGGTAATAAGCAGGTCTGACATAACAAACATTAACGGATAAATGATGCAACCAGTCTACTTCTCTATACTTGTATATACAAGTTAAACAGATTAGCATAACTGCATCGGATAAAAGGGAAGTGCGTATGCAACCGCGTTTTGTCGCAATTAAATCGGCACTGCTTGATGATATTGAGCATGGCAGGCTAAAGCCGGGAGAGCAGGTCGGCTCTGAAAATCAGCTGGCTGAGCGTTTCGGCGTCAGTCGTATGACGGCGCGACGGGCGCTGAGTGAGCTGGTTAGCGAGGGGATCCTGGCCCGAACTCAGGGGGTAGGTACCTTCGTTTCAGACTCAAGGCCGATGAGCTCGATGCTGACCATACGTGGGATCCAGGACGAGATAGCTGCGCGCGGTCATCAGTACGCCTGTCAGGTGCTGTCACAGGAAAGCCGTAAAGCGACTGCTGATGTGGCCCAGTGGATGGGAGTGGAGACTGAAACACCGCTGTTTTATACCTCGATGGTGCACTATGACAATGCTGTGCCGCTGCAGCACGAAGTGCGCTGGGTCAATCCCCGCTGGGCACCCGATTACCTGAAGCAGGACTTTACCCGCATTACCGCCAACCGCTATCTGAGCCGGGTTGCGCCGCTAACCGAGGCCGATCACATTGTAGAAGCTGTTTTACCTGACGAGTCTATCGTCAGGGCATTAGATATTGAACCAGGCACACCCTGTCTGAAAATAAACCGACGCACATTTTCTGCCAGAGGTATTGTCAGTGTTGCCACACTGATGCACCCGGGCAATCGCTATCGCCTGGGCGATCACCTCGCGTTCGGAAACCCAACCGCTGGAGAATAATAATGAACCGACTGGACCCTACACGTCATATTACCGCCCCGCGTGGCGCTAAGCTGAATGCCAAAAGCTGGCTGACCGAGGCGCCGTTACGGATGCTGATGAACAACCTCGACCCTGAAGTGGCAGAGCATCCTGATGCACTGGTGGTTTACGGTGGAATTGGCCGTGCCGCACGAAGCTGGGAAGCGTTTGACACCATTGTCGATGTGCTGAAACGCCTGGAGGATGATCAGACACTGCTGATCCAGTCGGGTAAGCCGGTCGGGGTGTTCCCGACCCATCCTGATGCGCCGCGGGTGCTCATCGCGAATTCTAACCTGGTGCCGCACTGGGCAACCTGGGAACACTTTAACGAGCTCGACCGCAAGGGGCTGATGATGTATGGCCAGATGACGGCAGGCTCGTGGATCTACATCGGCTCACAGGGCATCGTGCAGGGTACCTATGAGACCTTTGTCAGTGTTGCGAAAACGCATTTTGAGGGAGACGCCAAAGGACGCTGGATCCTGACCGGTGGTCTGGGTGGTATGGGCGGTGCACAGCCGCTGGCGGCGACCATGGCCGGGTTCTCAATGATTGCGGTAGAGGTCGATGAGAGCCGTATCGATTTTCGCTTAAAAACCGGTTACGTCGATAAAAAAGCCACCAGTATTGATGAGGCGCTGGCTATCATCGACGAGGCAAAAGCCCGCGGTGAGGCGGTCTCTGTTGGTCTGCTGGGCAATGCCGCTGATGTGTTCCCTGAGTTACTGGCGCGCGGGATCATTCCTGATGTGGTTACCGACCAGACCAGTGCCCATGATCCACTCAACGGGTATCTGCCAAAAGGCTGGACCATGGAAAAAGCGAAACAGGCGCGTCTGGATGACGAGAAAGGCGTCGTGCATGCCGCCAAGGCGTCGATGGCGATTCAGGTTAAAGCCATGCTCGGGTTTATGCAGGCCGGTGCCGCGACCCTCGATTACGGTAACAATATTCGTCAGATGGCGCTGGAAGAAGGGGTAGAGCACGCGTTTGATTTCCCAGGTTTTGTACCTGCTTACATTCGTCCGCTATTTTGTCAGGGCATAGGCCCGTTCCGCTGGGCCGCACTGTCAGGCGATCCGGAAGATATTTATAAAACAGACCAGAAAGTCAAAGAGTTAATCCCCGACAATCCGCATCTGCATAACTGGCTGGATATGGCCAGAGAACGTATTGCTTTTCAGGGCCTGCCGGCGCGGATTTGCTGGGTCGGGCTGGGCGAACGACAGAAACTTGGGCTGGCATTCAATGAAATGGTGCGAAACGGTGAACTGTCGGCGCCGGTAGTCATCGGTCGCGATCATCTCGATTCCGGTTCGGTTGCGTCTCCTAACCGTGAAACGGAAGCCATGCTCGATGGGTCTGATGCAGTCTCTGACTGGCCGCTGCTGAACGCTATGCTGAACACCGCCGGTGGTGCTACCTGGGTGTCGCTTCACCACGGTGGCGGTGTCGGTATGGGCTTCAGTCAGCATTCCGGTGTGGTGATTGTCTGTGATGGCAGTGAAGAGGCGGATGCCCGTATCGCGCGCGTACTGCACAACGATCCGGCAACCGGTGTGATGCGCCACGCGGATGCCGGTTACGACATTGCCAAAGATTGCGCCCGCGAGCATGGTCTCGACTTGCCGATGATTACCGGAGGTAAAGCCTGATGACTGCCAGCTTTGAACTGATACCCGGAAGCCTGACGCTGCATGATTTACGTGCCTGTTTTCGTCAGCACCAGCCAATCAGGCTGGCAGACTCCGCTTACGCAGACATTCATGCCGCTGCTCAGACTGTTCGTGACGTGCTGAGTCAGGGGCGAACCGTTTACGGTATCAATACCGGCTTCGGGTTGCTTGCCAATACCCGCATAAATGAGGATGAACTGGAGCTGCTGCAGCGCAGTATTGTGTTGTCCCACGCGGCCGGTATTGGGGAATTTATGGCCCCGTCTACCGTCCGTTTGCTGATGCTGCTGAAAATTAATTCACTGGCACGGGGCTTTTCCGGTATTCGCGCAGAGGTGATTGACGCCCTGATAACCCTGTATAACCATCAGGTGTGGCCTGCCATCCCTCAAAAAGGATCCGTCGGTGCGTCGGGCGATCTGGCACCGTTGGCGCACATGAGTGCCGTGCTGCTGGGTGAGGGTGAGGTGCTGATTGATGGCAAGCGTCAGTCGGCAGCACACGGCCTGAAACACGCAGGACTTTCGCCCATTGCGCTGGCGCCAAAAGAAGGACTGGCTTTGCTTAATGGCACCCAGGCATCCACCGCCTTTGCGCTTGAAGGGTTATTTATGACTGAAAATGCGCTTAACAGCAGCCTGGCGATTGGCGGGTTGAGTGTTGAGGCGGCGCTGGGATCTCGCGTGCCGTTTGATGCGCGTATTCACGCGGTTCGCGGCCATGCTGCGCAGTCTGACATCGCAAAAGGTTTCCGTGCACTGCTGGCCGAGTCTGAACTCGGTCAGTCTCATGCCGGCTGCGAAAAAGTACAGGATCCCTATTCCCTACGCTGTCAGCCGCAGGTACTGGGCGCGTGTCTGCAGCAATGCCGTTATGCCGCGCAGACCCTGGTCACTGAAGCGAATGGTGTGTCGGACAACCCGCTGGTCTTTTGTGATGATAACGAGATTTTGTCGGGCGGAAACTTCCACGCCGAAGCCGTCGCCATGGCAGCCGATATGCTGGCTATCGCTCTGTCAGAGGTCGGAGCCCTGTCGGAGCGCAGGATGGCGCTGCTGATTGATTCCAATCTGAGTGGTCTGCCGCCATTTCTGGTTGATAACGGCGGGGTAAATTCAGGGTTTATGATTGCCCAGGTAACCTGCGCGGCGCTGGCCAGCGAGAACAAAACGCTGGCTCATCCCGCGTCGATTGACTCGTTACCCACGTCGGCGAATCAGGAAGATCATGTCTCCATGGCGACGTTTGCAGGCCGCCGGCTGAAGGATATTTTCGACAATGTTGCAGGCATTCTGGCCATTGAGTGGCTGGCATCAGCGCAGGGCATTGATTTCAGAAAACCGCTGATGACAAGTGCACCGCTTCGCCAGGTCCATGATCTGCTGCGACAGCATGTTCCGTTTTACGATAAAGACCGGTATTTCGCGCCGGATATCGAAAAGGCGGTATCACTGATAAACAGACATCAGTTATCAGACCTGGTTGACGGTCTGCTTGAAGAAAGACTTCTGGACTGAAAAGTCAGGCGGTCCGGGTATTTTTATTGTCGTTAACCGGCATAATCAGGTAAGGTTTGCAGCCCGTAAAAGTACGCCATTTTGTGGCGTGCAGACGAGTATGAAGTGAGCAGGATCTGATAATGTCCGCTAAGCAGACGATTACCCTGGGACTGATTAACCCAAAATCCGCAGTGAATGTAGCCGGTATCCTGAGGGCCGCCGGCTGTTATGGCGTTGATACGGTGCTCTATACCGGTCAGCGCTACCGTTATGCCAAAGAATTTAATGCTGATACCAAAGCATTCCATCGCCAGATCCCGACCATTGGTGTGGATGATCTGTTTGAAATGGCGCCGTCATCGGCCCGCCGCGTAGCAATTGAGCTGGTGGAAGATGCCACACCGCTTCCTCATTACACCCATCCCGCAAACGCAATGTACATTCTTGGTCCTGAAGATGGCAGCATCGGTGATGATATTCTTCGTCAGTGTGACGATGTGGTTTATGTTCCTACGCGGTCTTGTATGAATCTGGCTGCAACGGTTAACGTCGTATTGTATGACCGCCTGAGTAAATCAGATTTTGTGCACAATAATGCCGTGATCAGGCAGAGCAGGGACAATAATAACAACGCACGGCGATGATCCGGCTGCGGCGGATCGTTTATGGGGAAATTTAAAAAATTAGTCTAAAGATAGGTTTACTCTGCCGATAAAGTAGTGCAAGGTTTAGATCCTGTCTTGGGATCCCGTCGGATCCGTCTTCCAAGGCCCACACGGACAGTGAATAATTTATTGATTAATTCCTATGTCAGGGGTTTGGATTGAAAAAACGTTTTCTAAATACAATGCATCGTCTTCAGCGATTTTATCCGCACTGGTTGCGTAAGGCTATGCGTTCATTTGTTCGTAAACCAGAACCGACGCCGGTCGACATTCTGGTAAGCAACTTTTTTGATCATTTCGCCGTCAGCGTGGCCGTGTCTGACACCGCACGACGTCACTGTTTTCGTGCGCGTCACCAGGTTTACTGTGAAGAACTCGGTTATGAAGCTGTCAATCAGGATGGACTGGAAACCGATGAGTATGATGCCTATTCAGTGAGTTGCTATATCACGCATATTGCCAGCGGCGAGTGCGCCGGCACCATTCGCGTTGTGCTGCCACGCGATGATGACGCGCTGTTGCCACTTGAGCAAAACTGTAAGGCAGCGATCGCCGGTGCAGACAATGCACCGTCTCAACACCGTCGTAAAGACATTGCTGAAGTCTCACGACTGGCGGTACCCAAAAGGTTTCGCCGCGTTTTTCGTCCGTCTACTGCACTCGATAGCAATGATATCCCCTCTGCAGGCCAGGCGTCATCATTGTTGTCAGTTGCCCTGTATCTGATGGCCACCTCAATCTGTCTGAATAATAAGGTTAAGCACGCTTATGTGATGATGGAGCCGCGCCTTGCCAGAAGTATGTCGTTTATCGGGATCCGCTTCAGACAATTGGGCAGTACCATGGACTACCATGGCAAACGGGCAGCGTACTCGATTGTCCCTGACCAGCTGGTCAGTGACATTTCGCCGACCATGCGGGTGTTTCAGCAACGTTTACTGAAACAAATGACCCAGTCAGAAACTGCACGCATTGTGATCAGAGACGGCTCCCGTCACGCCGCCTGATAAGGCGACTGATCACATGGTGTGATGTTTGCCATGTTTTCTGAATACGTATGCAACTTCCTTAACAAATTGTTAACCGCTATGCTGGCGCCATCGTTACTGAAGGATAGCCTGTATGCGACATCTAGCTTCATTTCTCAGAAGTCCAACCGCGATTGCACTGGCCGTTTCGGCCCTCACTATCACAGCGTGTTTTCCCGTGACTGAGCCGTCCGGCCAGGCCGACTCCGGTATCGCACCTCACAATAACAAGCCGCATGTCGGGGCAGGGAAGCCGGTTGTTTATCAGGTGTTTACCCGCCTTTTCGGTAATACCAATACCACCAATAAACCGTGGGGCACTCTTGAAGAAAATGGCGTCGGGAAATTCAATGACTTTACCGATACAGCGTTAGCGGCCATTCGTGAGATGGGCGTCACACATATCTGGTATACCGGTGTGCCGCATCACGCTGTGGTTACGGACTACACCAGGTTTGGTATCAGCCAGGACGATCCTGACGTGGTTAAAGGGCGGGCAGGCTCGCCGTATGCAGTAAAAGATTATTACAGTGTAAACCCGGATTTAGCGGTTGATCCTGCTCGTCGTCTGGAAGAGTTTGACGCGCTGGTTGAGCGCACCCATGCCCACGGTATGAAAGTCATCATTGATATCGTGCCTAACCATGTCGCCCGTCGCTATGAGTCACTGGCCGCGCCGGCAGGTATACAGGATTTTGGTGCAGGAGATGACACCAGTGTAGCGTACGCGCGCGACAACAACTTTTATTATGTACCCGGTGAGGCGTTGACCGTACCGGGATCTGAACAGACGCCTGTGCTAGGCGGAGACCCTCATCCGCTGGCTGATGGTAAGTTTGAAGAAGACCCTGCCAAATGGACCGGCAACGGGGCGCGTTCCGCCAGTCCGTCAGAGTATGACTGGTATGAAACTGTCAAAATTAACTATGGCGTGCGGCCTGATGGTCATTACGACTTTCCACTGCTGCCCGAAGAGTATGCCGGCCTGCCTGTTGAGGCCCATGTTGAATTCTGGGCGGGCAAAACCCTGCCTGACTCGTGGTATAAGTTTCGTGATATCGCCTTTTACTGGCTGGATCGCGGTGTCGACGGCTTTCGTTTCGACATGGCCGAAATGGTTCCGGTCGAATTCTGGTCGTTCCTGAACAGTGCGATAAAACAAAAGAGCCCGGATGCTTTTCTGCTTGCCGAGGTTTACCAGCCTCAGCTTTACCGAGATTATCTTCAGCGCGGAAAAATGGATTACCTGTACGACAAAGTGGGCTTTTACGACACGCTGAAAGGCGTTATGCAGGGCCGTCAGACGGTATCGGAGTTACTGACCTCCCATGCCAGGGTGAGCGATATTGCACCTGCGATGCTCCATTTTCTGGAAAACCATGATGAGCAGCGCATCGCCAGTGACGCATTTGCCGGTGACGCGCGCATGGGCAAGCCGGCAATGGCCGTGTCGGCACTTATCAGTCCTTCCCCCATCATGCTGTATTTTGGTCAGGAAGTCGGTGAAGACGCCAGTGAGGATATGGGGTTTGGCGACCCAACCCGCACCACGATTTTTGACTATGCGGGTGTCCCCGCCCATCAGCGCTGGATGAATGGCGGCAAGTTTGACGGTGGGGCGCTAAGCACTGAGGAAAACGCATTGCGCAGGTTTTATGTCGGCCTGCTCAATATCGCCGCCTTACATCCCGCTGTTACGGGAACGTTAATCCCGCTGCACGAAGACAGCCTGGCAGGAAATAGCAGTTATTCTGAAGCGCAACTGGCGTTTGTCAGGACAGAGGGTGATAAACGCTTACTGGTCATGGCCAATTTCTCTCCGACACCCGTGAAGGCAATGAAAATCGTGCTCTCAACAGACATTCTAGGAGCGTTACGCGTAACCGGTTCGACAGTGTTTACACCGCTGTTGACGCCGGAGTCCGGTGTCAGTCTGCGTTGGCTTGATGGTGATGACAGCGACACAATGACGCTGGAAGTCAGTCTGCCAGGCATGGAGGCGGCCATTTATGAATTTTAATCAGTCCGTGCTGCAATCTGTTGCCGTCGTCTTCTTAATCCTTTTCAGTTATACCGGTTTTTGCGCAACGGTTACCCAAACTGCAGTCTCTGAACGGCAGACGAGGCTGACTCTGGATAACGGTCAGACTGTAACAGTTGAGTTTATGCAGCCACTGAGTGTGGCGGTAACCTATGAACAGCCTGAACGCAAGACAATGGCGTCCATGGCGCTACCAATAAATAGCGAGACTCAGCCATTTCACTCCGCTTCGCTTAAAGAGGGCCTGACATTATCCCGTCAGCAGGTGCGTGTTGATGTTTCTTATGCACCCTTTCAGCTTAGCTTTTATTACAACGGGACATTGATTACACGTCAGACTGACGGCGGTATTGGCGACGACGGTGCGGTGGCGTTTTCATTTGACCTGACGGCGGATGAACAGCTTTATGGTGGCGGTCAGCGTGTCGTCGGGATGGATAGGCGGGGACAGCGGCTTCCGCTCTATAACCAGGCGCATTATGGCTACAGCACGTCATCACAGCAGATGTACTACTCTTTACCGGCTGTTCTCTCATCAAGGCACTACGCCATTTTATTTGATAATACTGCCAGAGGCATGCTGGATACCGGTATGACACAGGCTGAAACGCTGACCTTCTCTGCGACAGGCGGACGGGCATCGTATCTGGTAACGCTGGGAGAAAACACCCGTCATGTTGCCACCAACACCGTCCGCCTTACCGGTCTTCAGCCCTTACCTCCGCGCTGGACGCTGGGAAATTTCGCCTCCCGCTTTGGCTACCATACCCAGCAGGAAGTGATGGACACCGTTGCACTGTTCGGTCAGGCCGGGATACCGCTGGACACCGTGGTGCTGGATCTTTACTGGTTCGGTAAGGATGTAAAAGGGCACATGGGTAACCTCGACTGGGACCGCGAGGCCTTTCCCGACCCGGATGACATGATTGCAACGTTACGGGATAACAATATCAACACGGTACTGATCACCGAACCCTTTGTGCTGACAACCTCATCTACCTTTACCGACGCGTCGACGGCAGGTGCACTGGCAACAGACAGTCACGGTAATGTAAAAACCTATGATTTCTTTTTCGGTCATACCGGTCTTATTGATGTTTTCAGTGATAAGGGTAAGGCCTGGTTTGCTGCACAGTATACGCGGTTATTGTCACAAGGCGTGGCCGGCATCTGGGGAGATTTGGGCGAACCTGAGGTACACCCGGCAGAATTGATGCACGAGGTGACCGGACAGCGGGTCGGTGCCGATCTGGTACACAATGCCTACGGTCATGAATGGGCCGCGCTGGTGCAGTCTGTACAGCGCGACGTGGCACCAGGTAAACGACCGTTCCTGCTCATGCGTTCAGGCTTTCTCGGCTCGCAGCGGTACGGCATGATCCCCTGGACCGGTGATGTCAGTCGCAGTTGGGGCGGTTTACAGCCTCAGGTGGAACTGGCACTGCAGATGAGCCTGTTTGGCCTGGCCTATACGCACAGTGATCTGGGTGGGTTTGCCGGCGGTGATGCATTTGATCCGCAACTGTATTTACGCTGGCTGCAACTGGGCGAATTTCAGCCGGTTTTCCGCCCTCATGCTCAGGAAGACATTGCTCCTGAGCCGGTGTTTCATTCTGATGCGGTGAAAGCGGCTGCGCGTGACATTATCAACCGTCGCTACGCGTTACTCCCGTATAACTATTCACTGATGGTGCACAACAGCGAAACCGGTCTGTCCCTGATGCGGCCACTCAGTTTTTATCATACCGGTGCCGACTGGTTTAACGATGCCAGCAGCTTTTACTGGGGGCCGTTTTATCTGGTATCGCCGGTCACACGGCCAGATGTAACAAACTGGCCTGTGGCATTGCCCGACGGGATCTGGTTTGTCCGTGATAGTGATAAACGTATTGACGGCGGGAAAACTGTCATGATGCCGGTTGACGATACGACGACGCCGGTTTTTATTCGCCGCGGTGCCATCGTGCCAATGATTTCACCGGCAAATACCACGCAGGAGGCGGATTTTTCGCGCCTTGAGGTTCACGTCTGGATAGATGATTCTGGTCTTCCGGCCGAAACCGCCTTTCAGTATGTTGAAGATGATGGTCTTAGTGTCAGTCAGCAACGTCATCGTATCGATTTTTCCCTTACTGCCTCAGAATCCAGTGTCACCCTTGAGGCAAAGGGCTATGGCGATTATGCCGGCATGCCTGACGCACGGTCTCTGGTATGGATAATTCATGGTCTGACCGCGATGCCACAGGCCATGGATACGCTGCAGCCTGAACAGCATAAGACACACTGGGACAACGAAGCACGCCTGTTGTCGGTAACCATGCCGTACACCATGAACCAGCGCCTGACAGTGACGTTTTAAAGGGATGACTGCTAACTGAATTTGGCTGAATACGTATGCAAATGGCTGGTTTGCGGCAGTAGGCACGGGTAGTATTACTGCGAAATTAACGAAACGTTAACAACGAGTGACTTTGCATGAACGTAGCACGGCGGAACCGTACCGGTTATCAGTGGCGAGTTGCCGGAATGACGCCGCAAACCGTTGGCGAATTCGTAAATATGAAAGCCGAACCGGTAGGGCTGCCACTGACTGCGTGGTAAACAGGATAACAACAACTAGAGACTATTATGCAAGTGACACAACCCCGTCTTTCTTTCTGGCAAATATGGAACGTCAGTTTCGGTTTTTTGGGCGTCCAGTTCGGCTTTGCCCTGCAAAATGCCAACGTCAGCCGTATTCTCTCTGACCTCGGTGCGGATCTGCATTCACTGTCACTGTTCTGGCTGGTGGCACCCGTAATGGGACTGATTGTTCAGCCCTTGGTGGGGTCTTCGTCTGACCGCACATGGAACCGACTCGGGCGTCGCCGTCCGTTTATTCTGGCGGGCGCTATTGCTGCTGTCATAGGCATGATCCTGTTGCCCAACGCGCCGCTGTTTGTGGCGTTTATGGCGCCTATGCTGATGGGCGCACTGATGGTGGCGTTAATGGATGCCTCCTTCAATGTCTGCTTTCAGCCATTCCGGTCACTGGTATCCGACATGGTACCGGCCGGCCAGCGCAATATCGGTTATTCGGTGCAGTCACTGCTGATCAATATCGGCGCGGTAATAGGCTCGATACTGCCGTTTTTGCTGACTAACGTCGTCGGGCTCGAAAACACGGCGCAAATGGGCGAGGTCGCACCGTCAGTCATGTGGGCATTCTACATTGGCGCTACGGTGTTGCTGGGCTCTGTTATCTGGACCGTTATTCGCACCAAAGAGTATGCCCCAGAAGAATATTGCCGCTATAAAGGGCTTGATCCAGCGTCACTGGCGCCAGCAGAGTCCCTGACGCTGGGTGAGAAACTGAGTCAGTTTTTCTCACTGGTTAAAAGCATGCCACGCACCATGCGACAACTGGCGGTTGTTCAGTTTTTCTCATGGTTTGCATTGTTCATTATGTGGGTTTATACCACGCCAGCGATCGCACAGCACATCTGGAATGTCGACAAAAACTGGTTTGATCCAGCATTTATTGCGGCTGCGCCAGTGGTGCCGGAGACCATTATTGCCGCAAAAGGCGCGGCGGGTGACTGGGTCGGAATTCTGTTTGCTGCATACTCGGTGTTTGCCGCCATTTTCTCCGTTTTCCTGGCGCAACTGGCTGACAAGTTTGGTCGCAAACCGGTTTATGCCGGTTCGCTAATCCTCGGTGGTATCAGCTATATCAGTTTTCTTGCGTTCCAGGATCTCACGTCGGTCAATGTCAACTTACTGATCACCGAAGTGACGGTGCCGGTGGGGGCGGTCAACCTACTGCTTCCGATGGTCGGTGTGGGTGTTGCGTGGGCAGCGATACTGGCGATGCCCTATGCCATGCTCGCCGGTGCACTGCCGCCGCAAAAAACCGGGGTGTACATGGGAATTTTCAATTTTACCGTGGCTGCGCCACAAATTGTCTCTGGTCTGACAGCAGGCTGGATTTTAAGTAGCGTTTTTGACAACGAAGCGAAATACATCATTGTTGTCGCAGGTGTGTCGATGATGCTTGGCGCGCTGGCGGTTTTTTTTGTCTCTGAGCACGACAGTGAAGCCGCTGCAATCACGGAAGGAGAACAGGTATGATCTACCGTAAACGTTCATTACTGGCCTCGGCCTGTCTGGTGGCCTGTGGCTGTACTTCATTGGTTGCGGCCTACGTACGTGAAGCGTTCTATGGCACAACGGAGCCGTTTGCCAAAGAAGCGGTATATTTCGTGATGACCGACCGTTTTGTAGACGGCGATCCGTCGAACAACCATGAAACTCAGGGCGGCGAGCATCCTACCTGGCAGTTACCGCTTGAGGGGCCGGAAGGTGAAATGGCGTATGTCGGCTATATGGGCGGCGATCTGAAAGGCGTACTGAAAAATGCGGATTATATTGCGACGCTTGGTTTTAGTGCGGTTTGGCTGACACCGCTGGTGGATAACCCGGATCAGGCGTTCACAGGGGATGAACAAATCACTTTTGGTGGCGCATTTAAGGATGGCGGTAAGGCTGGTTATCATGGTTACTGGGCGACCAACTTCTATCAGCCTGATGAGCATTATGTCAGTCAGGATCTGAGTGTGAAGGACTACACATCGGCGATGCGGGCGAAGGGACTGAAAAACGTGTTTGATATTGTGGCTAATCACGGTACACCAAGCTGGACTATGCCCGTTGATCAGCCGGGTTATGGTGAGCTGTATGACCAGAACGGCAAACTGGTTGCAGACCATCAGAACCTGCCACCAGAGGAACTCGAGCCTGGCTCAAATCCGCTGCATAGTTTTTTCCACAACTACCCGGATCTGGTCAAACTTTCCAATCTGGACGACAGTAACCCTGCGGTACGAGACTATCTGATAAACAGTTATCTGTACTGGATAGAGCAGGGGGCGGATGCCTTCAGAATCGATACCATTCGTCATGTTCCGCATAGTTTCTGGCGTGAGGCGTCGGATCGTATCCGCGCAAAATATCCAGGGTTTTATATGTTTGGCGAGAGTTTCCAGTACAGCGCCAATGATATTGCTCAGCACACGTTGCCGAAAAACGGGGCTATCAGTGTGCTGGATTTTCCTATGCAAAAAGCCATGCTGTCGGTGTTTGAGGATCCGGCTGAGTCAGATTTCAGTGACCTTGCGCCCGTGCTTTACCTTCAACATGGTCCCTATCACAACCCTTATGAGCTGACGATCTTTTACGATAACCACGATATGGCAAGAATGAATGCAACTGACGCCGGCTTCATTAATGCCCACAACTGGTTGTTTACTGCCCGTGGGATCCCGGTGGTATACCAGGGCTCTGAAATTGGTTTCATGCGCGGCACCGCAGAACACGCGGGTAACCGCAATTACCTTGGTCAGGACAATATCGACAACGCCGTTCACCATCCTATTTACCAGGCACTGAAAAAAATTGCACACGTCAGGCAGGCGGTGCCGGCGTTACAGCAGGGGCTGCAGGTGAATGTAGAACTAAAGGGCCACAATGCCGCATTTTATCGTGTACTGCAGACCGACGAGATAGCACAAACGGCGCTGGTACTGTTAAACAAAGCTCCTGAACAGCGTCAGGCGGCGGTATCCCGTTTTATTCAGGCTGGCAGATGGAAAGAGCAACTGTCGGGTGAAACCCGGCAGCTTAGCGCCGGCGATACACTGACCACCTTGGTGCCGGCTAACGGTGTCCAGGTTTGGGTACGTGATGGTGAGATAACCAACGATGCGCTTATCGCGCAGTTAAGAGCACAAATGAAGACACAGTAGGACTGCGCCTCTGGCGGCACGCGTGCTGCCGGACAGCCGGTTTAATCCCTCAGTGACCCGCAGGACTGACGAATGACCAGTTCTGCCGGCATCAGGTAATCTTCCGGTTGTTCATTGTTGATGGCTTTTATCAGGGCATCAACCAGCAGTTCGCCGGCCCGGCGAGTGTTCTGCTGAACGGTAGTCAGTCCGGGGGTGGTGTATGCTGATACCGTAATATTGTCATACCCCACCACGGCGACATCGTCAGGCACCTGAATACCGGTCTCGCGAAGCGCGCGTAACACGCCCATGGCAATCAGATCAGAGGCACACACGATCGCATCCGGGCGGACGCCGTCCTTACGCATGGCGCCGACCGCTTCATAGCCCGCATCTTCGGTTGAAATCGCATCATACTGTACCGGGACATCATCAATGCCGGTCGCACCGGCGAGTGCATCGGCAAAACCGTTGAAACGGGCCATGAATTCCGGTGCATGACTGCCTGCATCACCAATAAAAACAAAGCGTTTTCTCCCTGATGTCATCAGATGACGCGTAATGTCATAACCGCCCTGGTAATTGTCACAGCCAATGCTGATGCCGGGATAGTCTTTGTCGTGGGCGCCCCAGCGCACAAAATGTGTACCTTGCTCCTGAAGCCGCGACAGCTTGTTGCGGTAATTCAGATAGTCGCCATAGCCCAGTAAAATAATGCCGTCGGCTTTATTGGAGTCTTCATATTCAGCATGCCAGTCATCGTCAAGATTCTGGAATGACACCAGCAGATCGTAACCCGCGTTAGCGCAGGCACGTGTGATACTGCCCAGCATTGACAGAAAAAAGGGATTAATTAATGAATCGTCCGGCGTCGGGTCTTCGAACAGCAGCAACGCAATGGTGCTGCTTTTTTGTTTGCGCAGGTTGCTGGCATTTTTGTCTACCTTGTAATTCAGATCGCGGGCAATTTGCTGGATCCTGTCGCGGGTTTCCTGATTAACAAGCGGGCTGTTATTCAGCGCCCTGGACACGGTGGACTGTGATACTCCCGCAATGTGGGCAATATCGAAGGAGGTTGCTTTTTCTTTCATAACCACTATTTCCTGCAAGACGGCGCGGGCCGTCACTGGCGTTTTGTCAGGGTAAAAACCACACGGTGACGCCGACTTCAAAAAGCAGATTATCACAGTTTTAAAACATCATGATATTGTCCGTGTAATATTACGCAGCCATCCATTATGCTATGGCGCTTATTTACGCAGTCGCGTCATAAAAATAAAGAAAACATAGTTGTCATAAAACGGTCGGTGCTATAATCGCCGGCCGTATACGGCTTAGATACAGATAAAAAAGGGGAATTCGCGAATGGCCGAGACCGAACATCGTCCGACCAATTTTATTCGTCAGATCATCGACAAAGACCTGGCTTCTGGTCTTCATGACACCATTAAAACGCGCTTTCCGCCCGAGCCCAATGGTTACCTGCACATTGGACATGCAAAATCCATCTGTCTGAATTTTGGTATTGCTGAAGATTATCAGGGCACCTGTAATTTACGCTTTGACGATACCAACCCGGCAAAAGAAGACATTTTGTTTGTTAACTCAATCAAAGAAGATGTGCACTGGCTGGGCTTTGAATGGTCTGGAGAAGCGCGTTATTCCTCGGACTATTTTGATCAGTTGCACGCTTATGCGAATGAGCTGATTGATAAAGGTCTGGCCTACGTTGACTTTTCCACCCAGGAAACCATGCGTGAAATGCGTGGCACACTGAAAACGCCGGGCACCAACAGCCCGTACCGTGACACCAGTGTTGACACCAACAAAGCGGAATTCGCCAAGATGACCGCGGGTGAATACAAAGAAGGCGAGTGTAGCCTGCGCGCGAAAATCGACATGAGCTCACCGTTCATGTGCATGCGCGACCCGGTAATTTACCGCGTGAAGCATGCTCATCATCACCAGACCGGGGATAAATGGTGTGTTTATCCTATGTATGATTTTACTCATTGTATTTCTGATGCGATTGAGGGAATTACGCACTCGTTATGTACCCTGGAGTTTCAGGATAACCGCCGTCTGTATGACTGGGTGATCGAGAACATTTCGATTGACTGTACGCCGCACCAGTATGAATTCTCACGCCTGAATCTGGAGTATACGGTACTCAGTAAACGGAAGCTGATCCAACTGGTGGAAGAACAGCATGTCAGCGGGTGGGATGATCCGCGTATGCCAACCATTGCGGGATTGCGCCGTCGTGGCTATACCCCGGCTTCAATTCGTGAGTTCTGTAAGCGTATCGGTGTCACCAAAATGGACAACATGGTGGAAATGTCCATGCTGGAAGCCTGCATCCGCGATGATCTTAACGTCAACGCGCCGCGCGCGATGGCCGTGCTCGATCCGATTAAGCTGGTCATTGAAAACTACCCGCAGGACAGCAGTGAAACGCTGGTAGCGCCGAATCATCCCAGTGATGAATCAATGGGAACGCGCACGCTCAGCTTCGGTCGCGAAATATGGATTGAAGCAGAAGACTTCCGTGAGGAAGCAAACAAAAAATTCAAACGTCTGGTGCTCGATAAAGAAGTCCGCCTGCGTAATGCCTATGTCGTTAAAGCCAATCGCGTAGAAAAGGACAGCGACGGCAATGTCACAACCGTTTACTGCACCTACGATCCGGACACCCTGGGTAAAGACCCGGCGGATGGCAGAAAAGTAAAAGGCGTCATCCACTGGGTGGATGCTGCGACAGGGCAACCCGCTGAATTCCGTTTGTATGATCGTCTTTTCACTGTCCCTAATCCGGCTGGCGAGGATGACTTCACTGCGGTGATTAATCCACAGTCACTGGAGGTGCGTCAGGGATGGGTTGAGCCTGGTCTGGCTCAGCGCAAGCCTGAAGCAGGGGCATGGCAGTTTGAGCGTACCGGCTATTTCTGCCTGGACAGTGATAGCAGCGATGACAAACTGGTATTCAACCGTACCGTTGGTCTGCGCGACACCTGGGCGAAAATCGGCGAATAAGGAATAAGGGCGTTGCCGCCACCGGCGGCACACGCTTTTTTATTTCGGCTGGCAGTCTAAAGACTGGCCGGTTACGCCGGCGCTGTCTGGCCCCATCAGGTACAGATACAGTGGCATAATATCGGCTGGCGTTTTCAGTGTTTCCGGATCTTCTGCCGGAAACGCCTGGGCACGCATGTGCGTGCGTGTCGCGCCTGGATTGATACAGTTAAAGCGCACGTCTTTGTTTCGGTATTCATCTGCCAGGGTTTGCATCACGCCCTCAGTGGCAAACTTTGAGACCGCATAAGTACCCCAAAAACTTCTTCCTTTTCTGCCAACACTGGACGTGGTAAATACCACCGACGCGCCTGGCGTCTGTTCAAGCAGAGGAAGCAGTGCTTGCGTCATGTAAACCGCACCATTCAGGTTAACCTGCATAACCCGCTGCCACTCCTCGGCCGCAATATCCTTAAAGCTGCTCAGGTGACCAAGAACCGACGCGTTATGGATTACCCCGTCGAGACGTCCAAACTGATCTCTGATGGTATCTGCCATGCCCTGGTAGTGAGCGGGTGTAGCGCCTTCCAGATCCAACGGAACAATCGCGGGCTCCGGCGAACCGGCCGTCATAATCTCATCGTAAACGCGTTCCAGCTTGCTTACCGTTCTGCCAAGCAGAATAACCGTCGCGCCATGAGCGGCGAAGGTTTTTGCGGCTTCAGCACCAATGCCGTCACCCGCGCCGGTAACCAGAATGACCTTGTCGCTGAGTAAATCGGGGGAAGCCTGATAGTTATTCATATGTGCAATCCTCAGGTAACACCAGTGAGGAATAAGTTCCCCGATGGTGATAGATTTCGCAGCCCGAAATGATACCGAGTCCTGACGGTAAGTGAAACTCAGTATTGAAAAAAATGCCTTGAGAAAAAATTGCTTACATGCGGTTAACAAACCTTTGCAAAGTTGCAACAAAGTCAATAAGATTGGTCTATGCTCAACTGGTCTAACATGTTTAAAACGCGTTAGTGTTCACACGTTATGCGCTTGACCAACGACTGCAGGTTCCAGCCCGGACGGGTTTTAAACAAAGAATAAAAACAATGTTTTTGAGGGAGAAAGAATGAGAAAACTACTATTGAGTACCAGTGTCGCGGTTGCACTGGGGCTAACAGGATGTGGCGGTTCGAACGAGACGCTCGATGACATCCAGGCGGAAACGCCGGTGGAAACCCCCATTTCTCGTGTTGTCTTCGACCCGGGTGCCGGAAATCTGAATATCCCAAATGATCTCCTTATGCTTCCTGGAGATGACGGTTTCTTTGATTACACTCTGAATATTCCTGTTGCAGATCCTGATGATTTCGGTGATCCACAAAATGCACTGAATGTGCTGGACGGCTGGTCTACACAGCATCCTTTCGTAATTGAAATTGATACGCCGGCGGGTGTGTCCCTTGATGCATCGACACTGCCTGGTGGTGTGCATCTTTATGAAGCAACACTGGGTCTGAACCAGTCTGATCCGGACTGTGCGTCAGCAGAAATTCCGTCATCGGGCTGTAAGGTGGGCGATAAGCTGGCATATGGCGTCGACTTTGTCGCTTCACTGGTAGATGGCGACACCATTTCTGTTGTTCCGCTGAAGCCGTTCAAACCCGCCCAGGGCTATATGCTGGTGGTGACGTCTGATCTGAAAGACACCAGCGGTAAAGCGGTGCGCGGTTCTACCACCTGGGACCTGGTCAGCCAGGACATCAATACGCAACCTTTATCGTCAGAAAGCCAGCTGCTGATTCAGCAACTGGTCAATTCGTTCATTAATCCGCTGGTTGGTGCCGGCCTTGAGCGTGACAGCATTTCTTACGCGGCTGCGTTTACAACTCAGTCTACCGGGATTGCGCTCGATACCATCAAGAAAGTCATGGTTGCAGAATTTGCTCAGCGTGCTGCTGCCGGTGACCCGTCAGCAGGGGAAGCCCTGCCGCTGATCATTGCAGGCGATGCCACCGACGATCCTAACGCCATGGAAAAACTGAATCTGGTAAACAGTGATGTGGTTGCCGGGGCGGTTCAACAGGGCATTGCGAACTTACCTCCGGAAGCGGCGCCTCTGATCCCGGTTATCGAGGCGACTGATTTCAGAGCGCTGGAAACCTGTGATGGTCTGCTTGGCACCGTATCGGGTGCACTGGCCGGTGTATGGGGTCCTGTGAATGACTTCGCTGTTGCGGTCTCAACCGGTATTCTTGGACAGGCCGGGCCGTTCTGTGCGGCAAATCGTTACGAGGGTAGCATTGACCTGCCTTATTTCCTCGGTGTGCCTAGCGCAGAAAATCCGCTGGCACCAGTGAACCGCTTCTGGCAGGCGGCCTGTGACAGTGGCATTGTGCTGGCAGGTGCACCTCAGGAAGCGCTCGCAGCAGCGACGCCGGGCCCTAATGATGCGATGTGTCAGCAGCTGGGTCTGCGCGATCTGCGTATTAACGATGAACCGCTGGATAAAGACCGTAACATTACCCGCTTCAACCCGTATCCGCAGCCTACTGGCGGCAACATGGGTACTGAATCGCTGGATGTACAGATTACCGTACCGAATGTGGCTGTTGCTACCGCACTGGGTTTCCCTATTGAGAAGCCTGAAGCTGGCTGGCCGGTAGTGATTCTTGCGCACGCTATCACCAGTAAGAAAGAAGACATGCTGGCCATCACAGGTACGCTGTCACTGGCGGGTATTGCGTCTGTGGCGATTGACCACCCGTTACACGGCAGCCGTGGTTATGACCTGAACGGTGACAGTGTGGACGATCTCAATGCGTCAACCGTCAGTGCGACGCACTACATGAACCTGGCAAGCCTGCCAACAGCCCGTGACAACCTGCGTCAGAGTGTCTCTGATCTGCTGGGTCTGCGTCTGGGTCTGAACGCTGTGGTTGATACTACCGCTAGTCAGGCGCTGGATTTTGACCTGTCACGTGTTTCTCTGATGGGTGTGTCACTGGGGGCGATGACAGGCGGTAATGCAACAGCTATTGCCAATACCTCTATGGGTGGCGACCTGGCAGCACTGGATGGCATGTTTGCTATCAAGCAGGCGTCGCTGGAATCACCAGGAGGTGGCACAGCGCAGTTCCTGCTTGAATCTCCGTCGTTTGGTCCTCTGATTAAAGGCCTGTTGTTGTCTGAATCTTCAGATGCGTTCAACGCGTTCCTTGAAGCGCAGTATGAAACAACAGACGTGTCTGAGGCTGAGCTGGTACAGGCAGTGGGTATCTTCCTGGATAATGCGACAGATGCACAGTTAGCGCAGATCAACGCCGTGTTCTCACAGTTCGCGTTTGCAGCTCAAACGGCACTCGATGCAGGCGATCCGAATAACTACGCAAAAACCCTTGGCGAGACAACGCCAGTGCATATGATGACGGTAGTCGGTGATGGTGGTGAGAACCTGCCTGATCAGACTATTCCGGTGTCTACTGCGCTGCCGCTGGCCGGTCAGCTGGGTTATGCAGGTATCGTTGGTCTTGAGCAGGTAAGCAGTACTGTGACCAGCACTGATCCAATCAGTGGTCATGTCTGGTTTACCAGTGGTGAACACGCATCCAGCCTGAGCCCGGCGGCGGATCCTGCTGTGACTGAGGAAATGCAGCGTGAAGTTGCCGGATACGTTGCATCTGATGCGCGTGTTCTTCCTATCACTAACGAGGATGTTGTCGCTAACTAAGCGCAGTGTTATCTCACTGAAAAAGCCGGCAACCACGTTTGCCGGCTTTTTTTATGCGACGAATTCGCCGTCACTGGTTTGTCACCCTCTTAATGTTAATGTATTGTTAATTGGTCGGATCTGTTCCTGGTGTTGAGGGAGGATGTACAACGCCCACAGTTCGATTACTTAACTCTAATGATGAGGGACTATGCGTGAAGAATAAAACCTTAAAAGCGTTGGCAGGACGCTCTCTGTTAACCGCCAGTGTTCTGCTTGCACTAGGGGGGTGTGGCGGAAATGATAATGACTTTGAGAATGTCAGCACACCGTCGCCAACAACGCCAACCACACCGACCACACCTGAACCTGCACCACCGATTACCGCCTTTGATCCGGACGGTACGCTGGATGCCGAAATAACCTGGACTACCTACGGCGTACCCCATGTTAAAGCCGATAACCTTGAGAGTATGTCATACGGCGTAGGCTACGCGTTCGCAAAAGATAACCTGTGCATCCTGGCCGATCAGATCATTAAATATAATTCTGAGCGGGCCAAGTATTTTGGGCCGGATATGCAGCCGGGCAGTGGTGACTCAGCCCACCTGATTAATGATTTTGGTTTTTTGACCGTCGGTATTCGTGAACTTGCAGAGGATAATCTTGCGCGCTTGTCCGCCAATACCCGTGCGATGTTACAGGGTTACACCGCGGGCTATAACCGTTACCTGAGCGATACGCCTGAAGATGAACAGGACCAGGCCTGCGCAGGCCAGCCCTGGGTACAGCCCATCGATTCTGTTGACTTGCTGACATACGCGTTAGGTGTCGCCTTGCTGCCGGGCGCAGCAAACTTTCTTGGCCCCATGTTTTTGGCAGCGCCTGAAGGGGTAAGCTATCTGCCAACACCGGCCGCAGACCCGGGAGCGCCAGGCGGGCTCTCGCCGGTGCCGGAAATTAACCCGACCATTACCTTACCTGAAAGAAACCCTCAGGAAATGGGTTCAAACGGCTGGGGGCTGGGCAGTGATAAAACCACGAATGGAAAGGGGATGGTACTGGGAAATCCACATTTCCCGCATACCGGTAATCTCAGATTCTGGCAGTTCCATGCACAGGTTCCCGGCTACCTGAATGTCACCGGCAGCTCACTGATGGGCCTGCCCGGCGCGGTGAACATAGGTTTTAACGAACATGTTGCCTGGACTCATACCTTTTCAACAGCAGAGCATTTTGTGGTGTATCAGCTGGATATGGATGAGGATGATGGGCAGCAATTAACCCACATGGTGGACGGGACGCCGCGTAAAATTTATGCCAAGCCTATGAGCATTGAAGTTGCGGTTGCACCGGGCACCACCATCACACTGAATAAAACCAGCTATTACACCAATTACGGGCCAATGATTAAGGTGCCCGGCGCGTTTGGCTGGGACAATGAGGAAGCCTACGCTATTAAAGACGCGAACCTGCCGAACTTCGATATTATCGATCACTGGCTCGCGATGAACATGGCGACTTCGATGGATGAATTTAAGCAGGCGTTCAAAGACTATGATGGTGTGATTTTCAACAATACCATGGCGGCGTCTGCGGACGGGCAGGTGTTCTATATTGATGACTCTACCGTGCCAAATCTGACCGCCACGGCGATTGAAGAGCTGACCACAAACCCGTTACTGATTGGGGCAAAACAACAGGCTGGATTCACTGTCTTGCCCGGCTTTTTGTCCGCCTTTGACTTTAACGGTCCGGTTCCTTATGACGAGGCACCTAAGTATGAGGGGACTGACTCGGTACAGAACTCGAATGACAGTTTCTGGCTGACCAATCTGGACTCGCCAATTACCGGGGTTTCACCGCTGTACGGCAGAACGGATTATCAACAGACATTGCGTTCCAGAATGGGGCAGAAATTCATCGAAATGGAAGCTGGCAGTGACAATACGTTTACTCAGGAAGAGGTGGAAAGTCTGTTGCTGAGCAACCGCAGTTATCTGGCTGAAGACATTCTGCCGTCTGTGCTGGCAATGTGTCAGTCACAGGGAGACTCGCCGGTGGATGTAGAAGGCGACATGGTGGATATTTCGGATGCCTGTGCGGCACTGGCTACCTGGGATGGAACCATGAATGCAGACAGTGTGGGTGCCCATGTATTCCGTGAGTTTGCTTTCCAGTTCAACAATGATCCTCAATGGGAAGTACCGTTTGACTTGGCATCGCCAGTCACCACACCACGTGGCCTGTTGCAGAATGAGACAACCCTTACGCAGTTTGCGCGCGCTGTGCAGGTGCTTGAGCAGGCTGGTGTCGCACCGGATCTGGCATTTGGCGAAGTGCAGTTTGTTGAGCGTAGTTTACCGGATGGTTCTGCGTCAGGTGTGAAACTGCCGTGGGCCGGAGCACACAATATTGAGGGCGGCTTTAACGTCTTTAACATTGTCCCGGGCAACAATGGTACCCTGTTGCCACGCCACACGTATTCGCCGCTCTCAGGCACAATTATGAGCGCGGATGCGAAGGGCTATCACATTAACTATGGCAGCAGCTGGATGATGGTGATTAGCTTTACGGATGACGGTCCGGTAGGGCGCGGAATACTGAGTTATTCCCAGTCACGGGTGTATGGTTCAGAGCACTTCCTCGATCAGACTCAGCTGTACTCAGATGGTCCGACGTTACGCGATATTTTGTTTACTGATCAGGAGATTGCCGACAATACCATCGCGCAAATGCAACTGACGTCAGAGTAAATGGTCGTGGTTAATCAATAAAAATGGTATAAAAGGACCTGATTTTTCAGGTCCTTTTTGTTTTGGGAGATGCAGTGTTGGAGTTTTTATACGAATACGGACTTTTTCTTGCGAAGGCAGTCACAATAGTCCTGGCGGTTGTGTTGGTAGTCGCGGCGATTGCGGGCGCTGCGAGCAAGCAAAAGCAGGGGAAAGGTCATCTCGACATTCAGTCGCTGTCCGACCAGCTAAAAGATATTACGCACTACGCACGCCACGTATTGCTTGATAAAGCAGCATTTAAAAAGCTCGCGAAGCAGCAGAAAAAAGAAGAAAAAACCAAGCAGAAACAACCTGATGAAAATGCAACCCGCCTTTTTGTTATTGATTTCAAAGGGTCAATGGATGCGTCTGAAGTGGAAACGCTGCGGGAGGAAATCACGGCCATTCTGATGGTTGCCAACAAACAGGACGAGGTATTGGTCAGGCTGGAGAGCGGCGGTGGTGTTGTTCATGGCTATGGCCTGGCAGCCTCTCAGCTGCAACGCATTAAAGACAATGGACTGACGCTGACGGTTGCGGTGGATAAGGTGGCTGCCAGCGGAGGCTATATGATGGCCTGTGTGGCAGATAAACTGCTGGCCGCGCGGTTTGCTTATATCGGTTCTATCGGGGTGCTGGCGCAGTTGCCAAACTTTAACAAGCTGCTGAAAAAGAATGATATCGAATTTGAGCAGCATACCGCCGGGGAATACAAGCGCACGCTGACGCTGTTTGGTGAAAACAATGACGAAGGCCGCAAAAAATTTAAAGAGGAAATAGAAGAGATCCACACCCTGTTTAAAGATTTCGTTCATGAGCACCGCAGCGGTATGGATATTGATAAAGTCGCGACAGGCGAGTTCTGGCCTGGTATTAAAGCCAAGGAACTGGGACTTGTGGACGACATCATGACCTCGGACGACTACATTTTGTCGAATTACCCTGAGCGCGAAATTTTCAGTGTGAAATATACCTACCGTAAAAATGTTGCGGAAAAACTGGGTATGTCTGCGGCCATTGCGGTTGAACGCGCGTTCATGAAGGTCTGGACCAAGGCAGAGAACTGGATCAGATAACCCAACACCATGGCGAAACATACAAAGCAGGCCATTCTGGATGCAGCTCAGGTGTTATTTGCTGAGCAGGGGTTTAATCAGACGTCAATGCGCACCATCACTGCGCTTGCGTCTGTCAATCTGGCATCCGTCAATTACCACTTTGGCAGCAAGAAAAACCTGATTCAGGCCGTGTTTAAGCGGTACTTTGATTCGCTGATGCCTGCTATCGACCGGGTGCTGGAACCGCTTGAACCTCAGCAGGGCGCCGCCGGGCTTCATGCCATGCTCAATCAGCTTATCCCGCCTTTTCTTGCACTCAATCAGGTCAGTGAGAACGGTACGGCGATTTTTGTCCAGTTACTCGGGCGTGGCTACAGCGAAACGCAGGGCCACCTTCGTCGTTTTATTATGAATGACTACGGTAAGACGATAAGAAAACTGGTGGCTACCATCGGTCAGTGTTTACCGCACCTGAGTAACGAGGTGGTATTCTGGCGACTTCATTTTGCCATGGGCAGCTTCGTGTTTTCTATGGCATCCAGTCAGGCGCTGGCTGAGATTGCCGCGTCAGATTTCCATAAACAGGTTGAGATTGAAGATGTGATCCGTCAGCTTGTGCCATTTGTGTCTGAGGGAATGGCGGGATAGATCGGGAGTAAGAGCAAGGCCACGATAGTGTGGCCCTGAGAGTACGGAAAATCAGCGAGGCAACGTGGCGTTTGGATCGTTGGCCTGCAGTTTTTCTGCGTAGAAGGCCTTAACAGAGAAGCCTGACGCTTTTTTGCTTTTGGCTTTTTTCGCAGGGGCCGCTTTCTTCGGCTTTTCTGCTTTCGCTGGCGCAGCAGCTTTCTTTTCGGCTTTAGCACTGCCAGCACCCTGTAATTCGGCTGTCATTTCTTCAAGCTGTGCAATGCGAATATTTTTTCCACCATCTACACTATACCAGCCACTTTTTGCCTCAATCACGGGCGTTTTACCGTGCGCTTTTTGGTATGCTTTGGTGAATTCCTCGATTACCTGGTCTTTATCAACTTTACTCATTTTTGGAACTCTTATTGGTAAAAAGAAAACATTTCAATGTTTTTATAACGTTTTACATACAAAATGTCTAATTTTCCCGGAGGAACTGTGACGATCGACACCCAAACCCTGCACGCTCACCTTAATGACTTTCTTCAGTGTAACGAGATCACTGACTACTGCCCGAATGGTTTGCAGGTCGAAGGACGCCAGTCAGTCTCGCGCATCGTTACCGGCGTGACAGCGACGCAGGCACTGATAGAAAAAGCCATTGAACTCAATGCTGATGCGTTGCTGGTCCACCATGGCTATTTCTGGAAAGGTGAAGACCAGACCATTACTGGTATGAAACAACGTCGTATTAAAGCATTGTTGTCGCATGGCATTAATCTGCTGGCGTATCATCTTCCGCTGGATGTCCATGCGCAGGTAGGCAATAACCGTCAGCTGGGCGAACGTCTTGGTGTCGAAAACATGCGCCCAATGGCGGCTGTCAAGCCGTTGGGTATTGTGTACCAGGGAGAATTTGCCGCTGGCCTGCAGCACAATGAGCTTGCCGAATTGCTGACCCGTCAGTTGTCCCGTTCACCGCTTAGTGAAGCCGTGATTGACCGTCCGATTAAAACCCTCGCGTGGTGTACCGGTGGCGGACAAGGGTTTATTGAACAGGCTGCTGCCGCCGGAGTGGATGCATTTGTTACCGGCGAAGTGTCTGAGCAAACCATTCATGTAGCCCGTGAAATGGGCATAGATTTCTTCAGTGCCGGCCATCACGCAACCGAACGGTATGGCGTAAAGGCGCTTGGCGACTACCTTGCTGAGTCGTTTGGACTGGATGTGACTTTCATTGATATCCCTAACCCGGCGTAACGCGTATGCAGACTCCTGATCAGGTTTTCGACGGTATTGCGGATAAGTTTGCCGACAATATCTATGGTACATCCAAAGGCCGGCTCCGGCATATTCTGCTGTGCGACGCGATTGCGCCCTGGTTACCCGAAACGCCGGCGCGAGTCGCGGAACTGGGCGGCGGTACAGGCGTCATGGCGCAGCATATTGCGTCACAGGGACATCAGGTGACGTTGTTTGATGCTTCAGATGATGTGCTGGTACACGCAAGGGAGATTGCGCGCGCTCAGCCTGGTATGCACGTTGTTCAGGCTAGGTTGCAGGATGTAACAACATTGGGCGATTACGATTTTATTGTCTGTCATGCTGTGCTTGAGTGGTTGTCAGCTCCGTATGAGGCCATTGAACACATCGCCAGTCAGATGCATGAGGGAATGCGTCTTAGTCTGAGTTTTTTTAACCGTGAGGCGGCATTGTTCAGTAATGCGCTGTACGGAAATTTCGACTATATCCGGCGGGGCATGAAGGTAAAAAACCAGGTTCGCCTTAATCCCCATTCGCCGTTACCGGTAAAAGCCGTGATGGCCGCATGTGAGTCAGCCGGCCTGCAAATTGTTGCGAAAACCGGGATCCGTTGTTTTCACGACTACCTCAGAGACAAGCAGCAGCAAACCGAGTGCTTTGATGACTTGCTGGCACTTGAGCGCCAGTATAATCAGCAGGAGCCGTATTTGTGGCTGGGGCGGTACTTTCATCTGATGCTTGAGCGCCAGGGATAGGCAGGGGGACAACTGGCCGCTCAGGTCAGCAGGTTGCCATTATCCTGCCCGTGGTGAACCGCCACTAAATTGTTGATCGTCGTGGTCGCAATTTCATCCAGCGCTTCCCGTGTAAAAAAGCCCTGATGGCCTGTAATCAACACATTATGGAAGCTTGCCAGACGCTGGAAGTCGTCATCCTGGATGATTTCCAGCGAATGGTCGCGGAAAAACAGCTCAGACTCCATTTCGTAGACATCCAGACCCAGATAACCTATTTTGCCGGTCTTTAAACCCGCAATGACGGCGCGCGTGTCAATCAGACCACCCCGGGATGTATTGATCAGCATCACGTTGTCCCGCATTTTGGCGATACTGTCGTGATTAATCATGTGATAGCTGTCTTCGGTTAACGGGCAATGCAGGCTGATGATGTGGCTGTCAGACAACAGCGTGTCCAGATCGGTAAAGGTAGCATGTTGCTTAAGGCTGTCATCGCTTACAAACGGGTCATAGCATACTACGCGGCAGCCAAACCCCTGAAGCAGCGACGCAGTTGCCATTCCAATGCGTCCTGCGCCGATAATACCGGCAGTTTTGCCGGCCATGGTAAACCCCATCAACCCTTCAATGGCAAAATTACCCTCCTTGACACGATTGTACGCCTTGTGGGTTTTTCGATTGAGTGTCAGCATCAGTGCCAGTGCATGTTCGGCGACCGTCTGCGGACTGTAGGCGGGGACCCGGGATACCCTGATGTCGCACTGCCTGGCGGCATCAAGGTCAACGTTATTATAACCGGCGCAGCGCAGGGCGATATGCTTAACACCTGCGTCTGCCAGCGCGGCGACGGTATCGTGGCTCACGTCGTCATTCACAAACACGCAAACCGCGTCGTAGCCTTTACAGGACGGCGCGGTTAACGGACTGAGTGGCTGGTCAATGAAAGTCAGGGTTACATTATCTGAACCGGTCGCCAGGTCGAATGACGTGCGGTCATACGACTTGGCGCTGAACATCGCGACGTGCATGAATTATCCGGCTTTCAGGAGCTGCTCAATTTTTTCGGCAATCGCAGAGGGCTTCGTCGCCGGACCAAAACGTTCTACGACTTCACCGTCACGGTTTACCAGAAATTTTGTGAAATTCCACTTTATGCGTTTACTGCCGAGAATACCGGGAGCTGCGTTTTTAAGCTCGACAAACAAAGGATGTGCGTTCTGTCCGTTGACGTCAATTTTACTGAATAATGGAAAGCTGACGCCAAAATTCATTTCGCAGAAGCTCTGAATATCTTCATCACTGCCGGGTTCCTGATGACCAAACTGATCGCAGGGAAACGCCAGGACGCTGAAGCCGTCTGGCTGATACTTGTCATATAACGCCTGCAGCTCTTTATACTGCGGCGTGAAGCCACATTTACTGGCGGTATTTACAATCAGTAAAACCTGACCTTTATAGTCTTCGAGTTGCTGAGGCTGGCCATTATTACGGGTTGCGGAATGAGAATAGAGTGTCATTGTTATTTTTTCTTCCTGTTGTTTAACTGAACAAGCTAGCAAAACCACAGCGTATCTCAATCATTTTTTGATAAGCTAGCAACATGACAAAAGACGCGGGTGAATAAACACAATGAAAAAAGTCAGTTTTCTTGGATTGGGTGTCATGGGATTTCCGATGGCGGGCCACGTTGCTGCCAATGGCCACGAGGTCACGGTGTACAACCGGACCTACCAGAAAGCCACACAATGGGCCGAAAAGCATCAGGGCCGGGCGGCTTCGACTATCGCTGACGCGGTCAGCGGCGCCGATCTGGTAATGATGTGCGTTGGTGATGACAACGACGTACTGATGGTGGCAGAGCAGGCTTTGTCGGCTATGCAGCCGGGCAGTGTTCTGATTGATCACACGACGGCCTCGGCAGTGGTTGCCAGACAACTCGATGCACAGGCAAAAGCTAAGGGCATTGGTTTTCTTGATGCCCCGGTGTCCGGCGGGCAGGCCGGCGCTGAGAACGGTATGCTCACCGTCATGGTAGGCGGAGATGAGGACACATTCGACAGGGCAAAGCCGGTGATTGACTGCTTTGCACGTCACAGTCAGCGACTGGGTGATGCCGGCAGCGGCCAACTGGCAAAAATGATGAACCAGATATGTATTGCCGGCATTGTCCAGGGGCTGGCTGAAGCACTGCATTTTGGTCAGCAAGCCGGCCTTGACTGCGCACAGGTGGTAGAAGTCATCAGTAAAGGTGCGGCGCAGTCATGGCAAATGGAAAACCGCGCGGCGACCATGCTTGAAGGAAAGTATGACTTTGGCTTTGCGGTTGACTGGATGCGCAAGGACCTGGCGATTGCGCTGGATGAGGCGAGAAGAAACGGCTCCACACTGGCGCTCACCGCACTGGTCGATCAGTATTATGCGGATGTGCAGAAATCCGGAGGCGGGCGCTGGGATACGTCTAGCCTGCTGACTCGTCTGCGGCGCTAGTTTCGGTCTCTGATGGCACTGGCTCGGAAGAATAATCGGGTTCTTCGGCGGTCAGTGCGTCAGCATTGGCATTAATGACCTGGGTCAGCCTGTTCAGTCGTTGGCGGTTATTGTCTGACATCGGTTTCTGACTGAGTAAATCGCGCAGCGAAAATACGGTGTAGCGCCGATAGGTAGGCGTGAGCGATTCTACCATGCAATGCAGCAGGTTAAGGCCAAATGCGGCGGTGTTATCGGCCATATCAAACGCGTCGTAAAACCGCTGCATGGCATTGATATAGTCTTTGATGACAAACAATGCCGTACCTTCTTCATTCAGCGTCAGTGCTTTATCCGCAGCAATGCCGATATTTTTCTCGCTTTCTTTAATCACGCTCTGGTTTAGCACCTGCTCTGAGATGGTAATGGCGCCGGCATTTTTCTTCTGGGCAATATCTAACAGGGCTTTCGCGGTTTCCTCATCGCCGGTGGCGTGGTGGACCTTAGCCGCGATGGCGAGTGTTGCCGGATCAGCCCGCTCCAGCCTGCGCGCGCTGTCAGTGTCTTCGATTAACTGACGGGCTTTATCCAGATCGTCTTCGAGTACTGCAGAGAAGGCGAGCAGATAATCCCGTTTTTGTATCAGCTGCGGGTCACTCTGGTTACGGCCCGCCACGCCAATCATGCGTCGGGCCTGGCTCAGGCTCTCGCTGCGATTGACCGTAGGATTTTCTTCCGCGATGCGCAGATAAAACTCTGCCAGTTCAAACGTAAACTCATTAAACCGATCTTTTGCAGAACGGTGCATGGCGCGCTTTTTCTGAAGCAAATCAATGGCGTCCAGTGTTCTGTCCTGTCGCTGGTAGGCGAGGGTTTTCATGCGTGTTGCAGGTACGCTCAACTCACTGAACCGAATATTGTCGAGGAAACGCTCGGTCTGACTGAATGCCTCTTCTTCAAATGCCATAGAGGCCAGCCATTCATAGGCACGGTCTCTGGCAAGGTCATTGGAAACCAGCGCGTGCAGGGTGTCGCGGCAAACCGGCCACTGCCCGGCGGCATGCTGACACTGAATTTTCCCCCATTGTGCCCACAACACTTTTTCTGATCGCACCAGTACGGAATCATACATTTTTGCGGAGTTCTCGGTATCGCCTGACTCAAACAACAAGCGTGCGTGCAATTTCAGAACATCCGACTGTAGGCGCGGGGGAACAGGATTATCACTGAGTCGCATCATGATGCGAAGGGCGGCCTGGAGATCATCAGCATCCAGCGCCCGTAATACATTAGCGACGAAATTACGGTAGGTGATGTAGTGGTCGAGATGGCGGCTCAGTGAGGCGATGGTATAGGGCTTTATGATCAGAATGTCCGGGTGGACGTCGATGATCCTGCCAATGGTCTGTGGCATTCGGTCAGAGGTGATGAAAATGACACCGGTACTGGGTTTAAGCAGGCCCGACTGACGCAGTTCGCGGATCCACTCGGCGCCGGTTTTTCCCTGGCCAAGATGGTAATCAATCAGTACCAGTTCAAAATGCTGCTTACGCAGGGCGGCTCGTAATTCCGCCCCCGTAGCAAAGCTGCTGACCTCAAAAATTCCCATCGGCAGCATGTGACTGCGTAAGGTTGTACGAGCGTTCGCGTTATCCTCTACTATTGCCAGTCGGTATTGCACATGCCACCTGTGATGTTTTTATCCTGAGTGGGGGTTACCCCTTATGAGGATTAAGCTTATCAGTCCCGCAGATAATGTACAGTAATCAGGGTATTGGTATTTATTCCTGCGTGTGTCTGTCCTGATTTATTGTCAGTTTGACTAACAGTGGTGGCGATCCATTTACTTTCTGTCACAATATATTTACAACAAAGGTGCTCAACTTTTTACTTTACGTTTACGTCAAGGGGAGTTATCAATTATTGTGCTCCCATTCTTTCAAGACAGCCAGAGGTCGCCATGAATAAGGTACCCTTATTAATTAACGGACAATTCGTCCAGTCTTCTACTACTGATTTTATCGATGTGACTAACCCCGCGGATAACAGCGTCATTGCTCAGGCGCCACGTGCGACCAGTGATGAAATGGAACAGGCGATTGCATCCGCACAGACCGCATTTGAAACCTGGAAGGATGTGCCGGTCACCGAACGCTCACGACTGATGATGCGTTATCAGGCACTGCTTAAAGAGCATCAGAAAGATATTGCGACCCTGTTAGCGTCAGAAACAGGAAAAACCTTTGACGACGCAATGGGCGACGTATGGCGTGGTATTGAAGTGGTTGAACAAGCCATGAATATTCCGTCACTGATGATGGGTGAGACGGTAGAAAACGTGGCCCGTGGGATTGATACCTACAGCTACATCCAGCCACTTGGTGTATGTGCCGGTATTACGCCGTTTAACTTCCCTGCGATGATTCCGTTGTGGATGTTTCCGATGGCCATTGCCTGCGGCAATACCTTTGTGCTTAAACCGTCAGAGCAGGATCCGATGACACCAATGCGTCTTGCCGAGCTGTTTAAAGAAGCAGGTGCGCCTGATGGTGTGCTGAACATTGTTCACGGTGGTAAAGAGCAGGTTGATCCGCTGCTGACTGATCCGCGCATTAAAGCGGTATCGTTTGTTGGTTCTGTACCGGTAGGTCAGTACATCTATAAAACGGCAACCGCAAACATGAAGCGTGCTCAGTGTTTCGCCGGCGCGAAGAACCACACGGTTATTATGCCTGACGCAAATAAAGAACACGTGCTGAATAACCTTGTTGGTGCGTCTGTCGGGGCCGCCGGTCAGCGTTGTATGGCAATTTCAGTTGCGGTGTTTGTGGGCGAAGCGCAAAATTGGATCCCTGAACTGGCTGAGCGCATCAGCAAAGTCCGTCCGGGACTGTGGAATGATAAAGAAGCCGGTTATGGACCGCTTATCAGCCCACAGGCAAAAGCGCGCGTCCTGTCGTTAATTGAACAGGGGAAAAAGGAAGGCGCAAACTGTCTGGTTGATGGTTCTGACTTCACGCTGGAAGGCTATGAGAACGGTAACTGGGTGGGTCCGACTGTATTCAGTGACGTCACCACGGATATGGCAATTTATAAAGAAGAGATCTTCGGACCGGTGCTGAGCTGCATGCACGCAGAGTCGCTTGAGCATGCGCTGGAGATTGTGAATGCCAACCCGTACGGTAACGGTACGTCAATCTTTACCAATAGCGGATCAGCCGCAAGAAAATACCAGCGTAATGTTGAAGTAGGTCAGGTGGGCATTAACATTCCGATCCCGGTACCACTGCCATTCTTCTCGTTCACTGGCTGGAAGAACAGCTTCTACGGCGACCTTCATGCTTATGGTAAGCAGGCTATCCGCTTCTACAGCGAAACCAAAACCATTACTTCACGCTGGCTGGAAGATGATATTCCGGGCGGTCCGAACATGACGATTTCACTAGATGGCTAAGTGTGGAAGAGACCATGAATTTTGAATTAACCGACGATCAAAAAGCCTTTGCTGAAACCGCACGTCAGTTTTCTGATCAGGCGCTGGCACCCTTTGCAGCAGAGTGGGACAGAACGCACCATTTTCCGGTAGAGGCGTTAAGACAAGCCGGCGAGCTTGGTTTTTGCGGGCTCTATACGCCGGAAGAGCAGGGCGGGCTTGGCTTGTCCCGTCTTGATTCATCCATCATTTTTGAGGAACTGGCACGCGGGTGTACTACCACCACTGCGATGCTGACCATCCACAACATGGCGACGTGGATGATTGCCACCTGGGGACAGGAAGAGGTCAAGGCCCGCTGGTGTCCGCAACTGGTCACCGGTGAAAAACTGGCGTCGTACTGTCTGACAGAGCCGGGTTCCGGCTCTGACGCGGCATCACTGAAAACCAGTGCAGTTGCCAGTGGCGATGGATACGTTATGAATGGCTCCAAGGTGTTTATTTCCGGGGCTGGCAGCACCGATGTACTGGTTGTGATGGCCCGTACCGGCGAGAAAGGCCCGGGTGGTGTTACTGCGTTCGCGGTACCTGCAGATGCGCCGGGGATCACCTACGGTAAGCCAGAAGAAAAAATGGGCTGGAATGCGCAGCCGACACGCATGATCACCTTTGAGGATGTGAAAATTGAGGCGTCATGGCGTCTTGGCGAGGAAGGACAGGGTTTCAAAATGGCGATGCAGGGGCTTGATGGCGGCCGCATCAATATTGCGACCTGTTCCGTTGGTACGGCACAGCAGGCACTGAATACCGCGCGAAACTACATGCAGGAGCGTGAGCAGTTTGGTAAACCCATCGCTGCGTTCCAGGCGTTGCAGTTCAAGCTCGCAGACATGGCGACCGAACTGGTTGCGGCGCGTCAGATGGTGCGTCTTGCCGCGGCCAAGCTTGATAACAATGACGCGGACAAAACCACGTACTGTGCTATGGCAAAACGCTTCGCGACCGACGTCGGCTTTAAAGTCTGTAACGAAGCACTGCAGCTTCATGGCGGTTATGGCTATATCAAAGAATATCCGCTTGAACGCCATATGCGTGATGTGCGTGTTCACCAGATCCTTGAAGGCACTAACGAAATTATGCGTGTCATTATCGGACGACGTCTAATCAGCGACGAGCGGGAAGTGCTCTGAGTAACGAGGAGGGTTAATGGCTCGGATTGAATCCAAAACGGACAAGGTATTGCTGGCAGAACATCAGGCAGGCGGCGGCAAGGTGATTGCCGTTGCAACACTGAACAAGCCGAAGGCACTGAACGCGCTCGATCTGGACATGGCTGAAGCACTGCTTGATGCGTTACGTCACTGGCAAACGCGAGACGATATCGCCTGTGTGGTGCTGAATGCTGAAGGCGAAAAAGCCTTCTGTGCGGGTGGAGATATCGTGTCGATGTTCAATGCGATGAAAGAAAGCCAGACGGGGATCCCGGATTTTCTGACGGACTTTTTTGCCTGCGAATATACCCTGGATTACACCATTCATACCTACCAAAAACCCATCGTGGTATGGGGCAGCGGTATTGTGATGGGTGGGGGCATGGGGCTCTTCACCGGTGCCAGTCATCGCGTGGTTACGCCCACTTCACGTCTGGCAATGCCGGAAATTACTATTGGTCTGTATCCGGACGTCGGCGGCAGCTATTTTCTGCCACGTCTGCCGGGACATACCGGACTGTTTCTGGGGTTAACCGGTGCCAATATTAATGCCGCTGATGCGCTGTATCTTGGCTGGGCAGATTTTGTCGCGGCTGACGACGCCAAAACGGCGCTGATTGATGCACTTGTCGCGCATGAATGGGAAGTCATTACGGATGTAGCGGAACAGGTGTCTGAGGTGATTAGTGGCCTTGCGCAGCCAGCGTTGCTTCCCCAGGGACAGGTTGAGGCAGTGCGCGAGGCGATTGATACTGCCTGTGAAGGGGAGTCTCTCAGCCAGATCTGTCAGCAGATCCAGGCGATGGATGCAGCGGGTAATACCTGGCTTGAGCGCGCGAAAGCAACCGCCGCCAAAGGTTCACCGATTACTGCTCACCTTGTCTATCAGCAGTGTTTACGCGGTAAAGGCATGTCATTACTTGGCTGTTTCGAGATGGAGCTGATCATGTCCTGCCGGTGTGGAGAATTTGGCGAGTTCCAGGAAGGCGTCAGAGCATTGCTGATTGACAAAGACAATGCGCCACAATGGCGTTATCCGAATGTTGAAAGCGTACCTGATGATGTGATCACGACCTTTTTCACATCACCCTGGGATGTGCATCCCCTTGCAGAACTGGAGAAACTGGCATGACATCAATAGCATTTATCGGGCTCGGTAATATGGGCGGGCCGATGGCGGAAAATCTGGTTAAAGCCGGTCACAAGGTGACCGTATTTGATTTGGTAAAAGCCAGTGTTGATGCCCTTAAAGCGTGTGGTGCCGATGCTGCTGAATCAGCGGCCGAGGCGGTAAAACATGCAGAGGTTGTCGTCACTATGTTACCGGCGGCAGCGCATGTTAAGGGACTGTATCTTGGTGACGAGGGCATCATTGCAGCCTCGTCCCCCGGCACCCTGTTTATCGACAGCAGTACCATTGACGCCGATACCGCAAAGCTGGTCGGCGAAGCCGCGATATCACAGGGGCGTGAGTTCGTTGATGCGCCTGTTTCCGGTGGCGTGGCTGGCGCGAAGGCGGGTACACTGACGTTCATTATGGGCGGTGCAGAACGTGCTGTTGCGCGAGCGCGTACGGTGCTGGCTGCGATGGGCAAGAACCTGTTTCATGCCGGTGATACCGGCGCCGGACAGGTAGCCAAAATCTGTAATAACATGCTGCTTGCCGTGCTCATGGCCGGGACATCAGAAGCGCTTCAGTTAGCCATCGACAATGGTCTGGATCCAAAAGTTATGTCTGACATCATGCTGGAGAGTTCGGGCTGTAACTGGACGTTGCAAAAATACAACCCGTGTCCGGGCGTGATGGAAGGGGTTCCGTCCTCTAATGACTATCAGGGCGGGTTTATGACCCGTCTGATGAATAAGGATCTGAACCTGGCCATGACCGCTGCGTCAATGAGTGATTCTGCAACGCCTATGGCTGCAGCTGCACAGGGCCTGTATAAGCTACACCTGCGTAATGGCAATGGTGATAAAGACTTTTCCAGTATCTTTACGCTGTTTTCAAAGCATTAAGTAGCACTGTGTGCAGTAACGGCGATGTCGTTGCTGCACCGTTATTTCTATATTTCGTTTTTCGTCTATCCTTTGCTACCATCCCGCCTCATTTTGCATTGGAGTCAGATCTATGTGGCAGTGCCCACTATGCCAGCACCCCCTGACAACTGAGACCACAATGGCGCGCTGTGAAAATGGCCATACCTTCGATCGTGCGCGCTCGGGCTACTTTAATCTGCTTCCTGTCCAGTTTAAAAAATCCCGCTCCCCGGGTGACGATAAAACCATGTTGACAGCACGTCGCCAGTTTCACTCGTCGGATGGCTATCTGCCACTTAAACGCGCGCTGCTTGATGCCATGGTTGCGCACTGGCCGGCTACGACCCCTGATGTACTGTTTGAAAGCGGCTGTGGCGAAGGCAGTTATCTGGCGTATCTTCGTGAAGGCCTTATTGAACGGGGGATCACCGTTTCGGGCGCCGGGTGTGATATTGCAAAGCCGGCGGTAGAGATGGCGTCAAAGGCATTCAGGGAAAATCAGTTCGTGGTTGCCAGTAACGTCAATCTGCCGGTTGCTGATGGCGCGGTGGGGGCGATGCTTCAGGTGTTTGCCCCTGGCAGTACAAAGGAATACCACCGGGTGATTGCCCCTGGCGGTCTGCTTATCACGGTCGATCCTGGTCCTGCACATCTGTCAGAGATAAAGCAACGGGTGTATCGTGAAGTGAGACCACACACGCCGCCTGACAGCGTGCGCGAGGGCTTTGTGCTGAAGGACACACAAACCGTCGGGTTTACCCTGAATTTTAGCAGTGAGGCACAGAAACAGGCGTTACTCACGATGACACCGTATTACTGGCGGGTGCCTGAGAACGATATGGCCACACGCTTTTGTGATTTAACGGCGGTGACGGCTGACTTTGTTATCCAGTTCTGGCAGCGTAATCCCTGAACGAGGCGCTATTGCGCCTCTGAAAAACGTGACAGGTGCTTAATAGCGCGGCTGAGCATATCAACATTCAGGTTGTCAGTGCTGCGGTTGTTGGTCGCAATGTCGGTAATTTCATAACTGCCGTTACTCAGTACATCTGTGCGTTTGCCATCATGAATTACCACCACGCGCTCACCCGACGTACTCACCAGCCAGTTACGGGTCGGCGACAGCAGGTTCTGTCCGGTCGAGTAATTTCTGACCGGTGCAGTACACCCCAGTGCGCCCAGAACGGTAGGAGCAATATCTTCAGTGCTGGCGATTTCGCCCTCAATGTCCAGATTTGACAGTAACTGACCACGGCTGGGCTCGCCACTGCCACTGAATCCTGACGCGATAATCAGCCCCTGTTCATCGGCGTCGGCACGCTGGAGATATTCACTGATTCGTGCACCAGGTAAAAAGCCGATTTGCAGCCCCTGCGCCTCTGACCGAAGCGGTTGGCGGTAATCGCTGAGTTGTCCAGGCATGATGCTGTCATCAACATGCACCAGCACGGGCAAGCCAAGCCCCGCGGGAAGAGCGAGCAGTACAGGGCGTTTGTTTTTCAGACTCTCCTGATAGATTTCAGGTACCCCGAACAGGGTGGTCATAACCAGCGCTTCCTGACTGGATGCGGTACTGAAATAGTTCGGCTGAACCCGAAGGTCGAATCGTCCTGCCGTTTCAACGGGCACGTCGTCGGTCTGGATAAGAACGGTGATGTTTTTGCTGGTATCTACGGAGCAATACACGGGTTCGGCAGGATAACGGACACCGTGTACCTGCGGATCAAACTGCAGTTGTTTGCGCTGCAGGTAGGCATCCATATCGAGCAGACCGTATCGCGACATTGTTGTTTTTGCTGTAGCCGGATAGGACAGTGGAAACATGTTGTCCTGCTTGATAATAGGTTGATACAACTGTGCATCGGCCCAAACATGAATGGCATGGCTGGTAACAAAACACATCACAAAAAACGACGCCACCGGGATCCCGACCTTATGCTGGCTGAAGCGTTCCACCCGTTTCCAGATTGCATTGGCAAGCACCAGCTGAAAACCCAGCCAGACAACAAATAACAACAGTAAAAAGGCCCATTGTTGCCAGCTTAGCTGGCTGATTTGTATTGCTGCATCGCCGCGAAGCAAATCAGCAGAATTACTGTTCAGATGAAATCCTGTGCGGTTAAACAGCAGCGCATCAAATGCCAGTAAAGCGAGACCAACCGCGGCCACAATGGACGCGACAGCTTTTATAACGCGGGGATTGGATACCAGGTAACACAGCGGCAGTATAAAAATGACGAAACCGAAGAAGGTCATAAAGCCAATATGACCAAACCAGTTTGTCATCATGTACAACGAGCCCAGCGCTGAGCCTGGCAAGGGCGATGAAAAAACAAAAATTGAGGCAATAATTATGGCAATTGCAATATTGACCAGGGCGAACCAGTGGCCCCAGCTGACCAGTTTGGTAACCCGCTGGCGGCGGGGAGACTCCGCTAAAATCATGATAATCCGTTACTTCGTGATGCTTTTCTTTAACACGGATGCAAATTGCTCAGCCATGGCCTCACGTTGTGCAGCGGGCACCTGTGTATTGATAATGTGGGTAATGGCATTGCCAAGTACCATCAGCGACAGATCACGATCTGCATTATTGTCGTCCAGAATATACAGAACACGGTTCATCAGCGCTTCAAATTCGTCGTTAGCATAGCGACTTTGTTGGGGCATTGTGACGCCTCTTCGAATAGTTTCTTATAAAAAGAATGGTTTTCAGTTTAAAATGATTATAATCGTTGTTTGAGTGATAACAATCATTCATTCTAAAATCCCCGCTTCGCAGTCTTATTTCAAAAAATAAAGGATACCCGTCGTTCATGAGTGCACTGATTCATCATTTTGTTGTTCACCGCATCGCAGTTGACGAAAATGACAAACTGGCGGCCATCCCCAGGGATAAGTGTCTGACGGTGACCCCTGAAATCGACGTGCTTGCACAGCAAATTAATCACAGCTTCAACGTGAAACCTGGCAAAGGGGTTGGGCATTTTTGTGAGCCTGACAGTGGCAACGACAGTGAAGCGTCTGATGATGTAACCGCATTTTCATCGGCGCTGACCGGACTGCTTGATGCGTTCGATGCGGGTGAGGGTGACAGGGATGACCGCTTTCACGCGTTTTCACTCACCGCAACAGAACGCCTGCTAAAAGCACTGACTGATACCGGCACGGTGGAAACCGGCTTTCTCATTTTCTGTCAGTACGAATTTCTGGCAACCCAGTATCTGATGATTACCTTGCTGAACACGCGTTCGCACGTGGAAGTAAATCAGGCGCTGGAACTTAACGCGAGAGAACACCTTGACCTTGCCCGCATGCAACTGGCCGTGCGCATTGATTTGACGCAGTGGCGTATTCAGCCCGAGCAGCAGCGCTACATCAGTTTTATCAAAGGGCGAATGGGCCGAAAAGTGTCTGATTTCTTTATGCAGTTTATTGGCTGCGAAGAACGGGTTGATGTGAAGCAGCAAAATAAGCAGCTTATTTCCAGTGTTGATGCGTATCTCGCCAGTGAATCACTGGATCCCCATGAGCAGCACCAGCACCGCGAAGAGGTGAAAAGCTACTTTAAAGAAAAAATTGATGCGGGTGAATCGTTGTCGCTGGATGAACTGGCAGCGCGGCTTCCCGCTGATGAGCAGGAAGGCCGCAATTTTACGGCGTTCACCAGTACGATGGACACCCCGCTAGAGAAAGAGATTCAGCCTGATCCGGCGGCACTGAAACAGCTGGCGAAATTTTCCGGACAGGGCGGTGGGATCTCGTTGAGTTTTGAGCGCAAACTGATGGGTGACAGGATTTTTTATGATCCCGCAACAGATACGCTGACCATCCGAGGACTACCGCCTAATCTGCGTGATCAACTGGGCCGGCAGTCATCGATGGACTAACGGCGGTATACTAAGCAAAACCCGATTTACAGATAGGTGATGCGTGTAAGGCGCATCACTATCGCCTGTGACAAAGGATATTATGCAATTATTTGTTAACGATCTTACGGTAATGGATTTCTCATACCTGTGCCCTGAGCGGGGCATGGTGGGAGAAAGCTGGATTGTCGATGTGATTCTTGATGGCGACCTGAACGAAGAGAGCATGGTTCAGGATTTTGGTAAGGTTAAGAAAAACCTCAAAAGGCTGATTGACGAGTACGTCGACCACAAGCTTGCAGTCCCCGCAGAACATCCGGCGGCTGAAGCGATTCATGATGACAGCAGTGATCAGGTTGAAGTCCGGTTTACCACCAATAACGGCGAACGCATTCTGCTGAGCTGTCCGGCGGATGCCTATGCGTTTATTTATGCCGATGCGGTAACGATGGACAGCGTCGGGGTCTATCTGAAAGAAGTGATTGCCACGCATTTGCCGGATAACGTCGATAATATTACGCTAAACCTGCGCACCGAGGTGATTGACTCACCGTATTATCACTATACCCATGGTCTGAAGAAACATGACGGTAACTGTCAGCGTATCGCGCACGGTCACCGGTCCCGTATCGATATCTACCATGAAGGTCAGATCAGCACGCAAAGCCAGGCATACTGGGCTGAACGCTGGCGCGACATTTATATTGCCACCGATGAAGACCGTATCGCTTTATCATCGCGAAAAACGACCGGTGAGATCCCTGAACCGGACGCGTATCACTGTTTTGCTTATGAAGCGTCACAGGGCTATTTTGAACTGGTGATACCGCAGTCGCTTTGTGAGGTGATCACCACCGATACGACCGTAGAATGTCTGGCGCAGTTTCTGCTGGATGAAGAGTGCAAACGCACCCGGGGCTGTGCGGTTCGAGTGGTTGCCTATGAAGGTGTGGGTAAAGGCGCAATGGTGTCTCAGTTATGATGCGATGGTTTTTAAATATTAAACTCGGCCTGCTGCTGACATGCCTGATCGCTGCGGTCAGTGCCGCTGACAATGAACTGGTGTTAAATGGTCAGCTAACCCAGGGAAGCCTGGTACGTGGTCAGGTACCGGCTGATGCCAGGGTGTTCCTTGATGAGCAGCCCGTACTGGTTAACCCTCAGGGGAAGTTTGTCATTGGGTTTGAGCGCGATGACAGTCTGGAACATACTTTACGCGTAGACTTTGCGGATGGCACCTCGCTGAACCGGGCACTTTATCTGACAAAACGAGATTATAATATCCAGCGTATTGACGGGCTGGAGCCGGCAATGGTTACCCCGCCGGAAAGTGTACTTGCACGGATCCGGGATGACTCGGCGAAAGTGGCCCGTGCGCGCGCAGCGGTATCGGACTCTGACGCGGTGTTTACCCGTTTTATCTGGCCGTCAACCGGCCCGATTACTGGTGTTTACGGTAGTCAGCGCGTGTTAAATGGTAAGCCAAAACGGCCACATTTCGGCGTAGATATTGGTGGGCCTACGGGAACGCCGGTGGTCGCCCCTGTGGACGGCACGGTGACCCTGGCGGATGACCTGTATTACTCGGGTAACACCGTGATCATTGACCATGGAATGGGTGTTTACTCGACGTTTCTTCACTTAGACAGTATCGACGTCAGTGTTGGTGATACCGTCAGTCAGGGCGACCTGATTGGCGCAATTGGCGCGACCGGCAGAGCAACCGGACCGCACCTGGACTGGCGTATTAACCTTGGGAAAATGCGTCTTGACCCTCAGTTACTGGTGAGCGGTACGCCTGATGCAGTGAGTCAGAAGTGATGCTGAATAAACCGCATCACTTCAAGCCCAGCCAGCGTCTGAACGTGTCCTCCGTGTCAAGCTTCAGATAGCACACGTCGTGGCGTGTCCTGACGCGTGGCAGCGCTGCGCGGATAAGTTTGCCGTCCCGAATCACCGTCAGGGGCAGGGTATCCTCCTGGTGGGTATCGAGCAGACGGTGAAGACGTTTGGTATTCACCACATAATCACTGACAGCGAGGATCACATCACCTACCTGCAGGCCTGCCTGCTCGGCAGCCAGCCCCTCGGTAATCTGGGTTACAGAAATCCCGGTCGCAGCATCTTTCAAACCGGCGCCAACCTGATAGGGTGAGCTCGCACTGTCAGGCTCAACGCCGCCTTTGTCATCAGGACCAAGACGTGCCCTGAAATGCATTGATACACCAATATCATTCAGCAGCTCCGCCAGTGGAACATCATCTTTTCCATGGATCACCGCGTTAATGTAGTCAGTGACATCGACACCAAAACAGGTCTGACAAAGGGTTTCAATCACGTTGTCCGGGGTACCCAGTCCGTTTTTACCATAGCGAGCCCAGAGTTCACGCATCAGCTCATCAAGTGATGCTTTACCACCAGAGCGCCGCTGCAGCAGTAAATCCAGACCCATTGCCGCAATACCGCCTTTGGTGTAATAACTCACAATATGATTGATGCTGTTGGCGTCCTGTTTGTAAAAGCGGGTCCACGCATCGAAGCTGCTTTCACTGGCAGACTGTTTGTGGCGCCCTTCATTCTGATACAGGCGGGTAAGATGCCCTGATATGATATCCAGGTACTTCTGGGGAGAAATGACGTTGGCCCGGGCCAGGGTTAAGTCGTCGTAGTAACTGGTAAACCCCTCGTAAATCCAGAGTTGCGGTGTATAGACCTCTGCGGCCAGATTAGGTCTGACCATTACCTCTGGTTTTATCCGCTTGACGTTCCAGGTATGAAATAACTCATGGCTACACAGACTGAGGAATGTAATATAACTGTCCGTCTTATCCTCAGGATCATTGACAAAAGGCAGGTCAAAGCGCGGATACAGCAACGCCGTTGAGTTGGTGTGCTCCAGACCGCCAAAACCGGTGTCGCTGACCAGGGTAATGAACAGGTAGTCGTCGATGGGTTGTGGATCACCGAACAGTGTCATGTGATGCTGGCAAACGGGTACCATATCTTTCGCTATGCGTTCAATATCGATGGGGTCCTGACCGGAAAACAACAGCGTGTATCGGACATTGCCAACGTTGAATGTGTGTTGTCGGCAATATCCGATAAAAATGGGATAATCGATGAAGTCATCATAGCTGTCACTGCGGTAGACCGCCCCCTGTTGTGGCATTCCCGTCGCAATCTCCATTCCCTCAAGCTCTGGTGGCGTAATGGTGAGGTTGCAGGGCATCTCATCTGAGCCGGCGACACGCAGAAAAACACTGGTACCGTTACAGAACGCGTAATCGTTACAGATATAAGCTGAACGAACCGAAAGGTCGAAGGCAAAGACATCATACGACAGCGTGCATGCCTGGCCAGTCGTTTGTATCTGCCAGGTCTGTTTGTCAGATTTACTGACCTGCAGTGCATGGCCGTCATTATCAACCGCCTCAAGGCGAAGCACCGAACGGGCAAAATCGCGGATCATGTAACTACCCGGGATCCACGCAGGGAGTGACACCGACAGTGTGTCAGCCTGATGTTCCGGCACGTCCAGCGTTACCCTGAATGTGTGTTGTGTCCAGCTGAGTACTGACAGGGTGTAATGAAGAACGGTATTGGGAGAAAACACTGGCAACCTCTTGGTTTTTCTGTTCGGGCGATAACATTATGATGCTACACAGATAAGTTTTTGTCAGCCCGTTAAAAATTGGTTACATTGGGATAAGAGAGGTTAAGTAACCAGCTGACATGCCAGAACAATCATCACAACTTACACTAAGCCGTGACAATATTGAGAGCCTGAAAACGTTAACACCGGGCGACACTATTGATTTGCAGATCACAACACCAACATCGCCGCGCCGGGTAAAGACCCAGTATGTAGGTATGGACCTGCCTAACTGTATGATTTTTCAGATGCCAACCAATGCCAAATGGCTGAGTATTCGCGATTTACTGCCGGTCGGTAACGATCTGGTAATCCGGCATGTGATCGAAGGTGATGCAGGGCAGGTAATTGCCTTTCGCGTCAAAGTATTGAAGTTACTCTCCCGCCCATCCGGCTTGCTGTTCACCACATTTCCGTCGAGTATGCAGGCAATTGGTCTGCGCGCTGAGCGCCGTTCACAGCCCGGTATCGCGGTGGTCGTGAAATCTCCGGCATTTGGGAAAAGTCAGGAAGATGCCACCGGCATCATCGTCGATGTGTCAGCCAAAGGCTGCCGCGTTGCTATGCCGGTCAATCCCGAAGCGCCTGTTCTTGAGGCTGATGAGGCAATAACGCTGGCGTATGTGGTGGAGGGTGAAAATGTTGACATCACCGCCACAATCAAAAATAGTAAGATTGAAAAAGAAACAATCTTTTACGGAATACAGTTCGACGAAGGGCAGAAAGCCGTTAATACATTATTGCAACGGCACGTGCTGCTTGAATAAGACAATAACAATAAGGCAGAGTGGGTAGGTTTATGCGTGACATTGAACGGTTACTGAATCGTTACGGCGAAAGCCATCAGAATAAAACCAATGTGCTGATTCACGGCATTGCAGTGCCCAGTATTTATTTTGTGACACTGGGTCTGATTTGGTCGATTCCGATGCCGGACGCGCTTAGCCACTTTAACATTACCTGGGCCCACGTGGTTGCGGTTCCCGTTCTGTATTACTACTTTTTGCTGTCCGGGCCGATTGGCGCGGCAATGACGCTTCTCACCATCGCCTGTTTTGGCGGTATCAATCTGCTGGCCTATCTCGATATTTCAGTGTGGAAATTCTGTCTGGCGCTGTTCGTGGTGATGTGGGTTTTGCAATTTGTGGGTCACAAAATAGAAGGGAAGAAGCCCTCTTTTTTTGAGGATCTGCGCTTTTTGCTGGTTGGGCCTGCATGGTGGTGGACTCATTTTCTTAAGCGTTTGCATATCAGCTACTAAGATTTCGCATCTGGTATGTCACGATGGCGCTGTGGATTTTCGGTTTGTTTGTGAAGCACGCTGTGCGACAAGCGGGCAATCACATACGACCAATCAGCAACGTCGTCATGGCGAACTGCGTATAATCGAAGAAACCAGTCATTAACCGGTAGTAACGTGAGTCGTTGGCATCGTCTGTTTGACAGTAAGGAACGTCTTTTCTGGGCACTGCACAGTGCCGGATGGGCCGGTTTCGCCATAGTCTATTACATTGGATCGTTTTTACACGATGTACGCCCCATCTGGGTCTTTATTATTCTGCTTAATGCCTATGCGGGCTGGCTGCTGACCATTCCGCTTCGTTATATCTTCCGCTGGGCCCGCAAACAGTCGCCGGTCAATATGCTGCTGACAGTTGTGGCATCCTGCTATCTGGTTGCGCTGTTATGGGCGGTTATTAAGAACGTCAACTACTGGGAAATTTATAAACATGGCTACCGGCCCGAAGCGTGGTACATGTATTTTACCAACACCATCAACTCGCTGATTATGGTGGGTTGCTGGAGTGGCGTGTATTTCGGCATTAAGAACTTCCAGATGATGCAGAAAGAAAAGCAGAACGCCCTTAAAGCGACGACGATGGCGCATCAGGCGCACATTAAAATGTTGCGTTATCAGCTAAATCCCCATTTTCTGTTTAATACGCTTAATGCCATATCCACCCTGATCCTGCTGAAGGAAAATGATACTGCAGAGGCCATGGTGTCCAGGCTCAGTGACTTCCTGCGCTATTCACTGGATAATGATCCGATTAAACGTGTGCCACTAGGTCAGGAAATAAAGGCCCTGCGGCTGTATCTGGAAATTGAAAAAGTACGTTTTGATGATCGTCTTGAAGTATTCTGGGATATTGACGAGGGCTGCGAAGACGCACTCGTACCCAGCATGATCCTGCAGCCAATCATTGAAAACAGCATAAAACACGCCATCTCTAAAATGGAAGACGGTGGCCAGATTACGATAACAGCGCGGACGTTTGGTAATGATTTGCTGATGGACGTTGCTGATAATGGCCCCGGTGCCGACATTAAAAACGGTCAGCTGAGCCGTGAAAACGGGGTAGGGCTGGCTAATATCAAGGAGCGGCTGCAATCGCTTTACCAACGTAATTTTGCTTTTTCTATAGAGCATAATCAGCCATCGGGAGTTCGGGTACGGATCCGTATTCCCTACGATGTAAAGGACGCCTAATATGACCGACAATAAGATTACGACTATCGTTGTTGACGACGAGCCCCTTGCGCGGCGAGGACTGCGTGCCAGACTGGAACGGCACAGTGATATTGACGTTGTCGCCGAGTGTCACAATGGTCTGGATGCGGTCAGCGCGATTTCCCAGCATCGTCCTGATCTGGTCTTTCTTGATATTCAGATGCCGGGACTGAACGGGTTTCAGGTTATTCAGAAGCTCCGAGATCTTAAGCAGCCACTGCCGATGATTGTCTTTGTCACGGCGTACGACAGTTATGCCATCAAGGCCTTTGATGTTCACGCTCTGGATTATCTGCTTAAACCGGCTGACGATGAGCGTCTTCGTCAGGCGCTGGATAAGGTACGCGATTATTTTGCTACCCAGCATCAGGATGAGCAGTCGCGAAAACTGGTGAATCTGGTTGCCGAGCTTACCGGCGATGATTACGAGGAAATTTTGCGTAAGCTCGCCAGCGGTGAGCCTGTGGAAACCAATCCTTACCCGGATGTGCTGGCAATTAAAGACGGGTCCGAAGTGACGCGTGTCAACGTTCAGGACATTCAGTGGATAGACGCTGCAGGGGATTACATGTGTGTGCATGCCCTTGATGGTATGCACATCATGCGCAAAACCATGAAAGAGCTTGAAAAGGAACTAAATCCACAGTGGTTTGTACGGGTCCATCGCTCTGCTATTGCCAATATCCGGTTCGTGAAGAAACTGGTCAGCCACATCAGCGGTGAGTATCACCTTATCCTGCAAAATGATACTGAGTTAAAAGTCAGCCGCAGTCACCGTGATAAGGTGAAAGCGGCAATGAAAATGTAGGTTAGGGTCGGAATCGCCGTTACGTTGGGTTACGCGTAACGGTTGTTAATCAGGGCTTTCATCGTCTCGACCGATGCGGAATCCAGTGGTTTTGGGTGTTCCCAGGTCGCAGCCAGCGGGACCTCGCATGGCGCACCGTTGACCTCGCCAATCATAATCCCTGTTTTTTCTGTGCCCACCAACGACACTGCGTAAGCACCCAGTCGCGTAGCCAGCAGGCGGTCCTGGCTGACCGGCGAGCCCCCACGCTGAACATGGCCCAAAATGACAGGACGGACTTCCGACTTGGTCAGGTCATTCAGTTTGGTTGCTAAATCATTAATTCCGCCTGGCCAGACATTCTCGGCCAGTACAATGATATAGCTGATATTGCCTCGCAAGGCCCGGCGACGAGTTAGTTGCGCGTCAATATCTGCCAGTGTCGCCTCTTCAGATTCGAACAACTCTGGCAATACCACGTAATCTGCAGCGGAAGCCAGAGCGGCACTCAGTGCCAGAAAACCTGCATGACGTCCCATGACTTCCACCAAAAAAAGTCGTTCAAATGCATCTGCGGTGTCCCTAACCTTATCGATAGAACTGACCGCGGTTTCGATGGCAGTGTAATAGCCGATAGTGGCATCCGTCCCGGATATGTCGTTATCAATGGTACCCGGCAAACCAAGGATCTGGCCATCCCAGAACCGGCTGAGATGTTTGGCTCCCCTGAAAGAGCCATCACCGCCGATGACAATCAGCGTACTGATACTTAATTCATTGAGGTTATCGGCAGCAGTACGGGCAGCTGCCTCTGTTTTAAACTCCAGGCAGCGTGCACTGTGTAGCATGGTGCCGCCCTGTTGAATCAGGTTATGAGTAATATCAGGGTGAAAGGTGATGTATTCCTGATGTAGCAGGCCATTGTAGCCGTGTTTATAGCCGATACACTCATAGTCTGCCTGTTCACAGGCCAGAACAATGGCGCGAATACAGGCATTCATCCCAGGCGCATCCCCCCCGGAGGTAAGCACCGCTACACGTTTCTTAGTGTCCACAAACAGCATCCTTTGTTGTTCATTTCATAACAGAATGACAGATCCCCACAATACTGCACAATGGTAAATCCGTAAATTCGCACAGGGCGTATCAGATACAAACTGTTACATTCGCAATGCAAACTTTTAGCAAGCGCAGATGACTAAGATTTTGTTGTCGTTCACTCAAGGATCATTAATGAAAAAATGGATAGCCCCGCTTTGCCTTCTGTTACTGCTCGGGGGATGCTCGTCAAAGTTCGCCTACAATAATTTTGACTGGCTGGTGTACTGGTACGTCGATGATTATGTCGAGTTAAATGATGCACAGGAAAGTGTGTTTGATCGTCACCTTGCGAAATGGATGGCATGGCACCGGCATCAGGAACTGGCCCGGTATGCTGACCAGTTGGCGCTGCTGAAGCAGGATGTCGCTGATAAAAATTTGTCTGAGGACCGCGTGCTGTTTCATTTGCAGCAAGCCACATCGCACTGGGATCGGGTACGCCGGGAACTGAGCCCGGATTTAGCCCAAATGGCCGCGCTATTATCGGATGAGCAGGTCATTGCCTTATTTGCTGCACTGGAAAAAGAAAATCAGGAAGAGGAAGACGAGCTAAACGAGTATCTGTCGATGACAGATGATGAAAAAGCGGCAGACCGGCTATCCCGGATTATTGATGGCATGGAAGACAGAATAGGGCGTCTGACGGGCGTGCAGCGAGAGATTGTCGAAAGATACAGTCCGCTGTTTCTTAGCACCCGTGCTCAATGGATAGATTATCGACGCGCCATTCAGCAGTCGGCAAGACGCCTGTTCGCTGACCGGCATAATAACCCTGCGTTCATCGCGGAACTGACGGCACTGATGAATGATCCTGACAGTTATCGAAGTGATCTCTACCGTTCACAGCGCGATGAAAACCAGCAGGTTTATGCCAGAATGGCTGCAGAAATTGCGGCGACACTGACCGATAAACAGCGCGAAAAGCTGATAAAGGAACTGTCGTCCTTACTGGAGGATATTCAGGATCTCAAAAACGACGCCTGATTGCGGCGGGCTGACACTGAGGGGGGCGGCAATCAGGTGTCGCACCATGCCGGCCGGGACTTTAGCTGGCGCAGTGACTGCAGAGTGTGGCATAGGGTAATGCGGCAAGACGCTTATCGCCGATGGGCTTATGGCACTTATCGCATTGTTCATAGACGTTGTTGTCAATTTTTTGCAGCGCGTGATTGATTTGTTCCAGTTCTACCTGTGCTTCATTTTTCAGGTTCAGTAATACATCGTCATTCTGTCGCTCTACGACCTGTTCTGAAAATTTTGCACTGGCGTGTCGGCTGTGTAAGTCGTTGTCTATTTCACTGATGCGCTGACTGAGTTCGCGTTTCAGCGCCAGTAATCTGTCTTTATTTTTATGCACGTCGCTTCTCCAATACATGAAACAGTGTCAGCTTAGCCTGCCTGGCCGCACTGTACATTGATATGTATCAACCTATTGATACAACCGGTTCTGAGAGTCATCCGCGCTATGCCTGGTGACGACTATTGTCAGCCCCGGTAATTATGACTACAGTAAAAGATATTGTGCGAACACGCAGGGTAACATGGCATTCAGTAGTCATGGCGGACTCAGTCTCTGGGTTGAAGATAATATTTTGTTTATGGAGGTGTCCGGCGGCTGGAACCTCGAAAAAGCAAAAGAGTTTATACATGAACTCAATCACACCATCTCGCCACTGGTTACGCCGCCGTTTGGGGCGGTTGCTGTATTACACGATGACTGGATGCCGACCTCTGATGCACTGCCTTACCTCAATGAGGCGACCCGGCGGGCGATCAAAGCCGGACTGGTGAGGGAGGCGTATGTGTCGAGTTCCGCAATTTCCTCCAGAGTGACCCAAAGCCTGGTATTACCGCCCGACGGAGAAACGTACGAAAGCCAGGAGTTTTCTACTTTCGACGAGGCTGTGGAGTGGGTAAAACAGATCCCGTTAGGCGGCAGGGCAGCAAATCATGATTGAACTGTAAAAAAACGCCTGACATCGCAGGCGTTTTTTTAATTCAGGCGGTTGTCCGTGTCTCTGAGTTTTTCTATTTCTTCGTTCAGCTGATATTTTTTGTCGGTCACTATAGCCTCAAGTACTTCAAGGCGGGATTTGACGGCCTCAAATTCATTTTTGATATTCTGGCGTTCTTTTTCGTTTAGCTCGGTGTTCATTTTTGCCATGTCTTTTTTGTGGCTGGTCCATATTCCAACAAAAACAATGGGCAGAACAAATGCAAAAAGAATGACCAGAACAAAAACCATACTCTCATCCATATTTTCTTCTCCACTGGTAATGGTGACACAAGACGTCACGGTACATCGACTTAAGCATGAAACGCACCACTATAATTTATCTTTATTATTCAAAAGGATAGGTTTTTCTTTTGCCTTGATACGACTGTCGGATAAGTGAGGTGCGCAATAATTTGGCCAATATCGCCAACCCTGAGTGCGGCAAACACACACAACGTTAGCGAATATAGCGGTAAAGTGCGTCCTTTATTTCGTCATATTTTGTCTGATGCTGGCGACGTAACGGTACATCGTCAAACAACTTGTTAAGTCGCCGGCATTCCTGGACCAGCGTGGGTTCGGGTTTGTCGTTCTGCCCCAGCAGTTTAAGCAGACATTGCAGCAGGTTTAACGCCACGCCGGTATTTACCGGGGCAAAGCTTAACGCCTGACTAAAGGCTTCCCGCGCTTGCTGATATTTTCCTTCCTGAAAAAACTGCATGCCTTTTTTATTAAACTTCTGGTACGCAGACTGCTTTTGCGCTGACTTTCGTGCTTCCCGTTCCATCAGGTAAATGCTATTCGCATCCAGTTCTGCCTGGTTCCGCTTTAAAATACTCTGATATTTCATGGCATCATCAAACTCGCCGATATCCAGCATAACTTTCATGCTGTCCGGGATGAGAGTCAGTGGCGGCTCGTCGTATTTTTTCTCAATCGCAACCTGGGATGTTGCAAGGTGTCGTTTCGCATCAATCATTTTACCGTCGATGGCATTAACGCGAGCAGTCACAATACTTTCGAAAATACTCACATCAAAGTCGCTTTCACTGCGCATGAGATAGGGATCGGTTTTACCCCGTTGCGTAACCAGCAGGGCTTCCTGTTGATAGCGGTTGCGCGTGCTTTTTTCATCGGTGTATTCCGCCACGTCCAGCAGACTTCTTACGTAACCGCACCAGTAAGCCGGATTATGGTGAACCGTTCGCTTGGATAAATCCCATATAGCCTGACTGGAGGTTGACGCCAGGCGGTAATCGTCATTGTCCCGCGCTATCCGGCAGGCACTGAAGTGGCGTGGAATGGAATAAGGAGACAGCTTGATGGCCTGCTGAATTGCCGCTATCGCGCTTTCACCGTCAGACAGGCGGTTGGCACTTTGCGCGAGAATATCGTAGGCGTCGGCATTAAAGCGGTTTCTGCTAATCACTTCCTGGGCCAGCTCTTCTGCTCTTTGTGGGTTACCAAGCTGCAGATAGGTTTTGCCTAGCGCGATCTGTGCCCACATGACAGGCGTACCGCGCTCATAATCCGCCAGCACTTCCATAGCTTTTTCAGGCTTAGAAACCTGCCAGTAGAGTTCTACCAGCAACTGCTCACATGACCGGCGATATGGTGAATCGGTTGATTTGAGTCGTTCACACTCAGTGATGGCGGTTGCCCAGTCTTCGTCAAACACAGCGGCGTATACTGGCTGTAAAAACTGGCGTTTTTGCCAGGCGCGATGCAAACGACTTTTAAGCTGAGCCTGAGAAAATGGTTTAATCAGGTAGTCATCCGGACGACGCTCAATAGAACCAAGAACAACAGGACGTGCGCTATCGGCGCTGATAATCAGAAACACCGTAGAGGGTTTAATCAGTTTGCGGGCGCGAAGTTCTTCTATCAGCTCAAATCCGTTTTTCCGGTCACTGCCAAGATGCAGGTCACAGACAATGACGTCGTATTTTTGTTTTCTGCACAACGACAACGCTTTTTCGGCAGACGAGGTTGTCATTACGTTTCCGGCACCCATCGAATTGAGCAGGCCACGCAACAGCAGCAGAAAGGGTCTCTGATCTTCAATGATTAATACGTGCTTATCAGAAAACTTCATGAAAGTGACGAACATCCCGTGCATCTAATACCGCCTCATGATTCATGAAAATGGTCACACAAGCAAGAAACTCTAAAGAAATTGGCGGGCCAAACGATAGTAACACTATGACAGGTGAGGCATAAATACGATGGCGATACAGGCAGAACAACTGGATTTCCCGTCACGGCTGGAGTGGCAGGGGAAATTTGCTGACGCCGCCGGTAACGGCGCGTTGTTTTCATTGTACCTGTCACTTCAGTATGGTGCCAATGTTGGCAGACCCTCTATCACGCCGGTTGCTGAAGCCCGCGTTACTGACGACCGCTTTCCTGAGCGGCTGAATACTTACCGACGCCCACCCTTAAAGGCGTCAGACAGCTCGTTCCGGGCCTCGCATCAAAAGTCATCCCTGTTGAACTCCCGCCACAGCAGGGATGTGCTGTTACTCGAGACCTGCTGCCCCGAGCCTCTTAGTATGTACAATGACCATAAACGTATTCCTGATGACGTATTGGCGAATTGTAGCCTGGCCACCCGTCAGCGACTGCAGCAGGCAATGCCAGTGTTGGAGGAGGATAATACGTTGTTGGAGGAAGTTATCGAGCAGGCGCGCGCGTTCGAGGCGGCCTGAGTAGATAATTGTTTGTGGGTTTGGTATAGTCCTCGCCGCATTTTGCACTGGTTTTACGTTCCAATCAGCAAAGGTGAAAAAAGACTATGACCCAGTACGTTGTTTGCGCAATGTATAAGTTTGTTGCGCTCGAAAATTATGAAGCCATGCGTCAGCCACTACTTCAGACCATGGAAGAAAACGGTATCAAAGGTACTCTGCTGCTCGCGAAAGAAGGCATTAACGGTACCGTTTCCGGCAGCCGTGAAGGCATTGATACCTTACTTGCTTATCTGAATCAGGATGAGCGGATTAATCCCATTTCTTATAAAGAATCACTTCATGAAACCCAGCCGTTTTACCGGACCAAGGTAAAACTGAAAAAAGAAATTGTTACTCTGGGTGTAGAAGGTATTGATCCCCGCAGAACGGTAGGTACCTATGTTAAGCCCAAAGACTGGAACGCGCTCATCAGCGATCCTGAGGTCATGGTCATTGATACCCGTAACGATTACGAAATTCAGATTGGTACGTTTAAACACGCGGTAAATCCGAAGACAGAGACATTCCGTGAGTTTCCTGAGTATGTGAAAAATACGCTGGATCCTGAAAAGCACAAAAAAGTTGCGATGTTTTGTACCGGCGGGATCCGCTGTGAAAAGTCCACCGCGTATCTGAAAGAGCAGGGCTTTGAGGAGGTCTACCACCTCGAGGGAGGCATTCTGCAGTACCTCGAAGATGTGCCTAAAGAAGAGTCTCTGTGGGAAGGCGACTGCTTTGTTTTTGACAATCGGGTTGCAGTTAATCACGACCTTGAAAAAAGTATCTATGACCAGTGTTACGCGTGTCGTCTTCCGATCACCGAAGAAGACAAGCAAAGCGACAAATATGAAGCGGGTGTAAGTTGTCCGCATTGCTTTGGTACGCATACCGAGGAACAAATTGCGCGCTTCCGTGAGCGTGAAAAGCAGGTGCAACTGGCGAAACAGCGTGCGGAAGAGCACGTTGGTGCTGAGGCCCGTGCGGTGATGGAAGCGAAACGTCAGGAAAAGGCCCGACTCCAGCGTGAGCGGGCGCTGCAAGCTAAGGAAAAACAAGCGTAGACAGGCTTGAGCATGGGCGTTACACTCAATTTCGAGTTGTAAAAGATGAAGGAATCGCGTGTGAACGCCCAATTGTCAGAATCTGAAATCCAAGAAATACAAAGCAACTTTTCGTTCTTTGACAAGGACGGAAACGGCCAGATTGATTTACCGGAATTCATAGAACTGCTTACCGTGATCTCGCCTAAAACAAAGGCAAGCCATGTGGAAGAAGGGTTCCGGTTAATCGACAGCAACAATGATGGTTTCATTGACTTTGAAGAATTTCTGGAGTGGTGGCAGGCGTGTTGGTGGGAATACTAAGCGCTGCCGCTTTATGTCGATAGCCGCTGGCTTACCGACACAAACATCATCACGAAGGCTGGCCTGGTGTCAGCCTTCGTCGTTTTCGGCATTAGTCCGTGGTTTACGCCTGACCGGCATCATCCCCGCGTCTTTTCCTTCCATGGTATTCAGTCTGACTGTCTTCGGTTTCGCGGTGTCTTTTTTTACTGTTTTGTCTGATGTGCGTTTCTTTTTCGCTACGGCCTTTTTCTTTTTCGGCTGGAAACCGGTAAACGCTGCAGGCAACGTAGGGTGTACCTCACAGGCAAGCGGGTAGTGCAGGTGTCCGGTCAGGGCAATGAATGCCTGCCAGTCACGCGGCCCCACCAGTGAAATGGCGGTGCCCTGACGACCAGCACGGCCCGTTCGGCCAATCCGATGAATATACTCATCGGGGTTTTTCGGTAGATCGAAATTAATCACCAGCCCGACTTTTACCAGATCTAAACCGCGGGACGCCACATCGGTAGTCACCAGCACCGTGTGCTGACCGCGACCGAATGCACTCATGATGGCCGCCCGCTGAGGCTGCAGTAATTCGCCGTGAAGCGCAATCGCATCCATCCCGGTAGCATTCAGTTGCCGGGCAAGTCGAATGGTATCTTCCCGAGTGGCCACAAACACCACCGCCTGGTTGTAGTCAGTGTCCGAAAGCAATGAAGACAGCAGCGCGTCTTTATGTTCTACATGGTCGGCATAATAGCAGTGCTGGGTAATATCCGTGTGTACCTCCGTTGATTCACCGACCGCCACTCTGACCGCAGCCTGTGTCAGGCGCTTTGTCATGTTATTAAGCTCAATATTATCGAGGGTTGCGGAGAACAGCATGGTCTGACGTTTCCGGTGGTCTGCCGCTTTATTGATGTCGGTCAGAGCGCCGGCAAAGCCGAGATCCATCATCCGGTCTGCTTCGTCAATAATCAGGAGCTCGAGTCCGTTGAGAAAAAATGAACGGTCTTTGAGGTGATCGGCAATGCGTCCGGGCGTGCCAACGATAATATGCGGGTTACGCCGCAGCTGTTTGGCCTGATCATTATAGTTTTCGCCACCCACGACCAGCGTGGTCTGAATGGGCAGTTTATTGGTAAGACTGCGGGTCTCAAGATAGACCTGTTTCGCAAGCTCACGTGTTGGCGCAAGAATAACTGCGCGCGGATCCTGCTTGCTCAGCGGCTTGTTCTGTAACAGGCGGTGTAGCGCAGGGATAAGAAAGGCGAGGGTTTTACCGGATCCGGTTTTTGATGACGCAATAATGTCCTTGCCCTGTAATGCAGGCAAAATGGTTTTTTCCTGAATTTCAGTCAGTTCACTGAAACCTTTGAGTTCCAGTCGTTTAACAATGGTGTGGTTTACCGGTAATTCAGATATGCGCAAAACAAGCCCTCACGAAAAATGCCGCGCTATTATCTATGAAAGAGAGGGGAAGTTAAAGCTGAAGCGAGGTTAAGCAGCCCGCTGCATACGCGGGTGGGCTGCCTAACCCTGCTATAGAGAGGTCAGGCGAACGTCATCTCAGGAATGTCACCGTCAGAGACCAGTTTGCCGGCGGTTTTTTCCCGGATTTCGTCAACCGTAACGCCAGGGGCGCGTTCTTTAAGGTGGAATGCGCCGTCTTTTACTTCCAGTACGGCCAGATCAGTAATGATGCGGGTGATGCAGTTCACCCCGGTCAGCGGCAGAGTGCATGACTGTAGCAGCTTCGAATTACCGTACTTGTCGGCGTGCGTCATGGTCACAATGATATTTTTCGCACCAGCGACCAAATCCATTGCGCCGCCCATGCCTTTAACCAGCTTACCGGGGATCATCCAGGACGCAATGTTACCGTTCACATCCACTTCAAATGCACCGAGCACGGTAAAGTCGACGTGACCACCGCGGATCATGGCAAAGCTTTCTGCCGAGCTGAAAATTGATGCACCGGTCTGTGCAGTCACCGTCTCTTTACCAGCGTTGATCATGTCCGCATCGACTTCGTCTTCTGTCGGGTAGCGACCCATACCCAGCAGACCGTTTTCCGACTGCAGCATTACCTCAATACCGTCTGGTACATAATTAGCCGCAAGAGTGGGAATACCAATGCCCAGGTTTACATAGTTGCCGTCCTGGAATTCCTGCGCGACGCGCATTGCAATTTGTTCACGTGTGAGTGCCATCTTAACGCGCCTCCTGTGTCACTTTTCTTTCAATACGTTTTTCAAACGTGCCCTGAATAACACGATCGACATAAATACCCGGCGTGTGGATTTCTGACGGAGCGAGTTCGCCTGGCTCGACAATTTCTTCAACTTCTACAACCGTAATTTTGCCGGCCGTTGCTGCCATAGGGTTAAAGTTCTGTGCGGTGTGGCGATAGATGCAGTTACCGTATCGGTCAGCTTTCCAGGCTTTGACGATAGCAAAATCACCGGTAATGGCTTCTTCAAGGATGTAAGGGCGACCGTTGAAGTAACGCACGTCTTTGCCTTCACCCACCGGTGTGCCGTAGCCCGTTGCGGTATAAAAAGCCGGAATACCAGCACCACCTGCACGCATTTTTTCTGCCAGCGTGCCCTGTGGAGTGAGCTCTACATCCAGTTCACCAGCCAGTAGCTGCTTTTCGAACAACGCATTTTCGCCCACATAAGATGAAATCATTTTGCTGATCTGCTTGTCCTCAAGCAGGATCCCCAGACCAAATCCGTCGACGCCACAGTTATTCGATACCACGGTCAGCCCTTTGACGCCCATTGTTTTGATTTGTGCAATCAGGCCTTCCGGAATACCACATAAGCCGAAACCGCCGGCAATGACGGTCATGCCGTCTTTAAGACCAGCCATTGCGTCTTCATAGCGGGTTACGACTTTATCGAAACCAGACATAGTTGACTCCTGTATTGTTTTTGTTAACAGAAAAAGTATCTGTGAAGGTGTATTTTTTGTAAAATTAATTTTGTAACAGTATTAATAAATTAAATTGAATAATCGTTATGGCTATCTCTTATCGGAATATGCTGGCATTTTTACGTGTTGCTGAATCTGCCACGTTTGCAGAGGCGGCTGAAAAGCTGCACATCACACAACCAGCACTATCGTCAGCGATCAAGAAAATGGAAGAGCAGCTTGGCGGGCGGTTGTTCAGTCGCAGCACCCGGCGTGTCCAGCTGACCCCAGAGGGTGAAATGTTATTGCCCGCGGCAAAGCGTCTGATAAACGACTGGGACGAAACGTTCGATGATATGCAACATGTGTTTTCGATGAGGCAGGGAAAACTGACGGTTGCCGCGATGCCGTCATTTGCAGACTCGCTGTTGCCCGGCATTCTGAGTCGCTACCACCAGCAATTTCCAGATATTCGTCTTCGCATCCTTGATGTCGTGATGGAGTCCGTGATTGAAAGTGTGCAGTCAGGCAGGGCAGAAATAGGCTTTACCTTCGAGCCTGAAATTGCAGACGGGCTTGAGTTTGTGCCTTTATTCGAAGATAAATTTATTGCGATCGCCAGTCCGGACCATCCGCTGGCGTCGTCGGCCACTGTCAGCTGGGCACAGTGCCTGACATACCCGTTTATTCTGATGAATCGTGGATCAGCGGTGCGTAACTGGACAGAGCAGCGGGCTGCGCAGCACGGTGTGTTATCAGTTGTTGCCGAAACCGGACAACTTGGCTCAGTTGGTCAGCTCGTCGCCCAGGGGCTGGGGATAAGTGTTGTTCCTGCGCTGTGTGAGGGACAGATGGCGGCAAAAGGCCTTATCTGCCTGCCATTCAACGATGGGGCACTGCAAAAACAGGTGGGATTAATTCGCGGTGCACGGCGTGGACTCTCGGTGGCGGCACAAACGCTGTGGGGGCAGTGCCTTGATACCTTCAGCCATCAACCTGCCTGAATCCCTACAACCAGGGGGGCTGCAGCGACATGTCAGTGACCCCCATCACTACCACTTTTTCTTGGGAGCAAACAACTCATCGAGCTCGTCGCGTTCTTCTTCTTTTTTCTTCGCCCGGTCCTGCGCGTTGACGTTTTTCAGGTTATCCTGAATTTCTGCCAGCCAGTCTTTAATGGTGGATAATCTGGACATCGAATACTCATCAGGATTGGCCTGGTTTTCGAGTGCCGTTACGGCTTTTTCAAAGTACTGACGAGCCGAGCCCAGCATGCCCGAATTAAGCGCAGAACGACCGCGTTTAATCAGTGTTTCAACATTTACCTTAATCTGCAGGCGTTCCAGGTGGCGGTCTTCCTCAATGAAAGATCTGGTGTCAATTTTGTTTTTGCTGTGTTCAGAGCGCAGTAATACCCGCAGTTTCTTCACTGCCTGAATATACTGAATGATGAGCTTGTCACTGTCGGGCAGGGCGAATTCAGCAATACTGGCAGTACTGGTGACATCATCCGGTGTCGGGTTTTGCTCGGCAGATTTTATCCGTTGTTTGATTTCGGCTGAACTCGTCAGGTCGTTGATGACTTTCAGTGCATTCAGCACACGTTGCTGCAGAATCGCCATCAGTCGTTGCGACACCGGCATATTGGCGCAGGCCATAAGCACATTTTCGGTTTCATCAACAATGGCTTTTTGCTTTGCAATCTCAGCACGGCGTTCAGCCTCAAGCTTAGCGCGGTGCTGCTGATAGGCGTTAATAAAGATGGCTGCAACCACCAGCAGCACAATGAGTATTATTATTATCGTGAACATCGTGATTTAGGTTTCCTATCTGATTACCCGCATGCGCCAGAGCAGCATACAAATCGAGACTCTATCTATTGTTGTCGGCCAAGTTTACGGTAATTTTACTTCAAATACACTGCCGCCAAGGCTACCACCGTTTGATAGCCTGATTTCACCGCGTCGTTCACCCTGTGAATGCGCTGCGGCAATGAGCTTAGCGAAGAATAAACCCAGGCCGGTGCGGCCCTGACTTAACTGAAACTCATGGACATCCTCATAACTTTTTTCCAGCATGTCGGCAGGATAGCCCCGTCCGTCATCTTCTATCCGAACAGACAGGTAATCGTCGTTGACAGCCGCAGACAATTTCAGTTTTGAGGTACCATATTTGAGTGCATTGACCACGACATCGTTGATCAACAGATAAACCAGTTCGCTGTCCAGATACCAGCTTAACCCTTCGTCTATCGCAATTTCCACATCGATGTTTTTTTGTTCCATATACAGTCGGTTGGAATCAATCACATCATTGATTAAATCAAAAATAAAACATTCGTCTACGGTAATGGGTAATCGTTCAAGTTCTGCCCGGTAAAGCGACAGGATCTGGACCAGGTTGGTATTCAGGCGAGACGCTTCGTAATGCACACTGGCGACCTGTTCGCGTGCCGCAAGATTGTCTGCCGGCAGCGATGACGCAAGGTTTTCTATGGACTGGATAAGCAGAAATAACGAGTTTTTCATATCATGCACAGCCGCAGCCAGGACAGACGAAAAGTCTATTTGATTGTGGGATGGCTTATCTGTGCTCATTGTGTCTCGTTACCTGCGCAATGGTTATGCTACTATCAGACCGATACCATAGATCTTTTGTGATTCTTGACCACGGGCAGGTCAGTGTCAATGACCTATGGTATTCTTAAAAAGATTTGGTTATAACAATGCTATTATTAAGTCTTTCTGGTAATGAGGCGGTCACCCCATGAAATTACAGCAACTACGATACATTGTTGAAGTCGTTAATAACAACCTCAATGTGTCGGCAACCGCAGAAAGTCTTTACACGTCACAGCCTGGAATCAGTAAACAGGTGAGAATGCTGGAAGATGAGTTGGGGGTGCAGATATTTGGTCGCAGTGGTAAGCACTTAACGCACGTTACAGATGCCGGTCGTGATGTGATTAATATTGCCCGCGAGATCCTGGCCAAAGTGGAAAGTATTAAGGCCGTCTCGCGTGAACATACCCTGCCTGATCAGGGGAAACTCAACATTGCAACGACTCATACGCAGGCGCGTTATGCCTTGCCAGGGGTTATTCAGGGTTTTATGAACAAATACCCCAAAGTGTCGTTGCATATGCACCAGGGAACCCCTTCGCAAATCAGTGACCTCGCGGCAAAAGGGGAAGCAGATTTCGCGATTGCTACCGAGGCACTGCACCTGTACAACGATTTAGTCATGCTGCCGTGTTATCACTGGAATCGCAGTGTTATCGTCAATAAAGCACACCCTCTGGCAAAGAAAGACTCCATTGATATCAGTGATATTGCAAAGTATCCGCTGGTAACCTACGTGTTTGGTTTTACCGGACGCTCTGAACTGGATCAGGCGTTTGAGCGGGCCGGACTTACCCCTAAGATTGTGTTTACTGCGACCGATGCCGATGTCATAAAAACCTACGTCAGATTGGGCGTTGGAATTGGGGTTATTGCCTCAATGGCAGTAAGTGACGAGATAGACAACGACCTGGTTAAAATCGATGCCAGTCATCTGTTTGACTACAGCACGACGAAAATAGGTTTCCGCAAGGGATCATTTCTACGCAGTTACATGTATGACTTTATCGAGCGCTTTGCGCCGCATCTGACCCGCGAGAACGTAGAAAAAGCCATGATGCTTAAAAACAATGATGAAGTGGAAAAAATGTTCAAGGGCGTGACCCTGCCGGTAAAATAGCAGGGCCGCTGACGGTTAGCATTCAATAATATTGACCGCGAGACCGCCTCTGGCGGTTTCTTTGTATTTGGTCTTCATGTCATTGCCGGTGTCGCGCATGGTTTTAATCACCTTGTCGAGCGATACTTTGTGTTCGCCAGTGCCACGCAGCGCCAGACGCGATGCATTGATAGCTTTAATGGCGCCCATGGCATTGCGCTCAATGCACGGGACCTGAACCAGTCCGCCAACCGGGTCGCAGGTGAGGCCAAGGTTATGCTCCATCCCGATTTCAGCAGCGTTCTCTACCGCCAACACCGTGCCGCCCATGATCTCTGCCAGTGCGCCGGCCGCCATTGAACAGGCGACGCCAACTTCGCCCTGACAACCCACCTCAGCACCGGAAATTGACGCGTTTTCCTTATAAAGAATGCCAATTGCACCGGCGGTAAGCAGGAAGCGAGACGCAGTTTCAGCGTCAACGGGACGGATAAACTTGTCAACATACTGCAGGACGGCAGGAATGATACCGGCCGCACCATTTGTTGGGGCGGTGACAACCCGGCCACCCGCTGCATTCTCTTCGTTTACCGCAAGGGCAAACAGGTTGACCCAGTCCATGGTTTGCATCGGATCATTAGAATGTTCTGTCTGTAAGCGACGGTACAGGGCAGGTGCACGACGCACAACCTTCAGTCCGCCCGGCAAAATCCCCTCGCTTTCGATACCGCGCTGGATACAGGATTTCATGACCTGCCAGATCTCATGCAGCTTGTCTTTGACTTCGTGCGCAGGGCGGTGTACCGATTCATTTTTCAGCATCAGCGAACTAATGCTCAGGCCATTAGCTTTACAGGTGTCAATTAACTCGGCGGCTGTCTTAAATGGAAATGGCACTTTGGCGTGCTGTGCAATCGCATTCGCCTTGGTGGTATCAAAGTCTTCATCTTTGATAATAAAACCACCGCCGATACTGTAATAGGTTTGTGTTTTAAGCGCTTCATCCTTGTCCCAGGCCGTAAGAGTCAGGGCATTAGCGTGCTTAGGCAGGGTTTTACGCCGATGAAAAACGATCGCGTTTTTGTTTGGGAAGCGGACATCACGAAGGCCGTTCAGCCGTATCTTCTGCTGGGTGTGGACCTCTTCCAGCATCATCTCAATTTTATCGACATCCACCGTCTCCGGCTCTTCACCAAGCAACCCCAGAATAACGGCTTTACCGGTACCATGACCTTTACCAGTCTGGCCGAGGGAACCAAACAGCTCCACTGACACTTCTGTGACACGTTCAAAACTTGCGCTATCGTCATTCAGCTCGCGCGCAAATTCAGCGGCTGCGCGCATCGGCCCGACAGTGTGGGAACTCGAGGGGCCAATACCAATGCTGAACATATCAAAAACGCTAATCATAGGGTCAGATCCTTTTTTTTACTGGTGTGACAAAACACGGTGGTTCTTTTTATTTGGCGCGATCTTGCTATGCATTGCGCTGAACTACAATAGGTTCAGACTCACAATTACGTGGTAAGACCAACCGGAGTGTAAAGTTTCGTGGTACAGCAAACCAGTGATGCTATTGACCTTGGTTGATGAAATCACTGAGGTCAAGGTGGTGGGCGAGGTTTCTGAGCATGGCAGCAGTAGCACCCCAGATAAGCCGGTCCTTATACTGGATAAAATACAGAGGAAAGCGCTGTCCCTGCCGTTCAAAGTGGTAAGTGAAGTGGTTTCGCTTATCCATCAGGAAGTCCAGTGGCGCCGTGAACACCGAGTCAACCTCATTGGTGTCAATGACATAATCAAAGCCGGGGGTGACGCTGCCAATGACCGGCTTAATCACAAAGCCACTGATCGTGCGGTAATCCGGTAGCGAGCCTAGGCACTGGACCCGTTCAGGGGGCAGGCCAATTTCTTCTCTGGCCTCACGCAGTGCTGTGTCGAGGGAGTCCTTGTCGCCCGGTTCGGCGGCGCCACCGGGAAAGCTGATTTGGCCGGGATGGGAACGAAGGTGGCTGGCACGCTGCGTGAGGATGACCTCGAGATGGGTTGTATGGTCGAGTAAAGGGATGAGCACTGCGGCTTCACGTGCACGCTTTTTCAGAGGATAGTCGGGTTCATGCGTGATCTGTCTGAGATGATGAAAGCGGCGAAGAAAATCTTGTTTAGTCATGGGGCGCAGCCGTTTATGAATTATCAAGCACGGGTAGAATTTTAGCGACTTTGTCGAGTGTTTCCTGATATTCGCTGAGCGGATCGGAGTCGAGAACGATACCGCCACCCGCCCAGCAGTGGATCGTTTGATTTTCTATCAGCAGGGTCCGTATACAAATACTCGAGTCCATATCGCCCAGCATCCCCATATAAAAAACGGATCCACAGTAAATGTTGCGTCTGTGGGGTTCGAGTTCGTCAATTATTTCCATTGCCCGCACTTTGGGGGCGCCGGTAATGGAGCCGCCTGGAAATGCACCGGCAAGTAAGTCGAGCGGGGTTGATGTCTCACCAAGCTGTCCTGTCACTGTACTCACCATATGGTGTACTGCGGGGAAGCTTTCAAGCGCAAACAAGGCCGGAACCGTCACACTGCCGGGCTGACAGTGTTTGCTGATATCGTTTCTGAGCAGATCGACAATCATGAGGTTTTCAGCCCGATCTTTTTCCGCGCTGAGCAGTTCGTTAGCGATGGCGGCATCCTGCTCTGGCGTGTTTCCACGAGGCCGTGTGCCTTTAATCGGCTTGGTCTGGACGTGGCCATCGCGGTCAACCGATAAAAAGCGTTCAGGAGAAATACTCAGGATCACGCTTTCCTCAGACCGGATAAACGCGGAAAAGGGGGCCTGATTCGCCTGGCGCAGTCGCTGATAAGCCTCAAAGGGATCGCCAGTGCACGCGGCACTGAACCGTTGTGCCATATTTACCTGATAGCAGTCTCCGGCATTCAGATAGGCATCGATGCGATGGAGCGCATCAACATAGGCGACTTTTGTCAGGTTGGAGCGCCAGGGAGAGGTGAGGGTAAAAGGCTGGCCCGATGACCTGTCGTCATCCCCTGAGAACAGGAAGCTGCGGTCCAGCACCGGTAAAGAAGCCAGTCTGCAATGATAAACCTGGCCCGTCTGATTATCCTGAATAAGTGATTGCGTAAAGCAGCCGACGGCGAGATCGGCACAGCGATAATCATCGTTTGCGTGGTTGGGTAATGTCTCGTAACAACGCCCGATGTCATAGCCGGCAAACCCGGCAACTCCGATAATGAAAGGCAGTCTGTCAGCAAGATGACGGCTGTCAGGATGAATTGTCAGATCACTGAAATACTGCTTATGGCAGTCTGCCACTACCTGAAACGGCGTCGAGTTGTGCAGTTCGGTATGTCCGGTTTCACAACAATAAGACAGTGTTTTGCCATGTCGGGTACGGATCACTCTGAACGGCGACCAGAGCATGACAGAAAAGCGGCCATCCTGCTGACCGCCGGCTGAATCGAGCAGTGTCGCCATCTCGGTCTGACTGACGCTGGCAAAAACATCGCTCAGACAATGTGACTCAGGGAGGCTGACAGGTTCAATAATGACTTGGTTGGCGTGCATCTCAGGCATACAGCTTTTTTTCGTACCTACATTGGGTGTTGCAGAGTTGAGTTATGACACAGTCTGTCACTGACAGATCTACACAATGAATCCATCCGTTTTACTTGGTGAGACCGATTCAGTTGCGCTAGTATACGGGTTTTTAGCGTGCTAAGACCATGTTTGGCTAACAGAAAAAAGAGGATGCCATGACCGTAATCCGTCAACAAGACTTCATAGACAGTATTGAAGATGCCCTGCAGTTTATTTCTTACTACCATCCGCTCGACTACGTTAAAGCGGTGGAGAAGGCGTACCTGAAAGAAGAAAGTCAGGCTGCAAAGGACGCAATGGCGCAAATTCTGATTAATTCACGTATGTCAGCAGAAGGCAAACGTCCGTTGTGCCAGGATACCGGTATTGTTACCTGCTTTGTCAAAATCGGTATGTCAGTAACCTGGGATAAAACCGATATGACGGTGCAGGAAATGGTGGATGAAGGCACCCGTCGTGCTTACACCAACAGCGACAACCCACTACGTGCATCGATTGTGGCCGACCCTGCTGGCGCACGTAAAAACACCAAGGATAATACCCCTGCGGTGGTGCACATTGATATGGTGCCGGGTGACAAGATTGAAGTCATGATTGCGGCCAAAGGCGGCGGTTCTGAAAACAAATCGAAAATGGTCATGCTGAACCCCAGTGACGACATTGTTGAATGGGTAGTGAAAACGCTGCCAACCATGGGGGCAGGTTGGTGCCCGCCAGGTATGCTGGGTATTGGTATCGGCGGTACCGCAGAGAAAGCCGCGGTATTAGCAAAAGAAAGCCTGATGGATCCGGTAGATATTCAGGAACTCATCGAGCGTGGCCCACAAACCACCGATGAGAAATTGCGCCTGGATATCTTCAATGCAGTGAATAAACTGGGTATCGGTGCACAGGGCCTGGGCGGTCTGACAACCGTGGTTGACGTAAAAATCAAATCACTGCCTACCCACGCTGCCTCAAAACCGGTCGCAATGATCCCGAATTGTGCGGCCACACGCCATGCACATTTCTATCTGGATGGATCTGGTCCGGCTGAATTAAATGCGCCGAAACTGGAAGAGTGGCCGGAAGTGACCTGGGAGGTCGGCGAGAACACCCGACGTGTAAATCTGGATACAGTAACAAAAGAAGATATCCAGGAATGGAAAGTGGGTGAAACCGTATTGCTGAGCGGAAAAATGCTGACAGGCCGGGATGCTGCACACAAGCGTATTCAAACCATGCTGGATAATGGTGAAGGTCTGCCGGAAGGCGTGGATCTGACTAACCGCTTTATTTACTACGTTGGCCCGGTTGACGCAGTTGGTGATGAGGTGGTTGGCCCGGCTGGCCCGACAACCGCAACACGTATGGATAAGTTTACCGACATGATGCTGGATAAAACCGGTCTGATTGGCATGATTGGTAAAGCGGAGCGGGGCCCTGCAACGGTTGAATCGATTGCTAAGCACAAGGCGGTATATCTGATGGCCGTTGGCGGTGCGGCTTACCTGGTGTCAAAAGCCATTAAGAAAGCCCGTGTTGTTGCGTTCGAAGATCTGGGTATGGAAGCCATTTATGAATTTGAAGTGGAAGATATGCCGGTTACTGTGGCTGTCGACAGCACTGGCGCGAACGCGCACGAAACAGGCCCGGCAATCTGGAAAGCCAAAATCGCCGATCTGGACGCGGCACTGTCAAAATAAAAACAACGAACGGTAATTGTGAGGCGGCACCTCGGGCAGGTGCCGTCTTTGTTTACTCCATGGAATTCGAATGTCGTTACTAAGTAATCTTCCTGTAGAAATGTACTCCCTGCTGGTATTGTGTGCTGCCGCTGGTAGTGGTGCAGGCTATTTTCTGGCTGCACGTCGTGCACGCAAACAATGGGAGCAGCAATCGTCAGTGCTGGAGCAACAGGCCAGTGCTGAGCGAGAACGTCTGACGCTGCAGTTACATGATAAAGAATCTGCGGTTAATGCGTTACACGAATCACAACTTGCGTTGCAGTCTCAGTTAGGCAGTATGACGCAAAAAGCCAGTCAGTATGAATCGCTACTGAGCGATTACAAAACATTGCAACAGGAATACCGTGAGCTGCAGGAGTCAATGTCGTCGCTGCGTGCCCGCCATGAATCGCAAACCGCCAGCCTCGAAGCAATGAAGCGTGAACAGCAGGAGAAAATTGCACTTCTCGAAAACACCGAGCAGCGACTGCAAACGCAGTTTGAGAACCTTGCCAATAAAATATTCGATGCCAAAAGTGAAAATTACCTCAAGCAGAATAAGCAAGGACTGGATGCCATTCTTACCCCGCTTAAAGAGCAGATTGACGGATTCAAAAAGCAGGTTACCGATCACTACGTTAAAGAAGGTCAGGAAAGGGCGTCACTGAAAACAGAGATCCTTAGCCTGAAAGAACTGAATAACCGCATTACTGAGGAAGCGGCCGCACTGACAATGGCGCTTAAAGGTAACAATAAGGCACAAGGTAACTGGGGCGAAGTGGTACTTGAGCGGATCCTCAAAGAATCGGGGCTTCGCGAGGGGCATGAGTTTGAAACGCAGGTCTCTGTCAGAACTGAGGACGGCAAATTGCAGCAGCCGGATGTGGTTGTACACTTGCCTGACGACAAAGACGTTGTGATTGATTCGAAGGTCAGCCTGGCCGCGTATGAGCGTTACTTTAACAGTGATGACGAGACCGAAAAGAAACGGTATCTGAGTGAGCATGTTGCTTCGCTGAAAGGACACATAAAAGGGCTTGGCGCCAAGGACTATCATGAATTAAAAGCATTGCGTACGCTCGATTACGTGCTGATGTTTATTCCTATTGAGTCTGCATTTTTGCTGGCGATTGATGAGGATCCTGAGCTTATCAATCTGGCGCTGAATAATAATATTATGCTGGTCAGCCCAACTAACCTTCTGGTTGCACTGCGCACAATTAACAATATCTGGCAGTATGAATACCAGAATCAGAATGCGCAGAAAATTGCGACCAATGCAGCCAAACTCTACGATAAGTTTGTTGGTTTTGTTGCTGATCTGGAAAAAGTGGGCAAGTCCATTGAAGGTGCAAACAAGCATTACGAAATGGCGATGAACAAGCTGTCACAGGGTCGTGGAAACCTGGTTCGTCAGGTTGAGCAGTTCAGGGAACTAGGCGTCCAGCCGAGCAAACGCCTTTCCGGTGACCTTGCTCAGGATAATGCCGACAGCGACTGATGAACCGGATCATTAAACAGCCGGGCTTTGTCCCGGCCACTGGTTTTTGCCTGATACAGCGCGGTATCTGCCTGCGTTAACATCTGGTCAAGTGAGCTGGCACCCTCACTGGTTGCGCAGCCGATACTGACCGTAAGTGGCTCGCTCAGTCCGTTAATTTGGGTATTGCGGAACCGTTCACACAGCAGATTCGCGGCACGAATGGCACGCTGGCCTGAAACGTCGGTCAGAATTACGATAAATTCCTCACCGCCAAACCGTCCACAGTGCCGGCTGTCGCCGGTTTCGCTTTCCAGCAGCCGGGCGACGTGCTGCAGCGCTGCATCGCCGGCGCTGTGGCCATGATTGTCATTGATCGCTTTAAAATAGTCGACGTCAATCATCAGAATGCAAAAGTCTTTTTTCTCTTTTTCATGGGCTTGCCAGAGCGCTTCGAGGCGCTCATTCACGGCGCGGCGATTTGGCAGCCCGGTTAGCTGATCATGAGTAGCAAAAAAGCGCATCCGAAGGAGGATGCGGGTCAGTGACGCGGCAAATACAGTAGCATTCAGCGTTAATACCAGCACGATGTAAGTCCAGATGACACCCTGATTGGTACTTTCATAGGCCATGAATTTATTAGCGACAGACGGGTGACTGAACAGAACGGCAGACTTGGTTGCCAGCATCACGGTTATCAGCATATCAGGCAGGCTGAGCGCAATACCGGCAAAGGGTAGTGCGTCGTCTGTGATTCGACGAACCTTAATAACGCAGGCATGCGCCATTACCGCCGCTGAGCCCGCGTAGAGCAGGGCAAGTACAGCGGACTTTGGCATTGAAGTTAGCAGCCATAGCGCACTGGCTATGATCACAAGCACACCTTGGAGCATCAATGGGATATAGCTGTCGTCGATTCGGTAAAGCCGTTTTATCGCCAGTTCGTAACAACACACGGCAACGGCAAGTGCCGACAGGGACAACACGCTGAGATAGCTGAAAGGATAATCCCTTGCCGCAGCGAGCAGAATGACGGCGATAACAAGCAGATTGGTGAGCGCAAAACGCAGGCTTGCCGTTCTGTAAATTCTTAACGGTGTGGCCATCAGCAGCCATGCAAGTGATGACGTGCCGGCAATCAGAATAATGACGAAAAACAAAGAGCTATGACTATCGTCGATAAGGCTATACAAACTGCTTCCAAACCTGACGCAAAATGTAGATATCTATACACAGTATCAACATACTACATTGTGAGACCAGGTTGAACAGTCTACTTTGGTTTAAAAAAAACGTGATAGTCACCAGACGGCAGAAGCTCGTTGTTTTTGGCGGGGCGCTTTGCCGCAATGATGAGCCCAAAAAAGAGGAAAGGGCGTGAATGCTGACGTTCTCTGCGCTGATTATGGCTGTCGGGGAGCATTAGCAGCTCCCCGCAGATGCAAAGAAACTAACGGTTTCGACCAAATTTGTCGTGGCTTGATACCCAGTGACCACTAATGACTGCACACGCCAGCGAAATGTCACCAGCCAGAACTGTCGCAGCGACAATTTCAGCCAGTTTGTTGGCTTTGCCTTTGCCAACACAACCAAGCAATGCAAGACACTCCTGTTGCGTGGGTAGGCCTGTGCCGCCACCATAGGTCGCGACAATCAGCGACGGCAGGGTGACCGACAGATACAAATCGCCGTTTTCCAGTAGTTCGTGAGACAACAATCCGGCATGAGACTCGACCACGTTGGCTTCATCCTGACCGGTGGCGATAAACAACGACGCAATGCCATTGGCAGAATGCGGCCCATTATACGCAGCGCCTGCCAGCATCGCCCCGGTATTCGCCAGCACAGAAGAGCGGGCCATCAGACGGGTGTCGACTTTCATGAGTTTTTGCATGACATCCTGCTTGAGTACCACTTCAGCAATAACACGCTTTCCGCGCGAATGAAGCATATTCAGATGTGAATGCTTTTTATCGGTATCCATATTACCGGACAACAGATACTGGCATTTGCCCGGATAGTGCTTCACTATCCATTCGCACGCGGCGAGTGTTGCCTTGCCAACCATATTCTGCCCGGCCGCATCGCCGGTAGTATAGTTGAAGCGGACGTAGCGAAGTTTCGACACAGACCACTGTTCAAGGTGGGTCAGTTTTCCGACTGACGTGGTGGACTCTGCCGCCTGTGCAATGCCCTCCATGTTGTCATCCAGCCATCCACCAAAGTCGCGGGCCTCGCGGGCGTCAGCGAAAATAAAGGCAGGCGCTCGCTGCATAAACTGCTCAACAACCGTGGTTTTGACACCACCACATTCATTGATCACCCGCATTCCGCGACTGTAACTGGCGACCAGTGTGCCTTCGGTAGTAGCCAGCGGAACATAAAACCGGCCATTAGCATGTTCACCATTGATATCGATAGGACCTGCCACGCCGACCGGCATCTGGACGATGCCAATAAAGTTTTCAATATTGCCGGGCAGACATGCTGGATCTATTGAAAACTGGGAAGTGTGCTCAAACGTTGCACCGGTATGTTCATTAAGAAAGTCGCGGCGCTTCTTGGCCTGTTCATGACTGTAGTCGTTCTGACCATCGCGTGGAATTCGATAACGTCCGTCGCCCATAGTGTTCTCCTTTATGTGCCTGATTCCACTATACAGGAGACGGGTGACGAATCTATGACCAGATGACTGGTAAGAGCAATAAAAAAGCCCGGCGATTGCCGGGCTTTTACTGTTACGTTTTGTCTCTCAGCGCATTAGCGCTTGATACGACGCAGCAGTGCTACCGGTAGCAGCAGCAGTGCCAGCCAGCCGGTAGAACCACCGCCGCCATTGTTGCTGGCAGGAGGTGTTACTGGATCAGGCTGAGGCTGTTCGCTCGGCTCATCGGCCAGGTTGTTAATAGTGATATCAATCTGGGCCGCGTCAGACGTGTTACCCATGGTATCAATCGCTACCACTTCCATCATGATGCTTTCCATACCTGCATCAAAGTCCAGCAGTTCGCTGTTCGCTACGGTAATAACACCGTCACGAGAAACGTCTACGGCAATTGACGTAGAAGACTGAACGAAGAACTCTGATACCGGACTGGTAATGCCGTCTGCATCAGTCGCGACGATGGTGCCAATGACTGTACCGTCTTCAGCATTCTCATCTACCTCAAAGCTTTGCGCTTCTATGGTAGGCGCAGAGTTGCTGTCGGTAGGTACGGCTGTAGGCATGACGCCGCCGCCACTGACAAAGGTGAAGCCGCCATTACCTACGTTCATCAGGTAGCCTGACTCGCCAGGTGCCAGTGAATCAACAACTTCACCGTCGGCATCCACAACGTACGGCAGTGAAGTTGTGTAGGCGAAATCGTGAACACCAACGAGGGCTTCTTCGTATTCACCTGTTGGATACAAATCAACTTCACTTTCCTCAACACGCACAGCAACAGTAGCCGCAACATTACCGATATCGGCTGCTGTCAGCCCCAGTTCGTTCGTACACGTAATCATGGTCAGTTGATTAGAACCAGCTTCATGCAGTGTAGGGTAGAATACACCGTTGAAATCAATAGCTCCAAAGGTGCGTGTCCAGGTTACAGGAGAGTAACCCGAGAAGCCAAGTAGGCTCCCGTTAATGGCCTGGGTGGTAAAATCAAAAGAACCATCACTGTCAACATCAACATCCATGAAGAAGCCAGCCTGATGTGTCAGCATCAGCGGATCTCTCATCGTGATAGTCGCAAACAGCAAAGAACCTGAAGAGCAATCACCTGTAGGGTACGACTCGAGTGAGACCGAAACCACATCCAGCATTTCGTCTTCGTCGATACCACTGTCCATAGTGAGTGGTGCCGTAAAGGTTTCCATTGGTACGACACCCGTGTTGGTAACCATACGCACGACACCATCTTCGGTAATTTCAGATGACACTGTCGCCTTCGCAAAGCCTTTCGGGATGGCGTGGTAAACCAGGTGCATACTTGGCTCATCGTTGCCATCTTCTGTGAAGAATAATGCGCCATCGTATTCCACTTCAGACAGAACATTGCTTTCAATAAACATGTTAGAGCTTGTCAGCGACCACTCCGGTAGAAGAGTAGGATCAACCGTTGCGGTTACCTCAAATGTGATAGTTTGACCTGCCGGAACAGTGATGGTCTCAGGATAATCCATTGTGACTGCACCGCTTTCGGCATCATCGCTAAAGCGCGCTTCATCAGACAGCGTGTAGGTCTTCTCTTCGGTAGAGAAGTTCTTCACGGTAATCGTCTTGGTGACTGACGCGGTATCAGCCAGGGGCAGCGCGCCAAATGACAGCGCCGCCTGCTTGGTGTCGGCATCCCATGCAGCAACCTGAGACATAGACGCTTTCTCAACATCAACCAGGCCAGCACCGATGTAGCTGATCGGCGCCAGCTCAGCATCTTCATTGACTGAAGTCGATTCAAGAGTCACGTTTAGGTTTGCGGTGTTCATTATTGTTGCTTTCAGTTCATGCGCATTCCGGCGAGGGAATATTTCTGCAAGAATTGACATCGCACCAGCGGTAATCGGGCTTGAGAACGATGTTCCGCTGATTGGTGATGTTCCATCACCTGTGCCCACTTCTGCGGTATCTATGGCCACACCAGGTGCGGTGATTTCCGGCTTAAGACGACCATCCAGAGATGGACCACGAGACGTAAAGCTTGCAATAGCACCTGGTTGCGCGATTGATGTAGCTTCAAAGGCATACGTTACAGCACCACCAGCAAGCGCATCCTTCACTGTAACACCTGCTTCATAAGAAACCATCACAGAGTTGATTGTGACTTCTTCGGTTGGTGTGCCACCCATGGTAATGGGATATGCTCCAGGAATATTGTTGGCAACTACCACAAATTCCGCGCCAGCAGCCTGGGCGTTCTGTACTTTAGTCGTGAATCCGCACGAACCTCTGAAAATTAATACTGCTGTGCCTGTGAGATCTTCACTAAAGGGTGTGCAGCCGAGATTATAAGGAACCTCAGGGTCTGTTGGTTCAACGTAAACCATTGGCACACTGTCATCGACAGAAAACTCGTCATCAGGGTTGAAAGCAGCAGCTCTTGCTTTTACACCGCTACCGTTTACGTTGGCAATAATTGCAGAGGCAGGTGTAACCGGGTGCGTCATTGCACCCACTGACAGTGCGTTGTCAGTGGTGCTAGGACCTCCAACTATAAAGGGATATGCACCGTCGTTACCGGCGGAAATGGCTACTACCACGCCGAGATCAACTGCCCGGTTAATCAGGTCGGCTACTGCACCTCCGCGACTGGTACCGTAGTCGCCCCCAAGTGACATGTTAATCACATCAACACGGTCAGAGATATCGCCGTCACCATTAGGGTCCATTGCAGCTTCCAGGCCTGCCAGCTGGGCAGCACCCGGGCAAAACCGGTCACACACTGTGTATGCATAAATGCCAGCATCTGGTGCTACGCCCAGAACCGAGTGAGTAACGTGCGTACCGTGGTTATTGTTGTCCATCGGGTCAGGATCGCCGTTAAAGAAGTCGTATCCACCCAGGACATTACCGATAGGCCACTCTGGAGTATCAGCCAGGTTGGAAGTTGCTTCTGCATAGGCCTCTGCAGTACCCGGACCTCCGACAGCAGCATGCGTATAGTCGAGGCCTGAGTCAAGGATCGCGACCCGGATACCGTCGCCACTGGCAACGCCATCAGCAACAAGAGAGGTTGCTTTTATATATTCAGCACTGTCGGCAATATGTAACTTGCTGTCATAAACCGGCAGTACAGCGTCTACTGCATCGAGTTTCTTAATTTTATCAATCGCAGATGAACCGGCTTCCAATACTAACGCTGCGGCCAGTTTAGTAGTACGTGACTTGATTTTTACATCAACACCAAGCGCTTCAATTGCTGCTTCCAGTTTGTCAAGACCCAGATTTGCCTGGGAAATAATATCCTGACTGTTTAGAGACGCTTGAGACATACCGCTTAGCTTCGCGTCTGCGACAGACAAGGCCGTACCTGGTTTCGCTTTTACGAGCCACGTCTTTTGATTGATGGCTAACTTACTGGCAGAAATGTTTTCCGGTTTCGCTAACGGTGTGAGACTTTCTATATTGAATCTGTCTGAAGCTGCTGCGCCTGTTGATGCCAGTGCCAGCAGCAAAGCTGTAGTTAGTTTATTTTTTCTCATAAGTTTTAACTGCCTGGCACGGCTGCATCATAAATATGATGTTGCTCCCGTGGAACCCTGCGCTCAGACAGCCAACCTCCTGATATGTTATGTTCCCAATTATTATTATCGCGCCGTCTAATATTCAGACGCTACAAATAGTTGTAACACATAAAATGCGATGAGCAACACAATTTAATCGTTAAGCTAATTTTATAGAGTGTTACATTTTGTTACAGCGGCTGACATAGATGGCGTCTGATGTTCAGCGCGATTTGCAACACAACACCAACATATTTTTCAAGTCTGTAACATATATTCAATAACTCTTCGCAAAAAGTAGGATATTCATCATTTTCATGAGCTTTTATTAGGCTGTATGTTCTTTTCATTTTCATCCTGTCGATAAGATAGCAACGAAATTAACCAGCGGATGCTCTAGCATGTTCCTATTATAAATCGCACTTCAATGCGCACTTTGACTACGAGGAATGCATTGTGAAAGACAGAAATCATCTGGCACGGGTATCAACTACCAACAAGGTCAATATTATCGAAAATGGCCTGATTGATATTCCTATGCTCCAAATTCTAAAACCGGACGGGACACTGCATGAAGGTGCGGTTGCGCCTGAACTGGATCAGGAAACCGCGGTGAAGATCCACGGCACCATGGAATACATCCGGGTGCTGGACGAACGCATGATTGCTGCGCAGCGACAGGGCCGTATCAGCTTTTACCTTGCCAGTACCGGTGAAGAAGCAGCCGCTGTAGCGAGTGCTGCAGCTCTGTCTGAGCATGACATGATCATGTCGCAGTATCGTGAGCAGGGCGCACTGGCGTATCGCGGTTATACGACGTCTCAGTTCATGAACCAGATGTTCAGCAATAAGGAAGATCCGAATAAAGGCCGCCAGATGCCTATTCACTACGGTGACAAAGCGCTGAACTTCATGACCATTTCTTCGCCTTTAGGGACACAAATTCCTCAGGCGTCGGGTTACGCCTATGGCCAGAAAATGGCAGGCAATGACGCGATTACGATTTGTTACTTCGGTGAAGGCGCAGCATCAGAAGGTGACTTCCATGCGGGCCTCAATATGGCAGCAGTCCTGAATTGTCCGGTTATTTTCTTCTGCCGCAATAATGGATATGCGATCTCAACCCCTGCCGAAGAACAATTTGCCGGTGACGGCATTGCGTCACGTGGTCTCGGCTACGGTATCAAAACCATCCGGGTGGACGGCAATGACGCGCTGGCTGTGTATGCAGCGACCAAACAGGCAAGAGAGATCGCGTTAAATGAATCCTGCCCTGTATTGATCGAAGCCATGACATATCGCCTGGCAGCGCATTCAACGTCGGACGACCCGACCGGGTATCGTTCACGTGAAGAAGAAGATAAATGGCGTGCGAAAGATCCCATCATGCGAATGGCAAAATGGCTTGAGTCGAAAGGCTGGTTTGATGAAGACGCGAATAAGAAGCTGATTGAACAGTCCCGCGCTGATGTACTCGCAGCCCTCAAAGAAGCTGAGAAAATCGACGTCAATCCGGTAGAGGATATCGTCGAGGATGTCTACGACGACGTGCCATGGCACCTCAAAGCACAGCTTGATGAGTTGAAAGCGCATATTAAAAAATATCCTGATGCCTACCCGAAAACTGCAGGGAGAGTGAAGTAATGGCGAAGATGAACCTCTTACAGGCAATTAACAGTGCGCTGATGACTGTGATGGAGCAGGATGAGCGTGTCATGGTATTCGGTGAGGATGTCGGTCATTTTGGTGGTGTTTTTCGTGCCACCAGTAACCTGCAGGAAAAATTTGGTAAGGGCCGGTGTTTTAACACGCCGCTGACCGAGCAGGGCATTATTGGCTTTGCAAACGGACTGGCTGCACAGGGCTCTGTTCCGGTGGCCGAAATCCAGTTTGGTGATTACATTTTTCCGGCGTTCGACCAGATTGTGAATGAAACGGCGAAATGGCGTTATCGCTCCGGCGGTCAGTTTAGCGTTGGCACCCTGACTATCCGCACCCCGTATGGCGGTGGTATCGCTGGCGGTCATTATCACAGCCAGTCGCCAGAAGCCTTTTTTGCTCACGCACCGGGCATGAAGATCGTGGTGCCGCGTGATCCGTATCAGGCAAAAGGCCTGCTGCTGGCATCGATTCGTGACGACAACCCGGTTCTTTTCATGGAGCCAAAACGTTTGTATCGTGCCTCGGTCGCGGATGTGCCGGAAGATGATTATGAGTTACCACTTGGCAAGGCGGACATTGTGCAGGAAGGCACAGACATTACGCTTGTCGGTTGGGGAGCACAGATTGAAATTCTGCAAAAAGCGGCCGATATGGCGCATGATGACGGGGTGTCGTGTGAGATTATTGATCTTCGCAGCATCCTGCCATGGGATGCCGATACCATTGCGTCATCGGTGATGAAAACAGGGCGTCTTTTGATTAACCACGAGGCGCCACTGACAGGCGGTTTTGCAAGTGAAATTGCAGCAACCATTCAGGAGCGTTGCTTCCTGTACCTTGAATCGCCTATCGCTCGGGTCTGTGGCCTGGATACGCCGTATCCGCTGGCACATGAGAAGGAATATATGCCGGATCAGTACAAGACCTATGAAGCCATCAAACGCACACTGCATTATTAAGGGCTATCAGTATGACGACAGAGTTTATTTTGCCGGATATTGGTGAAGGCATTGTTGAGTGTGAGCTGCTGGAATGGCTGGTTGCCGAGGGCGAGCACATAGAAGAAGATCAGCCGGTCGCGGAAGTGATGACCGACAAGGCGACGGTACAGATCCCGGCTATGTATGCCGGTACTGTAAAAAAGCTGCATTATCAGCCTGGTGATATCGCCAAGGTCCATGCGCCGCTTTTCGCAATGGTTCGCGATGACGATGCGTCGGCGCCGGTTGCAGAGCAGGACAATGCAACACCGACCGCTGACACCATTACAGAGGCGGCATCTCAGACACAGTCATCCGCATCATCTGGCTCAGAAGACTTTATTCTGCCTGACATTGGTGAAGGCATTGTTGAGTGTGAGATTGTCAAATGGCATGTCAGCGAGGGCGATGAAATAGAAGAAGACCAGCCGGTCGTTGAAGTCATGACCGATAAAGCGGTCGTGGAAATTCCGGCAAAGCATGCCGGAGTGGTGCACAAGCTGTATTACAAAGAGGGTGATATTGCCCGCGTGCACGAGCCGCTCTTCGCATTGAGCTCAGATGCTGCTACCGCGTCGGCGCCCGCTGAAAACAAACCAGTTACACCTGCGCCAGCAACAAAGCCTGCCTCAGTTACCTCGGATAAGTGGCAGGATGGCAGCTTTGAACCTCCGGTTGAAATACCCGGCCGCATTCTGGCGAGTCCGGCGGTGCGCCGCATTGCCCGCGAACGCGATATCGACCTGACTGCTGTCAAAGGCAGCGGCAAGAAAGGGCGTATTCTGAAGCAGGATGTTGCCGGCGCTGCCAGTACTGCATCAACGGCTTCACAACCTGTCAGTGCACCGGGCAGCGTGTCAGTGCAAGGCCAACAGACTGTTGGTGGCAGCAGAACCGAAAAAGTGCGCGGTGTTCAGGCCGCGATGGCACGTCAGATGACAGCATCCGTGCAGACCATACCGCATTTTACGGTTGCCGATGAACTGATTATGGATCCGCTTATCGCACTGCGAAAGGAACTGAAACCAGTGTTTGAAAAGCAGGGCGTTAAGCTAAGCTTCATGCCGTTCTTTGTTAAAGCAATGTCGCTGGCGCTTAACGAGTTCCCAATCATTAACAGTCAGTTAAATGACGATGTGACCGAGCTGACCTATTTTGATGATCACAATATCGGCTTCGCGGTTGATTCGAAAATTGGCCTGTTGGTACCCAATGTTAAACGTGTTCAGGATAAGAGCCTGTTTGAAATAGCGCGTGAAATGCACGGCATTATTGATGCTGCCCGTGAAGGAAAGCTGGATGGCGAGTCGCTGAAAGGTGGCACTATCAGCATTTCAAACATTGGTGCGTTGGGTGGTACGGTGGCGACGCCGGTTATCAATAAACCGGAAGCGGCGATTGTTGCATTAGGGAAAACGCAAAAGCTGCCACGATTTGATGACAACGACAACGTGGTTGCTCAGCACATCATGACCGTAAACTGGTCAGGTGATCATCGTATTATCGATGGCGCGACCATGGTGAAGTTTAACAATCTGTGGTGTGACTACCTGCAAAACCCAACCAAAATGTTAATGCATCTGCGTTAATCCATACTGACGCAGCCCGCAAAAGGGCTGCGTCACAATTATCACTGTCTTTCATTGCGCCGCAACGTTACTATTGGTAAAGGATTGATTATCAAGAGTTAGACGGTGCTCAGTTACAAACACGGTTTTCATGCCGGCAACTACGCCGACGTTCTGAAACACCTTTGCTGGCTGGCGGTGATCCGCCATCTCAATAAGAAAAACAAACCTTTTACCCTTTACGACACGCATAGTGGTGCAGGGCTGTATGCATTAAACGATGCGACCGCACTCAAAACCCGCGAGTTTGAAAGCGGTATCGGATTGTTGCAACACGCAAACAGTACGGACCCGTTACTGTCCGATTACCTCAGCCTGATACAACCTTATCAGCAGGCCTATCAGTATCCAGGCTCGCCCGTTATCGCCATGTCTGGTCTGCGCGAGCAGGACGCGATGCATCTGTTTGAACTGCATCCGTCAGAATATGCCGTATTAAAGGGGCATACCAAATCAAGAAAACAGGTACACCCTCATTATCGTGACGGCTTTGAGGGGCTGCTGGCGCTGGCACCGCCGTCAAATCAGCGGGGCGCCGTGCTGATTGATCCGCCCTATGAACAGCAAAACGAATATAAGGCAGTTATTGATACGGTAACGGCATTGTATCAGCGCTGGCAGAACGCCCAGGTGCTGGTCTGGTACCCAAAGCTGTCCAGTCGGGCCGGGGACAAGTCGGGCGCGTCTGAACGCATGGTTGATACGTTGTGCTCGCTGTCTAAACCGGTCTACTGTATAGAGCTTTGCACGCAGCCAAACACGCCGGATGCCGGGATGTACGGTACAGGTGTGTGTGTCATTAATCCGCCGTGGCAATTTGATCGTGACATAGAGGCGGCCATGCAAGACGCAATGGCGGTATTTGGTGACCATGCAACGTTGACGGGACGCTGGCTTAATCCGCCGGAATAAGCATGAATAACCTCAAGGCCATCAAGCACTTTTACATACCCGAAGAGCAGTCGATTTATCTGCTATCCCATGCCGACGCCAAAAAGTTAAAGGACTGGGTTAAGTTATGTACTGAGCAACTGACCTGGCTTGGATACCAGGATATAGAATTGCTGGGTAAAGGCGCATTTGGTTTTGCGTTTGCTGGCTATGCACCAAATGGCACCGCCAGGGTGTTTAAATTTTCGCGAATAAACCTGCCTCAGCATATTCAGGAGCGCCTTGAAGAAGAAGCCTTCATGCTGGGTCATGTGAAACATCCTCTGGTGCCCGCGCTGGTAGAGTTTCAGCAGGTCGGCAAGCAGGCCATCCTGGTGATGGAACGTGCCATGGGGGATGATCTTGAAAAGGTCAGCCTGCAAAAAGGTCCGCTGCCCCCGCGCATCATCGTTCGCATAGCGGTGCAGCTTGGCGAACTGTTGTTGTCATTCCGGGACTATCAGGAAAACGGTGAAAAAAAGCCGCTGGTACATGGTGATATTAAACCGTCCAATCTGGTGTGGGACGAGGACAGTGAAACGGTGCGGCTGATAGACTGGGGGTCGTCTGTATTTGCCCAGGTTGATGCACAGGGCCAGTATGTCGCCAATAATGTGATGGATCTGATGTCGGGTGAACTGCATCAGACCAATGCGCGTCTTGGTGATGTCTACTTTATTGGTGACGACCAGCTTAACGGCGCGTTGTCATCTCCTCGCTTTGATGAGCAAGGGCTAGCCAGTACGCTGTATGCACTGGCATCCGGTCAGTCAAGCCGCTTTGGCCGAAAGGTGATCACGCCGTTGTCGTTAGGTCTGCCGAAGATGCTGGCGAATATTCTCGACTACATGCTCAGCGATGATCCGTCCGAGCGCCGCCTTGGTGGCGATTATTTCTTTAATAACCTGCATGTCCTGAAACAACTGGTGTTTACGCCTGACACGCCATTGCAGTATCAGCCAGCTATTCCTACCTGGCTGGCGCGCAAAGACAAGGAAATAGAGACCGTTGTCTACAGCTCGCGTAAATCGTTTTTGCGCCAGGAGTCAGATGAAGCACAGGAAGAGCTTAAGTATGTCAATGATGCGCAATTTGATCGTTATTATAAAAATTACCTGCAGGGGATGGGAGAGACAGAAAAGGGCTTTGTAGCGGCGGTCAGCCGGCTCGGCCGGTATCCGGTTGTCGGGGGCATGGCACTTCGCTGGGAGCCGGACGGTGTATATGTGGACTCCAGCCTTAACCTGTATGATGCCGGGTTGAAAGTGGCATTTGAGCTGGCGGTAAATAATGTGATCTCACTGGCACGCGCAATCCATCGCAGCGGTATCTTCAAATGCTGTATGTTCAACGCGCGTGACACCATTCATATTGAACGCGATAGCGAATCCGCCCCGTTCCAGCCTGAGCCCGGGACGCAAATTCCGTTCGAGCGCTCGGCAGTCTCGGTGCCGAAGGATGAAAGTCGCACGCACTCGTATTTTGAAGACGGGGAGGATCCCGATGAATTGCTCAAACTGCCCGCTACCATCATGGCGATACTTGAAGAACTGAACGGGATCCACCATACAGGCTGTATTATTTTTGAAGCGTTACCTACGCACCTGAAAATACACAGTTATTACATGTTGCTCGATCACAGTCAGGAGGACCGGTTTCGCGCATTATTAACACAACTGGTGGATAAGGTTCCGTCTATTGACGGCGCAGGTATTTCAGGATTCATGAAATTACCGTATAAAGATACCCGGTACTTTCCACATTGTGCCCGGTTACCGGAAAAATATTATCCAAGAAATCCGAGAGACACAGTACAGGAGACGGAATAATCCATGGCAGATGTTAAGCTTGCCTCACTGTTTGAATTAGAAAAGATTGAAACCGGTTTGTTTCGCGGACAAAGCTGGGACCTTGGCTTCCGCGCCTTGTTTGGTGGCCAGGTTCTCGGACAGGCCCTGTCTGCAGCCTATAAAACGGTGGAACCCGATCGCGTTGCGCATTCTTTCCACACCTATTTTTTGTTGCCCGGTGATGCAAAGAAGCCGGTTGTGTATGACGTAGAAAATGTGCGCGATGGCCGCAGCTTTTCAGCGAGACGGGTGAAAGCAATTCAGGACGGTCGGAATATCTTTTACATGACCGCGTCATTTCAGGCACCCGAACAGGGAATGGAGCATCAGCACGCCACGCTGCCTGAGGTTCCGCCACCACAAGACGTTCAGTCGGACATTGCATTTTATGAAGCCAATTATGACAAGATATCGCAGCCCATGCGGGAAGCACTGAGCTATCATAAACCGGTAGATATTCGCACTGTTGACGCGGCCAACTCCTATCAGGACAGTAAACGGCCTCCGATTCGCTATATCTGGATGCGGTCACGGGATCCCATGGCAACCGACAATGTCTGTCTGCAGCAGTCTGCACTGGCCTATGCATCAGATTACCATTTTCTGAGCACGTCACTACAGCCTCACGGTGTCGCTGTGACCGACAAAAGTCTGAGAATGGCCACCATTGACCACGCCATGTGGTTTCACCGCCCGGTAAATTTTAACGAATGGCTGTTATATGCCATGGAAAGTCCGTTTAGCGGCAACGCCAGGGGCATTGTTAAAGGTCAGATATTTAATCAGGCCGGAGAACTGGTGGCGTCAACCATGCAGGAAGGACTGATGCGACAAATCAAATCGGACGGGAGAAAGGCATGATTTATTCACTGGACGGCGTAAAGCCAGAACTCGGTAAACAGGTCTTCATTGCACCCGGGGCACACGTAGTGGGACAGGTCGCGCTGGGCGAAAATGCAAGTGTCTGGTTTAATGCGGTTATTCGTGGAGACATGGACAAGATTACCGTAGGAAACGATACCAACATCCAGGACGGCTCAGTGCTGCATACCGATAAAGGGATCCCGCTTACGCTGGGGAAAGGGGTAACCGTGGGCCACAAGGTGATGCTGCACGGATGTACCGTAGGGGATTACAGCCTGATTGGTATCAATGCTGTGGTGTTGAATGGCGCGAAAATCGGCAAATTTTGCGTTATTGGTGCCAATGCGCTAATCACAGAAAATATGGAAGTACCCGATTACTCGGTGGTGATGGGGTCGCCGGGAAAAGTCGTAAAAACATTAGGGAAGGAGATGGAAGACAAATTGAAAATGTCTGCTGAACATTATGTGAAAAATGCGAGGCGGTTTGCCCAGGGCCTACATTCTCAATCCGATCCCGCCGCCTTTGTATAACATTTTCTTTCCCCTGAATAAAAAATGCCCAGAACAAACGTTCCGGGCCTAGGGGAATGGCTCATTGCTGAGCCGTGCGCTAACTTTTGCAAGGGAGAAGTTCATGCAAATATTTACAACGGACAGTAATAATAGATCACATTTGTTTATTTTATAAACAGTTTTTTGTGAATTTTTTCATTACTCACTTCTCACCCGATCAATCTATCCCATTTCTATTGTAATTTCAAAGCCTTCCGACTGGTCAGAGCATGTGCATTTCTGCGTCAGTTGTTATGCACTGGCAGGGCACAGGTTGCGCACGGCTTATCCACAGATGTTTGCTGTTATTCCCATTCAGCGTATTTATAGTCGGCACAGCGTGTTGTTGTTTTTATGTATTAAAGCCAGAATGACGGCAAGTCACCGCAAACGGGAGAAACTATGTCATCCTATTCTACTTTTATACCACCTGAACGTACCCTGATGGGACCGGGTCCGTCAGATGTCAGCCCCCGCGTACTTAATGCACTCGGTCGTTCAACGCTGGGCCACCTCGATCCCCGTTTTATTGATTTGATGGATGAAATTAAGGCGTTGCTTCAGTATGCGTTTAAAACAAAAAATGCACTGACAATGCCGGTTTCGGCTCCGGGTTCTGCGGGCATGGAAGCGTGTTTCGCTAATCTGGTTGAGCCAGGCGATAAGGTCTGTGTATGTATTAACGGCGTATTTGGCCAACGTATGGCGGAAAATGCCAGACGCTGTGGTGCTGAGGTATTTACCGTTAACTCGCCATGGGGCGAACAGACTCAGCCCGATGAGGTTGAAGCCGTATTAAAAGCCAATCCGGGCATAAAATTATTGGCGTTTGTTCACGCAGAGACGTCAACCGGCGTCCGAAATGACGCGCAAACGCTGTGCGCGCTGGCAAAACGGTATGGCTGTCTGAGTCTGGTTGATGCAGTAACAGCCCTGGGCGGCATTGAACTGGATGTGGATGGCTGGGGAATTGATGCCATTTATTCAGGCTCGCAAAAATGCCTTAGCTGCGTTCCCGGGTTGTCTCCAGTGTCGTTCAGTGATGCGGCAGTTGATGTGATCAAAGCCAGAAAAACGCCGGTACAGAGCTGGTTTTTGGATATGAATCTGATTATGGGGTACTGGGGGCAGGGTGGTAAGCGCGCTTACCACCATACCGCGCCGGTAAACAGTCTCTATGCGTTTCATGAATCCTTGCTCATGCTGCACGAGGAAGGGCTTGAAAATGCCTGGCAGCGGCATCAGTCCGGACATGAAAAGCTGGCTGAGGGACTCGCGTCCATCGGACTCGAGATGGCGGTAGATAAAGCATTCCGTCTGCCACAACTTAATGTTGTCAGGATCCCGGACGGCGTCGATGACGCGGAGGTGCGCTCACAGTTGTTGAATCAGGATAACCTCGAAATTGGTGCCGGCCTTGGCGAATTTGCCGGCAAAGTCTGGCGAATAGGCCTGATGGGACACGCCTGTAAATCACGCAATATTGATCATTGCGTTGCCAGTCTCGCGCGCGCCCTCGCGTAGTCGACCATTCTGCCGGCGTATCCTTTGGTACGCTGGCACGACATTACTGATATTCCTCTTAAATTCATCCTGCATTCATATTTTTTGTGCCACGCTTAACGGCAGTGAATTAACAAAGAGAAGAAAATATGAAACGCATTAGCTTATTTGCACTGTTATCCTTTTTTATCGCTGGCGTGGCTGTCGCGCAGGAACGTGTCATTTCTGTACAGGGGGCGGGCGCAGTTGCGGTTGTTCCTGATGGTTACTCTCTGACGTTTGTGCTGCAGGAAGAAGGGGATGTGGTCGCCAAAATGAACCAGACCCTTCATCATCAGCTTAGTGACATTGTGGAATTTCTTAAAACATCGGGCGTGAAGGAGTCGGCCATTCAAAGTATGCAGGTCAGACTCAGTCCGCGTTATGTGCCATCAAATCAGGGGCGCGTGCCGAGTGGCTTCGTGCTGTCGCGGGAAGTGCGGGTTAGTCAGCAGGACACAGCAAATTTTGATCATTTAATTGACGGTGTGATGCAACGTGGCGCTGATCGCATTGATGATTTTCGGTTTACTGTGTCAAATGAAGCTCAGGCGTATGAAAAAGCGCTGATGCAAGCAGCCAGTGACGCCCGCCAAAAGGCCAGGTTACTCACCGCACAAATGGGCGTTTCACTCGGCGAAGTGATTGCAATCTCTGAATCTGGTGGCAATATGCCGATGCCGGTGATGCGTGCTGAAATGGTGATGAAAGATGCCTCACCGTCGCTGCCTGGTCAGCAACAGATTTCAGCGCGAATTACGATGCAATTTTTGATTGAATAACTAACACTCGGAGAACGATGTGAAAGGCGAATTCTACGCACGTCTTGGGCAACAGGCGAAGGGACTGATGGATGGTGAGCGGGATCTTATAGCCAATATGGCAAATCTCAGCGCATTGCTGTTCAATGAAATGGACGAAGTAAACTGGGCTGGTTTTTATCTGTACAAAGAGGGTGAACTGGTCTTAGGGCCATTTCAGGGGATGCCCGCCTGCATTCGTATCCCGCTTGGTAAAGGTGTCTGTGGTACCGCCGCCGAAAAACGTGAAACCCAGGTAGTGTTTGATGTCCATGACTTTGAGGGGCATATCGCCTGTGATGCCGCGTCCAATTCTGAAATTGTGATCCCTCTGGAGATAGACGGTGAACTGATTGGTGTACTGGATATCGACAGTCCGGTCACAGGGCGGTTTGATGATGAGGACAAAGCCGGGCTTGAAGTGATTGTACAACATTTGCTGGCAACCCAGAGGGCATAATGAAATACAGTGTAGATATTCATGTTGTGCTGGCAACCGTTCAGGATATGGAAGATTTTCATGACGATCCGGACGAAGCTGCTGAGCGTCTGAATTTTATTTTGCACTGCCTTTATGACAGAGCGGAAGACGATATTGACACATTACGTCTTGAAAAACTGCTGCATTTTGTCTGGGAGTCGTGGCAACGGGACCGTAATCTGGTAGATTTAGAGGACGACGAATTACTCGACTGGGTTGACCATACGCTGGCAACTTGGGATGATGCGGGTAATGACGATTATTCTGACCAACCATAGAAAGTATTAATGGAATCACCAGAGAAGTTTACCAACAGCAAGGAAGTCATTGGCTTTCTTGCGCAGACCTTTCCTCACTGTTTTTCACTAGAGGGTGATGCACGCCCACTGAAGATTGGCATATTCCAGGATTTGGCCGAGCGGCTAAAGGATGATGAGCGTGTAAGTAAGACGCTGTTGCGGTCTACACTGCGCCATTATACCAACAGCTGGCGTTACCTTCACAGCATCCAGGAAGGCGTTCATCGCGTTGATCTTGACGGCAACCCGGATGATGTCATACAGAAGGAACATGCTGATCATGCCCGTCAGCAGCTGGAAGAAAGTAAAGCGAAAGCTGCAGAGAAGCGTAAAGCACGTAAGTCTGCGCCTTCGGAAAATAAGACAAACGGTGCCAAACCTGCGGGTAAACGTCAGGCAGACAAAAGAAAGCCTGCCAAACAGGGAACTAAGCAAGCCGCAAGTGGACCAAGTAAGGTACCCCCTGCAAAATTAACCGATGCAGATTTGGTTCAGGGTACTAAAGTTACAGTGAAGCTGGGTAAAGCGCCTATGCCAGCTGTAATCACCGAGATTGCCAAAGACGGTATCCATGTACAACTTGACACTGGTATGGTGGTAAAAGTTAACGCAGAGGCGCTTCGTCTGGCACGTTCCAAGAGGTCGTAATATGAAAGATATCCTTCGAATTTCCATCGCCAGTGCATTTCTGACGGTCGGTGTTGGTGCCGGCGCAGTGACTGCATCGCCGGACGTAGAAGAATTGCCGATGTTGCAGCAGGAGTCACAGCACAGTGTGGCGGCCAAACGGGTGAGTGCGTTGTTTACCCGGGCGCACTACAAGGAAATTTCGTTGGATGATGCGCTCTCAGAGAAAGTGTTCTCGCGCTATCTCGATGCGCTTGACCATGGTAAACAGATTTTTCTGAAGTCTGACGTTGACGCGTTTGAACAGTATCGCAAGGAATTTGACGATGCGCTTAGCCGCGGTAACCTCAGCATTGCCTATGACATGTATAACAAAAGCGCGGAGCGTCGCATTGAACGCTATGATTATGCATTGTCGTTGCTCAACGAACCGTTCGATTTTGAAAAGCAGGGCGATAAATTTTACTACGAGCGCGAGGATGCAGAATGGCCTGCAACCCAGGCCGAACTGGATGAAATTTGGCGTCAGCGGGTGAAATACGATGCGCTGAACCTGGTTCTTGCCGATAAAACCTGGGACGAAGCCAAAGAACTGCTGGAGAAACGCTACAATCGCGCTATTAAACGTCTGACCCAGGCAAAAAGTGAAGACGTTTTTCAGACTGTGATGAACTCGTTTGCCCGCAGTATTGAAGCACATACTAGTTATCTCTCCCCCCGGAACGCCGACCGTTTCCAGATGGAAATGAATTTGTCGTTTGAAGGGATTGGCGCGGTTCTGCAAAGTGAAGAAGACTACACGGTAATTAAAAGCATTGTGCCAGGCGGCCCGGCTGATAAATCCGGCGCGCTTAAGCCGGAAGACCGTATTATCGGTGTGGCGCAGGAAGGTGAAGACTTTGTTGACGTGGTTGGCTGGCGCCTCGACGAGGTTGTCGAGCTGATTAAAGGACCGAAAGGCAGTACAGTTAAGCTTCAGGTTCAGAAAGGCACCACTGAAAGTAAATCCATGTCGGTGGTCAACCTGACACGCGACAAGATTAAGCTGGAAGATCGTGCAGCAAAATCCGAGATATACGTGCCTGAATCAGGGCCGAATGCCGGTGAAAAGCTTGGCGTGATCACTATCCCCAGTTTCTACAATAACCTGCATGCAGATGTTGCAAAGGAAATTGACAGCCTCAAAGCGCAGGATGTGAAGGGCGTTATTGTTGACCTGCGTGGTAACGGTGGCGGTTCACTCACTGAAGCGACACTGTTGTCTGGCCTGTTTATTGAAAAAGGGCCGGTGGTTCAAATTCGTTATGGTGAGGGGAAAATCAGCGTTAACCGTGATACCGACGGTCAGGTCGCTTACGATGGGCCGCTGACGGTACTGGTTGATCGTTATAGTGCGTCGGCTTCGGAGATTTTTGCTGCTGCGATGCAGGACTATAACCGTGCACTGATTATTGGTGAGCAGACGTTTGGTAAAGGAACCGTGCAACAGCACCGTGGTCTTGGCCGTATTTACGACCTGTATGACAACCCATTAGGCAGCGTTCAGTTCACCATCGCCAAGTTCTATCGCATTAACGGTGGCAGCACGCAGCATAAGGGCGTGGTGCCGGACATTTTGTATCCGACAGCGATTGATCCGGCGGAGTGGGGCGAAAGCCAGGAAGAAAATGCATTACCGTGGGACAGTATTGATCGGGCGAACTACACTACGTTCAGCAATACACCGTCGACACTGGACGTGCTGACTGCCAAGCACAACAAGCGCGTCATGCAGGATCCGGAATTCGCGTATATTTATGAAGATATTGCTGAGTACAACCGCGACAAAGACAAGAAGTTTGTGTCACTGGTGAAGTCAGAACGTCTCGCCGAAAAGAAAAAAGCCGAGCAGGAAGAGCTGGCCCGTACGAACGAGCGTCTGCAACGCATGGGTAAAGAGCCGATTGCGTCGATGGACGATCTGCCAGAGGAACTCGAAGAGCTGGATCCGTTTCTTGATGAAGCGGCGAACATTACATACGACATGATTGAAACGGGTCAGTACGCGATTACCCGAAGCTAACCCGTAGACAATAAAGGGGGCTGGTGTGTCACCAGCCCTTTTTTTGTATCTGACAGCGTCAAACCTAAAATAATAATAAAGGGATAACACATGGCATTAAGAGGTGAATTTTCCTCCCGCCTGGGCTTTGTACTCGCCGCTGCGGGTTCAGCAGTAGGTCTGGGTAACATCTGGGGCTTTCCTACCAAAGTGGCCAGCAACGGGGGAGCCGCGTTCGTGCTGGTTTATTTGTTGCTGGCCTTTGTTCTGGCATATCCGGTTCTGATGGCCGAACTGATTATCGGGCGCTCAACCCGCTCTAATATGGTCGATGCCCTGGGCAAAATTTCAGGCAACATTCTCGGCCGGGCGACCGGTATCTGGGGCTGCATTACGGTGTCACTGATCCTTGCGTTCTATGCGATTGTTGGCGGCTGGATGCTGGTTCACTTTGCTGAATCCGCCGTCAGCGTGGCTGGCTGGGATGCTGCATCTGACTGGCTGCTTACATCGTCGCCGCTGCGTGATGTCATTTTCTGCGGCCTGTTTCTTCTGCTGACATCTTATATCGTCCTTGGTGGTGTAAAAGCCGGTATTGAAAAGTGGTCTGTCCGTCTGATGCCAACCCTGGTCATTCTTATTCTTGCGCTGATCATTTATGTGAGTTTTCAGCCTGGTGCCTCAGAGGGGTGGAGCGCTTATCTGGTACCCGACTTTACCTCAGTATTTAATCCTGACCTGCTGATCAGTGCCATGGGACAGGCATTTTTCTCCATGTCACTGGGTGTCGGTACCATGCTGGTTTACGGCTCATACTTAAGTAAAAAGGAAAACCTGCCGTCGATTGGCGCATCTGTGGCACTGGTAGATATTGGTGTTGCCGTGATTGCTGGTATGCTCATCATCCCTGCCATGTACGTTGCCCTGAATAATGGCGTCGAAATTTTTAACGCAGATGGTACGCTTATTGAAGGTGATACGCTGATTTTCACGGTCTTGCCGGCACTCTTCGACACCATTGGTTCCGTAGGCGTAGTCGTGAGTGTGGCATTTTTTGCGCTGATGGTGATTGCAGCCGTTACCTCGTCAATTTCCATGCTTGAAGTGCCCGTGGCTTATCTGGTTGAAAGCAAGGACATGAACCGCAGTAAAGGGGTGACCGTGATGACACTCCTGATATTTGCCGCAAGCTGTCTGATCATCTTTAATTTTGACGTGCTGTTCGGTCTGGTGATTTCGGCAACAACGCAATACAGTCAGCCGTTGCTTGGTCTGGCGCTGTGTCTTTTCGCTGGGTGGGTGTGGCGTCGTGACGCCATTCTCGACGAGCTTAAATGCAGTGACGAAAACGCAGAACACAGTTTCTTCTGGAAGATCTGGCCCTGGTATGTCCGGTTTGTCTGCCCGGTGATTATCGCCGTTATGTTCTATCGTTCAGTGATTTAAAGGATAAGAAAAATAACAATGCAACGCACAATAAAAACACCTTCACTGTTGGATGCACTGATCCCGATTGCCATCCTGATTATCATGATGGGCAGTGCCGTATACCTGTTTGGTGACGGTTCATCGTATGGGCCGAACCAGATTGCGCTGTTGCTGTCGATGGGAATCGCGGCGATTATCGGCCTGAAAAATGGTCACAGCTGGAAAGCGATAGAAAAGGGTATTGTGGATGGGATTTCCATGGCGCTTGGCGCCTGTCTTATTCTGCTGGCCGTTGGTGCCCTCATTGGTACGTGGATGTTGGCAGGGACCGTTCCAACCCTGATTTATTTTGGTCTGGAATTATTAAATCCGTCCTTCTTTTATGCCGCCACGTGTCTGATTTGTGCCGTCGTCGCAATGAGCATTGGCAGCTCGTGGACAACCGCCGCCACAGTGGGTGTTGCTCTGATGGGCGTGGCCTCCGGTATGGATATGTCGCCCGCGATTACCGCCGGTGCGGTGGTCTCAGGTGCCTATTTCGGTGATAAGATTTCGCCATTGTCAGAAACGACAAATCTCGCGCCAGCCGTCGCGGGCACGGATCTGTTCGACCACATTCGATACATGCTCTGGACAACCATCCCAAGTTTCGTTATTTCGCTTATCCTGTTTACCATTCTTGGATTCAGTGAGGATGGCATGGCGAAAGCAGAACGCATTGAGCAGATGCAATTGTTGCTTGGTGAGTCTTTCCGGCTGGACTGGTACCTGCTGGTGCCTCTGGTTGTTCTGCTGACGCTGGCTGTCAAGAAGGTACCGGCGTTTCCTGCGGTATCGATAGGCGCATTACTGGGTGGCATCTGGGCACTGCTGTTTCAGAACGACGTTGTTATGAGCATGGTGGCGGCTGAAGACGGACAGACCGTAGGCGCGATTAAAGTAGTCTGGACGGCACTGTTTGATGGCGTCACGTTCTCCACTCCGGATGAAAACCTGAACGACCTGCTGTCACGCGGCGGTATGTCATCTATGTTGAATACTATCTGGCTGATTATCTGTGCGATGTCATTTGGTGCAGTTCTGGAAAATGTCGGGCTGCTGAGCCGGGCGGTCAGCGCCATTTTGCACGGTGCAAAAACAGCCGGAGCGATGGTTACCCGAACCATTCTGACCTGTATTGGTACGAACCTGGTTACCGCCGACCAGTACATGGCGATCGTTATGCCAGGACGCATGTACAAAGACGAGTTTAAAAAGCGCAACCTTGACCAGCTGAACCTGTCACGTAGTCTGGAGGATGGCGGTACCCTTACGTCACCACTTATTCCCTGGAACACCTGCGGTGCCTACATGCATGGCGTACTGATGGTTCATCCGTTTGAGTATATTTTCTTCGCATTCTTCAATTTTATCAGTCCGATTCTGGCGATCATTTATGCCTACCTGGGTATAAAAATCCTGCGCCTCGAACCGCCTGGTTACCAGGCTCGGAAGGACTCTGAAAAAGCCTGAACAGAAGGAGAACCCATGACTGTTACTGTTAAACGCAGGCTGGACTACCAACCGCCTGCTTTTCTTGTTCCTGAAGTTACGCTGGATATCGTTCTTGACCCTGTTCGAACCCGGGTCAACAGTACACTAAAAGTTACGCGTAACCACAATAGTAACGACCCTCTGGTGCTGGATGGCGCACATCTGACGCTGGTGTCCGTTGAAATAGATGGCCAGCCGGTTTCAGATTATGAGCAAAAAGAGGAAACGCTGGTACTCTTTAACGTACCCGATACGTTCACGCTTAATATTGTGACAGAAATCAGTCCGACGGATAATCACGCGCTGGAAGGGCTGTATCTGTCAAATGGTGTGTATTGTACACAGTGTGAGGCCGAGGGATTCCGTCGCATAACGTATTTTCCTGACCGTCCCGATGTCCTCAGCGTATACCGTGTTACCGTGCATGGCGATAACGCGACCTTGCCGACACTCCTGTCCAATGGAAATCCGGTGGATAAAGGGCACAGTGATGACGGCACGCACTGGGTTACCTGGCACGATCCGCACCCGAAACCCTGTTATTTGTTTGCCTTGGTAGCCGGCAGCTTTGACCTGCTGACCGATACCTATACGACCGTCAGTGGTCGTGATGTGGCGCTTGAACTGTATGTTGATAAAGGCAAGAAGGCCCGCGGTCAGTTTGCTCTTGAGTCACTAAAACGGGCGATGCGCTGGGATGAAGAGACCTTTGGTCTGGAGTACGACCTCGACATTTACATGATTGTGGCGGTCGACTTCTTCAATATGGGCGCGATGGAAAATAAAGGCCTGAACGTCTTTAACAGTAAATTTGTCCTGGCCGATCAGCAAAGTGCCACCGATGATGATTTCTTCCATGTGGAGTCGGTGATTGCGCACGAATATTTTCATAACTGGACCGGTAACCGGGTCACCTGTCGTGACTGGTTCCAGTTAAGCCTTAAAGAAGGTCTGACCGTGTTCCGTGACCAGCAGTTCAGTTCAGACATGACATCGCCATTGAGTAACCGGATCCGTCAGGTACGGGTTATTCGTGAACATCAGTTCGCCGAAGATGCCAGTGCAATGAGTCATCCGATCCGTCCGGATGAAGTCATGGAAATGAACAACTTTTATACGGTTACGGTCTATGACAAGGGCGCTGAAGTGATCCGTATGCTTCATACCATGCTTGGCGAAGAGGGATTCCGCCGGGGGATGGATGAGTATTTTCGTCGTCATGACGGTCAGGCAGTAACCTGCGACGACTTTGTTGCGGCTATGCAGGCGGTCACTGATAAGGACCTTACTTTATTTTCGCGTTGGTACAGTCAGTCCGGTACCCCGCATATTCGTGTCGAGCGGGAACACGATGCGGAGCAGGGCGTTACCCGTCTTACACTCAGTCAGCATACTCCGCCGACGGCCGATCAGAAGCATAAGAAACCGTTGTTACTGCCGGTCGCCATTGAACTGATTGACGAGCATGGCGATAAGGTCGCTGACGACGAGGGGCGGATTAACAACGGAATGCTGTCACTGGATACAGAGCGTGTAACCCTTACCATCAGTCAGGGGGAGGGAACCATCACCCCTGCGTTACTTGGTAATTTTTCTGCGCCAGCGAAAGTGGATAACCCGCTGTCGGTGGATGAACTGCTCAAAATTGCGCGTTTTTCTGATGACGCCTTCAATCGCTGGGACGCGCTACAAAGCGTGTATGACACTGCGATTTCTGCACTCATGCACAATAATGATCCTGATGACAGCCTGTGGCAGGGGCTTCGCAGTATTATCCGGGAATCTTCTGATAATATCGAACTGTTGGGTGAATGCCTGGTTATTCCGAGCGTGGAAACCTTATGTCAAACCCGGACCCAGATTGATATTCATCGTTTGATCGATGCCAGGAAAGGCTTCTGTCAGCAGTTTGCCGAGCGTCTCGAAGATGAGCTTTTCTCTGTCTTCGTTGCCACGAAAACAGGACGTTATCAGTATGTTCAGCAGGACGTGAACAAACGTCGTTGTCGTAATGTGGTTCTTGCGCATCTTGCCAGACTGCCGGCGCATGCCGACAGGGTAAGAACACATTTCGAGACTGCCGATAACATGACCGATACCCTGGGGGCTCTGAAAGCCGCGCAATTCTGCAACGACAACTTATTCAATGCATTGATGGCATCATTTGAACAGACATGGTCAGAAGATGCGCTGGTGCTGGATAAATGGTTTGCATTGCACGCGACGCAACCCCGCGAAGACATTCTGTCCCAGCTTGACTTACTGAGAAAACATCCGCAGTTCAGTGATAACAATCCGAACCGCGTGAGGGCAGTGGTGGGGAGCTTTGCGTTTTACAACAGCGACCGGTTCCATGCGACCGACGGCAGTGGTTATCGTTACGTCACCGATTACCTGATGGAACTGGATAACACCAATCCGCAGGTCGCGTCACGAATTGTGACACCGCTCACCCAGTGGCAGCAGTATACAGAACCCTATCGTTCACTCATGAAAGCCCAGCTTGGCCGGTTGCTGACCAAACAGGGGCTCAGCAAAGATGTCTTTGAGAAGGTCAGTAAAAGCCTTGCTTATGACACCGGCACCCACTGACAGCATATTTTATTTTTCGGTAAGCGTGTCATACACAGACTGTGAGGCACTGTACCATTCACCACACACTGCGGTTATTCTGGTCGATGACCGCGGTGTGCGGGTGCAGGTGCCGGCGTCGGCGCTAAAGCGATTTATCACATCCACCGGTATTAAAGGGCGGTTTCGCCTGATCGTTGATAAACAGAAAAAAATACGTGCATTCGAACGTATTGCCTGACCTGAATTATTCCAAAATATTGTGATTGAACAACAATTAACTCGTTGAAAGCTCACACGTTCTGTTATTTGTTAACTGGTAGGATTAGTTCTTGCGATTCTGACAAAATGATGTAATGATTTTGTTAACTCAACTTGGTTGGTATTTTGTCGCGCGTACAGCGCGGACTCGGGAGTATAAAAACTATGATAAAAAGGCACTGTGCATTCAAAAAGTCACCAGTTGCTGCCGGCGTTATTGCGCTATTAAGCGCCGCCAGCCTGCCAGCTCACGCGGCTAGCTGGAACTTTGGTGACGTTAGCGTGACACTGGATTCCACTTTCACGCTGGCAACCAGTATTCGTACAGAAGACAGGGACTACAGCCTAATCGGTAACAGCAACCATCCGCAGTTTGACTGGTCGGGTTACAATGCTGCTACCAATGTCATTTATCCAAGTTCTGATGTATGGGCCCTTGCTGATGGCGCGTACTCATCAAACGGCGATCTGGGCAACCTCGCACACGACCCGGGCGACGCGTTTTCAACCCAGATTTCGGGTACCCACGAACTTGATGTGAACTTTGGCGACTACGGCTTTTTCGCCCGTGGTTTCTGGTTCTATGATTTTGAGCAAATGGAAGGAAGCCGTCCTTCATTTAACCCAATTACAGGCCATCGCAACGAGTTATGTAGCGATCCTGATGCTGAAGATCTGCTGTGTAATGATGTACGTCTGTACGATGCGTTTTTCTATGCCGATACGTGGGTAGGTGATAAGCCTCTCACTGTGCGTGTAGGTCGTCAGGTTATCAGCTGGGGTGAAAGTACCTTTATCCAGCACGGTATCAACACCACCAACCCTGTAGACGTTACCCGTGCGCGTGCACCGGGTGCGGAACTGCGTGAAGTTTTCATTCCGGTAGGCATGGTCTATGCGTCTCTGGGGCTGACCGATACCGTCAGTATCTCAGGTTATTATCAGTACGAATGGGAACGCAGCTGGCTGCCTGTAGCCGGTAGTTATTTTGCGACCAATGATTTCGCCGGTGACGGTGGTCAGCGTAACAACATCCAGTTAGGTTTCACCGGTAACCCCGACATCGACCTGGAGTTCCTGCTGTCTTCACTAAATGGACTGGGTGATGCACTGCGCGCAGGCGCTGACGCATCGCAGATTTCTCAGGCGTACCTGGCATACCCAACCAAAGTGGCGCTGCGCGCCTATGGTGATGCCGCACACAATGATGCCGACGATCAGGGCCAGTATGGTATTCGTCTGACATGGTTTGCAGAGATGCTGAACAATACAGAATTCAGCTTCTACCATATTAATTATCACAGCCAGCGTCCGCTGATTTCAGGCGTAACGTCTGACTTTACCGCCGAAGGTATTGCATCTGATCTGGCCTTTATGGCGCAAAATGAAATTACTCGTGACAACGTGACTGAGCTTGGTGCGTTTACCGAAGCGCAGTTCTTCTATCCTGAAGATATCAAGCTGTACGGTATGAGTTTCAACACCAACATTGGCACTACCGCACTGGCGGGTGAGTTCGCGTATCGTGTTGACGAACCACTGCAGCTCGATGACGTTGAACTTCTCTATATGGGTATGCCGGAGCAGCTGGCTAACGCCGGGCTGCGTCCTGATCTTGCTGGCATCTCTCAGTTGAATAACATTGGTCTGGCTGCTGGTCCTGGTGAAACAGCGGATGGTTACATCTTCTCTGATACCTGGCAGGCACAGTTCACGGTTTCACACGTATTCGGCCCTGCACTGGGCACAGATAACCTGGTGCTGTTAGGTGAAGCAGGTTACGTGAATATCGTAGACTTCCCGGATCCGGACATCATCCGTCTGAATGCACCGGGTACCAGCCGCACGCCATCAATTGAACCTACGCCAGATGGTAACCCACGTTTCGGTTTGCACACCGGTCTGTCTAACGGGCCTGAAACCAACCCGTTTGCAACTGACGATGCATGGGGCTATCGCCTCCTTGCAGTGGCAGATTTCAACAGCATTTATGCAGGTGCAAACCTGCGTGTTCGCGCAACGTTCTCACACGATGTTGAAGGAACTACACCCGATCCGCTGTTCCTGTTTACCGAAGACGTTAAATCGGCAAACCTGACGTTTACGCTGGATTACCTGAGTAAATGGCAGGCAAGTGCAGGCTACAGTACGTTCTGGGGCGGAATTGGCACGACCAATCAACTTGCTGACCGCGACTTCATATCTTTCAATATCAAATACGCGATTTAATCAAGAGTGGTACTAATGATGAAAAGAATGGGAATTATTGCTGCAGCACTGACCTTGGCTCTGGCCGGGACTCAGGCTGTGGCCAAGGTGTCTGAGGCAGAAGCCAATAAGCTGGGAAATGAGTTAACTCCACTCGGTGCGGAAAAAGCGGGTAATGCAGACGGTAGCATTCCAGCCTGGACTGGCGGTATTACTGAACCACCGGCAGGGTACACAGTGGGTGATCATCACCCTAATCCTTTCCCGGATGACAAGGTGCTGTTTGAGATTACTGCCAGCAACTACAAAGATTACGCAGACATGCTGTCTGAAGGTCAGAAGAAGCTGTTTGAAGCGTATCCTGACACATTCCGTATGCCGGTATATCCAACCCGTCGTTCTGCGTCGAACCCTCAGAACGTTTACGATGCAACCAAGGTTAACGCAACCCGCGCTGAACTGCTTGACGGTGGAAATGGTTTGAAAGGTGCCGTTTTAGGTATTCCTTTCCCAATTCCGCAAAATGGTATTGAGGCAATTTGGAACCACATCCTGCGTTATCGTGGTGAGGCTATCCAGCGTTACGGCGGCCAGGCTGCGGTAACGGCCTCAGGTGACTACAACATTATTGGCTTTGATGATCAGCTGTTGATTCAGTACGCTCAGGAAGATGCGACGCCTGAGTCGCTTGAAGAAAACAACATTCTGTTTATGTTTAAGCAGAAAGTAACAGAGCCGGCTCGTCTTGCTGGTACTGCACTACTGGTACATGAAACTGTTGACCAGGTTAAAGAGCCACGTAAAGCCTGGACCTACAACACAGGTCAGCGTCGTGTTCGCCTGGCACCTAATATTGCCTATGACACACCGGGAACGGCGGCTGACGGCCTGCGTACTACTGACGACTTCGACATGTTTAATGGTTCACCAAACCGTTACAACTGGAAGTTGCTGGGCAAGAAGGAAATGTTTGTTGCCTATAATAACTATGACCTGCATTCAGACAAGGTAACGTATGATAAGGTGCTGACACCTCATCATGTTAATCCTGATCTGACGCGCTGGGAAAAGCACCGTGTATGGGTTGTTGAGGCAACGTTGAAAGAAGGCTTCCGTCACATTTACCAAAAACGTGTCTTCTTCATTGATGAGGACAGCTGGCAGGTTCAGGTTGCTGACATGTACGACAACCGTGGCGAGTTATACCGTGTTGCGGTTGCCTATGGTGTAAATTACTACGAAGTCCCGACACAATGGTCTACGCTTGATGTGTATCATGATTTGAACTCGCGTCGTTACCTGGCAATTGGTCTTGATAACGAACAGTCGATGTATGATTTCACTATCCGACCGCGTGATGTTGAATTCACGCCACAGGCCCTGCGGCGCGAAGGTATGCGCTAAAACGCCTGGAAGTAAAAACGGTTGGCTCTGCCAACCGTTTTTGTATGGTATGGTGACGTAAATTTATTGTTAAGGTCAGTTATGAAAAAAGTTATTGCAGGCGCCATCGCTGCATCTTTGTGTTTCACAGCAGTAGCTGACAACGCATTTCAAGCCCCGCTGGTTAAAAAGTCGTTGTTGCTGGATGTTGATGCATCAGGTTTTGTTGTGATGGTAGGAGAGCGGGGCCATGTGCTGCTGTCTGATGACGGTGATACATTTACCCAGGCGGATGTGCCTACACAGTCAACCCTTACCGCCACTACCATTGTTGGTGATCATGTCTGGGCAGTTGGCCATGATGCGGTAATCCTGCATTCTGCAGATAAAGGCCAGACCTGGAAAATCCAGAATTTTGAGCCTGACCTTCAGCGTCCGTTTCTGGATGTCCTGTTTTTTGACGAACAACACGGTATCGCTGTGGGTGCGTACGGGTTGTTTTATCGTACCCGAGACGGCGGCGCCAGCTGGCAGCCAGAACGTCATGCCTCGTTGCTCGCACCAATGGATCGGGAATACCTTGAAAGTGTCCGCGAAGAGAGTGAGGAATTTTATCAGCAGGAGCTCAATTCCATCCTGCCTCACCTCAATCGGGTAACCCGCGACGGTGGTAAATTATATATGGCTGGCGAAGCTGGCTTATTGGCAGTAAGCGAAGATAACGGTAGCGAGTGGCAGCGTTATGATGTCGATTACACCGGATCATTCTTTGATATTAAACCTCTCGACGATACCACCGCACTGGCTGTTGGTCTGCGTGGGAACATGTTTGTTATGCGTGAAGAGGGTGAGTGGGAATTCGTGAATACCTGTTCAAGCAGTACCTTTAACAGCATTCTTGTTGCCTCAGAACAGCATGTCTTTGCTTTGGGCAATAATGGTATGTTGATTAAGGCATCCAGACCACTCCCTGTCAGTGAAATTGATCCCTATGCCAACCCTGTTGATTGTCAGCCTGCCAACGGCGTATCAAAGCGTCAGATAGAAGACAAAGCGGCACTGGTGAATGCGGTTCAGTTTAACGGTAAGACCCTCGCTGTGACAGCGAACGGCATTAAATCATTGAATTTAGAATAAGAGTAAACAGCTGGCTTATGACTCAATTTATTGAACGTCTCATATTTGCAAACCGCAAATTGGTCGTATTCCTGTTTGCTGCGGCAACACTTTTCCTTGGTTATCAGGCGTCAAATATGCGTCTGGATGCCGGGTTTGAAAAAAACATACCGCTCAACCACGAATACATGCAAACCTACATGGAGCACCGTAAAGACTTTGGCGGTGCTAACAACATTCTGGTGTCGGTCTGTGACAGGAACGGCAATATCTTTAATCAGAATTTCTTTGACACGCTTAAAGATGTGCACGATCAACTATTTTTTATTAACGGTGTTGATCGTTCGCTGGTTATTTCGCTGTTCTCACCATCCACGCGTTTTACCGAAATTGTTGAAGGTGGATTTGCCGGCGGTCCGGTTATTCCGGCCGACTTTGACTCTGCTAACCCGGATGCACTGGATTTGGTGGCTGCCAACATTGAAAAGGCTAACATCGTAGGTCGTCAGGTATCCAGTGACTACAGCTGTGCCATGGTCACCGCGCAGTTACTGGATATTGACCCGCAGACCGGTGAGCCGCTGGATACGCTGGCGCTGGCTGGCGAGCTTGAAAAGCAGCTGCGTGGTCAGTATGAAAATGACCGCATCTCCATTCACATCATTGGCTTTGCCAAAATGATTGGTGACGTTGCCAATGGTGCCAAAGACGTACTGTTGTTCTTTGCGATTGCTATCGCGATTACCGCAGTCATGGTGTATTTCTTCAGCCGCAGCGTCATGCTGACGGTATTGCCGTTACTTTGCTCACTGGTTGCGGTTGTATGGCAGCTTGGTCTGCTGACCACCCTTGGCTTTGGCATGGACCCGATGTCTATCCTGGTGCCGTTCCTGGTCTTTGCGATTGGTGTCAGTCACGGCGTGCAGATGATTAACGCGGTTGAGAAGCAGGCAGTAAACGGAATGGGCGCAAAGAAAGCGTCTATGATGGCATTCCGCAATCTGCTGATCCCCGGTGGTATTGCGCTGTTGTCGGATACTGTCGGGTTTATGACCCTGCTTGTGATTGATATTGGTATCATTCGTGAACTGGCAATTACCGCCAGTATGGGTGTGGCCGTTATCATCCTGACAAACCTCATTCTGCTGCCTGTGCTGATGAGCTTCCTCAATCTGAATGAAAAGTACGTGGAACGCTTCAAAGGCAAGGAGATGGCAAATTCACGTTTCTGGAGTGCGGTCGCGGCCTGTTCTAACAAGAAGCCGGCAATGCTGATCCTTGCAGTCACCGCGGTATTGTTTGTGCTTGGTTTCATTCAGTCAGAAAAGATGAAAATTGGCGATCTCCATGCGGGCGCGCCAGCGCTGCATGAGTCGTCACGCTATAACCAGGACACCTTCCTGATTACCGATAAGTACGAAGTGACCGTGGATTACATTTCGGTGCTTGTTGAAACCACACCCGAAGCCTGTACATCACACAGTGTGATGAAAGCAATTGACGATTTTCAGTGGAAAATGGAAAACGTGAAGGGCGTGCAATCATCGGTGTCGCTGGCGTCTGTCGCGAAAGTGGTGAATGCAGGTTACAACGAAGGCAACGTGAAGTGGGAAGTGCTTCCGCGTAATCAACAAACGCTGGTACAGGCTATTTCACGTGTACCGACGTCATCCGGCCTGCTCAATGGTAACTGTTCTGTGATGCCGGTCATTCTGTTTATGCAGGACCACAAAGCGGAAACCATTACGCGCGTTGTCGATGCGGTTAAGGAGTATCGACAGCAGTATGAAACTGATGATCTGAAATTCAGCCTGGCGTCTGGTCCGGTAGGGGTAATGGCGGCAACTAATGAGGCTGTCAGTGCGGCACAAACGCCGATGCTGCTGTATGTCTTCGGTGCGGTTATTGCGCTGTGTCTGCTGAGTTTCCGCTCATTACGCGCAACCCTGGTCGTGGTCATTCCGTTGTATGTGGTGTCGGTACTGGCGCAGGCGCTGATGACCCTGCTTGAAATCGGGCTGACCGTATCGACGCTGCCGGTCATCGCACTGGGCGTAGGTATTGGTGTTGACTACGGTATTTACATCCTGTCGACTAAGAGCCTGATGCTGAAGCAGGGCGCAACTGTCCAGCAGGCTTATCTGGCAGCGTTGAAAGAGCGCGGCAGTGCGGTTCTGTTTACCGGTATCACTCTGGCGATTGGTGTCAGTACGTGGGTCTTCTCGTCCCTTAAGTTCCAGATGGACATGGGGATCCTGCTTACCTTTATGTTCGTCGTGAACATGCTGGGTGCTATCATCGTGTTACCGGCACTGGCGCGCTTCCTGTGGTGGCGTCGCTGCGACGACTAAAATAAATTTTTTGCATACCTAATCAATAAAAAGGGCCTTTTGGCCCTTTTTTATCGCGCAAAGTTGCATACTTATCTACGCTGTTAACAAGGCGTTAAAATTAGTCTTTTAATACGCTGTGGAATTAGAGAAAATATCACTAATTCCAATAGGTAATGGTAATTTCCTGGTTGTTATTTGCACGTTATCACCTATGTTTACAGCACCTGTTTAACCAATTGTCTCGGCGGAGATGGGCTAACACCGCAGACCAGTTGGTCAGGTATGGGGATACGGGCACTGAACAGGTATCATTGCCGCTGACTCTACACCGCACTTGCTAATAATAAAGGTTGAAGAATGACAGTCACCTCTCAGCGACACTCTGTACTGCTTGATAATGTGTTTGCACTTATCGACAAGAAGGTGGATGCGAAACAAAAAACCCTTGTCACACAGTTTGCCAGACTGCTTTATAAAAACATCTCCAGTGACGATCTGGAAAACCGTAACGACAGCGACCTTTACGGTGCCACGCTCAGTCTTTGGCACGCACTCGATAAATTTGACTGTGAAAGTATGTATGTCCGGGTTTTCAATCCGGAAATTGCCAAGCATGGCTGGCACTCCAGCCACACCATCGTTGAGATCATTGTCAGGGATATGCCGTTTTTGGTTGACTCTGTGCGTATGGCGCTGAATCGCCTGGGTATCACAGCACACCTTTTCCTGCACAGCCCAATCGGTATTAAGCGTGACAAAGACAAGAAAATTGTCGAGTTCATGGAGGCAGGAAAAACGCCTAAAGGCACGCAAAAAGAAACGGTGCTGTTTATTGAAATCGACCATCAGAGCAGTAAAAAAGACATCGATACACTGACAAAAGAGCTTCACTCAGTGGTTGATGAAGTGTTGCTTGCCGTTGAAGACTGGCAGGGCATGACTGACCGTCTTAATGACATTGTTAAGCAGGTTGATGATTATCACTGGCCGGTGTCAGAAGAACAAATCACACAAACCAAACAGTTTCTTGACTGGTTAGCGGATCATAATTTCACCCTGATGGGCTATCGCTATTACGATGTAAAAGCCATTAAGGGGGATCACCGCTGGATCCCACAAAATGACACCAGCCTGGGACTGATGAAAAACTCTATCAGTGACCGCGAACGCCTGTTATCAAAACAGCCGGCGACAGCACGTGCTGAAGCGCTGAGTAACAACCCGCTGATGCTGACAAAAACGAATACCCGGGCCCGGGTACATCGTCCGGCTTACATGGATTACGTGGGGGTAAAAGTTTTCAATAAGGACGGTCAGGTTATTGGTGAGCATCGCTTCCTGGGTCTGTACTCCGCTTCGTTCTATAACCAAAGCGTGACACAACTGCCGATCTTACGAGAAAAAATCCGTCAGGTCTGTGACTTGTCCGGTTTTGACCAGGGCACGCATGCTTACAAAGCGTTTGTGAATATTGTAGAAACCTATCCACGTGACGAGTTACTGCAAACCCCGGCAGAAGAACTGGCGCAGATTGTAATGGGTATTTTCCAGATGCAGGAACGCGGCATCTCGCGTCTGTTTGTCCGCAAAGATATCTACGGGCGCTTTTTCTCCTGCATGGTGTTTGTTCCTCGTGAGCGTTACAACACCCAGTTAAGGAAAGAAACCCAGGCGCTGCTTAAAGCATCGCTGAATGCAGAAGGCGAGGTTGAATTTACCACCTTTTTCTCTGAGTCGGTGTACGCCAGAACACATTACATCGCACGCGTAAAAGACAACAATGCGGAATATGACGTGAAGGAAATTGAGAACAATATCATTGAGCTGACCAAAACCTGGAACGACCGCCTGGCGGCAGCCATTTCTGCTGCTCATGGCGAGGCAAAGGGCAAAGCTCTTGAGCGCAAGTACAACAATGCCTTCTCGCGCAGTTACATGGAGCACAACCTGCCCAGCGATGCGCTGGTAGATATTGGCAAGCTCGAGCTGCTGGATGACGAGCACACGCTTGATATGCTGTTCTATCGTCCGCAGGAAGAATCCTCTGACAGCCAGATTGTAAAACTGAAGCTGTTCCATCGTGCAGAGCCTATTCACCTGTCAGACGTACTGCCCATGCTGGAAAACTTTGGTTTGCGCGTGGTCGATGAAAGTCCGTACAAAGTGACCTGTTCAGAAGGCGAACGCAACTGGGTCATGGACTTCACCATGCTACATAAACGCGTCGCCCATTTTGATATGGAACAGGCTCAGGTGCTGTTTCAGGATGCATTTGCCAAAGTCTGGTACAACACACTGGAAGATGACGCGTTTAACCGTCTGATCCTCGGTGCAGGCCTGACCGGGCGAAAAGTCACCATTCTGCGTGCTTATGCTAAGTATATGCGTCAGACCGGCAGCTCGTTCAGCCGTGATTATATTGCCAACACACTGGCAAATTATCCCGACATTGCCCGTTTGCTGGTGACCTTCTTCGATCTTCGCTTTAATCCGCATAAGAAGCCGAATCAGAAGAAGCAGGTCGCAACGCTCGAAGAGATCAAGGCCCAGCTGGATAACGTCAGCAACCTTGACGATGACCGGATTATCCGTCGCTATCTGGATATGATGCTGGCGACACTGCGTACTAACTTCTATCAGCTTGATGATAGTGGTGAAGAAAAGCCGTACGTGTCATTCAAAATGATGCCGGAAATGATTCCGGATATGCCGCTGCCGCTGCCGAAGTTCGAAATCTTCGTTTACAGCCCCCGTGTGGAAGGGGTGCATCTGCGAGGTGGTAAGGTTGCGCGTGGTGGCCTGCGCTGGTCTGATCGTCAGGAAGACTTCCGAACTGAAATTCTCGGTCTGGTGAAAGCGCAGCAGGTTAAAAATACGGTGATTGTCCCGGTCGGAGCAAAAGGTGGCTTTGTCTGTAAAAAACTGCCGGTAGGCGAGGGGCGTGCAGCCATTCAGGCAGAAGGTCAGGCGTGCTACCGCACGTTTATTCGCAGTCTGCTTGATATTACTGACAACATCGTTAACGGTGAAATCGTTCCGCCAAAAGATGTGGTTCGCCTGGATGAAGACGACCCGTATCTGGTTGTGGCTGCCGACAAAGGCACCGCGACGTTTTCGGATATTGCCAACTCGATATCAGAGGAATACAACTTCTGGCTGGGTGATGCATTCGCCTCAGGCGGCAGCATTGGGTATGACCACAAGAAAATGGGGATCACCGCCCGTGGAGCATGGGAGTCGGTTAAACGTCATTTCCGTGAGATCGGTATTGACTGTCAGACCACCGATTTTTCCTGTGTGGCCATCGGTGATATGGCGGGCGACGTATTTGGTAACGGCATGCTGCTCTCCAAACACACCCGGCTGATTGCTGCGTTTAACCATCTGCATATTTTCTTCGACCCCGATCCGGACGTGGCGGCAAGCTATAAAGAACGTCAGCGTTTGTTCGAAAATCCAAGCCTGTCGTGGGAAGACTATGATGCCAAGCTGATCTCCAAGGGGGGGGGCGTGTTCCACCGCTCTGCCAAGTCGATAAAACTGACGCCGGAGATGAAGAAGTGGCTTGGCACCCGTCAGATGACGATGACGCCGAATGAGCTTATTCACAACATTCTGAAGATGCCGGTAGATCTCATCTGGAACGGCGGCATTGGTACCTACATCAAGAGCAAAAAAGAGTCGCATTCGGATGTGGGTGATCGTGCGAACGACGATCTGCGCGTAAACGGTTGCGATGTTCAAGCAAAAATTATTGGTGAGGGCGGTAACCTTGGTCTGACACAGCTCGGTCGTATTGAATACGCCAGCCATGGTGGCCGGGTTAACACTGACTTTATTGATAATGTCGGCGGTGTCGATTGCTCGGACAATGAAGTTAACATCAAGATCCTGCTTAATAGCCTGGTCAACAACGGCGACCTGACCGTTAAGCAGCGTAACAATCTCCTGTATGACATGACCGATGACGTGTCCAAGATTGTAATACGTGACTGTTATCGTCAGACCCAGTCTATCTCGATTACCGAAATGGCGGGTGTGAAGCAGCTTAAGGAGCAGTTACGCTTTATTCATGGTCTGGAGCGCGATGGCGCACTAAACCGTGAACTGGAATTTATCCCGTCGGATGATGAAATTTCTGATCGCGTTGCGAATGATCAGGGCCTGACCCGTCCGGAGCTCAGCGTGCTGATTGCGTACGGAAAAATGGTGATGAAGGATGCGCTGAACATCCCTGAAATCACCGATAACCCATACCACAGCAAGCTGCTTGTCGAAGCGTTCCCGCCTGTGCTGCGCGAGAAATTCAAAGAGCAGATGCAACAGCATCCGCTGCGGAGCGAGATTATCGCTACCAAGTTAACCAATAACATGGTTAATGATATGGGTCTGAATTTCGTCTTCAGAATGCAGGAAGAGACCGGCGCGTCAGTGGATGAAATTGCTGATGCTTATGCGATTGTTCGCGGTATCTTTAATATCGACTCGCTGTGGAGTCGCATCGAGGCACTGGACAATACCATTTCTGCCCAGCTGCAACTGGAAATGCTGGAACAGGCTCGTCGTACTATGCGTCGCGCAGCGCGCTGGTATATTCGCCATGGCAACAAGTCACTTAGTATTGAGGAAGCGATTGCGGCATACCGTGGCACCTTCGATACCTTGTCGAAGAATCTGGAGCATTATCTGGTTGAGTCGGAATATGCACAGCTTGAAAAAGCAACCAGCCGCTATGTCAGTGAAGGGGTGCCAGCGGATATCGCCTATCAGGTGGCAAGCTTCTCGAATATGTTCTCCAGTCTGGATCTTGCGCAGATTGACGAGGCCTGTAGCCATGACACCTCAGTGATTGCCAAACTGTACTTCCAGCTCGGCTCACGTCTCGAGCTACACTGGTTCCTTGACCAAATCAACAATCAGGCGGTCAGCAACCACTGGCAGGCGCTGGCGCGGGCATCGTACCGTGAGGAACTGGACTGGCAGCAGCGCTCTATTACCGCCAACCTGTTGGCGTCGCGGCCTGATGGGACTGATGCTGATGAGATCCTCAACACGTGGATAGACAGTAATGAACTGCTGCTGAAACGCTGGTATCAGATGATGTCTGAGTTTAAAACCAGTACCACGCATGAATTTGCTAAGTTTTCTGTAGCATTACGTGAATTGATGCTTTTAAGCGTTAAGTCTAATCAGTAGAATACCCAGTCCACGCAGTAGACAAGCCCTGCCATGCAGGGCTTTTTTTTAGGAAACAGGCGGCCTGTCATGATGCAATCACTCGTACAAAAATTTCTGCTTCAGTGCGAACCCGAGAAAAGTCACGATTTCACCATCAACTGGCTGCATAAAACGCAGCATACGCCGCTGAAGTGGCTTTACCGCCAGCCCACTATCAGTAAGCCTGTGACGGTTGCCGGCATGACCTTTGAAAATCCGGTCGGGCTGGCTGCGGGCCTGGATAAAAATGGTGAGTGCATTGATGCGTTTGCCAACATGGGGTTCGGTTTTGTTGAAGTGGGTACGGTCACACCGCGGCCACAACCGGGCAACCCCAAACCCCGTCTGTTCAGAATTCCTGAAAAGCAGGCCATCATTAACCGTATGGGCTTTAACAACAAGGGGGTGGATTACCTTGTTGAGCAGGTAAAGAACAGCACATTTAAAGGCCCGCTCGGGATCAACATCGGAAAAAATAAAGATACCGAAGAAGCCAAAGCGCTGGACGATTATCTTCACTGTCTGAATAAAGTCTATCCGTATGCCAGTTATGTAACCGTGAATATTTCGTCGCCGAATACGCCAGGATTACGTAACCTGCAGTATGGCGAAGCGCTGGATCATCTGCTGCACGGCCTCAAAGCTGCCCAGGAGACCTTGTGCCAGACCCACAGTAAATATGTGCCGCTGTTTATTAAGATTGCGCCCGACCTTACCGATGACGAAATTCAAAGTATTGCGCGTTCACTGATCAACAGCAAAATGGATGGCGTCATTGCCACGAATACCACGCTTAGCCGGGATGCCGTCGCCGGGCTGGAACATGCCACAGAGGCCGGCGGCTTAAGCGGTTCTGTACTTACCGACATGAGCCTGAATGTTACCCGTAAGCTGGCGGCAGCGCTGGATCGGGCGATCCCGATTATCGGCGTAGGAGGTATTGACTCGCCTGAGGCTGCACGCGCCAGACTCGATGCGGGTGCCTCGCTGGTGCAGGTGTACTCTGCGCTCATCTATCAGGGCCCTGCACTGATCAACCGCATCACCCGCGCGTTATAAGGCGCTCGGCGAGCTACAGGAAACTAATGAATACATTTATCGTCACCACAGTCAAAGGGCTTGATGAACTGCTGCTTAACGAAGTTCGCACGCTATGCCCGTCTGCAGACGCCCGTCTGAGCGGCAACGTTGTTCAGTTTGAAGGCAGTCTTGATGATGCGTACCGACTGTGTCTTTGGTCACGTCTGGCGAACCGGGTTATTGGGGTGCTCAATGAAGGACCCGCTCAGGATGCACAGGCGCTGTACAATACTGCAGACCAGATTGACTGGGCCCAGCACCTGACCCACCACCACACCCTCAATGTGAATTTTGTCGGCACCAGCCGGGCTATCAATAATACGCAGTTCGGTGCAGTACGCATTAAAGACGCTATTGTTGATCAGTTTACAGAGAGTGAGGGCAAGCGGCCCACAGTTGCGCGCACTCGGGCAGATGTACCGGTGTATGCCCGGTTACGTAAAGAGCGTGTCACCATCGGTATTGACCTCTCCGGTAGCAGCCTCCATCAGCGCGCGTATCGACAGGAAACCGGCGAAGCCCCGCTTAAAGAGCACATTGCCAGCGCCATGCTAATGCGCAGCGGCTGGACAGGTAATCTGGCTGCGGCCCTCGTCGACCCGATGTGCGGTTCCGGTACCATTGCCATTGAAGCGGCGATGATTGCGCGCAATATTGCGCCCGGACTTCAGCGTCAGTACTGGGGCTTCTCGCGCTGGCTCGGCCATCAGCCGCCACGCTGGGAGGCGTTGGTGAATGAGGCAAAAGCGCAGATCCTTGACACTGCTCCAGGTAAAATTATCGCCTGTGACAGCAACAAAAAAATGATCACGATTGCCCGCAAAAATGCCGAGGCAGCAGGCGTTTTCAACGATATTCAGTTCGTGGTGTCTGACGCACGTACCGCACAACCGCCGTTAAAAGAGGCTGGGTATCTGGTGTCAAACCCGCCTTATGGTGAGCGTTTAGGCGAAATGACCGATCTCATTCCGCTTTTCTCACAATGGGGGACAACCTTAAAAGCACACTGGCAGGGATGGCGGGTCAGTCTGCTCTCCAGTAATCGTGATTTGCTCAGGCTGATGAAAATCAGAGCCAGTAAGACTTATCAGATGTATAACGGTAAGCTGGAATGTCAGCTGGTAAATTATGTGCTTGATGAGGAAAACAGCCAGCAGTTCGGACAGGAGGGAGACGACCATCCTTTTGCCAACCGGGTAAAGAAAAACCTCAAGAAGCTTAGAGGCTGGCTTAAATCTCAGGATACGGATTGTTATCGTATTTATGATGCCGATCTGCCGGAATATAATGTTGCTGTTGATCGGTACGGCGACTGGCTGGTTGTGCAGGAGTATGCGCCGCCTAAAAATATTCCCGAAGATAAGGCGCGTCGCCGTTTACAGGATGTTCTGCTGTATCTGCCTGCGGTAACCGGCGTGTCGCCTAAGCATATTTCCCTGAAGGTGAGGGCACAGCAAAAAGGCACCAGTCAGTATGAAAAGCAGGACAAAACAGACCACGCAATGACTGTCCGGGAAAACGGTGCGCTGTTTCAGGTTAACCTGCTGGATTATCTCGATACTGGTCTGTTTCTTGATCACCGTATCACGCGCCAGAAAATCCGGGCCATGGCAAACGGTAAAGACGTACTTAATCTGTTTTGTTATACCGGCAGTGTGTCGGTTTTCGCGGCAGTGGGTCAGGCGCGCTCGGTAACGTCGGTAGATATGTCGAAAACCTACCTTGACTGGGCCAAACGTAATTTTGCGCTCAACAATCTTAAAGGCCCGTATGCCTTTATTCAGGCTGACTGCACCAACTGGCTGGACGATCATAAAGGCAGTTATGACCTGATGTTTATCGACCCGCCGTCGTTCTCTAACTCAAAACGCATGAACACGACCTGGGATGTGCAGCGCGACCACGTGGCGTTACTCACAAAGGCGCGACAGTGCCTGCGTGACGGCGGTCAGATCGTGTTTTCTAATAATCGTCGGGGATTCAAACTGGATAACGACGCGTTAACGTCACTTGGCTTTTCGATTACAGATATCAGTGCGCAGACAATCCCTGACGATTTTGCCCGCCACGCGAATATTCATCAATGTTGGATTTTGTCATTATGAAGCTTCATTTTTACACGGGACCACAGTGCAGTCTTTGTGATCTTGCATGGGATGAACTGCGCAAAGTAACCGCGTTTAACGACCTGACCATTGAGACCTTCAATATTCGCGATGACAGTGAACTTTATCATCGTTACGCGGTGCGTATTCCTGTCATCCAGCGAATGGATTCCGGTGCGGAAATCGGCTGGCCATTCACCGCTGACATGCTGGAGGAGTTTTTACGTTGAGTATTCTTCAGCTTAAAAACGTGACGGTTATCTACGGACATCCACCGCTGCTTGACGGTGTGGAACTCACCGTGTCGCAAGGAGAGCGGGTTTGTCTGGTCGGCCGTAATGGCAGCGGTAAGTCTACGCTGTTAAAAGTCATTAGTGGTGATATCCAGCCTGACGACGGTCAGCGTATCATTGAAAGTAAGACCGTCATTGCACGGCTTGAGCAGGATCCGCCGCAAACGACCGACGTTTCTTTATTCGACTATGTTGCCGAAGGCCTCGAAGATGTGGGTGAGTTGCTCAAAGATTATTTTCGCCAGACCCGGCTGGTTGCCGAAGATCCCTCGCAGCAGAACCTGAATCGTTTGCAGACCCTTCAGGAAGCGCTCGAGAGTCGTGATGCCTGGCAGTTCGAGCAGCAAATAGAGCAAACCCTCACGATGCTGAAGCTTGATGGCGATGCGTCGCTGGCGACACTGTCAGGCGGATGGCGCAGAAAAGCGGCACTCGCCAGGGCACTGGTGCGTTCACCTGATTTATTACTGCTGGACGAGCCGACTAACCACCTTGATATTCAGATGATTCAGTGGCTGGAATCCAGCCTTAAACAATATAAGGGTGCGATTGTTTTTATCAGCCATGACCGGGCATTTATTCGCTCAATGGCCACCCGCATTATTGATTTAGATCGTGGCAAAGTCACCAGTTATCCCGGCGACTACGAGAAATACCTAGAGAAAAAACAACAGGATCTCGATGTAGAGGCCGCGCATTTTGACGAGTTCGATAAAAAGCTCGCGCAGGAAGAGGCATGGATCCGCCAGGGCATCAAAGCCCGACGCACCCGTAATGAAGGGCGTGTACGCGCGCTGAAAAAGCTGCGTGAGGCACGTAAAGCGCGCCGGGACCTCCTGGGCAGTGCACTGGTGAGTCAGAATAAAGGCATGCGCTCAGGTAAAGTCGTATTTGAAACTTCATCACTGGATTATGCCATTGAAGGAAAGCAAATCATCCGCGACCTCGACCTGAGTGTGTTGCGGGGCGATAAGCTGGCACTGATTGGCCCTAACGGAAGTGGTAAAAGTACCCTGATCAGACTGCTTTTGGGTCAGATCCAGCCTGATAACGGTGCGGTAAAGCAAGGTGCGAATATTGAAGTGGCGTATTTCGACCAGCACCGGCACGGACTTGACCTTGAAAAGTCAGTCATTGATGCCGTAGGTGACGGTAAACGGGATTTGATGGTCAACGGGCATCCACGTCACGTTATCAGTTATCTGCAGGACTACCTGTTTACGCCGGAGCGGGTAAATGCACCGGTCAGCTCCTTGTCCGGCGGAGAAAAGAACCGCCTGATGCTGGCCAAGCTGATGCTTAAGCCAAGTAACGTACTGGTACTGGACGAACCGACCAACGACCTCGACGTTGAAACGCTGGAAATGCTGGAGACCCTGCTTAACCAATACGAAGGCACGGTGCTGCTGGTAAGTCACGACAGAGAGTTTGTTGATAATGTTGCCAACAGCTGCCTGGTATTTGAGGGTGACGGCGTATGCCGGGAATTTGTCGGTGGTTATTCTGATGCGCAGCAATGGTATGTTGAGCGTGATAAGGCGCAGCAGGCGAAGAAAAAAGCCAGTGCGGCGAATGAAACTAATTCTGCCGAACAAAGTCAGAAGCCTAAGTCTTCTCCCAGAAAGGCGAAAAAGTTATCATACAAGGATGAGCGTGAACTGGCTTCCTTACCCGGTGAAATAGAGCAACTGGAAGAGGCGCTCGCCGCGTTACAGGAAACCGTCAATCAGCCTGATTTTTTTAAACAGGACACATCTGAGACCGGGCCAATACTGTCCCGGCTTGAAAAAACAGAGTCCGAATTATCCCAGAAATATGCACGCTGGGATGAATTAGAAAGTATGCTGGAAGACAATCAGCAGTAAAAAGGATAATAAATGAAACGAACTCAGCTAGCAGCGGCAATGTTCCTGGCTTCAGGATGCTTTAGTGCCGTTGGTGCAACCTACTCGGTAACACCGCTACCCCTGACAGATGTCGCCCAGAATAACTTCGCCCGATCAATTGATAACACGGGCACCATGTTGTCGACCGTGCAGACTGAATACAATCCGCCAGTCGATCTTGAACAACTTGAAAATGATACGAACTTTTTTACCAGTGGCAGTTATCCGCTGGAAAATGAAGATGATGTGAAGCAGGGGGTATTCAGCGATGCCGACTACACTGCCATCTTTAATTTTCTGATTGCGTCGCGGAATCAGATAACCGGCCAGCAACTTGCCGACGCCAGGACATATGTGACTGATACCGTGGATGCACGCGTTGTGCCTGGCTTTGACGTGATTTCTGACAAGTTTGATGACTATACGCGCTCAGTGGTTACCCTGGCCCGTGACAGTGTAGGCGGAGACTTTATCGTTGGTCGCTCTGAAGGTGTTTACATTGTCGAGCCGTATGAAAATGCCGACGGAAATATCGTCAACCTGACCTACAACAACCTGTTGCGTCGTGCCTTTGTAGAGGTAAATGGCGTTACGAAACCGTTGCCGCCGACAGCAACGACGCTTGGCGGACTGAGTTCTGCCTACGCCATTAACGACAATCTGCAGGTAGCAGGCTGGGGCACCGTGTTCTTTAAAGACACGGTGGACGAGCTGATCGCGAACTGTGAAGACCCGGAGGTGCGTAGTGATGTGTCCGAAGGTTACTGTAAGGCTGCCGTTCGTGCTAATCAGCAGGCATTTCAGTTTGAATCTGTGATTAACGCGACCGTATGGCAGCTTGATAGCAGCGGTGATGTGATCAGCACCACAACCTACCCACTGGTATTTACGCCCGAAGATGAAGAAGGGTACTTCTTCAGCCGCGCATTTGACATTAATAACAATGGCATTGCGGTTGGGGTGTCACAAACCGGTGAAGTCGTGACCGTAACGTTGCCGGGCGCCGCCGGACCTCAGCGTCAGCCTGGTCAGGTTGCCGTGGTATTCCGCGATGCAGAAACGGTTGAACTGCTGCCGCGTGATGAAAACCTGCAAAGTGAAGCGAAAGCCATTAATGATAACGGCTGGGTAGCTGGTTACGTGTTGCGGGCGCCTAGCTCGATTGCAAGGCAGGCTTTGTTTGTACATAACCTGGATTCCGGTGAGACTGTTTATCCGCAGGGCTTTTTCACAGGATCGAGCGTGTATGTCAACAGCATCAACAATAACAACATTGTGGTGGGTCGTGCGGACGTTGAATCAACCAATGAAACAGACCGCGAAGTCCATGCGTTTATGTATGACATCGACGAGGACACGTTCACCAATCTGAACGACCTGATAGCCTGTGATAGTCCCTATACACTGGTCGATGCGGTAGACATCAACGATAACAACGAAATTATCGCCAATGCCCGTATAGAGCGCACGACCAATTACATTACCGGCAATCCAATTCTGGACGATGCGGGTGAGGCGCTGCGAGACGACAATATTATTGCCGTTAAGCTGTCGCCGCTGCCGAACGGTCAGGTACAACAGTGCGATGTTGATGAAGAGGAAGAGGGCGGTTATGAACGTCAGGGCGCCTCGCTCTCGGCATGGCTGCTTCTGCTGTTGGGCGGACTGACCATTTTCAGACGTTTCCGCCGGTAAGTCTGATACACAGGTTACGCTGAATTGCGATATGGCGTAACCTGATGACTTAACCACACCCAAAGCGGTAATTCAGGTCTTTTTCCTGCCGCTTTAGGCTCTTGTAAAAAGCCACCGTGATGTGGCTTTTTCTTTATGCAGTTAAACAGTAAAAACATGATTCTTTATTCGCAAAAAATGTAATAAAAAATACATCGTTTTGTCACATACTTATCGCCTGTCAAGCCCCCGTCTCATAAAATTTTTCTTGAATCAGTCTTTTTTCTGCACTATCAAAATAATGTGAACTTTGTTTTTGTTGTGCTGGTCGGAATTAATGCGTGTAACCGGCAAAACATTAGCCAAGCGCACGTTAACCAAAAAGAGGCTAATCTATGAAAAGACAAAAAAGAGATAAACTGACACGGGCCCATGCGAAAGGCTATCAGGCAGGAATCAGCGGTCGTTCAAAGGAATATTGTCCCTTTCAACAAAATGATGCCAAGTCACAGTGGTTAGGTGGCTGGAGAGAAGCAGTAGAAGACAGACAGATGGGCTATGCCGTCAAATAGATCTCGATAAGCAGGATCTTTTCATTCAGGAATGAAAAAGCCCCATGAGGGGCTTTTTTGTTGGCAGTTAAAAATTGGACGTATCCTGAAATAAGCCGACTTTTAAATCCTTGGCTGAATAAATTTCACGGCCGTCTACTGATACAACGCCATCAGCAAGCCCCATAAATAATTTACGTTTTACCACCCGTTTCATGTTGATGGTATAGGTGACCTTTTTGGCGGTAGGCAGGATCTGACCGGTAAATTTTACTTCTCCCACACCCAGTGCACGGCCTTTTCCGGGGCCACCGCTCCAGCCGAGGAAAAAGCCAACCAGCTGCCACATAGCATCAAGACCGAGACAGCCAGGCATGACCGGATCGCCTGGGAAATGACAGTCAAAAAACCACAGGTCTTTATTGATGTCCAGTTCAGCAACAATGTGTCCTTTATCGTATTCACCCCCATCTTCAGTAATAGAGGTAATTCTGTCCATCATAAGCATATTAGGCGCTGGCAGCTGACTGTTGCCCGGGCCAAACATTTCACCGCGGCTACAGGCCAGCAGGTCATCTCGGTTGAACTGGTGTTTTCTTTCTGACATTGGTCTCTCGATGTATGAAAAATTTCGCGACTAATTTAGCGAACACCTGTACGCTAAACAACTCTGAACAGTCATTTTTTAAGCCAGGGGCTCATGATACACTTTACGATGTTAGTGAGGGAGTTTAAATGACCGAGCAAGTAACCGTTAAGAAAAAGTCGAAACGTGAGGCCAACGCTGAAAAGCAGCGTCGTTTTCGTGAACGTCAGCGCGAGGCTGGAAAGAAGCTGGTACGTGGCTATGTCAGCCCGCAGGCGATGCAGTGTTACGATGAAATTCGAGATAAAACCGGCTGGAGCGACAGTGAAGTGCTGTCCAATGCGTTACGTGTTCTCTTTGCCGCCTACAAATGTGGTCAGATAAAACTGCTCAACGAGTGGTTAAAAGATCATAACCGTTAGCTCGCCACCACCTTTCTGCTTGGGCTGTCGGGCAGGGTATGGCGGGCCACAATTCTGCGCCCCTCTGCTTTTACGTCAGCCCGCTCCCTGAACTGCCACAATCTGTCGCTGGTTTGCCGGCTGTGTTTCTCAATATCTATCAGCGGCCGCAAATAATCACGTTCCAGATCAAAGCCCAGCATAGCCGCCTCCAATGGCGGTAATTTCCATGGCGCATAGGCGGCATCTGCCGGCAGTTCAGCCAGCTCCGGTAACCAGGTTTTAATGAATGTGGCTTCTGGATCCAGTTTCTTCGCCTGGCTTACCGGGTTGTAAATACGAATGGTATGAACCCCGGTAACGCTGGCCTGCATCTGTATTTGTGGGAAATGGATCCCGGGTTCAAAGTCGAGAAATGCAGTGGCAAGGTATTCTGCTGCATGCCGCCAGTGAACGTTAAGGTGATGGGTGAGAAAACTGGTTACCATCGCGCGCATTCTGAAATTCAGAAAACCGGTTTGCCGGAGGGCACGCATACAGGCATCCACAAGCGGGATACCGGTCCGGCCGAGTTTCCAGCGCGTGAAACGCCGCATCGATTCGGGGCCATCAATATAGGGGTATCGCTCGTACACGCGGTTTACAGGCCGCCACTCCATGGCATGTTCGCTCTCGAACTTTTGAATAAAGTGTTCCCGCCAGTGTAAGCGGGAGGTGAGTGCAGTCAGTGGCCGTGACCAGCCGGGTCGCTGTTCTGCCTGGCGATAACGCAGATACTGATAAACCTGCCGCAGAGACAGGTTACCCCACGCCAGATACGGACTCAGGCGGGTACAGCTATAACGTGCATCGTGGGGTCTTGAGATCGCAAGATGGTAGGCTTTACCGCGTTCAATATAGAAGTCTTTCATGACGTGCCACGCGCGCTTCTCACCCCCTGGCTGAAACGTGCCTGTAACGGTAAGTTGTGGATCCCCGGCAAGCGATGCCAGCGAACTGGCCTGCCAGTCAGCAAAGCTGACAGCAGCAAGCTCCGTATCCACGGTGTGCTGATTCATCATCTTATGCCAGTGAGCCTGCCAGTGGCGGCGGTTTTTAAGACCGCGAATAACCGCCCCGTACGGACTTTCATGCCAGTCGATACCTTGTGTGTCACACCACTTGCGCATTCGCTTATCACGCTCGAACGTTACGTACAGCCCCACTTCCTGATAGCTGTAAATGCGGCCGACAGGCCATCGCTCGTGGATCCTTGCCATTCCGTCTACGGCATCGGCGTTAATCTGTAATACGGCGCAATCAAACGGGGCTAACTGGCTGTCCAGATCATCAAGACTGTCCTTTACAAACTGCCAGTGCCGGTCGTCACTGTGCGGATCGGCGTAGAGTGCAGGTTCATGGAAATAGACAAACAGAGTCTGGCCGGGTTGTGCCGCTGCAAGGCTAAGCGGCTCATGATCACGCAGACGCAGGTCACGCTTCAGCCAGACAATATTAAGTGCGTTAATGCTCATGAAAGTTACAGCCAGGTGTCTCTGAACTCGCCGGCAGGATCATACATGTCGGTCTGCTTTTGCAGATTAAACTGACGGTGACCGCGAGGGTCACTGCCAACCCCGGCGAGATACATCCAGTTGCCCCAGTTACTGGCCACGTCAAAATCAATCAGCTGTTGTTCGAAATAGGCTGCGCCATAGCGCCAGTCAAGCTGCAGTTCATGAACCAGACAACTCGCAACCAACTGACGCCCGCGGTTAGACATGTAACCGGTTGCGTTGAGCTGGCGCATGCACGCATCAACAATGGCATAGCCAGTGTCGCCGTTGCACCAGGCGGTAAATGTGTCTTCATTAAAGCGGGTAGCAGGGCGGACACCCTGAATACCTGAAAAAGCAAAAAAACGGGCCCCGTGATGATGCAGGGACCAGTGGAAGAATTCCCGCCATAACAGCTCAAAACGGATCCAATAGGTTGAGTCGTTACTGACCACCATTCGCTCATAATCATCAATATATTGCCAGATACGGGCCGGTGATATGCAGCCGTTTGCGAGCCAGGGCGAAAACTTAGTGCTGTGATCCCAGTTGTCCAGCGCATTTCTGGTTTCTTTGTAATGGGCTGGCAGGGTTCCGGAAAAATAGGCCTGTACATGTGCTATGGCGTTGGACTCTCCACCAACAAACCCGGCATTGTCTGCCTCTGGCTGGAACACGGCTGGTTCAGCCACACTGTCCGGGGGAGGTGGTAGTTGCCCCGGGGGTGATTCTACTTGCCTTACTGTGGCGAATTTCTCCACTTTTTTACGAAATGGTGTGTATACCGCAGGCATTGTGTCTGGCGAAAACGGCAAGCTGTCCTGTCGGTACAGGCAGCTCGACTCCGTCGAAATGAGCGTGAGCTCCGGGAAGGTGGTCACCAGCCAGTTTTCTGCGTCCCGTTCATACACGCCGCAGTGGGTGTTGACGGCGACCGTCGTAATCTTGTGGTGTTCAATGAGTTCAGGCAGCAGCGTCTGGTAAGAACCGCGAAGAACATGTAAGCGCTGACCGTGTTCGGACAAGGCCTGATCAAGACTGGCAAGGGTTTGTTGCATGAAGCGTTGACGATGCGCGCCAAGATGACGAAGTCCGAATTCGTTTTGGTCGTACCAAGCCGGGTCCTCAATATAAACACACAGCAGCGTTTCAACATTGTTTATCAAGGCGCGAAGCGCTGGATTATCGTCCAGTCGTAAGTCATGCCTGAACCATAACAGCCCCGTTTGTTTTGCTGATTTTTTATCCGTATTGCTCATTACTTCATCCGATTCAGAATTACGGCTGCCAAATGCCATCATGAAGAGATCGTCTCAGCCAGTGTTACGTATTAGTTCGAAAAGAAGACTAACTACAAAAGGAAATTTCGTGTGGCTGTACCTGTGAGCATCATGTGGTTTCGTCAGGATTTGCGGGTAAAAGATAATCCGGCGTTAAATGCCGCCTGTGACACTGGCAAAATTGTGCCCATTTACATCTATGACACGCAAACGCCTGACAACCGTATTCCCGGAGGCGCATCGAAGTGGTGGCTTCATCATTCATTGCATTCACTGAACGAGCGTCTGAACGGTCACCTGCAAGTATTTGCAGGCGATCCGGCTGAGATATTACCGGCCCTGATGGATGAGTTTGGCGCCTCCCATATTTACTGGAACCGGTGCTACGAACCGTGGCAGATTAATCGTGACAAAACGCTCAAGTCGATGTTGTCAGACAGTGGGTACACAGTTAACAGCTGCAATGGCAGTTTGCTGTGGGAACCTATGAAGATTGCCAAAAAAGACGGTGACCCGTACAAGGTATTTACACCTTATTACCGCAAAGGCTGTCTGAATGCGCCGCCACCCCGTTACCCGAAAGCGCCGCCAGCGCGCATCACATATGCTGATGTGCCGATGCGTGGAGACGGGCTGGCCGCTCTATCACTGATACCTGAGATTGACTGGTATCGCACCATGGAAGACATCTGGACACCAGGCGAGGATGGCGCAGCAGATCGCCTGGCGACGTTTATCGACAGTGCTGCCTCGCAGTATAAAGACAAGCGTGATATTCCGTCTGTGAGAGGCACATCCATGTTGTCACCGCACCTTCATTTTGGTGAGGTATCGCCCAACCAAATTTGGTATGCCATAAAAGATGCCTTTGGTGATACTGACGACAGCAATATCGATACGTTCTTAAGTGAGCTTGGCTGGCGTGAATTCAGCTATTATCTTCTTTATCATTTCCCGACATTACCGAATAAGAACTTTAACAGTAAGTTCGATGCGTTTGAGTGGCGTCAGGATCATGCCGCACTGACCGCGTGGCAGCGTGGCAATACGGGGATTCCCATTGTCGATGCCGGTATGCGCGAGCTATGGCAAACCGGGTATATGCACAACCGGGTCAGAATGATTGTCGGGTCTTTTCTGGTGAAAAACCTGCTTATCGACTGGCACGAAGGGGAAAAGTGGTTCTGGGACTGTCTGCTTGATGCTGACCTGGCCAGTAACAGTGCCAGCTGGCAGTGGGTCGCTGGCTCTGGCGCAGACGCCGCGCCTTATTTTCGGATCTTCAACCCGGTATTACAGGGTGAAAAATTTGATAAGAAAGGCAGTTACGTCCGTAAATATTGCCCGGAACTCAAAGACCTTCCGGATAAATATATTCACAAACCCTGGGAAACGCCGCCGGTTATTGCAAAAGAAGCAGGCGTAATTCTCGGCGAAACCTATCCGAAACCCATTGTCGATCTCAAGGCTTCTCGCCAGCGGGCGCTCGACGCGTTCGACAAAATTAAAGGGTAGGGTGTCAACATGAGTGGTTGTTTACGCTTAATTCTTGGTGATCAGCTCACCGAAGACCTGCCAATTATCAGGGATGCCAATTTTAGTCGGGACTGCTTTTTAATGGCGGAAGTCAGAGAAGAAGCGACCTATGTACGCCATCACAAAAAGAAAATCGCATTTTTGTTCAGTGCCATGCGACATTTCGCGACAGCATTAGAGCAGCGCGGTGCGCCACTTCGTTATATCCGGTTTAATGATGATGATAATCCGGGAAGCCTGCTTGAGGCCGTGAAACAGATTCTGGCAGAGCGAAACCTTGAACAGGTTGTTGTTACCATGCCGGGTGAATATCGCCTGTTAAAAAGTATGCAACAGTGGTCTTCCGTACTGGGGGTTGAGGTCACCATTTTGCCGGATACCCGTTTTCTTTCTTCGCCAGAGGAATTCAGCGACTGGGCTGACGGTAAAAAGCAGTTACGCATGGAGTTTTTCTATCGCGAGATGCGCCGCAAACATAATGTGCTGATGGACGGTAAAAATCCAGTTGGCGGCAAGTGGAATTACGACGCACAAAACCGTGAGCCAATGCCCGCTGGTCAGCATGTGCCTGGCACCACACGATTTGAAGCTGATGACATCACGCAGGCCGTCATTGATTTGGTGGCAGAGTATTTCCCCGATCATTTTGGCGATCTTATGCCGTTCAACATGGCCGTGACACGGCCGCAGGCACTTCAGGTACTCGACGGGTTTATTGCTCATCGCCTGAAAGATTTTGGCCGCTATCAGGATGCTATGGTTGAGGGGCAGCCGTGGCTGTTTCACAGTCATCTGTCTTTTTATATTAACTGTGGCTTACTGACTCCTAGAGAAGTGATAGATGCCGCTGAGCGCGAGTACCATGCAGGTAATGCGCCGCTTAATTCAGTGGAAGGCTTTATCCGGCAGATCCTGGGCTGGCGGGAATACGTTCGCGGTTTTTACTGGCATTTCATGCCCGGACTGAAGTCGGACAATTACTTCGGCCATGAGCGGGACCTGCCTGACTTTTTCTGGAACGGCCATACCAATATGAACTGCCTGCGCCAGTGCATTAAAGAAACACAGGCCAATGCCTATGCACATCATATCCAGCGTCTGATGGTGCTGGGTAACTTTTGCCTGTTGACCGGCCTGTCGCCAACTCAGGTTCAGGACTGGTACCTGCTGGTTTATGCCGACGCCTATGAATGGGTTGAACTCCCCAATGTGGCTGGCATGATTCTGTATTCAGACGGGGGAAACCTGGCCAGCAAACCTTACGTGGCCAGCGGCAGCTATATCAATAAAATGTCTGATTACTGTAAAAACTGCGGGTATCAGGTCAGCAAGAAAACCGGCCCCAAAGCTTGCCCGTTTAACTATCTGTACTGGCGGTTTATCGACGCACATCAGGACAGGTTACGCAACAATCCGCGCATGGGAATGATTTATAAAACGTATGACCGCATGGCTGACGATAAAATTGCCGCTATGCGGGATGACGCGGCAATCTTCCTGACTAAACTGAGTAAAAATGAAGAAGTCTGAGTTACCGAGCAAACTGTGCCCGGTCTGTCAGCGTCCGTTTACCTGGCGTAAAAAGTGGGAACGGGACTGGGAAAATGTCAGGTATTGTTCAAAACGCTGTGCAGGGAATGCACGTAAAAGATCGCCAGCGCACTATTAATTCGCTACTCTAGCTACGGAAGCTTATCAACAGGTTGGGATGTTTTGAGAAATTTTAACTGTGCGTGTTCTAACACGGTTTACTTCGCGAATACCCATTGCCTGTCCTGCCAGCGGCAGCTTGGCTTTATCAGTGAGCTTGGTGTGCTGTCGTCATTCGACGTGAGTGTAGAAGGGCTATGGTATTCAACCATCAATAACCGGGTTTACCGGCCATGCGCAAATTACACACACCATCATATCTGCAACTGGATGGTGGACGCCGATGACAATAACGCGCTGTGTCGTTCGTGTCGCTTAACCCAGGTTATTCCCGATCTTTCCAGGCCCAATAATCTGCCGCTCTGGTTTAAAATGGAGCAGGCAAAACGCCGGCTGTTATTTACGCTCATGCAGCTTGGACTGCCCATATGGGACACGATCCCCGGTAAACCCGAATTGCGTTTTCAGTTCCTCGAAGATGTTACCGAAGACGAATTTGGACAGGAGCTGACCGTGAAATCTACCGTCATGACCGGTCACAATAACGGCACGATCACGCTTAACCTGAAAGAAGCCGAAGATGCATCCCGCATTATGATGCGAGATAAAATGAACGAAAGATATCGAACGCTGGTTGGTCACTTTCGTCATGAATCCGGCCATTTCTACTGGGACTGGCTAATTCGTGATTCTGCGTCACTGCAGTCGTTCAGGGCGTTGTTTGGCGATGAAACCCTGGACTATACCCAGGCACTTGCCCGCTATTATGACCAGGGCCCCGTGTCTTTCTGGAAAGATTGCTGGATAAGCGCCTATGCGAGTGCACATCCGTGGGAGGACTGGGCAGAAACCTGGGCGCACTATCTGCATATTATCGACACGCTCGATACGGCTGCTCAGTATGAGGTGTCGGTCAGCGGTTTACCCTTTGCATTTCCGACCAGTACGTCATTTGAAAAGATTTACGCTGACTGGTGCCGACTGACCACCATTCTGAATGCGCTTAATCGCAGTATGGGGCTGGATGATGCCTATCCCTTCGTTATTCCAACGCCTGCGCTGAAAAAACTTGAATACGTCCATTCGCTTATTCAACAGAATGCTATCTCTTTTCCCATTCAAACCGGGGCAGGCGGTTAAAACTCCGTTTTAGCCCTTCTGTCCAATGCTTCTGTATGGATTTATACATCGGACTGTTCATCGTCAGGGTCTGATGGTAAGGCTCTTCGAGCGCATTGGACGTCATTATTGCAAGTTCAATTGGTGGACCCACTGAGATATTACTGCGGATTGTGGAGTCCAGAGACACCAGCGCACAGCGCGCAGCGTCCTCCAGGGTCGTCGTCGGACTGATGATGCGGTCCAGAATGGGCTTGCCATACTTGTTTTCGCCAATCTGCAGATAGGGCGTGTCGTTCGACGTAGAGACAAAGTTTCCTTGCGGATAGATGAGGAAAATTTCAGGAGCCTTGCCAGCAATTTGGCCACCCAGAATGAAACTGGACTCGGCGCTGTGCCCGGTTTTTTCCATGGCTTTGGCCCGCCGCTGCTGTTCGTTCTGGCTCAGCATACCGATATAGTCGGCGACCTGATGGAGATACTTGCCGCTGCGAAGGTTAAACTCTGCATCTGAATCATTCAGATCGCGGTGGATTGCGTTTACTACGGCCTGCGATGTGGCCAGACTGCCAGAGGTGAGCAGTACAAGTACCCGTTCACCAGGCCATACAAAGCGCGTCATTTTGCTGTACGTGGCAATGTAATCCACGCCTGCGTTGGTTCTCGAATCTGAGGCGAAGATCACGCCTTTGTTTACTTTTATGGCCAGACAATAGGTCACAGATAAGCCCGTTAATTCATCGTGAAATACTCTGTCTAGCATGGCCTTTCCGGTGAATTTGTGCAAACGAAAACGCGCCAGGTTCGTCGAATAAACCGTTGATTTTTTATTCAAACATGATTAGATGGAGTGAGGGTCCACGGAAAAAGGGTATGCCAGATGGCAATACGCTGGGGAAGTTACAAGAAAGGTGAGTTTTTTGATGAACTGATCGAGAGCAGGAATAAGCCCAGGCCAGCGGCCCAGCAATTATGCCAGTACCTGCGTTCATTGTCTGACAAGGAACTGCTCGACTACAAGACGGCTGCAGATACCGCCATACAGGTGATGGGCATTACGTTTACCGTCTATACCGAAGAAGATGGCTCTATCGACCGTGCCTGGCCCTTCGATATTATTCCCCGTATCATCGATAAGCGCGAATGGCAGGATGTAGAGCTGGGCCTGATACAACGGGTCAGGGCGCTCAATATGTTTATTGATGACGTCTATAATGACCAGCGGGCGATTAAAGACGGTATTGTACCGGCCTCTCTGCTCGAAAATTCCAAGAATTTCCTGCCCCAGTGTCGCGGTATCTCACCACGCCACGGAATCTGGGCGCATATTTGCGGCTCGGACCTTGTCCGTGACCAGCATGGCACTATTTACGTGCTGGAGGACAACCTTCGCGTTCCATCCGGGGTATCTTACATGCTGGAAAACCGCCATGTTATGAAGCGGGTGTTTCCGGAGCTCTTCGAGCAGTACAACATTTTGCCGGTCGATAACTATCCTTCCGACCTGTACAACATGCTTTGCGAATTATCACCGCGGGACATAGAGCAACCTGAGATCGTAGTACTGACGCCAGGTATTTTTAATTCAGCTTATTTTGAACACGCATACCTTGCGCAGCAAATGGGCGCAGAACTGGTGGTTGGCAGTGACCTTGTCGTAGAGGACGACATTGTTTATATGCGAACGGTAGAGGGCTTGTCCCGGGTCGATGTGATATATCGTCGCATTGATGATGCCTTCCTGGATCCGGAAGCCTTCCGCGAGGACTCCATGCTGGGAGTTCCCGGCATTATGCGCGCCTGGAAAGCCGGTAATGTCGGGCTGGCTAATGCACCGGGATCGGGGGTTGCTGATGACAAAGTGGTGTATGCCTATGTGCCTGACCTGATCCGCTATTATCTTAACGAAGAACCGCTGATTCAGAATGTCCCAACCTATAAATGTGTTAATAAAGACGAGCGTGACTATGTCATTGAACATATCGAAGACATGGTCGTAAAACCTGCAAATGAGTCCGGCGGGTATGGCATGCTTATCGGGCCGCATTCTACCAAGGCGGAACGTGAAAAGTTCATCCGCCTTATTCGCCGCGATCCACGTAATTATGTTGCCCAGCCAATGTTGCTGCTATCTACGGCGCCAACGCTGATCAACACCAGTGCGGAACCCCGTCACCTGGATCTTCGTCCATTTATCCTGTCAGGCAAGAGCACGTGTGTGACTACCGGTGGCCTGACCCGTGTCGCAATGCGAAAAGGGTCGACCGTGGTGAATTCGTCGCAGGGTGGGGGGAGTAAAGACACCTGGATCGTGGACATGGAGGGTTAGAGCATGCTGTCACGTGTAGCAAATCATATGTATTGGATGGCGCGTTATCTGGAGCGTGCAGAAAACACCGCCCGACTCATCCAGGTCAACACCCACCTGTTGCTGGATCTCCCAAAGAGCGTGACGCTGGGCTGGGAGCCTATCGTCGATATGCTGTCATTTCGGGAAACGTTTTATGACAAATATGACGTTGCCGATGAGAAAAGCGTTATCCGGTTTATGGTGACCGACACCACCAATCCCGGGTCGATTATCAATTCGCTGGCCGCCGCTCGCGAAAATGCCCGTATAGTCAGGGAAATTATTCCGTCTGAAGCATGGGAGCTGATTAATAACCTGCATCTTAACGCCAAAGCCGACGGCCAGAGCGTACTTACCCGACGCCACCGTTTTGACTGTCTGAACCGCGTTATAACGGGTAACCAGACCATTACAGGTTTATTAGACGGCACCATGAACCGGGATGAAGGCTATGCATTTTTGTGTCTTGGCAGGCATCTTGAACGTGCAGACATGACGACCCGTATCATTGATGTGCGCTCCGCGTCGCTGTTACCTGAATTGTCAGCTGAGCAGTCGCCGTTTGAAAATATTCAGTGGATGAGTGTGCTTAAATCACTGACGGCGTATCAGATGTACCGACAGGAAATGCGTTTGCGGATAAGACGCCCCGACATTTTGAATTTTCTAATGAAAAAAGACCTGTTCCCACGTTCAGTCAGTCATTGCATCGGGCAGCTCAGGCACTGGATCCATCAGTTACCACATGCCGACGCCGTCTCCAGACCGGTTGAAAAATTGCAGCAGGAACTGGAAAGCATGGATACCCAGCATCTTAAACAGGATACCCTGCACGATGTCATTGATGATATACAGCTTGGTTTACTGATGGTACATGATGTCATAGACAAACATTACTTCTGACGATACGCTCACGCTTTGCTGTAAGGATACGTTTGCCTGTGAAATGCACATACACAATTATTTTTGCCGGACTGCTGGTCACAGGCGTAGCAGGGTGCGATAACACCAATACGAAAACCGCATCGATGGTGCGCCGCGACAACGCGATTGCTGAAGCCTCTGCGCTACTTGAAAAAGCCACAACAATGACCACTCCGTCGGTATTGAGTGCGCCCGCTGAACACCTGGACGACTTGATTGTCATTCAGGACCTGCTGATGGCGTCCCGCGACGTCTTTATTGATGCACGAATACAAAACTGGGATACGACACGACAGGAACAACTTGAAGCAACCTTACGTCGGCTAAATCCCGCGCTTGCCTCAGCCAGTCTCGACGCATATGAAAAGGCCATAGAAAAGTCACTGGCGTTTAAGCTAAAGAAAGAAAAGGTCGAGTCACTGCCGGTTTATGATACCCGGATAGCCAGACAAGCTCTGTATGACGAACTGAATCAATTCAACAGTGAACTGACACTCTGCTGTGTTCATCCCATTCGGTTTATGCAACGCTTTCTTGCTAGCGAGCCAGATAAATATCAGGCCTACATGCTGCTGACCCGGGCTGTTCTTGACGACATGGGGCGATTAATCCGCAACGAAATCAGCGCGCGCGACCTGCATGACCAGGTGCGGGGATTACGCCGTGCGCTTAATGAGAAACCGGACAGTCAGTGAGCGAGTCAGCAGCAACCGGGTCGGCTTCAGCCGTAGCCGCCGACGAGATCTGTTGATAAAACGGCATATCCAGTAGTGCGCCCGTTTGTTCGCTTAACGACACGACCAGTTCAATACGTGTTTTGTGACGTATCAGTGAGGACAGGGTTTTAAAGAACGGTTGTCGGGTGAGTAGCGTAATCAGTTCACCTGACGCTGTCGCTTTTTGCAGTCCCGACTGAATACGCTGTGCTAACTCAGGCTTTTGTTTATTGACGAAAAACAGCATGATATTCGGGTACCACAACACGTGTTGCGGGTCGATAGCAAAACCGTCACGTGTCTGCATCTCACCGCAGATTTCAAACGCCGCACGCGGAAAATAATCAACAAAGCCACCTTTGAGCAGTTTAAACGCAATCTGGTAATCTGCCTGTTCAACGGTAAATCCGTTGTCTTTCATAATGGTATAATCTGGCCAGTCTTCGCCCTGAACTGCTGTCAGCGTGCGCAACGCATCTTTGGATATCGGCGAGCTGAAGCGTGTATCGCCATCCCTTATCAGTAGCAACCGATAACTGAACAAGCCCCCTAATAGCGGAAAATAGACGGGGTCGTAACGTGACTCCCGTTCCGGCGTGGTAATACTCCAGATAACATCAGCCTGATCAACACGTAATGAGGTTAACTGCCTGGCCTGAACCGACGGCAACGTGTCTATTTCAAGGACAAACGGGCCATACTCGGGCTCAGTCAATGTCAGTGAGAGTGCAAGCGCATCATACAAATACTGATAGAGCGGGGTGGTGCCTTCAACCGCTTTAGGAATACGAACACGCGTTGGATCATCAACAGACTCAGCCTTACTGGTTATTGAAACCAGAAAGAGCAGGGCGGACAGAGCGCTAACCATACGGACAATGGGCATCGGCTTTCTCGTTAAAAAAGGCGTCACGAGACAAATTGCATGTGTCTAATCGTAAGAGCCAAGACAGTAAAATTCCAGTAAAAACGGTAATTTGCGTGTAAATTCTAGCCTGTAAGGTAATTTTTGTTGTCGTTGTGTGGTCAGATATCAGACAGCAGGTCGGGTAACACAGCGTTTTCCTCATATAAGAATAAAGGAAACACGTGATGCAGACATTCGGGCGTGAGGCTTATAGCGTTTACTTTCGTCATTATGTTGCCTGATGATTTGTGCGATACCGCATCTCAAAAATTCAATCACTCATAAGACTATGCCAGGCAAGCAACGTACAGGACAACGACGACTGTATTCATGGCGCGCCGTGCTCGTAATTAATGAGTGCGATGGTTGCTGCTAACACAGAGATTGTCTGAAAGGCTCAGTTTTACGACGACATTACCTGCACGTATTCACTGGTCAATGTTTCTGTACTCACTATTTATTCGCATCCCGAATCGCCGATGTGTTTATCAATTTCCGTAAGGAGCCTGCGGCCGGTTTGCGATAACTGGCCTCTGATATAAACAAGCCGTTGGTGGTTAGCGGTCAGATCTAAACTTAAAAGCTGTTCTTGTCTCTTAATAATCTGTCTGTCTGGCCACTAACGCGACACAAACTCACCGTGCGTGTACGTGAATGAAAACCAAAAATCAGGGGCTGAGTACGTCAGATTTCACGTAGACGCACCGTCTTTAACTACACGTTTTCACAAATGTCAGTAAGTCGTAACGTACGACAAAGTAAGCTAAGAGTCTTGGCTCACCATCCATTCTGGCCTAAACTTAAATTGCGCATAATGTATATTATGTTAAATAAGGTGTTTTAATAGATAGTAGATAAGCACTGACACAGCCCTCTCATCAGACGGTCTTTACTCACCTGGTTTACCGGGTAAACAAAATAGGTTTTATGTACTTCCGGTCATGCAAGAAACAGCAGTCGGTAATGCAATAAAGAAATACAGCACGGAATACTGACTGCTAAAGAAAGCGGTCAGACGACATGTTATGCAGACAAGAAAAAAGCGACGCTACGGTCGCTTTTTAAAAATGAACAATCTCAGACTCAGACCTGGTATCTGGCAATCTGTTTGTCCAGGGCGGCTGTCATAGTAAGCAATCCGTTTGCAGCCTGTTTAACTTCTTTTGTACCTTTTGCGGTTTCTTCACTGATATCCACAATATCGTGAATACTGGTGTTAATTGCCTCAGAGACTGATGTTTGCTCTTCAGCGGCGCTGGCAATCTGAATATTCATTTCGGTAATGGTCGCAACGGCACTGGCGGTCTTGCCCAGTGTAACGCCGACATCTTTTGCCTTCTCAGTAACCGCATTATTCTGATCACTCACACCCTGAATCACACTGACCGCACGATTAACGCCCAGTTGCACCTGCTCAATCATTGACTGGATTTCTTCTGTGCTGGTCTGCGTTTTACTGGCTAGCGTACGTACCTCATCAGCAACAACAGAAAATCCGCGACCTGCTTCCCCTGCCCTTGCTGCCTCAATTGCCGCGTTAAGGGCGAGGAGATTGGTTTGCTCGGCAATGCCACGAATCACATCAAGTACACTGCCGATTTTTTCTGACCCTTCGCCAAGTGTGACCATAACGGTCACACCTTCCTGTACTTTGCCTGACAGGTCTTCGATTGAGCGAATGGTTTGCTGGACACCGCGGTTTGCCGATGACACAAGATCATCGGCGGAACGAGCAGAATCAGATGCACTGCTGGCATTATTCGCGACTTCCTGCGCTGCGGCTGCCATCTCATTCATGGCGGTTGCAACGGAGTCAGTTTCTGTCAGTTGTCGGCCAACACCGGCTTCGATATTTGTGACAACCCGGCTCAGGTCATCATTGGCTTGTTTAAGCGTTGCGACTGATTCTTTGACTTTTAACACAATGTCGCGGGCCTGATCGGCAAACGCATTAAATGCAGCGGCCAGTTTGTCGGTTTCAGTGTTACCTTTTACCGGCAGACGTTTAGTCAGGTCGCCGTCACCATTGGCTATATCATCCATTGCCTCGATAATGGTATTAACCGGCGCATTGATTGATTTTACTACCATCAGGCCAATCGCTAGTACCACAAGGGCTGCAATAGTGGCACCGATGGCCTGCGTACCAATCATTTCGCTGAAGGACGAGGATATTTCATCCTCAACCGCTGACACCGTTTTTTCTATCCCATCAATCCAGAAACCAGATCCGATCATCATTTTTCCGCCCGGCATCATTTCGGCATAGCCGAGTTTTGGTGCTGTATCACTGTCATCGGCGTTCTTCCAGCGATAGGTTACAAAATCTCCGCCTTTTTTTGCGGCGCTGACCAGTTCCTGTATTAGCAATTTGCCGGCCGGATCTTTAAAGTCCCACAGGTTACGTCCTTCTAAGGCCTGGTTTGCACCATGCATCAGATTGACACCCTCTAAGTCATAAATAAAAACGTAACCACGGCTTCCACTGTCATCAAATGACAGACTTCGCAGTACCGCAAAAGCGTCCTGTTTTTCCTGCTTCGTATCTATCGTGCCATCACCAATGGTACTGACTGCGCTTTTCGCCAGCGCGATGTAGTTTTTCAGTTCTTCCTTTTTCTGTGCCATTAATGCCGCCTCAAACTGAGACGCCATGACGTCTGTACTTTTGTTTGTCTGTATCAGGCTGAAAAGCAATAACGACAGGGTGACAAGGACAACCGGCACAATGGCCAGTAACTGGACTTTTTTACTGATAGACAGCATGGATATTCCTCCACTGGTGATGTCTTCGTAATCTGAACAAGCGTTGGGTTAATACGGCGAAAGCGCGTTACTCTTCTGGTCGCGCTACCAGTTACCTGACATATCGGCAGACACTATCCTAGTATTAATGCCTGCACAGTCGCGGAATTACGCTTGTCAAAATATAGACGGGTACTCAGGAAAAGCTATTTGTAGTGGCGTTATTCTTACGCCTGCGAAAATGGACAGATGAATGCACTTCTGTGGGGGCACGTTGTAGAGGCTGTCCCATGGGTCTGTCAACCGGAGTCAGCCCCCGTGGTGAAGAAATGAGCAAATTGATGCGTCGATTGCCGGGATAGTAATCAGCCGGCATAAAAGGGTTATCGTGTTATCACATTGTAGAGAATGACGCCCCACACTACCCCGGCCTGTATCAGCGCGATAAATACCGCAGCCGATCCGATGTCCTTTGCTTTACCAAGCAGTGCATGCATGTCTGTACTAATGTGATCGGCGAGCGCTTCGACAGCTGAATTCAGCAACTCGGTAATCAGAACCAGTCCAAGAACCAGTATCATCAACAACGTTTCAGTAATGGTGGTGTCAAGCACACAGGCGAGTGGAATGAGAATGACACAAACTGCCAGTTCCTGCCTGATGGCCGGCTCACTTTTAAATGCCGCCGCCAGTCCCTGTAATGAATATTTTGTCGCAAACGCAATACGTTTAATACCACGGGTCTTTTTAATCATATTTTTATAACGTAAATAAACAGCAAACGCCGCTTAGTATACGCATAAAAAATTAACCAAACCTTATGAAACCGTTCAATAAACTAACAAGGCTGTTGCCGGTACAGGTTTTTACAGCTTTATTGCCAGTACATCCGTCTTAACACCATGTAATACAGCATTAGCCGTAGAGCCTAGCAACAGGCGCATTCCGCTTTGTCCATGGGTACCGATGACAATCAAATCAGCTTTCAGTTTCTCGGATTTATGATGAATTTCGTCCGCCGGTGAACCAAACTCAACGTACAGCTGATTTTCAGGAATACCGAAACGGCGCGCCGCTTCATGCAGGCTCTTCTCAGCCTGTTGTCGCACCTCATCGGTAAAGTCCCGCTCCAGATATAACCCATATGGTTCAATGGTCGATTGTGGATAGGCAACATATAACAGATGACAGGCGTTAGCATGACCTGCCACCTGTATTGCACGCTCAATCAGTACGTCATAATCAGCATAAACATCGACAGCCACGAGTAGGGTTTTATAGCCTTCCATTTTTCTTTACCTTGGATAATGTTGTCACTAAAGTGTAGAGGATGGTTTTGATAACGCATTGACCTTAATCAAGATATTTCCATCGGAGTCGTCTATGCTGTTGGTAATTGGTAAAACGCAATAAGGAGAAACGCTATGTTGAGGTTAGGTTTGGGGCTGGGGATCGCACTTGCTCTGTCGGGATGCCAGTGGGGCGCCGATTCGCCGAGAGGATTCAGCCTTCCGGAAGGTAACGCCGACGCGGGTAAAGCGGCGTTTATGCGTTACGGGTGCGTCGACTGCCATCAGGTTGACGGGCTCGACAACAGCGGCGTCGCAAGCTCGGTGTTACCCAAACCCATTGTGTTGGGGGGCAGCAGCGCCCGGGTGAAAACCTATGGTGAACTGGTCACAGCGATTATTAACCCTTCACATAAGTTAAGTCCACGCTATCCGGTGAGCATGACCACGTCAGGCGGTGAGTCTAAAATGCCTAACCTCAATGACGCGCTATCTGTGACCGATTTGATTAATCTTGTGGCGTTTTTACAGCCAAAATACAAAGTAGTGCCGTACCGCACATCAGAATACCGGCTATATCAGTTAAGAACGCCTGACCAGGAGACTGGCTCAGATAACTGATCCTCAGGAGACCACCTTGGTCTCCTTATCCACATCGGCAAGCAGGCTGGCAGGCATAAAGCTCTCTGCGCTTGCCTCCTGCACGTGGATACGAAACGCCTCCGGCACGTCATCACCAAGCAACGCCCCCTTTTTAACCAGCGGAAAGATTTCGTCGTAACGGCGCACGCTTGATTGATCAACACGCCGGAAAATATGGGTGCGGTTAAGGTCACTGATAGATTTATGGCCAGTTGAAGACAAAATATCCATCAGCGCATGCACCGTTTTTTTATGAAACCGGTACACCCGCTCAGACTTGTCAGACACAACCAGCCCGCGTGATAAGGTTTCATCCTGTGTCGCAACGCCCGTGGGGCAACGGTTTGTGTTGCATGACAATGACTGCACGCAGCCCAGTGCCAGCATCATGCCCCTTGCACTGTTGCACAGATCTGCCCCCAGACTCAGCGTTTTGACAAGCTGGAACGCCGTAATAATTTTACCGGAGGCAATCAGACGGATACGGTCGCGCAGACCAAAGCCAATCAGACAGTCATCAACAAAGGCCAGCGCTTCACGCAAAGGAAAGCCAATTGAGTTAGTATATTCCAGCGGCGCCGCGCCGGTGCCACCTTCTCCGCCATCTACCGTAATAAAGTCGGGCGTGATACCCGTTTGATGCATGGCTTTGCATATCGCGATGAATTCACTCTTGCGTCCCAGCGCCAGCTTGATACCAATCGGCTTACCACCACTTAATTCGCGAAGCCTGACGATAAAATCCAGCATCTCAAGAGGCGTAGAAAATGCCTTGTGGCGTGGCGGTGAATCTACCTGGGTTCCGGGTTCCACACCACGGATTTTAGCAATTTCCGGCGTGTTCTTGTACGCGGGCAAAATCCCACCGTGGCCCGGCTTTGCGCCCTGAGAAAGCTTTATTTCGACCATTTTTACGGCAGGCAGCTGGCTTTTTTCCTTAAACTGTTCAGCGTCAAAGCCTCCCTCTTCACTGCGGCAACCGAAATAGCCGGTTCCAATCTGCCAGACGATGTCACCGCCGTGCTCAAGATGATACGGCGTCAGGCCACCCTCCCCGGTATTATGATAGAAACCACCCAGACTCGCGCCCTTATTCAGCGCCAGGATGGCATTTTTCGACAGACTACCAAAACTCATTGCTGAAATATTCAGCACACTGGCGTCGTAGGGTTGTTTACAATCAGGTCCGCCAATCCGTATACGGGGATCAGACTCCATATCTTCAACCTGCATCGCGGACAAAGAGTGACCAATCCACTCATAGCCGTCCGAATAGGTGTCAATCTGCGTGCCAAAGGGCACGGTTTCCCGACTGTTTTTGGCGCGCTGATAAACAATAGAGCGAAACATCCGCGAAATGGGTGCGCCACCTGTATCAGATTCAATCACATATTGTTGAATATAGGGACGGAGCCCTTCAATAATCCAGCGCCCGCGGCCTACCAGCGGATAATTTCGTAGGATCGCATGATCTTTCTGAACACAGTCGTAAATGGCTAAAAATAGTAAAGGGAGAGTGATAAAGAAAAGCCATGCAGCCGGAGCCCATGCATAGACCAGCAATGAATTGATGGCCAGGGCGACAACGAGCCAGATAAAAATGGTAGTGCGCACAATGATTTCCTTATTGATTTGCTTCTAACACATATACACTGCATTGGTGTGAAGATCACGTAAGCGATCAGAATAACAGGTAAAACATCACCCTCAGGTTACGCGTAACTTTGCAGAATGCTTACCAGGCCTACGATGAACACCGTGTGTTTACTTACAAGTCGTTGTATCGCATGCTAGTTAGGTACGAACCTCGGATAGATTATAAACCGGGCTACACTAAAACAGCTTCAGGACATTTTTTCATGGAATATGCCTTTCTTCTTTTCGCTTTTGTCTGTGGACTGACCGTCAAGCTTGCGGGTATTCCGCCCTTGGTTGGTTATCTCATTGCGGGCTTTTTGCTGAATTTCGCAGGCTATCGTATTACCGATGAACTTACTGCCCTGTCTGACCTGGGTATTACAATCATGCTGTTCACCATAGGCCTTAAACTGAATATCCGGGATTTACAGCGTCGTGAGGTATGGGGAGCGAGTACCGTTCACATGCTGCTGTGGATTGGTGTGATTAGCGTTGCTGCGTACGGCTTGACCACCCTGCTTAGCATCACGGTGCTGCAGCTTGATATGCAAAGTGCACTGTTAATTGCATTCGCGCTTAGTTTCAGCAGCACCGTGTGTGTCGTGAAAGTACTGGAAGAAAGTGGTGAAATGAAAACCCGCCATGGCCGTCTTTCTATTGGCATTCTGGTTATGCAGGACGTCTTCGCGGTCATATTTCTGGTTGCCGCCACCGGTAAACTACCGTCTGTATGGGCACTCGGCCTGCTGGCAATCATTCCCTTACTTCCACTGATACACCGTGTTATTAATCAGTCCGGGCACGGTGAGCTGTTGCCCCTCACCGGTTTTATCCTTGCACTTGGTGGGTATCAGTTATTTGAAGCCGTTAATATTAAAGGCGATCTTGGCGCTCTGATTTTTGGCATACTGCTCGCGCGTCATCCTAAAGCCAGTGAGCTTGCCAAGTCGCTGCTCAGCTTTAAAGATTTGCTGCTTATTGGTTTTTTCCTGTCGATAGGCTTAACCGCTCTCCCCGACCTGACAATGATCGTGGCCGCTGTGATCATTGCGTTACTTCTGCCGTTAAAAGCACTGCTGTTTTTCGGCTTATTTACCAGCCTGAAGCTTCGCGGTCGTACGGCGTTTCTTTCTGCCATGGTGCTAAGTAACTACAGCGAATTTGGTCTGATTGTTGGCGCACTCGCCGTATCACTTGGCCTGCTGGCTGAAACCTGGCTGGTTGTGCTGGCCCTGGCAGTGTCGTTTTCGTTTGTGGTTACCAGCATTATCTACCGCAATTCGCATAGTCAGTATCACCGCTTCAAAACGCCGATTAAGCGGTTTGAGCGTCCTGTTCGTTTAAAAGAAGACATTTATCCGGTTATCACCCAGGCTGAATTTTTAGTGGTAGGTATGGGGCGCGTTGGTTCGGGCGCATTTCAGTCATTAGCCAAAATAGCCGGAAACCGGGTGTGGGGTATGGATGCAGACCGCGTGAAAATTAAGCAGATGCAAAATGACGGCATGAATGTCATTTGTGGTGACGGTGAAGACGTCGATCTCTGGGATAATCTGGACATCCAGAACGTTAAACTGGTGCTGCTTGCACTGCCTTCAATTGAAGATGCCATCAATATTACAAAACAGTTGAGTAATGCGGGCTATACTGGACGGGTGGCAGCAATTGCACGCTATGAGGACGAGGTACAACATCTGCTTAGCAACGGCGTTGATAAGGTCTTCAATTTCTTTACCGAAGCCGGTCTGGGTTTTGCCGAAGAAAGCCTCGCCTATGTCGAAGAGAAAAACGTAGCATGACAAATACAAACAAAGGATGTAGTAAGAACCATTAGCGTTTGTATCATGCTGTTTTAAAAGGATATTTTGACTACACTGCGTGAAATAACTATACTGCACACAGCATTTAACAAGGTATATCGCGATGAAAGGTAACAAACAGGTCGTTGCTAAACTCAATGACGTGCTCACCAGCGAGCTGACATCAATTAACCAGTACTTCTTACACGCCCGTATGTTCAAGAACTGGGGGCTGTCGGTGCTGAATGAAAAGAACTATAAAAAGTCGATTAAAGACATGAAACAGGCGGACGATCTGATTGAACGCATTCTGTTTCTTGAAGGACTCCCCAACCTGCAGGCTCTGGGCAAACTGTATATCGGTGAAGACGTCAGGGAAATGCTTGGCTGTGATATGCGGTTTCAGAATGAACAGCTGCCGCTGCTGAGAGATGCCATTGCGCTGGCGGAAGCAGAACAGGACTATGTCAGCCGCGATTTACTGGAATCTATCCTCGAATATGAAGAAGAGCATCTGGACTGGCTGGAAACCCAGGAATACCAGATAGATGCAATGGGGATAGAAAATTATCTTCAGGCACAGGTAACAGGAGACGAATGATGAAAGGCAATAAAAAAGTGATTGATGGTCTCAATGCCCTGCTCGCGTACGAGCTGGCGGCAATGGACCAGTATTTTATCCATTCACAAATGTACCTGGACTGGGGCCTGAATAAGCTTTACGAACGTATCGATCACGAATTCGATGATGAGCGCGGTCATGCGCAAAAGCTGATTGAGCGTATGCTGTTTCTTGAGGGCACACCCGACATGACGCAGCGTACCGGCTTTAAGGTAGGTAAAGATGTTCCCGAAATGCTGGAAAGTGATTTGCGGGTGGAATATGAAGTAGATGCCAAGCTGCGTGAAGTCATTGCGCTGTGTGAGGAAGAAAAAGACTACGTCACACGGGACATGCTGATCGTATTGCTGGATGACACTGAAATGGACCATGCCCACTGGCTGGAACAGCAGCTTGGGCTTATCAAACGTCTGGGACTACCCAACTACCTGCAATCACAGATGTAACTGTTACCCATTATCGGTTGTAAAATACAGCATGGCCGGGGTCTCCCGGCCTTCCAGATTAAGCAGCATTCGCCAACGCATGGTGGGTTCCGAGCAGCTCCCGAGCATGAACCAGCCCTCCCATTGTCCCTCGGTGTTTTGATCGACCAGCACCGGGATCTTCCCCATATACATATTTACACCTTCAATCCATGCGCTGGACACCGCGATTCCGTCGGGTAGCGAGATCTGAAGCGTGACGGACTCTTCCGGTGATGGGTGACGGGTAAATTCCGCCGTCGCCTGTTGTCTATTAATGGTGAAACTACACATAAGATTAATGAAATTACACTGGAGACTCTGTAATTGGCTGTTAGACTTTGCAGGAACAGACGTTGTCAGCGTCTGGGCAACATAGATGCTTATTGCAACAGCAAAAATGGCGACCGGACCCAATATTTTACGTAAATTTTTTGTGAACATTGTGTTTGGTTTTTTTTGCATCCCGTGAATTAAAAATGCCGTCTGTTGACGCAGATCAAGTAACGGGAGTTTATGGTATCTTTTTGTTGTTAAAAACTTTATTATCCGCGTACCAACTGGCCTGGAGAGTACAATTATTATTCGTTTCAGGCCCGGTGTGAAGCACGCATACTGAATTAAACCGCGTTACGCGAAAGTTGGAAACCCATTTATTTCTTTGAAGTGGAAGATTCATAAAAATGAGTGAAATAAGCCAAGCACAGCCTGACTATAATTATAAGGTCGTCAGGCAATTTACTATTATGACCATTATATGGGGCATTATCGGTATGGGCCTCGGTGTGTACATTGCTGCACAGCTTTTCGCACCGGTCCTTAACTTCGACCTGCCCTGGCTGACGTTCTCGCGTCTTCGTCCGCTGCACACCAATGCGGTAATCTTCGCATTTGGCGGATGTGCCCTGTTTGCTACCTCGTACTACATTGTTCAGCGTACCTGTCAGGTCCGGTTGTTCAGTGACAAGCTGGCAAGCTTTACTTTCTGGGGCTGGCAGGCCGTGATCGTGTTAGCGGTATTGTCTCTTCCACTTGGCCTCACCAGCAGTAAAGAGTATGCCGAGCTTGAATGGCCAATTGACATTCTGATTGCGCTGGTCTGGATTGCCTACATCATTAACTTTTTTGGCACTCTGGCGATCAGAAAGGTCTCGCACATTTATGTCGCAAACTGGTTCCTGGGTGCCTTTATGCTGACCGTTGCGGTGCTGCATATCGGTAACAGCATGGCGATTCCGGTTTCATTCACTAAGTCCTATTCACTCTACGCCGGTGCTGTAGACGCCATGATGCAGTGGTGGTACGGGCACAATGCAGTAGGTTTCTTCCTGACTGCAGGTTTCCTCGGCATGATGTACTACTTCGTACCGAAGCAGGCAGGTCGTCCGGTTTATTCTTATCGTTTGTCTATCGTGCACTTCTGGGCGCTGATTTCACTGTATATCTGGGCGGGTCCACACCACCTCCACTACACTGCGCTGCCTGACTGGACGCAGTCGCTGGGTATGGTGATGTCGGTCATTCTGTTTGTCCCGTCCTGGGGCGGCATGATCAACGGTATCATGACGCTGTCGGGCGCGTGGCACAAACTACGTACGGATCCTATTCTGCGCTTCCTGATTGTTTCACTGTCGTTCTATGGCATGTCTACCTTCGAAGGCCCGATGATGGCAATCAAGACGGTTAACGCACTGTCGCACTACACTGACTGGACCATCGGTCACGTTCACTCTGGTGCACTGGGCTGGGTAGCCATGGTATCTATCGGTTCTGTTTATCACCTGATCCCGGTACTGTTTGGTCAGCGTGAGATGTACAGTATCCGTCTGATTAACGTTCACTTCTGGCTGGCTACGATTGGCGTTGTGCTTTACATCGTTGCAATGTGGATGTCTGGTGTTCTGCAGGGTCTGATGTGGCGTGCAGTTAATGCAGACGGCACCCTGACCTACAGCTTTGTAGAGTCGCTGGAGGCCTCAAAGCCATTCTACGTGGTTCGCTTCATCGGTGGTTGTTTCGTGGTTGCCGGCATGCTGGTCATGGCCTACAACACGTACAAAACCATTCGTGCACCTAAAGGCAGTATCGCTGCTGATCCTGCAACACAGCCAGCGTAAGGAGACGTAGAATGAAAAATCCACATGAGATAATTGAAAAGAACGTTGGCCTGCTGACGATTCTTATCCTTATCGCCATCAGCTTCGGCGCGATGGTTCAGATTACGCCACTGATGTTCCAGCAGCAGACCATGGAACCGGTCGAAGGCCTGCGTCCGTACACTGCACTGGAGCTCGAGGGTCGTGACATTTATATCCGCGAGGGGTGTGTTGGCTGTCACAGTCAGATGATCCGCCCGTTCCGCGCAGAAACTGAGCGTTACGGTCACTACTCTGTTGCCGGTGAGTCTGTATGGGAGCACCCATTCCTGTGGGGTTCAAAACGTACCGGCCCTGATCTGGCGCGTGTAGGCGGCCGATACAGTGACGAGTGGCACCGTGTTCACCTGCGTAATCCGCGTGACGTTGTACCTGAGTCAAATATGCCTGGCTTCCCTTGGTTGGAAGAAAACACGCTGACCGGCGAGCTGACTGCTAAGAAGATGGAAGTATTCCGTGGTTTTGGCGTCCCTTATACCGATGAGGATATCGCTGGTGCGAAAGCGGCAGTACAGGGTAAAACTGAAATGGAAGCCCTGATCGCCTACCTGCAGTCTCTTGGAACCCATCTGAAATAATATGGACCAGGGCACTGTAGGCAGCATATTTACTGTTATCGTCTTCGTCTGCTTTATCGGCGTAGTGTGGTGGGCATTCAGCAGCCGCAATAAAACAAAGTTCGATGAAGCGGCTAACCTGCCGTTCGCAGACGAAGAAAAACAAAAATCAAGAGAAGATCAGCAGGAGTCTTGAACTCATGAGTACGTTTTGGACAATTTGGATTTCGGTGATAACGCTGGGACTTATCATCGCATGTTACTTTCTCCTTCGTTGGTGCCTTGCAAATAAGACAGGTGTGCCACAGGGCGAATCAATGGGACACGAGTTTGACGGTATCGAAGAGATTAACAATCAGTTACCCCGCTGGTGGACCATTCTGTTTTACATCACCATTGTATGGGGTTTTATTTACCTCGCACTCTACCCTGGTCTGGGTTCGTTCCAGGGGCTGTTAGGCTGGAAAAGTTCAAACCAGAATATTCAGTCGCTGGAAGAGTCACGTCAGGCTCGCGCTGAAGCTAAAGAAAACGGCATGCTGGTGCAATACGACCGTGAACTGGATATGGCAGAAGAGCGTTTCGACCCTATTTTCGAGGCCTACGCCAAAATCCCGGTGGAAGAACTTGCGAAAGATCCTGAAGCCATCAAAGTTGGTCAGCGACTGTTTTTGCAAAACTGTTCACAGTGTCATGGTTCGGATGCACGTGGTCAGAATGGCGGTTTCCCTAACCTGACGGACGATGACTGGCTGTACGGCGGTACTGGCGCAAAAATTAAAGAAACGCTGATCGGTGGTCGTCGCGGTAACATGCCAGCCTGGCTTGACGCGATGGGCGAACAGGGTATCGAAGAGGTTGTGGCTTATGTTCTGAGCCTGAGCGGCCGCGATGTTGACCCGGAACTGGTTGCGAAAGGTAAACCGCGTTTTGCGGCCTGTGCTGCCTGTCACGGAATGGACGGTAAAGGTAACCAGATGCTTGGTGCGCCTAATCTGACAGACAATATCTGGCTGTATGGCGGTAGCCATCGTGCGGTAACAGAAACCCTGACCTACGGCCGCAACGGGGTTATGCCTTCATTCAAGAAAACCTTGGGTGAAGACAAAATTCATGTTGTTGCTACGTATGTGTACAGCCTGTCGCACAACGACTAAGTAGCACAGAATATTCACTGTAAAGCCCCGTTATCACGGGGCTTTTTTTATGAGAAAATAGCGCCTCATCACGCGCTGTAAATGTTAGAGATAGTTCATGAACAAGCCTTGGTACAAACAGTTCTGGCCCTGGTTTTTGATTTCGGTTCCGGTCGCCTCCTTCATTATGAGTGGCGTTATGATAAACATCGCCACCACCACCGAAAATTCACTGGTCGTAGACGATTACTATAAAGAAGGTAAGGCCATTAACCTCAGCCTGGATAAAATTGCAGCGGCCAAGAGGAAAAACATCACCACGGATTTAACCATTGAAAATGGCGCTATCTCGCTGAAATTCCACTCAGGGATCCCGCAGGAAGGGACTGCGCTGAAACTCGCCTTTTACCACACGACACTGGAAGATAAAGACACATCGGTGCTGCTGAGTCGGGATGCGGCAGGGATTTACCGGGGCTTTAGTGAACAAGACCTGGGCGGTAAATGGCAAATAACCCTGACGCCCGTGGACGACAGCTGGAAAATCCAAAAAACCGTCAGCCTGCCCTATTCCGGTGTGATGAAGTTTAACCCCTGATGTCTGAACAAACCTGTTACCACTGTGGTCTGCCGAACGATCCGGACCATCAATATGACGCCATGGTACTGGGTGCCAGGCGACAGTTCTGTTGCCCCGGTTGCCAGGCGGTAACCGAGGCGATTGTTGCTAATGGCCTGGAAGATTACTATCGGTTCAGAACTGCCCCGGCAAAACAGGGCGATGTCTTACCCTCCGAAATTCAGGACAAACTTAACGTATATGACCAGCCTGAGCTTCAGGAGGAGTTTGTTTTTGATGAAGGAAAGCATAAACAGGTTCAGCTTACCATCGAAGGCATTACCTGCGCCGCGTGTGGCTGGCTGATTGAAAAGCAACTGGCAAAATTTCCCGGTATCCGGCAGATCGCGGTTAATGTTCAGGAACGCCGGGCGCTGATCAGCTGGGATCCGGAGCAAACGACTCTCAGTAAAATTCTCGGGGCACTGCAACAGATTGGATATCAGGGTGCGCCTTTTCAGCCAGATCAGCATGAAGCCGCGTATCGCCGGGAGCAAAAATCGTATTTAAAGCGATTGGGCCTGGCCGGCCTGATGACCATGCAGGTTATGATGCTGATGGCGGGGCTGTATTTTGACTGGTTTGGCAATATTGACGAGCAGACCCGCCGATACTTTTACTGGGTAGCGCTGGTGCTGACCACCCCTGTTGTACTGTATTCCGGCAGCACATTTTATCTTGGGGCGATGAAAGCCCTGTCGGCCCGCACTGTGAATATGGATGTACCGGTTACGCTGGCCGTATTTGGCACCTATATCGCAGGTATTAAGTCTACGCTGCTGGAGCGTGGCGACGTGTATTTTGAATCTATCTGCATGTTTATTTTTCTGCTGCTGCTCAGCCGTTTTCTGGAGCACAGGAGCCGTCACCGCGCTGCACAAATCTCCGCCAACATGACGCATTTTATTCCAGTCTCCGCTAACCGTCTGGATGACCATGGCACGGTCACAACCTGTCTGGCTAAACAGCTAAAAAAAGACGAACGCGTGCTGGTCAGGCCGGGCGACACCATCCCGATAGACGGTATCGTCAGTCATGGGCAATCGGCGGTTGATGAGTCGATGCTGACCGGTGAGTTTCTACCGGTTGAGAAGCAGCCTGGCAGTCAGGTATTTGGCGGGACGGTGAATCAGTCAGGCGCTTTGACGGTCACGGTTACACGTACCTTAAAACATGCCCTGGTTAACCAAATCGTACGACTGCAGGCGCAGGCGATGGCAAGTAAGCCCAAAATCGCCCAGATCGCCGATACGTTCTCACGTTATTTTGTTACCGGTGTGCTGCTTATTTCTGCCCTCACCTTTGCCTACTGGTCGTTTCAGGGCAGTGACGAGGCATTCTGGATAACGATTTCTGTACTGGTGGCGACCTGTCCCTGTGCGCTCGGTCTCGCAACGCCTTCGGCACTAACCTGCGCTGTCGCGCGCCTGAATAAGCAGGGCATTTTATTAAAACGGGCCGATGTCCTTGAGCAACTTACCGGTATTTCCACGATTGCACTGGATAAAACCGGCACACTGACCAACGGCGAATTCAGCATTGTTGACCAGTGGACTGGTAACACCCTCTCTGCAGACGATGTGAGCCGAATTACCGCCACGCTCGAGTCGCGCTCTGAGCATCCGATAGCCCGTGCATTCCCTGACGCGCCGCTACACGCACTGTCCGATTTTTCGGTAACACCCGGTGGTGGCGTAGAAGGCACCATCAACGGCAGTAACTACAAACTGGGATCACCTTCCTTTGCCGGTGTTACACTGCCCTCACTCCCCTTCACCCCCAATGTAGTACTGACATGTGGTGAAACCGTGTTAGCGGCCTATCGGTTGAGTGATACACTACGCCATGATGCCGAGGCCGCCGTAAAACAGCTGAGTCAGAAAAAGCTCATTTTGCTTAGTGGCGACAGTCAGCAAAACGTGGACAATATCGCCGCCGTGTTGCCGATCAGCTATGCCAAAGGCACGCTGTCGCCCAGGCAGAAATATGACGAAGTCCATCAGTTGCAACAAGCCGGTGAGCGGGTCATGATGCTGGGCGACGGAATTAATGATGCACCGGTGCTTGCCAGTGCCGATGTCTCTGTCGCCGTGGGTAACGCGACAGATGTGGCGAAAACGGCCGCGGATGTTATTTTGCTTGGTGACAGCCTGCTTTGTATTGCCGATCTGCTCACTATTGCACAAAAAACTAAACGGACAATTCGCCAGAACATGCTGTGGGCACTGGGCTACAACGCGCTGATTCTGCCGTTCGCCGTGTCTGGCCTGCTAAGTCCGTGGATGGCTGTTGTAGGTATGTCCCTGAGCAGTATCATTGTGGTAACCAATTCAACGCGACTGCTACGCTGAGGACCTGCCGTGAGTATTATTTATGTGCTTATTCCCATCGCCATCATCATTGTTGCCGTTGCGGTAGTCATCTTCTTCTGGGCAGTACGATCAAATCAGTTCGACGATCTCGATCGTCAGGGGTACAGTATTCTGTTTGATGACGACTTGTCACCGGAAGATAAGAAACTGGCAGAAGAGCGCAAAGCTGCGCAGGAAAAACGGCGTGACTGAGCTGACAGGCTTATCTGCATTGTTAATCGGACTCGCCGGCGGTGTGCATTGCATCGGTATGTGTGGTGGCATTGTTACTGCGTTACAACAGGCCGTCCCGGCGCGGCGTCGTCCATTTCCTTATATGCTGGCCTATAATCTCGGCCGTATCATTAGCTACACACTGGCTGGTGCCCTCGCAGGCGGCGTGGGACAAATGTCGGCCGCAGTATTGCCGGCACTTGGACAGGTGCTGGCCTGGTTAAGTGCGCTTATGCTGGTGGCGCTTGCGCTGTATCTGGGGCAATGGTGGCGAGGGCTGGCATATCTGGAAAAAGCAGGCAATGCCGTCTGGCGGCTGATTCAGCCCCTGTCTAAACGCTTTTTACCCTTCAGGTCGCCGCTTGCCGCCCTGCCGTACGGACTGATTTGGGGATGGCTGCCCTGTGGTCTTGTTTATTCGACGCTGACGTGGTCGCTGACCAGTCAGCAGGCCGGACAAGGCGCCTTTATCATGTTTTGTTTTGGACTGGGCACATTACCTACCCTGCTTGCAGTTGGCAGCGGGGCTGACTATCTTTTTAAACAGTTCAGGAAGCCGCGTGTCAGGCAATTCATCGCAAGCGGGCTGTTAATATATTCGTTTTTCTTGATCTACCGGTTAATACATAGTATCACCATAAACTAACGACTCACCGAGCGGGATAACAGGCAATAATCATGAGCAATGGAAGCAACTTTTCAATTCACTGTCAGAACTGCAGTTTCAGTCATCTTTGTTTACCGGTTGCGTTAAACAAAACTGAAATTGAATCACTGGATGACATTATCGAAAGAAAGCGTCCACTGCATAAACATGACACGCTGGTTCACACCGGCGCACCATTTAAGTCACTGTATGCCGTTCGCTCAGGCTCCTTCAAGTCGTTCGTGACGAACAAAGACGGTGAAGAACAGATTACCGGTTTTCATTTCCCCGGCGACATTATTGGCTTTGATGCGCTGCGGGAAAATAAGCATCAGAGTTATACCCAGGCGCTGGAAACTGCAATGGTCTGTGAGCTTCCTTACGAAACCCTTGACCAGATTTCGATGCAGCTCCCTAAGCTGAGACATCAGATCATGAGCTTTATGAGCGCAGAAATTAAACAGGATCACGATATGATGATGCTGTTGAATAAGCGCTCGGCGGAAGAACGCCTGATGTATTTCATTGCACAGTTGTCAGAACGTTTTGAGGCGCGGGGCTTTTCAGGAAAACAGTTTCACCTGAGCATGACCCGCAATGAAATTGGCAACTATCTGGGCCTGACCATCGAAACCATCAGCCGTTTACTCACCCGGTTCCAGAAAGAAGGCGTCATTAAAGTAGAAGGCAAGCTCATTACCATCCTCGATACTGAAAAAATGGATGAAAAACTTAGTTACGTGGCCGTGTAAGTACGCCGCTTGTTGATCCAGAACAACAGGCAAAGTCTGCGTAACGTATTACACTAAAATGGAATACTGTGATTAAGGGAGTACGGGGATGATACGTTATAAGCACCTTCTGGCTGTTATTGAAGCCGACCGTGAGACACAACCGGCGCTCTCCCGGGCGTTGGAGATTGCCAGAAAAACCCAGGCAACCGTCACAGCCATGCTTGTCGTTTACGACTTCTCTTATGATATGACCACGATGCTGAGTCAGTCTGAACGCGATGCTATGCGCAAAGCCGTCATCGACGACAGAGCGGCCTGGTTACGACAGCAACTCGACAATCAGGGGCATCAGGACATCAATATTGTGGTTGAATGGAATAATCGCGCGTATGAAGCCGTTATCACCTATGCAGCCCGGCACAACGCTGATTTAGTGATTAAAGCCACCAAGCCCCATAATGATCTGAGCTCGGTTATTTTCACCCCTACCGACTGGCATTTGTTAAGAAAGTGCCCTTCTCCGGTACTGCTGGTAAAAGAGCACGACTGGCCAGCAGATGGAAATATTATCGCTGCGGTGAATGTGGGGACCGAGGATGATGAACATCGCCAGCTGAATGATCGCATTACCCAGACGGCGACAGACTATGCCACGTTACTTAGCGGGCATGTGAATCTGGTCAATTGCTTTCCTGCCACACCACTGAATATTGCCATTGAGGTACCAGAATTTGATCCTGATACCTATAACAATGCGGTGAAAACGCACCATGAAGAAGAAATGGCCAGACACGCCGGTAAGTACAGTATTGATTCCGACCGCTGTTACGTAAAAGAAGGCTTACCTGAGCGCGTTATTCCAATGCTGGCCAGAGAACTTGACGCCGAACTGGTTATTATCGGTACCGTTGGCCGGGTGGGCTTATCCGCTGCACTGATTGGAAATACGGCGGAGCACGTCATTGACGGACTGAAGTGCGATGTGCTGGCGCTCAAACCGGAAGGTTTTAAAAGCCCCATAAGCTGAGCGGTTAATTTTTCTGGCGTGGATAGCAGCGCTGGCTACGCTTCGTTATAATGTCGGCTATTTTGTAGTAACAGGTAAGCCCCGATATGACCGCAGATGCACAGCCTAAAGACACCGCCGCAGACGCCCGCTCACAATCGAAACAACAATACAGCTTTAACAAGCTGCAAAAGCGTCTTCGCCGCAACGTAGGCAAAGCGATTGACGACTTTGGCATGATTGAAGATCAGGATAAAGTCATGGTGTGTCTGTCTGGCGGAAAAGACAGTTATACCATGCTGGATATTCTGCTTTTTCTTCGCAAGATTGCCCCGATACATTTTGATATCGTAGCGGTCAACCTTGACCAGAAGCAGCCGGGCTTCCCGGAGCATGTATTACCTGAATATCTGGAATCACTGGGCGTTGAGTATCTGATTGTCGAAGAAGACACCTACTCCATCGTGAAAGAGAAAATTCCGGAGGGTAAGACAACCTGCTCGCTGTGCTCGCGTTTACGCCGTGGCATTTTATACCGGACAGCAAAAGAAATCGGGGCCACCAAGATTGCTCTGGGCCATCATCGCGATGACATGCTGGAAACCTTTTTCCTGAATATGTTTCATGGTGGGAAACTGAAATCTATGCCACCGAAGCTGGTAAGTGATGACGGTCACCACATTGTTATCCGGCCACTCGCATATTGCAGTGAGCGCGATATTCAGCGTTATTCAGAGGCAGCCGGTTTCCCGATTATTCCCTGTAACCTGTGTGGTTCACAGGAAAACCTGCAGCGCCAGAACATAAAAATGATGCTTCAGGACTGGAATCGTCGTTTCCCGGGTCGCATTGAGTCGATGTTCAGAGCATTGCAGAATGTCGCCCCCTCACATTTGGTTGACAGTAAGTTATATGACTTCAAAGGCATTAAAGCTACCGGTAGCCCGGTCGACGACGGCGATATCGGGTTTGATCCTGTTACCTTTTCTGATCCCTCCCCGGCAAGTGACGATACAGAAATACAGGTTGTGAATATTATGGAGCCCGGCAAATGAAAATAGGATTGGCGCTCGGCGCGGGAGCCGCGCGTGGATGGACGCATATCGGTATTATTCAGGCACTCGAAAAGATGGGTGTACAGATTGATGTAGTGGCAGGCAGCTCAATCGGCGCCTATGTCGGCGCAGCGTATGCCAGCGGAAAGCTTGACGAATTGCGTACCTGGGCGTGCTCACTGACTGAATGGCAGGTGCTGTCGCTCATGGGCGTGGGTATTCGCCGTGGCGGAATAGCCAGTGGACAGAAGGTCTTCAACAAGCTGGCAAACGATTTGTGTGCCCCCACCTTCGAAGAAATGGAAAAGCCATTTGCAGTCGTTGCTACTGATTTATATTCAGGACGCGAGGTCATTTTTAATTCGGGGCCCGTAGGTGACTGTATCCAGGCATCCTGTGCGATACCGGCACTGTTCAGCCCGGTCGCCAATGAAGACCGCTGGCTGGTAGATGGCGCTGTGGTAAACCCGGTACCGGTAAATTTGTGTCGTCAGTTAGGCGCTGACTTTGTGATTGCAGTAAATCTTAACGCAGATTTTCGTCCGCAACGCCTGGAGAAACTGCGTATGGAGCATGAAGAAATCCAGCGCAAAACCGATGACTTTTTTACCAAGAGCCAGAATGTGGTTCGCCAGTGGTTTTCACCGGATACAAAGCCAAACAAGGTATCACCGCCGGGGATCCTGAGCGTCATGAGCAGCTCGCTGGAAATTTTGCAGGCTCGGGTTACACGCTCACGACTGGCTGGCGATCCGCCGGATGTACTGATCGAACCGCAACTCACCGATGTCGGCCTGATGGAATTTCACCGGGCTGAAGAGTTGTGTCTGAAAGGTGAGCAAACGGTTGAACGTCTGGCAGCGCAAATACGCTACCAGCTAGTGCTTAATCCGCCTGATGAAGAGGCCGATACGCTGCCCGAGGCATCAGTTCCTTGATGCCTTGGCAGTAATGCGAAGTGGTGTAGCCGGTAACGACAGACCGCGGTTTGTTTCAATCCATTCTTCATCAAGAACCAGCATACCATTGGTGATCGCCGGCCCCCCCTGAAGTGTTGCGTCCAGTTCTTTATCGCTGAAATGTATCATGAGCCCCTGTACTGAAGGCATCATGAAAGACAGAAAACTGCCCATTTCATTAAAAAATGCCCGGTACTGATCGAGCAGGAATACCAGTTCATCCTGAGTGTAACGGGTTTTCAGGTAATCAGGCCGGGTTTCCAGTTGCACTGACATGTCACACTGATTAGCAGCGTCATCCAGCTCCACTTCCACCATCGCGTTAGCCATTTTCAATGCCTTTTCATCCGGCACCGTAAAGCGCTGTTCGGGTGTTACATTCAGCGGGATCACCTTCTTATCAGTAATAATGTCGGCACGCGCAATGTTGCACAGCCGTCCTTCATTGACATGGATAAAGCCAAACGCAAACTGGAGCGCGTTAGTGTCCTCATCATCAAGCTTTTTGACATGACTGTAGAATCGGCTGTATTCAACATGGATCACGTCAGCAGATGCCAGCCCGGACAACCCAAGAAAGACTAACCCCAGTAAACCGTTTTTCATTCGCTCAGATACTCCTCATTAAATCTGATCATATTCTGTAACTCCTCAACGTAGGCAGCGCCACGCTCGGAGTAATTAATCAGCCCTTCGGCAAGCGCAACGCCACTGATTGGAATTTGATTGGCGCGTAACCGACTGCGTATTTTACGTAGTTCTTTATACGCGTCGTGGCGATTCAGATTACGCATGTACGTGTAAGTGGCTCGTGACAAACTGTCGAATTTCGCCACTTCATGGTTAGCGTCTTCATTACGCCGCGCAGGAACAAAACCACAGCCTTTCTTAAAGCACCACAGGCCAAAAAAATTGTAACCCTCGCGTGCAAACCGACTGGTGCCCCATGCAGACTCATTCGCAGCCTGAGCAAGCACAAGTTCTGCCGGCAGTACGTCGACTTTTTCTAGCAACGACAGAATACGGGCTTTGGTCTCCTGCTCCGGATCAATCCGGTACTCTTCAATCAGCCAGTCAATACGCGCTTTGTCTTCCTCATCGAGCGCTTCGTCGGCCAGCACTTTTCTCAGTAGCGTCTGAATATAATGACGAAGTGACAACAGATACGCGTTTTGTCTGTCTACTTCCGGTTTCAGGTAGGAAAAAAAAGCCACTTTCTTTTCTTTTACGTTACTGTACGCCGTAAAGTCGGGTACCGGTTGGCGCGCCACTTCCGTTTCCGGCACATCAAGAATATCGGGCTCTCGGGTAGTCAGGATCCACGCATTAATCACAATAACGGCGAGTACGCCCAGTGTAATTAAGACTATTTTGATGGTTTCCCGTTTATGCATCGAATTTCGACTCATCTGTTACTGCGGTTTCGCTGGGTACGTCCTGCGTACTGAACAGATCGTTGTACAACATGCCCAGTGTGCAGAAATACAGCGGCACAACCCAAATCAATGTGACACCAAAGCTTAACAGGCCAGTACCAAATAAAACAAAAAACAGCACCGCCAGTAACAGCATTTTCCCCAGGTATACGTTGACCATTCTGGCTGACAGTAAAATGGCCTGAAAAGGCGTCAGACGCTTATCCGCGACCAGCATCAGCGCAAACAGTGTGGCTGTCCACACATAGACCCCGGGGAAAATGAAAAGTGCCAGTCCAAGCTGGGTGGTAATAGAAATAATAAGCTGTGTAACAGAAATAACCAGCACGCTGCCAAGATAATGAAATATATCGAAGGTTGTTACCGGCTGTCCCCGGGCTGCATTGACCCCCATCATATATAACCCGGCCTGAAGCGGCGAAATTACCAGAATACTGAGTACTTCCATCATCGTGCGCTGTCCCGGCGTGATGGCATCCGGTGAGGTAATATCAAAACCAAAAACCAGCAATACGCTCAACACAATGACCGCGACAAACAGGACCACACAGGCCTGAAATAGCGCGCCGAAATGCTGTTTCACAACGCTGTTCGCCCGCTTTAAAAGGGCAAATACATCGAACGGGTATTCACCGTTGAGCGCACGCGTCATACGCGTGTCGTGGTGTTCATTTTCGTTGTTATTCACACATACCCCTGGTGAGTAAACGGTTTGGCGGGAGTATACCGAAAAGTCGTACCGGCTTCAGCTATGATGACAACACCAGCTTGGCGGCGAGTCCGATAAGCAACACGCCCATCAGCCTGTCAAGCCAGTATCCCTTGCTGCCGATAAGATCTGCCACCTTACTGGTACTGAGCAGGTACGACAGAAAACAAAACCATAAGCCAGTGGCTGCGGAAAGATAAATGCCATAACCAAGTTTGACGGTAAACGGCGTGTTTACGTCGATAATGGCAGTAAACAATGACAGGAAAAACAGCGTGGCCTTTGGGTTTAGTCCATTAGTCAGAAACCCTACGCCAAACGCCTTACTGGCCGTCATGAAACTGCTTACCTGCTTTAGCCCCGTGATTTTACCCGCACCGGGGCCGCTTCTTAATGCGCCCCAGGCGAGGTAAATAAGGTAAGCGGCAGCGGCATAACTGAATAATGCATACAGCCACGGCGTGGTTGCAATCAGCATACTAAGACCAACCAGGGAATAACCAACATGGAGCAATATCGCAACGCCAATACCAAGGCTGGTATACATTGCAATCCGGCGCCCATACGCAATACTGTTTCTGACAACAATCGCGAAGTCCGGTCCCGGACTGGCTACCGCCACCAGATGGACCAGTGCTATGGTAATGAATTCCTCTAAATAGGGCATGTTAAACCGACTCCGTCAGCGCATACTGCTGGATAAATTCATCAACAAACGCCGGTACCAGCGTTGACGCCTTACCGGTGCGTACCACATCAAACAATGTGTTTCGCGCAGTCGTTTCCAGATTCAGCTCGAAAGTGGCGGCGCCGGCGTCTTTAGCAAGTTGTACAAAACCGGCTGCGGGGTAGACCTGTCCGGATGTGCCGACAGACACAAAAACATCCGCGCGGGACAAGGTAACAATGATCTCGTCCATGTGCATAGGAACCTCGCCAAACCAGACAATGTCGGGTCGAACAGGGGCTGGAGGCTGACAGCACGGGCAGCGTGAATCACTATCAAAAGACGTAGTGCAACGCTGTGTTTGTCCGGACCGGGTGCAGCGAGATGACAGCAGTTCGCCGTGCATGTGCAACACACGTTTGCTGCCTGCACGCTCATGCAGGTCGTCGACATTTTGTGTAACCAGTAAGAAATTTTCACCGAGCACCTGTTCCAGTCTGGCTAGTGCGACGTGGGCGGGATTTGGCCTGACCTCGTCAGAAAGCAACTGCGCCCGCCTCGCATTGTAAAACCGGTAAACGAGATCCGGATCGCGTTCAAACCCTTCCGGTGTGGCAACCTCTTCGACACGGTGGTTTTCCCACAGACCATTACTGTCACGGAACGTTTTTATTCCTGATTCCGCCGAAATACCTGCCCCGGTCAGTACAACAACACGTGGAAATTTACTCACCGCCAGTCTCCACCGGGAAGCGTTTATCGGCTCCCCACTCTGACCATGAACCGTCATAAACCGCCACCGTGTTTGCGCCTGCAATCAGCGCAGCGACGCCAATGATGCAGGCCGTGATGCCTGAACCGCAGGTGAAAATCAATGGTTCAGCAAGGTCCACACTAGCCGCATCAAATACCGCGGAGATGGCGTCAGACGATTTAAATCTGCCGTTGGTGAGCACATCCTGATAATAAACATTTTTGGAACCGGGAATATGACCAGGGCGAACACCCGGGCGAGGTTCCTGCGCGCTCCCCTTAAAACGCTCCGGACTGCGGGCATCCACTATCTGACGTCCTTGTTCCATTGCCACCAGAACATCGTCAGCGTCAACAAACCATGACTCACCTAATGACGGGTTATACTGACGGTTAGGCTGCGAGGTGCGCTCAGCATTGACAGGTAAACCGGATGCAGCAGCGGCAGGATACCCTCCATCCAGCAGCCAGGCGTTCTGATGACCAAGTGACTTAAGCAGCCACCAAACCCGCGGTGCACAGTACATACCGCGCGTATCATAGACAATCACCTCGGTTTGTTCACTTATGCCTGAATTCCCCAGATACCCTGCAAGCGCGTCAGGCGACGGCCGCGTATGAGGATAGCGACCGGCGTGATCACTGCCCTGCCCGTCAATATCAAAGTCAACAGTGCGGGGGAGCCATGCATCATCACGAGCATCAGCCTGACCTGAAACCGGATCATCCATCAGCGCGCGTAGCAAAACGACAGGTGTTGTCATTAGCCTGTCGCCTAGCGTGGCAATATCAATCAGTGGATTGGGCATAACTGCACCTCGGGTTACAACAAACCACCAGAATACGTTGTTGCACGCGGGTATTTCAAGCGGTTACGCGGGAATTGCCGCAACAATATCCAGAACGATAGGTTTCACACCCGCGACGATAAATTCGATGGCGATGACCATAATAATCAGCCCCATTAGTCGCATCATCACCTTAATGCCTGTGTCGCCCAGCAGGCGCATCAGCACGGCGGCAAAATATAAAATCAGGTATGTGAGCAACAATACGGCAATAAGTGCACCAAACAGCGCAAGCTCATAATTAAACGAACTGGCATCGTCCATCAGAACAATTGCATTTGTCAGCGCACCGGGGCCGCAGATCATAGGGATAGCCAGCGGCGTCACGGAAATGTCTTCGACATAGGTTTTGACGTCATCCTCGGCAACTTTGATACGCGACAGTCTTGCCTGCAGCATGTCCATACCCATTAGCAGGAAGATAATGCCGCCGACGATTCTGAAACTGTTCACCGAAATATGGAAAAACGAGAACAGCACCTGACCGGCCAGCGCGAAGGTGGTAATGATGATAAAAGAAACCAGCAACGCTTTCTGTGCTGTTTTTATCCGTTGTCGCGGGCTCAAATCTGCCGTTAATGTCATAAATACCGGCATCACACCCAGCGGGTTAATCAACGTAAAAAATGACGTGAAGCATAACAAGGCGAAGGCCAGAAGATCCTGCATAACAACCTGACTACGTTATCGGGTGAATAAAAACCTGAACCTTACGTTAGATTGTGATTATATAAAAGCGTAGACAAGCGTGTGACCTGGCTCTGTCGGCACGTCAGCCTTACAGGCTGTCTTTTTTTACTTACAGCCTCAACGGTTTTCACTGGAGAACAACATGAAAATTCGCTTAATGACGGTGTTTTTAACCGGATTTTGCCTGCATGCACAGGCTGATACCTTTAATAAAGGTCCTGTATTTACCGACTACGGACAGCATGTGGCCGTGTCGCATCCCCATGCTTTTTCAGATACGACAACATTTCACGTTGCCTTTGACACCACTGATCAGGCGACTCCGGGTGATGTTAATCGCAAAATAAACAGCCTTGCCCGCTTTATTAACATGCATGTGGCTAATGGGGTGAAAAAAGAAAATATTCATTTGGCGCTGGTTGTACATGGCAAAGGCATTTTTGACCTGCTGAACAAAGCGGCTTATCAGGAAAATTTCGACGTTGATAACGCAAATGCGCCCCTTATCAATGCCCTGCTTGATAATCAGGTTACTATCACGGTGTGCGGACAGTCAGCTGCATATTTTGGTATTGAGGCTGACCAATTTATTGATGGCGTAACGGTATCGTTGTCTGCGATGACAGCACACGCTGAACTGCAACAGCAGGGCTATACGCTTAACCCCTTCTGATTGACAGGTACATGAACCGGATAAAGAGATGAGTGAAACCAGACCTTTTACCTATTTACTGCGTGTTCGTTACAGTGAGTGCGACCCGCAGAATGTCGTTTTTAATGCACGATATGGCGATTATGCAGACATTTCAGCGACCGAATTTATGCGCGCTGTATGGGGCAATTATGCCGACGTCGTAGCGCGCGGTCTCGACAACCAGGTGGTAAAGCTGACAATGACCTGGCAGTCATCCGCGCGGTTCGATGATGTGCTGGCAATTCGTGTGCATGCATCGCATATTGGCACTACCTCTTTCACACTATCGATGGTAATGCATCATCATGAAACGCAGCGGGAAATTGCCCGGGCTGAGGTCATTTACGTTATGGTTGACAACACCACATTCAAAAAATGCTCCATCCCGGACGATATGAAAGCGAGTTTATCAAAGGGAGCCCACAACCGGGTGGTTGATCATGCAGGAGTATTGTAGAAAATGGTGCCCGGGGCCGGACTTGAACCGGCACGCTGTTACCAGCGAGGGATTTTAAATCCCTTGTGTCTACCAATTTCACCACCCGGGCCGGGTACCTTTACGGTTATTGGTGTCAGGATGGTGCCTGATTGACTGCGATTGCAGTAAGAAGTGGAGGCGGAACCCGGAGTCGAACCGAGATCCACGGATTTGCAATCCGCTGCATAGCCATTCTGCCATTCCGCCGAAACTTTCGAGTGATAACGTATCGCTAATTCACACTCTAAGCGCTAATAACGTATCAACGCTTTTCGTAATTTGGAGCGGGAAACGAGATTCGAACTCGCGACCCCAACCTTGGCAAGGTTGTGCTCTACCAGCTGAGCTATTCCCGCGTAAAACAATGCGTTAATGCCGCTGGTATTATCCACACCGCAAACCTTGCCAACTTGGCAATCTCTTCGCGACGAGGTGTGCTCAACCAGCTGAGCTATTCCCGCAAAACGAAACCGACGTACGTCCGTTTCAATGTGGGGAGCATTCTACCGCCACCTTCCCCACTGTCAATATTAAAAGTCGCGAAATCCTGTATTTGCAGACTGTTTGCTAATTTTTTAAGCATCCTGGCGATGCATTCATCAGTTGCGCTGACGCGACGCTGCGGTCAGGTAAGGCACTGCCGCCAGGGTGTAACTGATCATGGACCACATTGACAAGACAGCCGCAATGTATAGCAGGATGTAACCCAGGCTGACCCAGTAAATCGGAAAGCCCATAAATGTCTCAAGGCCAGACAACAAACCAATCAGTGCCAGCATCTGGGCGGTGGTTTTCGCCTTCCCCACAAATGACACTTTGACAGAATCGCTGCTGCCATACTGCCCCATCCATTCCCTTAAGGCCGAAATATAAATCTCACGCACCAGCAAAATAATCGCCGGTATGGTGATCCACAACGTGGCATAGTGATGAGTAATCATCAGTAGCGCCGCACCCACGATAAGCTTATCGGCGACCGGATCCAGAAACGCGCCAAACGGCGTTGTCTGTTTCAGTTTTCTGGCCAGGTATCCATCAAACCAGTCGGTTATCGCCGCCAGCCAAAAAATAAAAGCGCCCGCCTCATGAGCCCATTTCCAGTCAAGAAAATATACCACTACAAACACAGGAATAAGTACCACCCTGAACAGGGTGACAACATTAGGTATCGTCCACATAATTACTTCTCTGACTGGATGCGCGTTAACACGGCGAACTGCAATATGTCGTTAACGTTACACGCAACACGGTTACTGATGCAAATGATCATAAATAGTTTCTGCCAGATCATGACTGATCCCCGGCACTTTAGCGATTTCATCCTTACTGGCTTTTTTAAGGCCCTGCAGTCCGCCCATGTACTTGAGCAATGACTGCCGTCTTTTCGCCCCAACACCGGGGATAGATTCCAGCGTTGACGTGGTTTTCACCTTCTGGCGGCGGTTGCGGTGTCCGGCAATGGCAAACCGGTGAGATTCGTCACGAATATGCTGAATAAGGTGCAGTGCCGGCGCATGACGTTCGAGACTTAACGTTTCATGTGAGCCGGCCAGGATCAGCGTTTCCAGACCGGGCTTACGGGTTGTACCTTTTGCCACGCCAATCAGTAACGGCTTCACATCATCAGGCCAGTCCTCAAAAAACTGTTCCGCCTGGGCTAGTTGCCCTTTCCCGCCGTCAATAAACAGAATATCAGGCACCTTTTGCACCTCTTTGACACTCTTGTAGCGGCGTTTCAGCGCCTGCGCCATGGCGGCATAGTCATCCCCCGGTGTGATCCCTTCTATATTGTAACGCCGGTAGTCACTACTTAACGGACCCTCGCGGTTAAAGACCACACAGGAGGCGACGGTCTGCTGCCCGGATGTGTGACTGATATCGAAACACTCCATGCGTTGAATAGGCTGGTCGCGCTCAAGCACAGACTCCAAATCAACAAAGCGGGCAAATACCGATTTTTGCTGCCCATACTGTGCGTCCAGCGCATTTTGGGCATTTTGCTGGGCCAGTTTCAAATAACGCCGCTTCTCTTCCCGTGCCCCTTTAAAAAAGCTGACTTTGTAACCGGCCTCCCCTGAAAGCAGATCCGCGATGGCCATTTCATCACTTAACGGCTGATCGAGCACTATTTGCTTAGGAATGACCTTATTCCCTGCCAGATAAAATTGCAGAAAAAATGATTCAAAAATTTCCTGTTCATCTGCCGTATCCGGCACTTTCGGGAAAAAGGCCTTGCTACCTAGCAGCTGACTGTCGCGAATAAACATAACCTGTATGCACGCCATATTGCCGCGGAAAGCAAAACCAAACACGTCCATTTCGTCCTGCGTACCCGCTACCCACTGACGCTCCTGCACCGTTCTTAGTGCAGTGATCTGGTCCCTATACCTGGCGGCCGCCTCAAAGTTAAGGTTTTCACTGGCACGTTCCATCTTTTCGACTAACGAACCAATGACCTGCTGATTTTTTCCCTTCAGGAACAGACGCGCCAGACTGACCTGGTCAGCATATTCCTCGTCACTGACGAACCCTTCCACACACGGCGCACTGCAACGCTTCATCTGATACTGCAAACAGGGACGACTGCGTGCACGGTAGTAACTGTCTTCACACTGTCGAACCGGGAACAGCTTCTGCATTGTTCTCAGGCTTTCCCGAACTGCCCAGGCACTGGGGTAAGGACCAAAATATTCCCCTTTTTTCTTTTGCGGGCCGCGGTGAAACGACAATCGAGGATGCTCATGAGCAGACAGAAAAATAAACGGATAGGACTTATCGTCCCGCATCAGCACGTTGTAACGTGGGCGGTACTTTTTTATGAAATTGTTTTCAAGCAGAAACGCTTCTGTTTCACTATTCACCACCGTCACATTCATGTCAGCAATCTGACTGACCAATGAGCGGGTTTTAGCGTTATCAACCTGCACTCTGAAGTAGCTGGACACCCGTTTTTTCAGGTTTTTAGCCTTGCCAACATAGATCACATCGCCGGCAGCGTTATACATGCGGTAAACACCGGGTTTGTTCGTCAGGCTTTTCAGAAATGCTGCGGAATCAAAAGAAGACATCAGCACAGATTAAAGCAGATTCGGGTCAATCAGTTTATGACGTAACGCGAGGTGAGTAAGCTCGACATCCGTGGTTACCCCCAGTTTTTCAAACATGCGATACCGATAGGTGTTTACTGTCTTCGCATTGATACTCAGTTCGCTGGCGATTTCAGGCACCTTCTGTCCACGGGTCAGGCGCATAGCAATATTGAGTTCGCGATCTGACAGTACGTCAAACGGATTATCGGTTGTCGGTGTAAGCTTACTAAGCGCAATACTGCTGGCAATATCTGCCGACAGGTACTTTTGTCCTGCAGCAACCTTGTGAATGGCAGTGATCATCTCCTGTGGCTCGGCATCTTTTGTCAGAAAGCCAAACGCGCCTGCAGACATGACTTGTGCAGGGATGGGATTTTCTTTGTGCATAGACAGGCAAATAACGCGGATATTTTCTGACAGGCGCAGAATCTTCTTGGTGGCCTCAAGCCCGCCAATTCCCGGCATATTTACGTCCATCAACACCACATCAGGCGCATTTTTACGGCAGTACTGCACCGCCTCTTCACCATTTGACGCTTCGGCGACAACAGTAAAGTCTTTCTCGTCTTCCAGAATTCGCTTTATGCCTGTGCGGACCAGATCATGATCATCGGCAAGTATTATTTTTATCAAAATGGTGGCTCACTGTTTTTTACTGCGTAACTTAGACAACGATGACGCTCACACTAGCCTGCTAATAATATCACGATGATGACAGGAAAAAAGCTCTCATATTTAACCAAAAAAAACCGCACAGCCAAGAGGTTGTGCGGTCACTTTGACACCATTCAGGCGACGGGAGGAAGATCAAACCACAACGCTTCCACGTCTGTGTCCGCGGTAATCAGGATCGTTTGCCCGGTAATTGCACCGAAGGCATCGCCCTGGCCGAAGGAGACAGTGCTGTCGTTACTCACAGCAGTGAACTGTCCTTTCACCGTGTGCAAATAGCCAAACCGTTCACCGGTGGTCAGTTCGAGCGACTCTCCTGGTACCAGTTTAACCCGGTACATTGATGCATCCTGATTAATCGAAAGGCTGTTACCTTCGCCATTTGGTGTTACCAGTGGCGTCAGCTTGCCCTTATCCTGAATTGTTTTTTGTTCATAGCCTGGTTCGGCTTCCTGGACATTTGGCGTTATCCATATCTGCAGAAAGTTTACTTCCTCATTGTCAGAAGGATTAAATTCAGAGTGCATTATCCCCTTTCCTGCGCTCATTCTCTGAACGTCACCGGCGGGGATGACGTAATCATTGCCAGTACTATCTTTATGTTTGAGCGCACCTTCGACAACATAGGAAATAATTTCCATGTCTTTATGACCGTGCGTACCAAAACCTTTACCAGGCTTTACCCAGTCGTCATTAATAACCCGAAGCACCGAAAATCCCATATGATTCGGGTCAAAATAGCTACCAAAAGAAAAGCTGTGCTGAGACTGCAGCCAGCCAAAATCCACACCGCCTCGTTCATGACTTTTTCTGATATATTGCATCGCATTGGTCTCCGTCATAGTTGCAGGTACCGTTACACTGCAACGTTTGATGGAGTGATTATAATCCGGCAATAACGAACAAAAATTTCAAATATGCGGTGATTAAATTCTAATTGTTAGAATACGAGGCGTTAGGAATATTACCTGATGCTAGCCAGGCACAAAAACCGGCATAGGACCGGTTTTCCTTGAATATGGCACAGAGAGGGATTACTCCGGGCATCCTGCCCTTCGACCTTCGGGTCGCGCTGGCGCGCGTTCAAAATCGCTCCCGGCGATTTTGTCGAACATGGGGTTCTCATCATGTCCCCGTCTTCCCAGCACATACAAAAAAACCGGCACAAGGCCGGTTCTTTTTGAATGTGGCGGAGAGAGAGGGATTCGAACCCCCGGAAGGTTTGACCCTTCGCCTGATTTCAAGTCAGGTGCATTCAACCGGACTCTGCCATCTCTCCATTTGCCGTGTATGGTAATGAATAATTCTGTGCTGTAAAGCAGAAAACGTTGATAAAACGTTTGATTGAACAAAAGCTGGCCAGGTCGGTGATAAGTTACTCAACATCGTCTGCATGTTGGTCTGCATCATTTCCCCGTCTTTCCATCACATACAAAAAAACCGTCACAGGGCCGTTTTTTTTTGAATATGGCGGAGAGAGAGGGATTACTCCGGGCATCCTGCCCTTCGCCCTTCGGGCCGCGCTGGCGCGCGTTCAAAATCGCTCCCGGCGATTTTGTCGAACATGGGGTTCTCATCATGTCCCCGTCTTCCCAGCACATACAAAAAAACCGGCACAGGGCCGGTTCTTTTTGAATATGGCGGAGAGAGAGGGATTCGAACCCCCGGAAGGTTTGACCCTTCGCCTGATTTCAAGTCAGGTGCATTCAACCGGACTCTGCCATCTCTCCTGAAGTGCTGCGTATCTTAATGAAATTTTTTACCCTGTAAAGCACTAATTTAAGAAAAGTGCGCTGAATGTCGGGTTTTTAACCACGCTAAGCCTCTGATGTATAACCTGTGTTCAGTTTGATGCATGACACAACTATTTACGTCAAAAAGCTTGAAAAACGGAACCAAAAGCCATACAACACCTCTAAGAAGTACGCTACCATACCGGTAGTTATCTATGTCCTGTTGGAGGAAACAATGGAACAACGTTCGGTTTATTCTGGTGCATCTCAGTCGTCAGTATTACAAACCAATAAAGTGCTGCGTAATACGTACATGCTGCTGGCAATGACGCTGGCATTCAGTGCCGTGTGCGCGGGTATCGCAATGGCCGTAGGTATTTCACCTATGATGTCACTGGTGATGACAATCGGCGCATTCATTATGCTGTTTGTGATCAACAAAAAGGCAGAGTCAGCAAGCGGTATCTACTGGGTGTTTGGTTTTACCGGACTCATGGGTGCATCGTTAGGCTATACCCTTAACTTTTATCTGGGCGTTGCCGGTCCGGGCCTGATTATGGAAGCGCTGGGCGCAACGGCATTGGTCTTCTTTGCCCTGTCTGGCTATGCACTGACCACCAAGAAAGATTTCTCATTTATGGGTGGCTTCCTGGTTGTAGGCCTGGTCGTTGTACTTGTCGCCGCCATCGCAAATATTTTCTTTGCGGTACCGGCTGTCAGCCTGGCCATCAGCGCAGCGATTGTGTTTATCATGTCAGGATTCATCCTGTTTGATACCAGCCGTATTATCCACGGTGGTGAAACCAACTACGTTCGTGCAACCGTTGCGATGTATCTGAACCTGTACAACCTCTTCACGTCTATCCTGCATCTGCTCGGTGCGTTTGGTGGCGATGATTAATCAAAGCCGGCCGCTGAAGATGGAGAAAACACCCCGGTAACGGGGTGTTTTTGTTTTATGACTTGCTACTCACTACTTGTCACCACCGCCCCCTTTGACAGCGATGCGGCAAAGCGCGCGCATGATTTTGTCGTACAATCACACCATGCCGGACATAAGGTCGATCATATCTTTTTCTATGGTGAAGGCATTTATCATGCTAATGCGCTGTCATCTCCTCCCACAGATGAATACCACCCGCGCGAAGCCTGGCAGGCATTACATGAAACACTTGGCGTTCGCCTGATAGTGTGTGTCACCGCAGCCACAAAGCGCGGGGTCATATCACCGCAGGAAGCTTCTGAGGCAGGCATTGTAATGAGTAATCTGTCTGCACCGTTTGAACAGGCTGGGCTTGGTGAGTTTTTTACTGCCCTGCATCATTGTGATCACCTGGTACAATTCTGATGGCGTCTTTACTGGTAATCCTTTCCTCTCCGCCTTATGGCAACAGCGCTGCAGCAGAAGGTATCGATTTCGCCCTTGCCGCGACCAATTATGGACATGAGGTGGCGGTTCTTATTGAAGGCGACGGTGTATGGCAGTTGCAGCATAATCAGCACACCGAAAAAGGGGTGAAAAATATCGAAAAGCGACTGAAATCACTCGCTTTATTTGATGTTGAACCATGCTACGTTTGTAGCGAGAGTCTGGCCGCGAACAGGGTTACGCATAACCCTGATAGTGAGTTTAAGCTCATCTCCACATCAGATAAACTGGCGCTGTTTGCACGTACCGACCATGTTGTGAGGTTCTGATGTTATTTTATATGACCGATTCACACCTCAGTGACTGTTCAGAAGCCCTGCTGGCTGAATTACCCGATAACGTGCCGGTATTACTGACTCAGAATGCCGTCTATTTGTATTCGCGTCTGCGCGCAGCTTATCCGTCTTTGCGCTTACATCAGCTTGTAGAGGACACCCAATCTCGCGGGCTGGACGTTGATGAAAATACCGCGTGGACACTGTCTGACTGGACAAGCATGAGCACCACGCATCACCCATGGATCTTACTTAAATGAGCGAAAATTCACACTTCATCATTTTTGACGGTCGCCATATCGAAACTGATAAAGCCGGCTATCTGAAGGATTTTGAACAATGGAGTGAAGAGATGGTGCCCGTACTGGCTGATGCAGAAGGCATCACACTGACCGATGCACACTGGGAGGTCGTTCGTTTCGTCCGACAATTTTACCTGGAATTTGATACCAGTCCGGCAATACGCGCACTGGTCAAGGCCATGGCCAATGCTTATGGCCCCGAAAAAGGAAACAGCCGCTATCTTCAGCGACTGTTTCCTAAAGGTCCTGCAAAACAGGCAACCAAACTGGCGGGGCTTCCAAAGCCTGCCAAGTGCCTGTGAATGCTCAGGCGCGCAGTTCGGTGATACCACCCATATAACTAACCAGCGCGTCTGGCACTTTGATGCTGCCATCGGCCTGCTGATAGTTTTCCAGTACGGCAACCAGTGTGCGGCCAATCGCCAGTCCGGAACCGTTCAGTGTATGTAACAGCTCCGGCTTGTTCGTTTCCGGATTACGATAGCGAGCCTGCATACGACGGGCCTGGAAATCCAGCATATTCGAACAGGACGAAATCTCGCGGTAGGTGTTTTGCGCTGGCAGCCATACCTCAAGATCGTAGGTCTTACATGAACCAAAGCCCATATCGCCAGTGCACAGCAGAACCTTACGGTAAGCCAGTCCCAGCTTTTTAAGGATGTTTTCAGCGTGCTCTGTCAGAGACTCCAGCGCGGCAAAACTGTCTTCCGGCTTCACCAGTTGCACCAGCTCGACTTTCTCAAACTGATGCTGACGAATGAGTCCGCGGGTATCTCTGCCATAGGAACCGGCTTCAGAGCGGAAACACGGGGTGTGGGCCGTCATTTTTACTGGCAGCGTTTTGGCATCAAGGATCTCGTCACGGGCAATGTTTGTCAGTGGCACTTCCGCTGTTGGGATAAGTGACAGCCCCTGCCCCTCTTCGGTCGCAGGCTTGGTATGAAATAAATCTTCACCAAATTTTGGCAACTGACCGGTACCGTAGAGACTGTCGGCGTTGACCAGATACGGGACATAGGTTTCTTCATAACCGTGTTCACGGGTGTGCACGTCCAGCATAAACTGAGCCAGCGCGCGATGCAGTCTGGCAACTTGTCCGCGCATCACCACAAAGCGGCTACCGGTAATTTTTGCAGACGTTTCAAAGTCCAGTCCATTGGCCAGTCCGAGCCCAAGATCAACATGATCTTTGACGTCAAAATCGAACGTCGGTGGCGTGCCCCAGGTATAGATTTCTTTGTTTTCAGATTCGTCTTTGCCCACAGGTACACTGTCATCAGGCAGGTTAGGAATCCCCTGTGTAAAGGCATCAATCTCTGCCAGCACGGCATCTAATTCTGCCTTTGCGGCATCGAGCTTATCGCCCAAATCACTGACTTGTGCCAGCAACGGCGCAATGTCCTGACCTTCTCTTTTTGCCTGGCCAATTGCTTTACTGCGTGTATTGCGCTCGTTTTGCAGTTCCTGCGTGGTCTTCTGCAACGCCTTCCGCTTTTCTTCCATGGCATTGAATGCGTCCACATCCAGAATAAATCCACGGTTTTTGAGACGCGCGGCAGTCGTCTCAATATCATTTCTCAGCCACTTGGGATCTAACATGTGTTTCTTCTTATCCTTTCATCAATTCAACTGCCGCCCAGCCAGCGAGCAGGCAGGCAAATACGTTCATAAGCACATTAAGCAGTGCTTTATACCACAGGCCATTTTCAAGTAAGGTCAGGGTTTCGATAGAAAATGTTGAGAACGTTGTAAATGCGCCAAACAGACCCACGCCTATCAGCATACGATAAGGAGAATCTGCCAGGTCGTGACGTTCAATAAAACCATAAAGCAGTGCCAGACCGAACGACCCCAGCACGTTGACCGCTAGTGTACCAAAGGGCAGATGTTTTCCAAACCAGGAATCCACCACCGACGTGCACAAATAACGCAAACAAGCACCGGCGGCACCACCTGTTGCGATGTAAATGTAAATCATTAAGCCCTGATTCATGGCGTGCGTTTCCTTGAACTTTGCCGGTTAAGGTTATCCAGATACGCCCGTTTGGCTTTCAGTTGCTTTTCCAGTCCTCGCTCCTCGGGCTCATACAACCGGGTTCCAGCTATCACATCAGGTAAATACACCTCTCCGGCGGCAAAGGCATTAGGCTCGTCATGGGCATAACGGTATTCCTTGCCATGCCCCATAGATTTTAACAACTCAGTAGGGGCATTTCGTAAATGCACCGGTACTGGCGCGTCGGCGGTCTGACGGGCCAGTTGTTTGGCGGCACTGAACGCGCGGTAAACCGCATTACTTTTGGCCGCCAGTGCACAATACACGGCAGCCTGGGCAATGGCCCGTTCCCCTTCGGCCGGACCGACCCGGTGAAACGTATCCCAGGCATTAACGCACAACTGCATTGCTCTGGGGTCAGCATTACCAATGTCTTCAGACGCAATCGCCAGCAATCGTCGTGCTACATAAAGCGCATCGCCACCGCCATCAAGGATGCGGGCATACCAATAAAGGGCGGCATCCGGATCGGAGCCACGTACTGATTTGTGAAAGGCCGAAATAAGGTCATAAAAGGTATCGCCTTTGTTATCGTAGCTGGCCACTTTTTCACCCACAGCCTCTTCGATATCGCGAAGCGTGATGGTACTGTCACTGGCAAAATCAGACGCCAGTTCCAGATAGGTCAGCAATCGCCGGCCATCACCACCACACAACCCAATCAGCGCACGACGGGCATCATCCGCTAACTTAAGCTGTTTTTCACCTAATCCCCGCTGGCTATCTGTCAGTGCATGATCGAGCAGCGAAGACAGTGCGTCGTGATCCAGCGCTTTTAGCACATAGACCCTGACACGCGACAACAACGCATTATTAAGTTCAAACGAGGGATTTTCCGTCGTGGCGCCGACAAATGTCACCGTGCCTGACTCGACAAAGGGCAAAAACGCGTCCTGCTGACTTTTATTGAAGCGGTGTACCTCGTCGATGAACAGCAAGGTTCGCTGTTGATAGCGGGCATCCTGCTCGGCTTTGTCCATTGCCGCCCGGACGTCCTTTACGCCGGACGTAACCGCGGATAACCGGATAACATTGGCGTTGGTGTAACGCGCAATCAGTTCGGCCAGGGTGGTTTTGCCTGTCCCCGGCGGTCCCCAGAGCACCATTGAATGGCACTGGCCGCTTTCCAGCATTTTAGCCAGCGGCTTACCGTCACCTAAAAGGTGTGACTGGCCAACATACTCCTCCACGCTGCGTGGACGCATCCGGGCTGCAAGTGGCGCAAACGGATCAGGTTCATTCATGGTCAGACTATCGCTGATCATCAACAATGTAGGTGTCCGGGATCTCTGGCGAGAAATAACCGGTACTGATATCAAACGTCGTTGCTATGTCACTGAAGGACAGCGCGCTTAACTGAGACTGGCTATCCACCATGGACAAGGCCACCAGTGTGTTGCTGTCGAAGGTAAGCGACAGCGACTGGATCTGGCCGCCCTGCGCCAGCGGCACAACAGAGAACGATGACTGATCCTCGCCATAACTGATCGTAAACGTATCCCAGACTGCGGGATCTGACGTAGTTAACAGAATAATCGGGTTATCACTGACCGCCTTATCCTGTGCAATTACCGTTACCTGCTCCACGAACGGGTCGATATTCCATACCGACTGCCCATCCGCAATCAGCAACGATGCATCCGGTGTCACAGTTTCCCAGCGTAATTTATCGGGACGGGCAAGGGTAAGCGTACCTGTCGCTTCATGCACGACATTACCATCGGCATCGCTTACCCGTTGTGAAAACGCTGCGCGATATTGCTGCATCGTAGACAGATGCTGTTTGAGCGCGTCTTGTGCGCTTACACTGTTATCTGACGCTGTAGCGACTGCAGACAAACTTACTGCAATACAGGCGACTAATGCTTTCATTGTTACTCCTTGGGTGCGGGTGGTGCCAGCACTTCACGGCTGCCATTATGTCCTGGTGGACTTACGACGCCACTGTGCTCCATTTGTTCAACCAGTCTGGCCGCACGATTGTAACCAATTCTGAATTTTCGCTGTACGCTCGATACGCTCGCCCGGCGGCTTTCCGTGACAAACGCAACGGCTTCGTCATAAAACGCATCGAGCTCCTGATCTTCACCCTCTGGCTGCTCCCCAGGCAGAAGAACTTCTGCGGTTGCCTCGCCATTAAGAATTTCATCAATGTATTCAGGCTCGCCACGTTTTTTCCAGTCGGCAACCACAGCATGTACCTCATGATCGTCGACAAACGCGCCGTGAACCCGGGTAGGTACCGGGCTGCCGGGAGGCAGATATAACATATCGCCCATGCCCAAGAGCGCCTCGGCCCCCTGCTGGTCAAGAATGGTTCGCGAGTCAATTTTACTGGATACCTGGAATGCAATCCGGGTCGGGATGTTGGCCTTAATCAGACCGGTAATTACGTCCACAGAAGGACGCTGGGTTGCCAGAATCAGGTGAATACCTGCAGCCCTTGCTTTTTGCGCTATACGGGCAATCAATTCTTCCACTTTCTTGCCAACAATCATCATCATGTCGGCGAATTCATCGACCACGACAACGATGCTTGGCAGTTTACCAAGCTCCGGCGCTTCGGTATCCATACTTTCCTCTGGCTTCCAGAGCGGGTCGCGGATCGGCTCGCCGTCAGCAATAGCCTGCATAACCTTGGCGTTATACCCTTTAAGGTTTCGCACACCCAGCGCACTCATCAGACGGTAACGCCGCTCCATCTCGCCGACACACCAGCGTAGCGCGTTGGCGGCTTCTTTCATGTCGGTAACTACTTCGGCAAGCAGATGCGGGATGCCCTCGTAAACTGACAATTCGAGCATTTTCGGGTCAATCATGATCATTCGGACGTCTTCGGGCGTGCTCTTATAAAGCAGACTGAGGATCATCACGTTGACGCCCACTGACTTACCCGAGCCCGTTGTACCGGCAACCAGCAAGTGTGGCATCTTAGCAAGGTCAACAACCACAGGCTTACCGGAAATGTCAGCTCCCAGCACCATGGTGAGCGGTGACGAATTAGACTGGAAGGTATCGCAGGTAATCACCTCGCTTAAGCGCACCATCTCACGCTTTTTATTCGGCAATTCAAGGCCAATCACGGATTTACCCGGTATCACCTCGACGACCCGCACCGATATTGCAGACATCGCGCGCGCCAAATCCTTAGACAGCCCGGTAATTTTGCTGACTTTGACACCAGGTGCGAGGTCAAGCTCGAAACGGGTAATGACCGGCCCGGGATACACACCAACCACCGATGCCTCGATATTGAAATCAGCCAGTTTGTCCTCTACCAGCCTGGAAACGATATCCAGTTCTTCCTGGGTAAGCGGATTTTCATGCTTGTCCGGTCTCTCCAGCAGGTCGACAGAAGGCATTGGACCAACATCAGGATCATCACTGCCCTGCCCTGCCTGGGCAGACGGTGACGGAACCGGTTTGCTGACGCGTCCCGGGCCGGCATTAACGAACGGCTTGACGTCTTTCTTTGAGTTGACCTGGACGGTCTGCTCAGCAACAGCCTCTGTCTTCTCTGTGTCATCCGCGTAAAACGGTGGAAGATCGTCATCCTCATCGAAGACATCGTCAGGAATCGACATCACCGGTTCACTGCGCTGCGCCGAAGAGGAAACGGCTGGCCCTGCATCAGCAACAGGCTCCGCCCGCATACTGGTGATGTCAATTTCATCATTCTCGTTATGATCCCCGGACGCTGGCTTTGACAGGCGTGGCAGGTTCACATCCATCACCTGCTGAGGCAGCCGCCCAAGACGACGGGCTCCGGCCAGCGTAATGCTGCCGATACCATCAATGATGGACAACCAGCTAATGCCTGTCAGTAACGTGAAACCCGTACAGAAAAAACACAGCAGCAATAATATCGTGCCTGCCGTATTAAAATACGGGATAAGTGCAAAGCTAATGACATCGCCAACAAAACCGCCGGCAGAAAAATTATAGATATCATTGAAATTGACACTGGCTATTCCGGTAGCGCCAAGCGCCATCAGTAAGCCGCCAATGATGCGCAGACCGATTGTCAGATAATCAAACTCTTCGAGTGTTTTAATGTGCTGAAAAAGAAACCAGCCAAGAAACGCGCAGACGAACGGCAGAACATAGGCCAGATAACCAAAGCTAAATAGCAGCAGATCGGCAACCCAGGCCCCGGTTGCCCCAACCCAGTTGTGTACATCGAGTTGCAACCCGGCCTGACTCCAGCCAGGATCGCCAGGATGAAAAGAAGCTAATGCCAGCAGCAGAAAAAAAGCAAAAACGCAGGCAATGATCATACCTGCCTCTAAAAGCCGCTGGGTCCCTGATAGTCGCGCCATAACCCTAAAATCACTAAGTTTGTTTTCGTTCATATCAGCTGCCTGTTTATTATTATGCCGGAACGCATTCCGGCTGCTTTTGCTTATTTCAGACTTACAAGATGTATGCCGAAACGCGGGCAGAGACTGATTTCGTTGTTATCACAAAAGACTACCACAACCGGCTTTCTAACGCCTATCAATTGTTTACTTCAGGTTGATTCTCAGCGAGGTCGTACTTTTGACTTCTTCCATCACCACGTAGGTGCGCGTTTCACTGACCCCAGGTAACCGCAATAATGTGTCACCAAGCAAACGCCGGTAACTCGACATGTCAGCTACGCGTGCTTTAAGCAGAAAATCAAAATCACCGGATACGAGATGACATTCCTGAATATCGTCATACTTTCTTACCGCAGCAGAAAATTCTGCAAAGATATCCACTGACGTTTTCGTCAGCGTTATCTCTACAAACACCAGCATCGCAGCACCAAGCTTCTGCGGATCCACAACCGCGTGATAGCCAAGAATATAGCCCTGACTTTCAAGGCGCTTAACCCGCTCCAGACAAGGACTGGGGCTGAGGCCGACCTGACGGGCAAGTTCAACATTGGAAATTCTTCCATCTTTCTGCAATACAGTAAGGATATTTCGGTCAATTCTGTCGAGGTGTTTCGGCGTTTTTACCAGCATCATTTATTCTGCATATTCTACTTTATGCAGAATATTACACTAGCTATGGCAAATTTTCAGCAGATACTTCGTTTTACTATCACGTATACTGCGCGCCTGTTCTATGCAATTCCGTTTTAATTAAGAGGGCTAATCATGCTTGTCGGTGTACCAAAAGAAATAAAAAATCATGAATACCGTGTAGGCCTAACGCCAGCGGCTGTAAAAGAATTTGTAAGTCATGGTCACGACGTCATGGTCGAAACCAATGCAGGTACTGCCATTGGTTTCACTGATGAGATGTACATTGAAGCGGGTGCAAGCATTGCACCGTCAGCACAGAATATCTTTGCTGAAGCAGAACTAATCATAAAAGTAAAAGAGCCTCAGCCAAATGAATGTAAGCAACTGCGCAAGGGTCAGACCCTTTATACTTACCTGCACCTTGCACCGGATCCTACTCAAACGGAGCTGCTGGTAGCATCTGGCGCAACCTGTATTGCGTATGAAACCGTCACCGACAACAGTGGTGGCCTGCCACTCCTGGCACCAATGAGTGAAGTGGCAGGAAGAATGTCAGTTCAGGCCGGTGCACACTACCTCGAGAAAGCGCATGGCGGAAGCGGTACCCTGCTCGGCGGTGTTCCCGGTGTTGCGCCAGGTAAAGTACTGGTAATCGGCGGCGGCGTGGTAGGTACCAACGCAGCCAAAATGGCCCTGGGTCTGGGTGCGGATGTCACCATTCTTGACCGCTCACTGCCACGTCTGCGCCAGCTTGATGATATCTTCCGTGGTCAGGTTAAGACCGTATATTCAAGCCTCGATGCGATCGAATATTACTCATCAAAAGCCGATTTGGTTGTGGGTGCCGTTCTGATCCCGGGTGCGGCAGCCCCGAAACTGCTCAACCGTGATCATATTAAAGCAATGAAGCCAGGTTCAGTGCTGGTTGATGTTGCCATTGACCAGGGCGGCTGCTTTGAAACGTCTAAAGCAACAACACACCAGGATCCGGTATATATCGTCGATGATGTTGTACATTATTGTGTCGCGAACATGCCAGGCGGTGTCGCTCGTACATCGACAATGGCGCTGAATAACGCGACTATGCCATTTGGTCTGGCGCTGGCCAATAAAGGGCCGAAGCAAGCCATGCTGGATGACAAGAACCTGCTCGCAGGTCTTAACGTTCACGAAGGTAAAGTGACGTATAAAGCGGTAGTTGATGCACTTGGCGAGAAGCTGGGTCTGACCTACACGCCAGCAGAAGAAGCCCTGAGAGGCTGATTCATATAATACAGAGTGTCGTTTAATGACGACACTCTGTTATTTTCTGTTATTCTTCATTAACTGCCTGTCAACACGCTGTAGACGTCGGCGTTAACACGTCGTAATACATCCAGTGGCTGTTCAGCCTGAGTGATTGGGCGTCCCATCACCAGATAATTTACACCATGTGCTATCGCGTCTACCGGTGTCATCACCCGCTTCTGGTCCCCGGCGCTGCTGCCTGCCGGACGAATACCAGGAGTGACTAACAAGAAATCACTGTCCAGCTCATCTCGAAGCAGGGTTGCTTCCTGCGCAGAACACACGATGCCGTCGAGACCGGCGCGTTGTGTCAGTTTCGCCAGTCGCATAACCTGCTGTGCCGGCGTAACGTCATCAATAATGTCACTGAGTCCGTCCTGATCCATGCTGGTCAGCACTGTCACGGCAATCAGCCTGGTTTCGGGATGCCGGCTCGAGGCTATCGCCTGTTTGGCTGCCGTCATCATTTCAAGCCCGCCACTGGCATGCACGTTAACCATCCAGACACCCAGCTCGGCGGCCGCTTTACAGGCTTTAGCCACGGTGTTAGGAATATCGTGAAATTTCAGGTCCAAAAAGACATCAAAGCCTTTCTCAATAAGCGCCTTCACAAACTCGGGACCAAATAAGGTGAACATCTCTTTGCCCACTTTGAGTTTACACAGCGTTGGATCCAGCTGTTCTACAAAGCGCATTGCTGTTGTTGCATCATCGTAATCCAGCGCAACAATAACGCGAGGTTCTTGCATGAATTCTATTCTCCGTCGAGACCTTTGATTGGCTTAACGATGCCCCACTTCTTGCAGGACGGACACAGCCAGTAGAGTTTTCTGCCCGAAAAGCCACAGCTCTGACACCGGTACTTGGGTCGTTGCTCCATTTGCTTTTCAACGAGGTTTTTCAACTGCCGAAGACTGTGCGCTGCGGCATCATCATGAATCTGGTCAATATAAAGCCCCATCAGCGTTTTGAACCCACGCATGGTCGGGCGCTTTTCTAGTTGGTCAAGCAGGTAACTGGCCGCTTGCTGGGTATCCCCTTTTTTCAGCAGTACATCGACCATCGCAAGGTAGGCCGTGGCACAGGCCTGCCAGTGCGCCTGCAGATGCGCGGCAAAGCCATCCCAGTCACCGGTTTCCTCTGCAATTTTTTCCAGATAAGGGACCGCTTCGCTGAACCAGCTGATGTCTCTTTCTGCTACCTGTCGGAAATACGCAATGGCGTCATTATAACGCTGCTGTTCAAGTGCAAGCTGACCCAGCAACAACCACGGACGGACCGCATGTTCATCGGCATTAACGGCTTTTTCCAGCAGCATCAGCGCCTGACCGGTTTCACCATTCTGAAGGTCTTTCTGTGCCTGTTCACAGTAAAAATGCGACAAGCGTTCACTGACATCATCGTTATCACCATGACACGCGACCATGCGCTCAGCCAGTTCAATCGCTCTGCCCCACTCTTTGGTTGTCTGATAAATACTGAATAGCTGCTGCTGCGCGATCATATAATGACGGTCGCTGTTCAGCAGTTGTAGAAAGGCATTCTCTGCACGCTCAAGGAAACCTGCCTGGGTATAATCAAGCCCAAGCTCCTTGAGCGCTATTTCACGCTGAGTGGGTTGGATCTCATCCCGCCCCACGAGATTCTGGTGTACCTTGATAGCGCGATCTATTTCGCCGCGATGGCGAAAAAAGCTGCCCATGGCAATATGTGTTTCAACCGTATCACTGTTGATATCGATCATCTTTATCAGTGTATCTACGGCTTTGTCGGGCTGATCAGACAAAAGGAAATTCAGCCCTTTATAATAATGCCGGGAGAGAATACTGGATTCTTTGCGCTGGGCCTGGCGAACACTGTTTCGCCCCATGATCCAGCCATATCCGGCGGCCACCGGTAACAAGAGAAACAGCAGTTCTAGCATGTTAGCTGTCTTTCGTCAGGCGGCGGACTTTGGCGCGCAAGGTGACAACTTTTACCCGCAGACTGAGCCAGCTTACCAGCATGATAAGAACACCAATGAGCACGCCGAGCGTCAGCGTAATGCCAATCAGTGTGGACAGGCGCATCTCGGCCTGCGCAATTAAATAATTAACCGACACCATGGCATCGTTCTGCGATCCCACCGCAAATGCCAGCGCCAGTAAAAAAACTATGACCAGTACTGAGATTATTCCTTTCAATCCGGCACCCTTCTCATAATGTATTCGCTAAGAATAGCAAATCAGCCAACAACATCCCACCGGTTAATGCTGCAATATTAAGGCGTTGGCGCTTTCCTGCGCGGTGTCCGCAAGTTTGCCCTGACAATGTCGTTTTCGAGTGCGGAGATATTGGTAATATAAATACAGTGCGTGTAGCCATCCTGCATCGTCGTTAACTTGTCATACATCGCCTTATCGAGCTTTGAAAGCTGAGCAAGTCGTTTTTTTGTCAGCGGGGTTGCAGTGTCATGACAACGCACGGCGATAATCTCTGAGGTGCACAACTGGATTTGCTCATCACTGAGTTTCTTCTGAATTTGTTGACGCAATGGACTCTGGAAATAATCCCGCTCGCGAATAAATACCAGTTTATCATCCGACTTTCTTAAACAGTGCACCACCATTGCGTGATCGCGCTTCCCACTGAAAAGCGCATCCAACAGCTGCGATTTTGGTTTTGCGGCATTTTTATCCGCAAAAAAACCATGAAGCGGTGTAATGTTCTGCGTTTTACTGAACGGATACAAATCGTCGGAGCTTTCGCTTTGGTATACGGTTTTCATTCGGTCACGCCAGTGGCGATTCATCACACACAGCACTGACAACGACGGCAGGTGCCGTACCGCCAGCTCCCATAAAAAGCGGTGGAGGAATCGCTGCTGGCGAGCGACGTCCCGCAGTTTGAAATAGGCTGAATTCTCTTCAACAACGGCATTGATCTGCGCACCGCTTTTCGCCTGTCTGACCTCATCCTGAACGCACAACCGCAATACGCCCGATTCAGGGTGGTAGTCGAGTACGCTGTATACACCATTCTTTAATTTAAACTCGGGGATCGTCACTTTCACTGTCGGGTTAAACTTGTGTATGCCGGGTGCAACGGTAAGTCTCATTCCTTTGCACGATACATCGCATAACCTGGCATTCAGTGAGGACAGCAGGCCCAGCTTTACCGACGCGGGCTTATCGACCAGATAGCGTGTTTCACTGCGCCTGTCGAGTGCCTCCTCCATAACGTACCCAATCGACTTCCCGGTCTCACTTACAACCCAGTGTTTTGGGATGGGCTTAAACTCCGACTTCTCCCCCAGCGTCAGTTTACTGAGCTGGCTTCTTACCTCACGGCAAAAAAGTACATGAGAAAGGGTATCCACATCCGGCAAAACTTTCGGCGAGATATCGTGAATAGCGTAGGCCTTATTTTTGTCATCGTTACTCACTTCGGCCAGCCTGCAGTGCAGGCAGGATAACGATGCCGTTTTATTCAACAGATAAATGTACGCTGCCAGTTGCCCTTCAGCGACCAGCTGGCGATGGGTAGTAAGAATGTTAACCGGCCCTTTGCGCGTTTCTACAACGCCACTGATCACAAAGGCCTCGCGGTAGGTTTGCAGTTCCTGGTACAGGTGACCAGACTGCATGCCTGCCGACAGCGTGTTGAGCACCTCATTCACCGTATTAAATTGCGCATTTGCTTTGGTGACCAGTGCCGTTACGGCTGAAAATATGTTTTTATTCTGACGTAAGTACACAGGCAGCCATGGACTGTTCTCGAGCAGCCGATCACGCTCAAGATCCTGCATTGCCCGCTCTACTTCAAGATCACGCTGTAATGGCTGCTGATAGATACTGGAAGTCACATAATTTTCAATCGCGTGTGCCAGTTTAGGATCAGTGTCCTCTGCCAGCACAAAGTGTGACTCATATTTCCCGCTGTGCTTGTTGTACTTAACGGCGTTAAGCACATAGGTAATGTCGGTTGGCTCCTGAGTAAAACCGTTGATTTCCGGAAATGTGAACGTCAGCGTCTGACCATTAGACACCGTGGGTGGACGACGGCTTTCGACCGTCATGTTGCGGAAACCAAGCGAACTGATCGCGCTGCTTTTTCCCTTTTCAAAATCGAGGCTGGATACGGTGAAATTAGGCGAAACTGCGACGTTGTCACCAAAATCGATATCAGAAAAAGACTGACTTTCAATGTTAAAGGCATCAACAATTTTTCGAAACTGCTCTTTTTTAACCTGAGTCTGGTAATACTCGGAATTCATTACCGACTCGAAAACACCCACTGTATAGCGGTTTTGATACAGCGCAGTCTCGTCCTTAAGAATTTGCGCCCCAACTTTATCAAGACGCATCTGTACTCCGAAATGTTTAAACTTCATTACCGGAAACAGGGCAAAGGCCGAATTATCAGCGGGGGCATCCGTCAGCGACGTCAGACGAATGACTTCATCTTTGACGATGCGGCGAATATTACTAGGCAAGCGCGTCGAAAATTTATTGATTCCCTCTAACAAGCGATTCTGCTGTTCATAGGGAACAAGGGCTCTTATCAGCGGCTGATATTGCTTTATTATTTGTTTTTCTTCTACAACAGCCATGGTTGTGACCACACAACACTTTATTTACAACTCGCAGTAATAATACGGCGGGTCTGACAGAGTGGTCAATAGATAATCGGTTTTGTAAAATACAGAAACTGTTAGTTATCAAGCAAAAAGCGACAATTCGCATAAATAAACAGGTAGACAAGTGACCACACACATGCGCGCCGCTTTGGTTTTTGCTACAGACAATAAAAAACCGCGCAATCGCGCGGTTTTAATGATTTACTGAAGCGTTAACCCGTTCACGAAGCTCCTTACCGGGCTTGAAGTGAGGGACATATTTGCCATCGAGCTCGACCGTTTCACCTGTCTTCGGATTTCTGCCGACACGTGGTGCACGGTAATGCAGTGAGAAACTGCCAAATCCCCGAATTTCTATCCTGTCACCCTTTTGCAGGGTCTGGGCCATCTGTTCGAGAATTTCTTTAATAGCGGCTTCAAGCTCCTTTGCAGGAATGTGACTGGCTTGATCCGCGAGCCGTTCTATTAATTCCGACTTGGTCATATCAACCTCATTGTCAAAAAAGAAAAACAGCTACTGCGAATCGGGTATGCCATGGGGCATACCCGGCTTCATTTACTCGCCTTTAGCGGCTTTGAATGCTTCTGCCATCGCGTTAGCGAAGCCAGCGTCATCCTGCTGGTTCACTTTGTCGATAGCTTCTTTCTCGTCAGCCTGATCTTTCGCTTTCACAGACAGGTTAACGGCGCGGTTCTTACGGTCAACGCCCATAAGTTTCGCTTCGATGCTATCACCAACAGAAACCACTTCAGAAGCGTCTTCTACACGGTCACGTGACAGGTCAGCAACACGGATGTAGCCGTCAACTTCTTCAGCCAGGTTAACTGTAACGCCTTTCGCGTCAACAGCAGTAACTGTACCAGTAACGATAGCACCTTTCTTGTTATCTGTCAGATACTTGTTGAAAGGATCTTCTTCAATCTGCTTCACGCCAAGTGAGATACGCTCGCGCTCAGGATCGACCTGCAGTACCACTGCAGAAATTTCGTCGCCTTTCTTATAATCGCGAACCGCTTCTTCACCCGCTTTGTTCCAGCTGATGTCAGACAGGTGAACCAGACCGTCGATGCCGCCGTCCAGACCGATGAAGATACCAAAGTCAGTGATTGACTTGATCTTACCAGTCACTTTGTCACCTTTTTCGTGTGACTTAGCGAACTCTTCCCATGGGTTAGCAATACACTGCTTCAGACCCAGAGAAATACGACGACGCTCTTCGTCAATTTCAAGAACCATCACTTCAACAGTGTCACCCAGGTTAACAACCTTAGATGGGTGGATGTTCTTGTTAGTCCAGTCCATTTCAGAAACGTGTACCAGACCTTCAACACCGTCTTCGATCTCAACGAAGCAACCGTAGTCTGTCAGGTTAGTGACCTGACCAGAGATCTTGGTGCCTTCTGGGTAGCGCTGAGAAATATCCTGCCAAGGATCGTTACCCATCTGCTTCATGCCCAGAGAAACACGCTGCTTGTCTTTGTCGAACTTCAGAACCTTAACATTGATTTCATCACCAACGTTGACGATTTCGCTTGGGTGCTTAACGCGCTTCCAGGCCATGTCAGTGATGTGCAGAAGGCCATCTACGCCACCCAGGTCAACGAACGCACCGTAATCAGTCAGGTTCTTAACGATACCCTTGATTTCGTGTCCTTCTTCCAGGTTAGCCAGCAGTGACTCGCGCTCAGCGCTGCTTTCTGCTTCGATAACAGCACGGCGTGAAACCACAACGTTGTTGCGCTTCGCGTCAAGCTTGATAACTTTGAATTCCAGCTCTTTGTTTTCCAGGTGCGTGGTATCACGAACCGGACGAACATCTACCAGAGAGCCTGGCAGGAACGCACGTACACTGTTAACTTCAACAGTGAAACCGCCTTTAACTTTACCGTTGATAATACCTTTGATAGTGGCTTTATCGTCGTAAGCTTTTTCAAGCTCAACCCACGCTTCGTGGCGCTTCGCTTTTTCGCGGGACAGGATGGTTTCGCCGAAACCGTCTTCTACTGCGTCCAGTGCTACGTCAACCTGGTCACCAATTTCGATTTCCAGTTCGCCGTCTGCATTTTTGAATTGATCAGCTGGGATAGCACTTTCTGATTTCAAGCCTGCGTCAACAAGAACGATGTCTTTGTCGATAGAAACAACAGTACCTTTAACAATTGAACCAGGGCGAGTTTCTAGTTCCTGGAGGCTTTCTTCAAAAAGTTGTGCAAAATTTTCAGTCATAAGGTTTAAATATTCAGTTTAATTAATCCACATTACATTCCGGCTAACGTGGGGTTGTTAACAATCATCGTAACGTCCTGTCACAATGGCGCTCCGGGTCGAAATCGGTTCTCGTCTAATCAAGACGGGAAGTGATAACTTCCATTGCTTTTTCAAAGACCTGGTCGATGTCCAGATCCGTTGAATCAATAATAATTGCGTCTTTTGCCGGTACCAGCGGCGCTACTGCCCGCTGCGAATCACGTTCATCACGTGCCTTGATATCGGTTAAAAGGCGCGCAATATTAACATCCATGCCCTTGGCTTTCAACTGGCCGTATCGGCGTTCAGCTCTGGCCTCTGCACTGGCTGTCAGGAAAATTTTTACCGCAGCGTCCGGAAACACAACCGTGCCCATGTCACGACCGTCTGCAACCAGCCCGGGGGCCTGCTGAAAGGCCCGTTGTCTGCGCAATAGCGCTTCTCTTACACGAGGCAACGCCGCTACTTTTGACGCTACGCTACCGACTTCTTCAGTTCGGATATCATCGGTAACATCTTCACCTTCAAGGATAATGCGGGTGCCGTCACTGACGGTTTCAAAGTTTACATCAAGCCCGGTTGCCAGTGGCACAATGGCTTCTTCGTCATCACAGGGTAAATCATGATGAAGTGTTGCAACGGCCAGTACTCTGTATATCGCGCCGCTGTCAAGAAAATGCCAGTTGAGGCGCTTGGCCAGTAAACAACTCAAGGTTCCTTTACCAGCACCGCTTGGGCCGTCAACCGTGACTACGGGTGTTGGATGCATACCTGCTCCGGTTATCGTATCTGCTAAAAATCGCGCGCAATTATACGCGTTCGTGCTGTTTTAGCAACGCTGCATGCCATTCAGGCATGCAGTTATCATTGCCAATAACGCGCGCAAGCACTATTCCGCGTGACACAGGGTTGCGAAACGGGTGAAGTAATCCGGAAAGGTTTTGGCAGTGCAGCCCGGATCGTTGATGGTGACCGGGCAACCGCTCAGGCAGAGCAGTGAAAAACACATGGCAATACGATGATCATTGTACGTATCAATAGGAACATGATTTGGCTTAGCCAACGGCCACACAGTAATGTAATCCCTTCCCTCTTCTACTCTGGCACCCACTTTTTTAAGTTCCGTCGCCATTGCATGCAAACGGTCTGTTTCTTTAACACGCCAGTTATAAATATTGCGAATTGACGTCGGTCCTTTGGCAAACAGCGCTGTCGTTGCAATCGTCATCGCAGCGTCGGGTATATGGTTCATGTCCATATCCACGCCGGTCAGCGGTGCGCCGGTCACTTCGATACCGTCATCGTGCCACACCACCGTGGCGCCCATCGCGTCGAGTACGTCAGCAAAACGGATATCGCCCTGAACGCTGTTACGTCCAACCCCGGTCACCTTCACCGTCCCGCCTTTAATGGCTGCAGCTGCGAGAAAATAAGAAGCCGACGAGGCGTCTCCCTCAACCAGAAATGTACCGGGCGTCTTATACTGTTGTCCGCCGCTGACAGTAAACCGCTGGTAATCCTGATTATCAACGGTCACGCCAAAACGTGCCATGGTATCCAGCGTAATATCAATGTAGGGCCTGGACACCAGGTCACCTTTAATTCTGATGATGACATCGCCATCAAACAGCGGTGCGGCCATCAGCAACGCGGTGAGGAACTGGCTGGACACACTGCCATCGACCTCCATGTCAGCCCCTGCCAGGCGCTTTCCTTTTATCGCTACCGGCGGATAGCCAGCGTTCTTCAGATAGTGAATGTCAGCCCCCGCCTCTTCCAGCGCTTCAACCAGATCGCCAATCGGGCGCTCTTCCATTCTGGGCTCACCGGTCAGGGTGACGTTAACGTCGCTGAGAGCCAGTGCTGCGCATAAAGGTCGCATCGCGGTTCCTGCATTGCCCAGAAACAGTTCCAGTGCCTTGTCACTGTGAAAACGATGACCCAGCCCCTCAACCACACAGGTGGTATTGTCGTCACTGAGGGTACAGGACACCCCCAGTGCAGAGAGCGCATTGAGCATGTGTCTGATATCATCGCTGTCGAGCAGGTTGGTCAGCGTTGTCTGTCCCTCAGCAAGCGCAGCCAGAAGTAACGCTCGGTTTGACAGGCTTTTGGAGCCAGGAACATTCACGGTTCCGTTAATGCGAGCGACGGGTCCAAGTGTAAGCTGCGCATCCATTAACCATATCTCCTTTCAAACTCACGCATAAACTCTACCAGGGCGACAACTCCCTCTACCGGCATCGCGTTATAGATACTCGCACGCATACCACCGACACTGCGGTGCCCTTTCAGCGCGAGCAGCCCGTTTGACTGAGCATCAGCAAGAAACTGCTTATCCAGCGCATCGTCGGCAAGCTGGAACGGCACATTCATTTTTGAACGGTTTTCCGGATGTACCTGGTTACGGTAAAACGATGACCGATCAATTTCGGCATACAGTAACGCTGCTTTTTCCTGATTGCGTTTGGCAATGGCTGACACGCCACCCTGTGCTTTGAGCCACTGAAACACCAGGCCTGCCAGGTACCACGAATAGGTTGGCGGCGTGTTATACATGGAGTCTGACTCCGCCAGCAGCTTGTAATCAAAAATGGAGGGGGTCTCGCGACGAGCCCTGCCAATAAGGTCGTCACGCACGATCACCACAGACAACCCTGAAGGCCCGATGTTTTTCTGCGCACCGGCATAAATCACACCGTAACGTGAGACATCCAGTGGCTGTGACAAAATCGTCGAAGACATATCGGCGACAAGCGGCACTGCACCGGTTTCCGGAAGCCAGTCAAACGCGATGCCGTCAACCGTTTCATTCGGACAGAAATGACAATACGCAGCGGACGGATCGATCGACGCCGGGTCTGGCCTTTCCATAAACCATAACCCGTCTTTTTTAACCGGCTCACCAATGACTTCAGGCTTGTTATATTTCGCCGCCTCATCAACGGCCCCCTTCGACCAGGAGCCTGACACCAGGTGGTAACTGACATCCTCAGCTGACGAAAGGTTAAGCGGCACAGCGGCAAACTGCCCGCGCCCGCCACCGTGCGTGAACAATACGTGATAATTTTTAGGAATCGCCAGCAGGTCTCGCAGATCCTGTTCTGCCTGAGCGGCAATTTCTACAAAGTCAGCCCCCCGATGGCTGACTTCCATTACTGAACAGCCCGTGTTACGCCAGTTGGTAAATTCAGCCTGAGCCTGCTGCATGACTTCTTTTGGAAGCATCGCCGGACCGGCACAAAAATTATAAACCTCACTCATCGCAGATTCTTTCACCTGTAAACACAACAAGCGGCGAATGCCGCTTGTTAATCAACGAATTGACAGGCGCGCGGCCCACAGGCAGCGCGCCGTGCCTTACTCTTCTGTCGTTGTCACATCGCCGTCTGGCGCGGCGTTTTGTTCTGTTTCTCCAGTATGTTCCAGCTCATCGTCAGGAATCACACCGTCATCTTCGACTTCCTCAATACGCTGAAGGCCAACCACAAATTCGCCTTCGGCGGTACGAATGAGGCGAACACCCTGGGTGTTTCGGCCTACCGTCGACACTTCGGTGACGCGCGTACGGACCAATGTACCCTGGTTGCTGATAAGCATGATCTCGTCGTTCTCATCTACCTGCACTGCGCCAACAACCTTACCGTTACGCTCCGAGACTTTGATGGAGACCACACCCTGCGTCGCACGGCTCTTAGCCGGATAATCAGCCAGCGGCGTACGTTTTCCGTAGCCATTTTCAGTAGCAGTCAGGATAGCGCCGTCACCATGCGGTACAATCAGCGATACGACTTTCTGACCATCCTGCAGGCGAATACCACGCACACCGGTAGCGGTGCGGCCCATTGGGCGTAATGCCAGCAGTTCTTCGCCGGTTTCCGGATCACGCTTGACTTCACCGGTTTCAGAGTCGCGCAGTTTCTCGTTAAAGCGCACCACTTTACCGGCGTCAGAGAACAGCATGATGTCATCATCGCCGTGGGTGATCGCAACACCAATCAGCTCATCGCCGTCGTTCAGATTAACCGCAATGATCCCGCTCGAACGAGGACGCGAATACAGGCTAAGGTCAGTTTTCTTAACCACACCGTTTGCCGTCGCCATCAGGACAAACTTACCTTCTTCAAATTCTTTGATAGGCAGTATTGCGGTGATACGCTCACCTTCTTCAAGCGGCAGAATATTTACAATCGGCCGCCCACGGGCATTCCGGCTCGCCAGCGGTAATTGATAAACTTTCAGCCAGTACAGCCTTCCACGTGTTGAGAAGCACAGAATGTGGTCATGGGTATTGGCAACCAGCAGACGCTCAATGAAGTCTTCGTCCTTCATCTTCGTAGCTGACTTTCCTTTACCACCGCGACGCTGCGCTTCGTAATCATTGAGTTTCTGGTATTTAACGTAGCCCTCACGCGACAGGGTAACAACCACGTCTTCCTGTTCAATCAGATCTTCAATGTCGATATCGTGGCTGGCGGCCGTGATTTCAGTGCGACGCGCATCACCGAACTCTTCACGAATCGCTTCAAGTTCTTCGCGGATCACTTCCATCAGGCGCTCCGGGCTGTTCAGAATGTGCAGCAGTTCTGCAATTTGCTCCAGCAGCGCTTTATATTCATCAAGGATCTTTTCATGCTCGAGGCCTGTCAGTTTGTGCAGACGCAGATCCAAAATGGCCTGGGCCTGCTGCTCCGTCAGGTAATATTTACCATCGCGGATACCAAACTCGGGCGTCAGCCAGTCAGGACGCGCCGCGTCATCACCAGCTCGCTCAAGCATTTGCGCAACATCACCCAGAGCCCACCCCTGAGATGTCAGGGCTTTTTTCGCATCAGCCGGGCTTTGTGACGCTTTGATCAGTTCAATAACCGGATCAATATTGGTCAGCGCAATAGCCAGACCTTCCAATACATGGGCACGGTCACGGGCTTTGCGCAGCTCGAATACGGTTCTGCGGGTAACCACCTCACGGCGGTGCAGAATGAATGACTCAAGCACTTCCTTCAGATTGAAAACTTTCGGCTGGCCGTTATCCAGTGCCACCATGTTGATGCCGAACACTGTCTGTAACTGCGTATTCGCGTACAGGTGGTTCAGCAGCACTTCAGCCGACTCGTTACGCTTCACTTCGATAACAATGCGCATACCGTCTTTGTCAGACTCGTCACGCAGCGCAGAAATGCCTTCGACTTTCTTTTCTTTTACCAGCTCGGCGATTTTTTCAATCAGTCGTGCTTTGTTGACCTGGTACGGGATTTCATTAATGACAATGGTTTCTTTGCCATTCTCTTCAGTTTCGATTTCAGCGCGCGCACGCAGATAAATTTTTCCGCGGCCAGTACGATAGGCATCCTCAATGCCTTTGCGACCGCTGATCATCGCTGCCGTCGGGAAGTCCGGTCCCGGGATGTATTCCATCAGTTCTTCGATGGTCACATCGGAATTTTCAATCAGCGCGATACAGCCGTTAATCACTTCCGTCAGGTTGTGCGGCGGGATATTGGTAGCCATACCCACGGCGATACCCGAGGAGCCATTAACCAGCAGGTTAGGTACTTTGGTTGGCAGAACTTCTGGGATTTGCTCAGTGCCATCGTAGTTAGGCACAAAATTGACCGTCTCTTTGTCCAGATCGGCAAGCAACTCGTGAGCGATCTTGGCCATACGAATTTCGGTGTAACGCATCGCCGCCGCCGAGTCACCGTCCACAGAACCGAAGTTACCCTGACCGTCAACCAGCATATAACGCAGGGAAAACGGCTGTGCCATACGAACAATAGTATCGTAGACAGCAGAGTCACCATGCGGGTGATATTTACCAATGACGTCACCCACCACACGAGCAGATTTCTTGTATGGCTTATTGAAATCATTCTTCAATTCATTCATGGCGAACAGAACCCGTCGATGAACGGGTTTGAGGCCATCTCTCACATCAGGCAGAGCTCGCCCGACAATAACGCTCATCGCGTAATCGAGGTAAGAATTCTTGAGTTCTTCCTCAATGTTTACGGGGAGAATTTCTTTAGCGTTATCAGTCATAAACTGCGTAATCCCTTGTTCTCGGTTTGTCGTTTGTCATCGTTGCACGTGCCAGGCTGGCATGAACAAAAACGCAGACGAATTGTTATTATGAGGGTCATAAATAAACCCCGAGTGTACCACCGTGTCACTAAAAGATGTAGCGCTTAATCAGGTCGATTTTCATCCCGGCAGGTAAGTGATTATTTTTCGCGCAGTCGCTACCAGTGGCAAGAATTTTCGTCACATTCCGGCGCGTTTTGCGCTATGTTATGCCCTCTTTATTTATATGTGCATGTGGGTCATCACACCGCACATAAGTATATGTAGGGCACTGGAACCTGATTATGAGCAATGTTGATCACCAGGAAATTACCAAGTTTTCTGAACTGGCTTCACGCTGGTGGGATCCGCAGGGAGAATTCAAACCTCTGCACGACATCAATCCGCTTCGTCTTGAATTCATCGAACAGCACTGTGGTTACCTCAAAGGAAAAACGGTGCTGGATGTTGGCTGTGGAGGCGGGATTCTTACGGAGGCAATGGCCGCTGCCGGTGCTGACGCAACGGGTATTGATATGGCCGACGCGTCGCTTGAAGTCGCCCGCCTGCATGGTCTTGAATCAGGTATTCAGGCGCACTATGAACAGTCGACAGCTGAAGCTTATGCTGACCGTCATGCTGGTCAGTTTGATGTTGTGACCTGTCTAGAAATGCTCGAGCATGTGCCTGAACCGGCGTCCGTCGTAGCCGCCTGCGCGAGACTGGTTAAACCCGGTGGCCATGTTTTTTTCTCTACGCTGAATCGCAACATCAAGTCTTACCTGATGGCGATTGTCGGCGCGGAATACCTGCTGAATCTGGTACCCAAAGGCACTCATCAGCACAGCCGGTTTCTTAAGCCATCAGAACTGATGGCAATGACCGACCACGCCGGACTCATTGCGCAGGACATTACCGGTTTGCATTTGGATCCGATCAGTCAGCATTATTATCTGTCAGATCGTAATGTCGATGTGAACTATCTGCTTCACACCGTCGCCCCGCTGTAATTCACAGACACGATATATAGTGGTTAAATGATTTATCGCCCACTATATATCGTGACTTCATAAGAAACCGTTTTTTGGAATAAATTATTTTATAGCGGGATCATTTTTTAAAAATGTCTTGCAATCCCGATAGTGAAGGTTCAACCGCCACTGTTAGGTGAGTTACCACTAACGTTAATTTTAATTGTGTTTAAGTGGTCGAATAACCACCAGATATTGGGTTGCATAAATCCTTAAACCTCACTATCTTGTGGTTATCTCGAGCGGTACCAGAAGACGGATGCCAGAAAGTCGTCGCATCCCTTTCTGTCGGGAGAGCGAACCGGGATCGCAAGGATCCGGCGCAATAAAAACAGATCCTTATAAATAACAATGAAACGATTCGTGGTGCAGCGAGGTGGTAAGCCAGTCTCCGACAACACGTTTTGGTTCACGCGCTAACAATAAAATGGCCAGTACAATGAACGATAACTTATACGTCACAAAAAGAAATGGCGAACGCGAAGCCATCGACTTAGAAAAAATTCATAAGGTGATTACCTGGGCAGCGAAAGGCCTGAAAAATGTCTCGGTATCACAGGTAGAGATCAAAGCTCAAATCCAGTTCTACGACGGCATCAAAACCAGCGAAATTCACGAAACTCTGATCAAATCAGCGGCAGACCTGATTTCTACGGATGCCCCTGACTATCAGTACCTGGCCGCTCGTCTGGCAATCTTTCACCTGCGTAAGAAAGCGTATGGTGAGTTCGAGCCGCCAAAACTCTACGACCACGTCAGCCGCATGGTCGACATGGGCAAATATGACCACCACTTGCTGGAAGACTACACACCAGAAGAATTCGCTGAAATGGACAGCTATATCGACCATTGGCGCGACATGAATTTCAGCTACGCCGCAGTCAAGCAGCTTGAAGGAAAATATCTGGTTCAGAACCGTGTAACCGGAGACATCTACGAGAGTGCGCAGTTCCTGTATATACTGGTGGCGGCGTGTCTGTTTGCTAACTACCCGAAAGACACCCGTCTTAATTATGTTCGCCGTTTCTACGATGCGGCATCGACATTCAAGTTATCTCTGCCGACACCGATTATGTCTGGTGTGCGTACTCCGACACGCCAGTTCAGCTCCTGTGTTCTGATTGAAACCGGTGACAGTCTGGATTCGATTAACGCGACCGCCAGTGCAATAGTTAAATACGTAAGCCAGCGTGCCGGGATTGGTGTAAACGCGGGTCGTATTCGTGCGCTTGGCAGCCCGATTCGCGGCGGTGAAGCATTCCACACCGGCTGTATTCCGTTTTACAAATATTTCCAGACTGCTGTGAAAAGTTGCTCGCAGGGTGGCGTTCGCGGTGGCGCAGCGACCCTGTTCTACCCGCTTTGGCACATGGAAGTTGAATCGCTGCTGGTATTGAAGAATAACCGCGGTGTAGAAGAGAACCGTGTTCGTCATCTTGATTACGGTGTTCAGTTTAACAAGCTGATGTACCAGCGCATGATGAAAGACCAGCATATTACGCTGTTCAGCCCGTCAGACGTGCCTGGTCTGTACGACGCATTTTTTGCTGATCAGGATCGTTTCGAAGAGCTGTATGTCAAATACGAAAACGACGACAGCATTCGCAAGAAGCAAATCAAAGCGATGGAGCTGTTCAGTCTGTTCATGCAGGAACGTGCCAGCACCGGGCGTATCTACCTGCAAAACGTTGACCACTGTAATACGCACAGTCCGTTCAACCCTGAAGTGGCTCCGGTTCGTCAATCTAACCTGTGTCTGGAAATTGCGTTACCGACTAAGCCTCTTGAGCATGTTAATGACGAAAACGGTGAGATTGCACTGTGTACGCTGTCAGCATTTAACCTGGGCGCCATTGAATCACTGGATGAATTTGAAGAGTTGTCAGATTTGGCGGTGCGTGCGCTTGACAGTCTGCTTGACTACCAGGATTACCCGGTACCTGCTGCCTACAATGCCACGATGGGGCGTCGCACGTTAGGCGTCGGTGTTATCAACTTTGCCTATTACCTGGCGAAGCACGGTGTGAAATACTCAGATCACAGTGCAAATGGTCTGGTTCACCGCACGTTTGAAGCCATGCAGTATTATCTGCTGAAAGCGTCAAACAATCTGGCAAAAGAGAAAGGCGCCTGTCCGAAGTTCAACGAAACGACTTACGCACAGGGTCTGTTGCCTATCGATACCTATAAGAAAGATCTCGACAGTGTCTGCCAGGAGCCGCTCCACTACGACTGGGATGCGCTGCGTGAAGAAATCAAAACCTATGGGCTTCGTAATTCCACATTGTCTGCACTGATGCCGTCAGAGACATCATCACAGATTTCGAATGCCACCAACGGGATTGAACCTCCACGCGGTCATATCAGTGTGAAATCGAGCAAAGACGGCGTGCTGAAACAGGTTGTGCCGGATTACGAAAACTTAAAAGACAAGTACGAACTGCTATGGGACATTCCGTCTAATGATGGCTACCTGCAGTTGGTGGGTATCATGCAGAAATTTGTTGACCAGACCATCTCTGCCAATACCAACTATGACCCAGGTCGTTATGATGGCGGCAAGGTGCCAATGAAGCTTCTGCTAAAAGATTTGCTGACTGCTTATAAACTGGGTGTGAAGACGCTGTATTATCACAACACCCGCGACGGCGCATCGGACTCATCGGTTACCGATGCCAAGGCACAACAACAAAAACCACAGGCACAGGAAGTCGTCATGACTGAAGATGACGATTGTGCAGGCGGGGCATGCAAAATATAGCGTGCCCTCGCCCGCTCCGGCAGCAAGAACAATCATAAGAAATGCGTTAACGAGTAAGGTTACTTTGGGACTATGAAATACACGACGTTTAATCAGAATACGACCGATCCGCTCTCTGAACCCATGTTCTTCGGTAACCCGGTGAACGTGGCCCGGTACGATCAGCAAAAACACATCATTTTTGAAAAACTGATTGAGAAGCAGATAAGCTTTTTCTGGCGACCAGAGGAAGTAGATGTGACACGTGACCGTGTCGATTTCCTCAAGCTGACCGAATCTGAAAAGCACATTTTTATTTCTAACCTGAAGTACCAGACACTGCTTGATTCAGTGCAGGGCCGTAGCCCGAACATCGCGTTTTTGCCGATTATCTCACTGCCGGAACTGGAAACCTGGGTAGAAACCTGGTCGTTTTTTGAAACGATTCATTCGCGTTCCTACACCCACATTCTTCGCAACCTGTTTGCTGATCCCAGTGACATTTTCGAAGACATTGTGGTTAACGAACAGATAAAACGTCGTGCTGCAGACATCTCACGCTATTACGATGGCCTTATTTTTGCGACACAACTGTGGCAGACGCTCGGCGAAGGTGAGCATACCGTTAACGGCGAAACTCATGTCATCAGCCAGTATGAGCTAAAGAAAAAGCTGTATCTGTGCATGAACTCGGTTAACGCACTCGAAGCTATCCGCTTTTATGTGTCGTTTGCCTGCACCTTTGCGTTTGCTGAACGCAAACTGATGGAAGGTAACTCTAAAATCATTCGACTGATTGCTCGCGACGAAAGTCTTCACCTGTCGTCAACCCAGCATATTCTGAACCTGTGGGCGAAAGGCAAAGACGATCCGGAAATGGCGAAAATAGCCGAAGAGTGTAAGGACGAAGCCCGCGCTATCTTCATGAATGCGGTCGAGCAGGAAAAGCAATGGGCCGATTACCTGTTTGAAAATGGCTCCATGCTTGGACTTAACAAAGATATTCTTTGTCAGTACGTTGAATACATTGCCAACGAACGTATGCGTGCCATTGGCTTTGAGCCACCCTTTGAGGTGACCAGTAACCCACTGCCGTGGATGAACAACTACCTGAGCTCAGACAACGTACAGGTTGCACCTCAGGAATCAGAAATCAGTTCTTATCTGGTTGGTCAGATTGACTCTGCCGTCAGTGAGGACGATTTCGCAGACTTTGAACTGTAATTCTTCAGAATGCCCCCATCCGATAAGGCTTTCCACATTGACGTTGTCGACGTGGGAAGCCTTCAGGCATCAGGCGAAAAATCACTGCTAACCTCACTGGAAGCAGCCGGGCTTGATATTCATTATCATTGTCGTGAAGGCTTTTGTGGTGCCTGTCGCACCAAAATCCTTGAAGGTGATGTCGACTATACCACTGATCCCCTCGCCTTTATCGACGATGACGAAATACTGCCCTGTTGTTGCGTGCCGCTCACCCCGCTAAAGATAGTGATCAATCGTTAGCGATAGCGGATCACCAGCGCAATGCCGCCCACAATTGCCGCCGATGCCAGTATGACCTGCACTGTGAGCGTCTCAGACAACAGTACTGCGCCAGCAAACACGGTAATAACCGGCACATTAAGCTGTAATGAGGCCGCCTGGGTCGATGTGTACGCGGGCAGCACAAAATACCACAGCGCGTAACCCAGTCCTGACGCCAGTGAACCGGATAGCACGGCAAACAACACGCCATCGGCAGGCAAAGCCCCCATGTCGCCACCAGATAACAGCAACAGCGCTACGGTCAGTGGCAGCGTATAGATAAAATTGTCCGCCGTAGACGCGAGTCCCCCGCCCCTCGCGCCCAGCAAAGAATAGCCTCCCCAGGCAACACCGGCGATAACCATGAGCAAAGCAGCGGTCAGAGGCGGCGTTGTCAAACCCGGCATGAGCAACAGAACCAGTCCGGCAATCGCCAGCATCACGCCGCTTATCTGTGCCAGGGAAAGACGCTCGCCACGAACAAAACCGGCACCAATCATCATCAACTGCACCGAGCCAAACAGTAGCAACGCCCCTATCCCGGCACTCATCGACACATAAGCAAATGAAAAGCCGGCAGCATACACAAATAAACAGGCTGCACCAGCCAGTGATCCTGAGCGAAACAAGGGTAGTCGGAGAAGACCCGCAAGGATTAGCAGAGTCACCGCGCCACTGGCAAGCCGCAGCGAGGTAAACGCGGCAGGCGTGATCGCGGTCTCACGCAGGGCAAAGCGGCATAGTAATGAGTTGGCTGCAAAGGCCAGCATGGTTAACGCGGTAAACAGGAACAGCCGCCATGCTGGTGCTGTAGAGCGCGAGAAAATAGTCATACCATGAATGTCACAACAAAAAAGGGCCTTTCGGCCCTTTTTGACTATAGCTGAACACCCAGGCGTTCTGCTACTTCCATATAGGTTTCTACCACTGAACCGAGTCCTTGTCTGAAGCGGTCTTTATCCATTTTTTTGCGGGTTTCTTTATCCCACAGACGACAACCATCGGGCGTGAACTCGTCACCCAGAACAATATTCCCAGCGTTATCGACACCAAACTCCAGTTTGTAGTCAACCAGCATCATACCGGCGTTGTCGAACAGACTTTTCAGTACATCGTTGACCTTAAACGTTAACGCTTTCATGGTCGCAATTTGTTCTTCTGTTGCCCAGCCGAACGAGACGATGTGGTAATCATTGACCATGGGGTCATGCAATGCGTCGTTTTTAAGGAAAAATTCAAACACCGGCGGATCCAGCAGCTTTCCTTCTTCAACGCCAAGACGACGCACGAGTGAGCCTGCTGCCACGTTGCGTACCACACACTCAACCGGGATCATATCGAGCTTTTTAACCAGTGATTCCGTATCAGACACCAGCGACTCAAGCTGCGTTGCAATACCGGCCTCTTCCAGTTTGGTCATAATGAAGTGATTGAACTTGTTGTTCACTTCACCCTTTCTGTCCAGTTGTTCGATTTTCTCACCATCAAACGCAGAGGTATCATTTCTGAAGTGCAGGATTAGCTTGTCTGCATCGTCAGTTTTGTACACGGTTTTTGCTTTACCACGGTAAAGCTCGTCACGTTTTTCCATTCTCTTTCCAGTTAAATATCCAGGTTGTCTTCTGCCATGACGTCCGCAAACACTGCGAATAAGTCAGACACCTGATTTGCCTCAAAAGGGACGCTCTCATTATCCATGAACGTAATAGTGGTTTTTTCCGGGCCGTTTTTGGCGACCTTCAGACGATAATCACCTTCATCCAGTAACAATTCTTCGCTGCTGAACAGGTTGCCCCACCAACCTTCGTCCTTGCCAGTGTATGACACAAACAGTAAGCCGGTAGACTTATCGAGATCTTTCACGTCAAAGCCGAGTTTTCTCAGCACCAGCAGCAGACGAGGCCAGGTGACATCATACTGAGCAGATACAACGTAAGCCGGCTCACCGTCGGCATTGAAGCCCATCTCAGTCTCAAGCCCCTGACGAATACGTGCAATACGACGCGAGTTATCCAGTTGAATCTGGTATTCGTAATGATTAATAACCTGGTTAAGAATGTCGACTTCTTCACGACGTTCTATCAGCGCATTGAGCGAGTCGTCGATATTGTCACCCACCGTCGCGAGATAATCTTTTAGCTCAACTGACAGCGTGGCAGAGCGGCCATGCGGTTTCACTTCCAGAGAAAACTCGAAGCGCCGGCCTATCTGGCTCTCGGTGGTCTCCCAACTGTACCAGCTATCACTTTCTTCCTGTTTGGTAATTATCATCCAGTCCGTGACCAGTGTCCCGGTTTTCGGGTCGAAGCTGTCAACACCGATTTCCTGCTGGTCCAGGTAGCTCAGTAATGAGTTCCAGATAGCCTGATCAAGCGGCTGACTGTCATCAACCTGATCAAACATGACCTTGGCAGAGCGGCTTCCCTCTTCAACGTGTGAGCCTGATACCATCGGCAGCACCAGAGACGGGGATTCAACAATAAGATTACGCCCAACCAGTGAAGGGTCGGCCCCTTCACCCAGCGGCGGTAATGCATACTCATTTGAAAATGCGGGGGCATCGAGGTCGGACGGCACTTGCAGTGACGTACGTTCCTTGTTCTCAAGGTAATCATAGTTACCAGAAGCCGTCTTCCGGTCCAGTTGGCTAGAACATGCTGTAAGCGCCAGAACACCCAGTCCGCTTACCAAAGCCAGCGATAATTTCATTTAGTTTCCTTTTTAACCAGCAATCAGTGCGTATTTTTTTAGTAGTTCTTCGAGTTGATTTTGACTAGTAAGTTCCGGCATGACCATCGGTAACCGCAACTGAGGGGTAGTAATTAAGCCCATTCGGTACAGCGCCCATTTTGGCATCACCGGATTAGGTTCAATAAACAGTGTGGTGTGCAACTCAGCAATACCGGCATCAATTTCCCGACATAACGCACTGTCGCCTTTGAGACCAGCTTCACACATCTGCGACATTGCTTTGGGCACGATGTTGGCCGTTACCGATATTACGCCGTGACCGCCTTCGCAGAGAAACTCACAGCTTGTCGCATCATCGCCGCTGAGCATGACGAAATCTTCGGGCACCAGTGCCTGGGTTTCCTTCAGACGACGAATATCGCCTGTTGCATCCTTAAGACCGACTATCATGGGGTGCGATGCCAGTTCAGCGACGGTCTCAGGCAGCATATCTGCAACCGTTCGCCCCGGCACGTTATACAACATCACGGGGAGCTCGGACGCATCAGCAATCGCGTTAAAGTGTGCCACCATGCCGGCCTGTTGCGGTTTATTGTAATACGGCACCACACTCAGAAAACCGTCGACACCCACTTTGCCCAGTTGCTCGGTCAGGAAAATTGCTTCAGCAGTTGCGTTTGCACCACTGCCAGCCAGCACCGGAATGGCTCCGGCAGCCATGGCGACTGTCTCACGCACCACTGCAATGTGCTCGTCAAAAGGCAGCGTTGCTGACTCACCGGTTGTTCCCACCGACACAATACCGTGTGTACCATTTTCAATGTGGAACTGAACCAGCTTTTCCAGCGCCGGATAGTCAACGTCACCATTTTCAAGCATGGGGGTGACCAGTGCTACGTAACTGCCTTTAAACATAAGCTCTCCGCAATTTATGAGCGCACAATGGTAATTATCTCGGTCAACAAACACAAGCGATTCGACCCGATAAAACACAATAATCTGTATAAGTTTCTTATATGAACAATCTGCTGCGCTGAGGACAGAAAAATCTGCCTGTGGTAGACTGCGCGTCTTTCAATTTTTGACATCAGTAAGCATGAGCCAACAGCAGTTAATTGTTACCATTCTTGGCACAGACAGAAGCGGAATACTGAGTGAGATCGCCTCGACTGTGTCTGAAGCACAGTGCAACATTCTTGATTCGCGTCAGGCCATATACGGGCGCGAGTTTTCGCTGACCATGATCCTCGAAGGATCTCATCAGGCCATTACGCGCGCCGAGTGCCTGATTCCGCCTTTGTGCCAGCGCCTTGATCTGTTGTCGATGATGAAGCGTACCAGCCACCACGCTAAACAGAACCTTGAACACCTGTTTGATGTCGAGTTCAGCGGCCGTGATACGGCTGGTCAGATCAAAGCGGTTACCGGCTTCTTTGCCAAGCGTAACGCGTCGATCAGTGCATTTCGTCAGCGCACTTACTCAGACAAAGAAACAGGTGAAGGCATGATGCGATGTAAGTTTGTCGTCAATATCCCCTCTTCTGAGGACTTCGACGATATTGAGGCATCGCTGATGGCATTGTTCGATTCGTTAAACCTGACCGGTAAAGTAACCGACAAGTATAAGAAGGAAACCAATGAAGACACTACAAGCTGGTGATGCGGCGCCGCAGTTTTCACTGCCAGACCAACAAGGTGACACTGTTTCTCTCAATGATTTTTCGGGTAAGAAAGTGCTGGTGTACTTTTACCCTAAGGCAATGACGCCAGGCTGTACAACCCAGGCGCAGAACCTCCGTGACGTCAAGGCTGAGCTTGACGCACTGAACGTTGTGGTACTGGGGGTGAGCCCTGATCCGGTGAAACGCCTGCCCAAGTTTATTGAAAAGGAATCACTGAATTTCACCCTGCTGTCTGACGAAGACCACAGCGTCGCTGACGCGTTCGGCGTATGGGGACCAAAGAAGTTCATGGGTAAAGAATACGATGGTATCCACCGTATCAGCTTCCTGATTGACGAAAACGGTACGGTTGAGCACGTGTTTGATAAATTTAAAACCAAAGAACACCATACTGTGGTGCTGGATTACCTCAACGGCAACAGGTAACGTCCCGCCGCCAGTTACTGACGAAAAAGCCCGGATGTCCGGGCTTTTTTTTGTGTTAACTCAGGCAGCCTGAGCCGGCTCGCCATCAGACTCCGGTGACCCCGACCATGCAGTTATCACCGCTTTCACCAGTGTCGCCAGTGGTATAGCGAAAAATACGCCCCAGAAGCCCCAGAGCCCGCCAAATACCAGTACCGCAATGATGATATATAACGGATGCAGGCTGACCGCCTCAGAAAACAAGAGTGGCACCAGTAAATTCCCGTCCAGCGCCTGGATGATGCCATAGGCCAGCATCAGGTAACCAAACTGAGGCGTCATACCCCACTGAAACATCGCCACGACAGCAACCGGAATGGTGACAACCGCCGCGCCAATATACGGAATGAGCACCGATAAGCCGACCAGCACACCGAGCAATACGGCGTAACGTAAATCCATCAGCGCAAATGTCAGGCATGACACCCCGCCGACAATGATGATCTCAATCACTTTACCACGAATGTAATTGGCAATTTGTGCGTTCATTTCCTGCCCAACCTGGGATATCAGGCGACGCTCCTTAGGCAGAATGCGGGAAATACTGTCCAGAAAAAACGGTTTATCCTTCAGCATGAAGAACACCATCAGCGGCACCAGTATCATGTAAACCAACAGCGCTGCGAAATTAGCAATATTACTGAATGACGCAGAAATCAGTGTCTGGCCTACATCTACAAGACGGTCATTCAGCCCCTCCATCATCTGATGGATCTGATAAACCTGCACATAATTAGGGTATTTGTCAGGCAACGTCAGGATCCAGTCCTGGGCCTTTTGCCAAATCAGCGGTGTTTCCTGAATCAGATTGACACTCTGTTTCGATACTACAGGCACCAGCACAACCAGCGTAACCACAACCAGCGCAATAAACCCTGTCATCACCAGCGAACACGCAATATTTCTGCCCATGCCGGCACGCACCAGTTTGGTGACCGGCCAGTCAAGCAAATAGGCGATGATTGCCGCAACCAGCACGGGCATAATCAGTGATCCCCATACCAGCAGTACTGTTGCGGATATCAGGATGAGTATGAGCAGCATAGCTGCATCCGGATCTGAAAACTTGCGTCTGTACCAGCGACCAAAAACGCTGAGCATGGTGCGTGTTCCTCGGGAAATGGAAAAAGGATCCGCATCATAGGGTAAAAGCCTGAGGCGGGGCAACTCGGAGGACCAATAATTGTCTGAATTTAGCGCACAATGCCGGTGATGCTGCGGTACAACGCAGAAATTCTTCGATAAGAGTGGAAACTCTTTTGCTGCCCCCTTACTCTAAGGACAAACTGCAGTACAGATAAAGTAAGCGAGTTGGATGTATAACAGACTAAAAAAAGGACTTAATGCCGGGCTGATATTGCTGGCAGCGTCATTTTCAGTCGTGGCCCAGGACAGTTCATTTAACAATAAAAATGCACTTCCCGAGATTGGCGTAGTTGCCTCTGATGCGATTTCCCTGGATAAGGAAATGCTGGTTGGCGATGCGGTAATGCGTCAGATGCGCGGACAGGCACCGCTGATTGGCGATCCGGTGCTGGATGAATATCTGACCGACCTGGGCAATCGTCTGGTTGCATACGCTGAAAATGCCAAGTTCCCGTTTAGTTTCTTTTGGGTGAACAACGACGATATTAATGCGTTTGCCTTTTTTGGTGGTCACATTGGTGTACACACTGGTCTGATGCGCCGCGCTAAAAATGAAAGCGAACTGGCCTCGGTGCTGGCTCACGAAATCTCGCACGTGACCCAGCGCCATATTGCTCGCCGGATGCAGGCGCAACAACGTTCATCGCCACTGGCGCTGGCCTCACTGATAGGGGGTTTACTGATTGCTATCGCCAACCCACAGGCAGGCATGGCCGCGGTGCAGGCTGGTCAGGCTGCCTCTGCCCAAATGCAGATTGATTATACCCGCTCCAATGAGCAGGAAGCCGACCGCATCGGCATTGCCATGCTGGCCCGGGCTGGCTTTGATCCTACTGCCGCCGCCACCTTTTTCTCTACGCTGGCAGAACAGTACCGGATGGTTTCTCGCCCGCCAGCCCGTTTGCTGACCCACCCGCTGACTGAAACGCGGATCGCCGATGCCCGCACCCGTGCGGCTGATTATCCGGCACGCCGTCTGCCTCCTAGCGAAGCGTTCTATCTGGCCAGGGCCCGGGTAAAGGCGCGCTATTCGTTTGATGCTGACTATGCGGTAGAGCACTATACTGCCGCACTGAACGCCAGGGACTATGCGCTGGAAAACGCCGCTAAATATGGCCTGGGGCTGGCGCTGATGCGCACAGAAAATTATGATGCCGCACGTAAAATCATCATTGATGATTTGCTTGCAGCCGATCCGGACAATTTGTTTTACCTTGACGCGGCAACCGACATCTCACTGGCACAAAACCGTGCCGATGAAGCGATTCAGCGACTCGCGCCGCATGTAGCCCTGACACCCCGCAACGCGGTGCTGGCGCTTAACCAGTCTAACGCGCTGATCACCGCCGGACGTTTTGACCAGGCGATTGCTCTGCTTAAAGATTTCCTTTTGGTTAACGACGAGTATCAGCTTGCATATCAGTTGCTCACCGATGCCTATAAAGGATCTCGTCAGTACCTTGATATGCACCAGACACAGGCTGAGGTTTACGCGCTGTACGGCGTCTACTCACGAGCTGTTGACGAACTCCAGTATGCGTACAACTACGCGGGCGATGACCACCTGGTGAAGCAGCGGATACGCGCGCGCATTAAACAGCTTCGGGAACAGGAAGAACGCTTAAAGCGGCTCTGATTGCAGCGCAGTCAGACGCTCTCGCAGGCCCGCCGCCGTCACCTCCCCCATCAGCGTGTCGGCAACGCTGCCATCCGGACCGATGATAAACGTCGCTGGCAGATAAGGCGGGCGCTTTACCGGCAGCCGGGTCTCCGGACCTGAAATGATGATATCGGGCCCTATTGCGTATGTGCTTGCCATCGCTTTAAGTTCTTCGATCGTTTTGTGGTCATAATTAATTGCCAGTACCGTTGTGTCAGCTGGTGGATTAGCGGCAAACGCCGACAGCTCTGGCATTTCCCGCAGGCATGGCGCGCACCATTCTGCAAAATAGTTCAGCACCACCCACTGACCAGAAAAGTCACTCCAGGTATAGGATTTACCTGACACCGTACGAAAGTCAGACTGTATAAGCTGATAAACCGTAAGACCAGCCCCCGCTGACAGCACCACGGCCAGCATCATGATAAATGCTGTCATCCGGCGGCTTAACGCCTTTTTTACAGATTTCGATTGTTCCACCCGGTTCCTGCCTCTTGATAATCAACGTCAAACGCGCAATAGTCCCCCCGAATATCATCAAAGGAGCCGTAAAATGTCCAGTATTACCCTTCTTCACAATCCGCGCTGCTCAAAAAGCAGACAGGCACTGGCCTTATTACAGGAAAAAGGGATAGAGCCTGAGGTGGTGGAATACCTGAAAACCCCGTTAGATAAGAACGAACTGAAAGCCCTTTTCGCAAAGCTGGGACTGACCTCAGTAACCGAGATGATGCGTACTAAAGAAGCGGAGTTCCGGGAAGCCGGTCTGGACTCGCCCGACACCACGGATGAGGATCGCTTCGCTGCGATGGCGACATTCCCTAAACTGATGGAGCGCCCTGTCGCCATACGTGGCAATAGTGCACGCATTGGCCGACCACCGGAAAATATCCTGGAATTACTCTGATGGCCCCCGTACTTATTCTGTATTATAGCCGCCACGGTGCTACCGCACAGCTGGCAAGAGCCATTGCCAACGGGGTTGAAATGGCGGGCGCGGAAGCAATGCTGCGCACCGTGCCCTCGCTGAACAGTGACGACGATGACGCCGAACAGGGTCCACCGTATGTCACACAGGATGACTTTGCCCAGTGCAGTGCACTGGCACTAGGCAGCCCAACCCGGTTTGGTAATATGGCGGCGCCCCTCAAGCACTTCATTGACAGCACGTCTGAGAACTGGCTGAAAGGCAGCATGATTGGCAAACCTGCCTGTGTGTTTACGTCAACCAATAGTATGCACGGCGGTCAGGAGTCCACGCTGCTCTCAATGATCCTGCCACTGCTGCATCATGGTATGCTGATAACGGGTTTGCCCTACTCCGAACCCGCCCTGCACTCCACCAGAACCGGCGGCACGCCTTACGGGGTATCGCATCTCGCAATGGATGGCAGTACCAGGCTGAGCGAAGAAGAGCGTGCGTTATGCATCGCTCAGGGACAACGTCTGGCAAAGATCGCCATTGCATTACAGAAAAATAATGAATAATGAGGTTACCGTGGCAAACGACACGAAAATTTACCGTTTCCTGGCGCTTTTCAGTCACTTAGCGCTTCTGCTGTGGATTGTAATATGGCACTTTGTACTGGTTGAACATACACAATACTCTTCGTTGTTTATTTTTCTGGTCTATCTGTTACCGCTATTATTACCACTACCAGGTATTATTAAGGGTAAGCCCTACACGCATGCCTGGGCTAACTTTATCGTATTGTTTTATGTCGTACATGCACTGACCGTCGTGTACGCCGTATCACCGGAACGGACGTATGCACTGGTGGAACTCGTTCTTGCCAGTGCCATGTTCACCGGCTGTGCGGTCTATGCGCGTAAACGCGGTCGTGAACTTGGCATGGGACTGAAAAAGCTCAAAGATGTTATGCAGGAAGAGCGTGACGCTTTCGAGAAAAGGAGACCGTAATGCGTAATCTGGTTTGTGGGTCGTTATTGTGTGTTGTCATGACTGGCTGCGGCGGCGGTGGCAACGGTGGTTCCCCGTCAACACCAACAACTGACACACCACCAGACAACAACAGTTTTAGTATCACAATCTATGGCGATGAGGATGTTGTCGTCGGCGACGTGGTTGAGCTTGCCGTCACTGCCGATAATGGTGTCAGCCTTGACACCGTGTCATGGCAAAGTGAAGACCCTGCAATTGAACTGCTCGCAGCACACACCCAGGTGATTGGCTTTGATGCGACAGCGCCGGGTAACTACCCTGTCAGCGTGAGCGTCACTGACGCGAGTGGCAATACCACTGAAGCCAGTGTGACTGTGCGCGTTACTCAGGGCAGTGCGCCTTCCGTGAGAGTCAGGATTGGCCGTGAAGCCAGCGAGCTCGGGCGTGTCACGCTGTACGCCGATGTGACGGACTACGACACCGTCAGCGATATTCGCTGGGAGCAGGTGTCAGGCCCGGCTATTCTTAATCTCAGTTATGACGACGGATCCCCCTCTCACTCGGTGTATTTCCAGGCGCCGGAAGTGAATCAGGATAGCATGGTAACCATGCGGGCTACCGTCACCTTCAGCGACGGCTCAACCGCCAGCGATGACAGCATGGTCGTCGTTCGCAATATTGATTACGCCACCAATGCATTTATGGTGTCGGATCGTAATGATGACAACATTCTCGAGACCGTCAGTGCCCGCATGATGCCATACCGGGCCGACAGCCCTTACGCGAATGCCCTGGTCAACTGCACATATTCGAACACCCAGGCAAGAAGCTGCTCTTTTTCTGCGCTCCCTATGCTGGGCAGTGAAACTGAGTCACCCAGTGTAGAAGATGTGCTTAACCGTACCCTGGTATCCCATCCATGGATGGGCGATGTGTTTGCCGACTACCTGCGCAATGATCCGGCGGCAGAGGATATGCTGTCGCTGCTGCGCGCCACCACCGCCGTCGTGATTTCTTATGATATCCGCCCTTCATTTTACTGGACTGCCACAGGCGCCATTTATCTGGATGCCAATAATTTCTGGCAAACCCCGTCACAGCGCGACACCCTGGACAGAGCGCCGGATTATCGCTCGGGATTTGGCAGTGACCTGAATTACACGTCTGGCTGGCGTTACGTCAAAGACGGCGAGTACTATTTTCCACAGCCCGCCTATCCGCTTGAAGCGCGGTTAACCCGCCCCGCCAGCGGTGTCAGCGCATCACTGACCAGGCTGATGTATCACGAACTGGCCCACGCGAACGACTTTTTCGACTACACCATCTGGTCTCAGCTGCGTGATGATGAGTCTCCGCTAGGGGTGTATAACGCCTCCCAGGGCAATATTAACTCAAATGCCCTGGATGATGCCCTGCCACTGACGTCGCAGGAGCTCCATGCACTGGCCAGTGTCCGCTATCGCGGTAACGATGCCTCGCCGCTCCAGCAATCTTATGATGCGCAAATGGTGGCGGGCTGGTTTGAGGACGATACCGCCGTAAGCGATTACTCGTACCTGACAATACGCGAAGACTACGCCATGCTGGTCGAACGCTTTATGATGCTTTACCGTCTGGGCGTGTCGGCGGATGACGCCTATTTTACGCGCGAAACCGCGATACAGCGAAACTATGACATCACCTGGGGACAGCGTAACCGGATCAGTGTGCCGGATGTGACACAGCGTGCCATTTTCGCGCTGGAGAGAATACTACCCTCGCTGAATGCTGAGCAGGCGGCAGAATCATTACTGCCACCTGTTGCGTTACCGACGGGGGAGTCCTGGTTTGACACGGTATCCCTTGCAGCAGAATCTGCAGGGCAAGTCGACAGTGGCACCGTCACATCGGGGCAGCAGTTGCCGCCCATGCCATATGAACACGCCCCACTGGTATTACAAGGGATCCCGGTTCATTAGAGACCGAGTTCACGTTTAACCATGGCCACCGACAATTTCTTCTGTTCCTGCAACGACCGGGTATCCAGCCGGTCCAGCAGGGTCATCAGACTGGGTAAATCACGGTCAGCGTGGTTAAGCAGGAACTGCAGGGCCTGATCGGAAAAGCGTAGCCCCCGTTGTGCGGCTCTCGCTCTGATCACGTCCTTGCGCTGCTCGTCATTAAGCGCAGCCAGCTGATACGTCAGTCCCCACGCGAGTCTTGACCGTAAATCAGGCAGCAGGAAAGCCGGATGGCTGTGACCGAGCCGGCTGGTCCCCACAATCACAGTGAAGCGGCTTTCACTGACGCGGTTAAGCAAGTCAAATAACGCCAGCTCCCACTCTGGTTGTCCGGCAATCTCATGAATATTATCAAGACAGACCACAGGCAGGGATTCGAGCCCGTCAAACACACTGCTGGTCCACTCTGCCCATGAAGACAGATTGAGATACACATGCGGGACCTCGGCGGAAGCGAGCTCGTGACACAGTGCATAAAGCAGGTGACTTTTGCCCTTCCCTTCGTTACCCACCAGGGTCAGCATGGGAAGTTGCAGCGTTGTCAGTGAGGTCAGCGATGTACTGATTCGCCACGCTGGCATCGCACCGGCGAGGCTGCGCAGCAGTTCCAGCAATTCGGCATTATCACCGGCGACAAAACTGTCAAAGGTTTCATCTGCCGGTAAAGACACTGGCAACGGCAACTGCATGTTTACTCGTTCCAGTAAAAGTTAAAGCCGGGCAAAGGCTGACCAAAAGCGTCAGTGACTGGCGTAAGACGGGGCTCTAACCGGATAATACTCATAAAGTCGTCGGCAGAACCAATCAATGACAACGAAAACGACCCAACGGAGCCATCCTGAGCAACCAGACTGACTTTATCAACCACACTCAGGCTTTGCAGGTAATCCCGCGCCCTCGCGTAGGCGGTAAGACTGGTCATATTGGCAACCGAAATCACAACATCTGTTAGGGCCTGTGTGGCATCAGACGGCTGAATGGCATACTGCGAAGCCAGATACGTAGCATATTTACCAACCAGAGATGCAATAAGTTGCTCAGGGTCGTCTCCGTAAAGTGAACCGGAGCGCTGTGTACCATCAACAATCAACAACCAGTCCAGGGCATAGGCCCCCTTATCCGCCCGCTCTGCCAGCTGTTCAAACTCTTCGACACTGAACGGCAGCAACGCATTCGCAACTCTGGGACCGTCCTCACGGGAAGCTGTCATCGCGGGGGCTGTTGCCAACACAGTTGAAGCCTCAGGCTGCAACGTGTCCGCCATGCTGTCACCTTGCTGTGGATCAGGCTGCGACTCAGTTAACACTGATGACGTATCCTCCGGCACATAAATGACCGCGCCATCGACACCTGCGCCAAAGAAAGCGGGCTGGGTACCCTCTCCGGAGGCGTTGGCCATGCTGGTAATCAGGTCAGTCAGTGCGCGCTGAGACGGTAAATCCGGGACCGCTGTCTGATGGTTGTGATACAGGCGCGCCCCAATGATGTTATCGGTCGCGTAACGTAAAGACGCCTCTTTAAGCGATGCTGAAAAACGCCCCCAAATTTCATACAGGCTGATAGCCTGGGAATCTGTAAGGTCCATCAGCGGAAAGCTGACCGGTACACCTCTTGCCTGAGCTGCAAATTTTAAGGCGTCTGTGAGCGGGCTGGTGTCTGCATCATCGATAACCCGGCGTTGCAGATCATCGTCTTCCACCGCCATCCAGACGATGCTTTGTGGACGTCGGCTTCCCCACACCGGCAGCGCAGCATCACGCAGCAGTGACAGCAGCCTTTCTTCGTTAAACCTGGCGATCAGTGTCATGCCCCGCGCGGTGTCCTGATAACGGTAAGAGCGCAGGTAACTGTCGGCGTCACGTAACGCAGCTTTGAGTGACGGCAGCGAGAGAATGGCGGGATCGCCGGACATTTTCACCAGCGCCTGCCCCATCGCCGTGCGCAGCGCAGTTCTCTGTACTGACTGACTCTGGTCCTTCACTGCTACCCGTACTTCTGATACATCAACCTGTTGCGCGGCATGACCAGCTGCAGACACAGCCAGACCACACGCAATCACAGCCGCACGGCACAAACGGAAGCAATACAAACCCAGCACGCAATACCTCATTAGTGTTCATGAAACGCCTGTACAGGCGAAGGCAGACAGAGGTTACTCCCCGCCCGTAAAACGCTATTGTGTGATATTTAAAGGGATATTTCATCTGTTAATACCGTTTCATCCACAGACATGTTATTCACGCCACCGGGCACACTGGTCGGGCATAATGAATTTTGCGTTATTTGTGCTAACTGGTAGAATCCGCGTTCTTCCATCCTAATGCACCAGGGCGAACACGTGAGCGACAAAAACACATCCCTCAGTTATAAAGATGCAGGCGTAGATATTGATGCCGGGAACCAACTTGTAGACCGCATTAAATCAGTCACCAAACGAACCCACAGACCAGAGGTAAAAGGTAATCTTGGCGGATTTGGCGCACTGTGTGAGATTCCACAAAAATACAAGCGCCCTCTGCTGGTGTCTGGCACTGACGGTGTAGGCACAAAACTGCGCGTCGCCATGGATGCAAACCGGCACAACAGCGTCGGTATCGATCTGGTCGCAATGTGTGTCAATGATTTGATCGTACAGGGTGCAGAACCGCTGTTTTTCCTTGATTACTACGCGACCGGCAAGCTTGATGTCGATGTCGCCGCCGATGTTGTAACCGGCATTGGTGAAGGCTGTGAACAGGCCGGCTGTGCACTGATTGGTGGTGAAACTGCAGAAATGCCAGGAATGTATCACGATGGTGACTACGACATCGCCGGTTTTTGTGTTGGCGTGGTCGAGGCCGATGACGTGATTGACGGCAGTACGGTTCGTCCCGGACAGAAACTGATTGCATTGGGCTCCTCCGGGCCACATTCGAACGGCTACTCGCTGATCAGAAAAATACTTGAGGTCAGTGGCGCTGACACAGCAATGATGCTGGAAGGTAAACCACTGCTTGAACACCTGCTTGCACCAACACGCATTTACGTGAAGTCAGTGCTGGCACTGCTGGAGAAAGTTAAGGTCAGCGCCATTTCACACATTACCGGTGGTGGTTTCTGGGAAAACATTCCGCGTGTGCTCCCTGAGTCTGCGAAAGTGGTGATTGATGAATCAAGCTGGGCATGGCCAGCCGTGTTTACCTGGCTGCAGCAGGCCGGTAACGTAACCCGCCATGAAATGTACCGTACCTTTAACTGCGGTGTGGGCATGGTACTGGTAGTTGACGAGGCCGACGTTGACACGGCATTGTCTATTCTGACCTCACACGGCGAAAACGCCTGGGTTATTGGTGATCTTGCAGCCAAAGACGGCGAGGAACAGGTAGAGATTAATCAGTGAGTGACGTGAAAACACTGTGTGTCCTGATTTCAGGCAACGGCAGTAACCTGCAAAGTATCATCGACACAATCGCAGCGGGCCGCCTGAACGCCCGCATCGGCTGTGTTATCAGTAACCGGCCTGACGCGTATGGTCTGACCCGGGCACAAGAGGCCGGCATTCCTGCTCACTGCCTTGATCATACTACCTACGCATCGAGAGAAGATTATGATGTCGCCCTGGCGTCACTGATTGAACAGTATACGCCCGACTGTGTTGTACTTGCCGGATTCATGCGTATTCTGACAGAAAAGTTTGTTCACACGTTCAGCGGAAAATTAGTGAACATTCATCCCTCTTTGTTGCCCAAGTACAAAGGTCTGAATACACATCAGCGTGCGCTTGATAATGGCGACACTGAGCACGGCGTCAGCGTGCACTATGTCACCGCTGAACTTGACGGCGGCCCGGTAATCATTCAGAGCCGGGTTCCGGTGTTTGAGGACGATACAGCAGACGACCTGGCATCGCGGGTACAGGAGCAGGAATACCGGCTTTACCCACTGGTGCTGTCATGGATATGTAATGATCGATTAGTGATGAAGGACAATAAGGCGGTATTGGACAATGAAGCACTTCCTCCAACAGGTTATGCCAGTGACTAAGTCAGCAGCAGGGGTCATCGGCATCACCTCCCTGCTCTTCTGGACAACATTTTCACAGGCTGAAGAACCGAAGCTGACACCGTTTCATGCTGTCTACACGGCATTTAAATGGGGCAGCGATATTGGCAAGGCCGAGATGGAACTTAAACCACTTGCCACTGATCAGTATTCGCTGACCTACTCTTCGCATGTGTCAAAATTTTTCCTCTCTGACAAACGCTACGAGCACTCTATTTTCACGGTAGAAAACGGCGAACTCATTCCCTCAGAATACCATTACAACCGAAGTGGAACCGGACCGGACAAAGCGTTATCGATTAGCTTTAAGACTGATAACAATACACTGGTGGTGAATGACAAAGACACGATGGCATGGCAGGGCGAACTGGATAACCAGATTTATCGCATAGATCTGCCGCGTAAGCTGGCGAATGGGGTGACCAAAAGTGGCTTTGACTTTATTAACTACCGCGGCCAGCAACGTCATTATGGCGTACAGGTTATTGGTGAAGAGACCCTGTCTCTGCCATACGGCACGCTGGAAACCATTAAAGTAAAACTGCTGCGCGACTCGAATAAACGCGAAACCTTTATCTGGTTTGCACCTGAACTGGATTACAATCTGGTCAGGCTCCAACAGTTCAAAGACGGCGACGAACAGGGCGACATTCAGCTTAAGTCCTACGAGAGTCTCTGACCTTCCAACACGTCTTCTTCCTGGCCGCTGAACCCGTCAACTTTCGCGGCCAGTTCGCCTGCCTTTTTGCTGTAAAAATCTTGATCTTTCTCCCGTTCGTATATAGGTTTACAACATGCTGGTCTGACCTCAAGCCGGCGTAATACCGTGCTTTTTTTCCGGGTCAGACAGCACGCTTAACGCCACAATTGGAGATAGGAATGGCAGCATTTATCTGGTTTTTACTGGTTATTCTGGCACTGGCGGTGGCCAGTTATAAACGTACCAGTCTGACAACCGCCGTCGCAGCCGGTGCCGGGGTCCTGGTTCTGGGAACATTATTTGGTGATGTGGGCCTGCTTGGCTGGCTGGTCTACCTTGCCATTGCGATCCCCTTCACGGTTACTGACATTCGTCAGAACTACATCACTAGGAAGTTGCTCGCGTTTTACCGCAAAGTCATGCCGGAAATGTCTTCCACTGAACAGGAAGCCATTGATGCCGGTACGGTCTGGTGGGATGGCGACATTTTCACAGGCAAGCCTGACTGGGACAAACTTCACCGGATTTCCCGCAGCAGGCTAACTGCCGAGGAACAGGCGTTTCTGGACGGGCCGTGTGACGAGGTCTGTAACATGGTGGATGAATGGCAAATCAACCACAAAGACGCAGACTTATCACCGGAAATCTGGGCATTTTTGAAAAAGCACAAATTCTTCGCCATGATCATCAAAAAGCAGTACGGCGGACTGGAATTTTCTGCGTATGCTCAGTCACGGGTACTTCAGAAACTGGCCGGTAGCAGTGCCGTACTTTCAAGTACGGTCGGTGTACCAAACTCACTGGGGCCGGGTGAACTGCTTCAGCATTATGGCACGAAAGAGCAGCAGGATTATTATCTGCCACGTCTTGCTAACGGAGAAGAAATTCCCTGTTTTGCACTGACTGGCCCGGAAGCAGGCTCAGATGCCGGTGCGATTCCTGACTCCGGCGTCGTTTGCATGGGTGAATGGGAAGGCGAAGAAGTACTCGGCATGCGCCTTAACTTCGATAAACGCTATATCACACTTGCGCCAGTGGCGACCGTGGTTGGTCTGGCATTTAAAATGTACGACCCGGACGGTTTGCTGGGCGACAAGAAAGATCTCGGCATTACCTGTGCGCTGATCCCGCGCGATACCAAAGGGCTTGAGATTGGCCGCCGTCACTTCCCGCTTAACACACCGTTCCAGAACGGACCGGTACGTGGTAAAGACGTATTCGTACCGCTTGACTTTATTATTGGTGGCAAAGCCATGGCCGGTAAAGGCTGGCGAATGCTGATGGAATGCTTGTCTGTTGGCCGCTGTATTACGCTGCCATCGACCGCTGCCGGCGGCGCCAAAGCCGTAGCACTGGCAACCGGTGCCTATGCACGCATCCGTCGTCAGTTTCGTCTGCCGGTCGGTCACATGGAAGGTGTTGAGGAAATGCTGGCCCGGATCGGCGGTAACGCCTATCTGATGGACGGTGTCACCCGTTTCTCGACGGCAGGTGTCGATCTCGGTGAGAAACCGTCGGTCATATCAGCGATCAGCAAATACCACCTCACTGAAAAAATGCGCCAGGTCATCAATGACGCCATGGATGTGCATGGCGGTAAAGGCATTATGCTTGGGCCAAACAATTACCTGGGCCGCGGCTATCAGGGCGCGCCAATTTCAATTACCGTCGAAGGCGCCAATATCCTGACCCGTAATATGATGATATTCGGTCAGGGCGCCATGCGTTGTCACCCGTACGTACTCAAAGAAATTCAGGCGGCAGCCATTGATGATCGGCGTGAGAGTCTGAAAGCGTTTGATAAAGCGGTATTCGGTCATATCGGTTTCGCTGTTGCCAATACGGTCCGTAGTCTGTGGTTCTCGCTGACAGGAGGTCGCTTCCACAGCGCACCGTTCGCTGACGAAACCGCGCGGTACTATAAGCTGCTGCAGGGTTACAGCGCGAACCTTGCAATGATGACCGACATCGCAATGGGCGTACTTGGCGGCGATCTTAAGCGTCGTGAACGTTTATCTGCCCGCCTGGGTGATGTACTGAGTGGCCTGTACATGGGCAGCACAACCCTTAAACGCTTCGATGAAGATGGTCGCCTTAAAGAAGATTTGCCACTGCTGCACTGGGCCATGCTCGACACCCTGTACAACATTGAAACGGCAATCATCGACTTTATCGACAATTTCCCGAATAAAGCGGTTGCACGCTACATGAAAGCCATTGTGATCCCGTTCGGACGTCGCGTTGACAAGCCTGATGATAAACTGGAGCACACCATTGCGGTGATGCTGCAGACGCCGTCTACGGCCCGCAGTCGTCTGGGCGAGGGTCAGTACACCAAACGTGAGCGTGGCAATCTGTTTGGCGACCTCGAACAAACACTGGATGACGTACTCGCCAGTGAACCGGTGTTCGAGCGTATCTGCAAACACAAGGATGCCAAGCTGCCGTTTACCGGTCTTGATAAACTGGCAGACGACGCTCTGGCAGAAGGCATTATCAATGAGGATGAGGCCGCGTTGCTCAAGCGCACTGAAAAAGGTCGCCTGCAAACCATCAATGTAGACGACTTTGATCATGACGAACTGGTTATCAAACCGGCAAGCAAACGCAAAGGCAAAGCGGCGTAACGTTCAGGCATTTCGCTAACCTGAGGCTGCCCGTGGGCAGCCTTTTTTTTACGTTGTGATACGTGCTAAGGTGACGGTATTGTTGTCGCGCACGAATGGAAACGCGCGGAATAAAAGGATGTTGTATGTTTGGTTATCGTTGTATTACCGCCCTGCCGCTGCGTCGTATCGGTCGTTTTTCTGTTCTGCCGGGTGTACTTGCCGCCCTGTTTTCTTTTAACACTTACGCCGATCCCTCAACATCTACACGCTGGCAATACTGTGGCAATAATGCCGAAGCGCGGGAACTGGCGAAACTCATCATCACCGATTTACAACAGCAGCGCGCACAAATTCACTGTCACCCCGTGCTGACGCGGGCGGCTGCTGAGAAGGCCGTTGTCATGGCGAAGCATGAACTGGTTGCGCATTTTTTGGGTGGCAGTCCCAACAGTCGCCTGCGCGAGGCTGGCCTGTCGCTGCCCGATTATTATGGCTCCGCAATGAGTAATCAGGTTGAAGCTATCGCGGGTGGGTATAAAAGTGCCGGGCAGGTTTGGAACGCGTTTAAGAAATCACATGATCACCGCCAGCACCTGCTGGGCGAAATTGATTTTTACCGTGAGCAAAATCAACTGGGCATTGGCTTTTATAAGGATCCGGCATCGCCTTATGTTGAACACTGGGTGGTGTACTTAACCAAGCTCAAAAAAGACAGCGACCATACGAACTTCGACACCATCCCAGATAAGGGCCTGGGTGTGATGACGCCACGCTCAGAGGTTAAAGACAGCGCGAGTGATAACCTGGAACAGGAACGACAACAACAATGATGTTACAGTTTGCGCGTTGACGCACTGCGCTGCTGTCGTAACCGCGTTTTTCCGGCGTCGGATAAAAACGCCTGATCGAGGCTATTAGTCTGGCACTGTCGCAGTTGCCGGGGCGTTAATCCGCATACCGTATGGGCAACCGTAAATTCAGATTTCAGCGTAATGGCAGAGATCCCCGGATCATCCGTATTGAGTGTAACCGGCATACCAGCTGATAAAAATGAAGTAATCGGGTGGTTCGTCGTGTCAGTAAACGCGCCGGTCTGATAGTTTGAGGTGAGACAGGTTTCTATTCCTATCTGCCTCTGCGCAATTTGCTCCATCAGCGCCGGATCCTGTATTGCCGCCACACCATGCCCTATCCGGTTTGCACCAAGCACATTGATCGCCTGCCAGATACTGGCCGGGCCATCAGCTTCCCCGGCATGCACGGTCACACCAAGACCAGCATCACGTACACGTCTGAAATGGGTAATAAATAAATCGCCGGGAAAACCGGCCTCGTCACCGGCCAGGTCAATTGCGACCAGCGCATCGCGACGACGAAGCAGCGCATCGAGCTCCTCGTTACACCGCGCAGGTCCGTATGTCCGGCTAAGAATGCCTATAAGATTAACGTCAACCGGATAGGCTTTAGTTCCCGCACTAACACCATCAATCACGGCATCAATGACATCATCGAGTGACAATGAAAATGCCGAGGCCATAAATACCGGAGAAAAACGCAGTTCACAGTAATCCAGGCCTTCACGGTACGCGTCCTCCACATTTTCAAATCCAATGCGCCGACAGGCATCTGCGTCGGCCAGCACGGACATGCCGTGTTCGAGTTTGCCGATAAATGCCAGGAGATCTGACGTTTTATCCTGAATTTGAACACGGTGTGCAACCTCATTAACGGTTGAGCCTTTTAAAGGCAGATCATGCTGTACAGCGAGGTCAAAGATGGTGGCCGGACGAACATTGCCGTCCAGGTGCCGGTGCAAATCAATAAGGGGGAGTTCCGGGTCAACCATGTACGCGGATCAGCTCAGTTGGAGCTTATCCATCAGCAAGACTGCCTGCGTTCGGGTATTAATTTCCAGTTTGCGTAATATTGCACTGATGTGCGCTTTTATTGTCGCTTCGGTAACATTCATCTCGTAGGCGATCTGTTTGTTCATCAGGCCCGAACGAAGGTAAGACAGAACCTGTATCTGCTTAGGGGTGAGTTCGCGGAAACGGGCCAGCAGGTCTTTAAACTCATCATCAACCTTATCAAGCGCCTCGGCAAGCGTATCAGGCAACCAGTTCCCGCCGTTTTTGATATTGGTAATCGCTTCTGCTAACGCCTTGGTTGGCGTCGATTTGGGAATAAAACCTTTCGCCCCAAGACTCATCACCTGCGCCACGACCTCGACTTTTTCTGTGCCCGACACCACTGCGATGGGTAATTCAGGAAACTGCTCCCTTAGCGTAATAAGCCCGTTGAAATATTCGCCACCCGGCATATTGAGGTCAAGCAGAATAAGGCTGACATCCTGATTGTCCTGAAGTTGTGTCAGTACGTCGTCGAGGCTGCCGGCCTCAACGATGGCGGTATTTTCAAAGTACGGCATCAGCGCGCCTTTCAGCGCTTCTCTGAATAAAGGATGATCGTCCGCGACCAGGATTTTTGTCATATGTACTAATTTTGTCCTATTCCATTATTTCCACCTAGAGTAATACTTTAGACTAAGATCGAAAAGGCAAAATTTCGAGTTCCTGCGCTTAACTGGTGATTCCGTCAGGAAAAGTTGGCATTTCGCACAGGAAAGGTAAAATTGCGACCGTTTTTATTCAATCGGGCAGATTTGTGACTAAGTCAGACAACATTTTCGCAACGCCGCTGAGGCGCGTGGAAGATTTCTCCTTTGATGAGGCCGTGGCCGATGTCTTTCCGGATATGATCCAGCGTTCGGTACCGGGCTATCAGACCATCATTCATACCATCGGCGAGCTGGCTAAACGTCATGTGACGCCGCATTCACGCGTTTATGATCTGGGCTGCTCACTGGGTGCGGCAAGTTTGTCAGTGGCGCGCGCGACCACGGATATTCCTTGTGAGATCCTGGGTGTTGACAGTTCACAGGCCATGATTTCCCGCTGTGAACGCATTATTAACAGTTACAGCCTGCCAAATCCGGTGTCGCTGACCTGTGGGCTTGCGCAGGACGTAAAGGTCACTAATGCGTCAATGGTGATTATGAACTTTACCCTGCAGTTCATTCCACCAGCAGATCGCCCTGCTCTGCTGAAAACGCTGTATGACGGTCTGAATGACGGTGGCATCCTGGTGCTGTCTGAAAAAATCCGTCACCCTTCCGTTGCAGGCAATGAGCTGTTGATTGACCTTCATCATCAGTTTAAACGCGATAATGGCTATAGCGAGCTGGAAATCAGCCAGAAACGTGCCGCACTGGAGAATGTGATGCTTACCGACACCTTTGCAGAGCACGAGACCCGCCTTCGCGAGGCGGGCTTTGCGGACGTGGTAATGTGGTATAAGTGCTACAATTTCACCTCCATGGTGGCCATTAAACACAGCACAAAACAGGATTAACACGATGTCACAAATACACGAACAGTGGTTTTCTTCCTGTTACCAGCATCTGCTGACCACGCCACTTGCCCACTGGCTCGAGACGCTGCCCGCGCAGGTGACTGACTGGTATCGCTCGGCCCGGCATGGTGAATTTGACAAGTGGGTCAAGCTGGTGGCTAAGCTGCCAGAGACCACACCCAGCGTCATTGAACTGAAAGACAGAGTCGCGTTTGGCAGCAGTGAAGACATCGACCTGTACACACAAAACCAGATTATCGGGCTCATGAAACGATTTATGCCGTGGCGCAAAGGGCCGTTTTATATCCATGACATCCACATTGATACCGAATGGCGTTCAGACTGGAAATGGGACCGTGTAAAACCGCATATCAGCCCGTTACATGACCGTCATGTGCTGGACGTTGGCTGTGGCAGTGGCTATCACATGTGGCGTATGCTTGGCGAACAGCCTGCCAGTGTCATCGGGATCGATCCCACTGCGCTGTTCCTGATCCAGTTTCAGGCAGTAAAAACGTTCAATCCGGATCCCCGTATTCACCTGCTGCCACTGGGTATTGAGCAAATGCAGCCACTGCATGCCTTTGATACTGTATTTTCGATGGGTGTTCTTTATCACCGTCGGGATCCCATTGAATTTCTTTTTCAGCTTAAAAACCAGTGCCGGAAAGGCGGTGAACTGGTTCTGGAAACGCTGGTCGTCGATGGCGACGAAACCACTGTCTTCATGCCCGGCGAGCGTTATGCGCAAATGCGTAATGTCTGGTATATCCCAAGTACAAAGGCACTTACTGTGTGGCTCGAAAGAGTTGGTTTTACCGATATTGCTGTGGTTGACGTGAGCCATACCAGCACCGAAGAGCAGCGCGCTACCGACTGGATGACCAGTCAGTCTTTGCGCGACTTTCTTGATCCTGACGATCCGACACGCACCATAGAAGGTTATCCTGCACCACAACGTGCCGTACTGACCGCGACCAGAAAATAACCCCGTTCACCACTATACTGGTGGTGAGATTGGCACAGTTGTTGAAGCTATCTCTTTTCAAAACCCGTTATTCTCAGGCGTTGAAAAAAGAGGTGACATGGATATACCTGCGTTTCTGGCAACACACCGTCTGCCTGCCACCTATGCGGCAATTGCACAACATTGGTTCATCCCTGTCGCAGAGTCGATAGTCAGGCACCAAGATAGTGCAAAACGGCCGTTCGTGGTTGGCATCAATGGCTGCCAGGGATCGGGAAAATCGACCCTGGCCGCATTTCTTGCTGCCTACCTGAGTGAGCACCATGGTCTTAGCGCAGTGACCGTGTCGCTTGACGATTTCTATTTAGCACAGACCGAACGCAACGCTCTGGCAGTCAAGGTCCATCCATTGCTGGCTACGCGCGGCGTGCCCGGCACGCACAATATCAGTCTGGCTACCTCAACGTTCGACCGGCTTGGCCAGTATGGTACGACATCACTGCCCCGGTTTAATAAAGCCATTGACGATCCCTACCCGGTTACACAATGGCCGGTGGTGAATACCCCCTGTGACATTGTGTTATTTGAGGGCTGGTGTGTTGGCGCGCCAGCCCAGTCTGATGCAGCCCTTAAGACACCGGTCAATGCACTTGAGCGCGATGAGGATCCGCTTGGCATCTGGCGTCGTTTCGTTAATACACAATTAGCGACAACCTATCAGTCCTGGTTTGCCCGTATTGACTATCTGCTGATGCTCAAAGCGCCTTCCTTCCGGCAGGTACGAACCTGGCGTGAGGAGCAGGAGCATAAACTGATTGCATCGCTGAAGGAACGTGGTGAGTCACTGAGTAAAACCATGTCAGATGATGCCATTGCGCGTTTTGTGCAGTTTTACCAACGCCTCACAGAGCATTGTCTGACGGAGCTTCCATCACAATGCCAGCAGGTGTTGTATCTTGATGATAAGCGCTACGTCTGCGACCGGGAAGAGAGGTAATCATGCAGACCCTGATCTTTACTGACATGGACGGTACCCTTCTTGACCACCATACGTATTCGTTTGACGCCGCCAAACCTGCACTGCGTGCCCTCGCGCAACGCCATATTCCGGTGATCCCGACAACCAGTAAAACCTTTGCCGAGGTACTGGCGCTGCGCGAGTCCATTGGCCTGGATGGTCCCTTTATCGTTGAAAATGGTGCCGCCATTTATATTCCGCATGGTTTTTTCGAGCGTAAGCCATCCGGCACCGTGTGGCAGGACGGCTTCTGGTGCAAAGCGTTTATCTCACCAAAAACCTACTGGCTGAAACTACTCGACGCAGTGAAACCCGATTTTGAGGGAGAGTTCCGCCATTTTTCAGCAATGACCATCGCACAAATCCAGGAGGCGACCGGTCTGGATGAAGCCTCCGCCACGCTGGCAGCCCAACGTCAGTTTGGTGAGCCTGTGCAATGGCTCGGCACACCTGAACGAAAAAGGTTGTTCATGAATGCGCTTCGCGAGCGGCGCGCCACTTTGCTGGAAGGGGGCCGGTTCATCCATGTATCCGGTGACAGCAATAAAGGAGTAGCACTGAACTGGCTTATGCAGGAATTTGAACGCCAGTACGACATGCCGGCGCAGTCGGTTGCTCTGGGTGATGGTAATAATGATATTGCCATGCTTGAAGCGGCAACCATCGCAGTACGTATTCTCTCCCCGTCACATGCCCCACCTGAATTAGAAAAACAAGAACAGGTTTACACCAGTACCCTGCCAGGCCCGATGGGCTGGAACGAAATGTTAACTGAATTGCTATCGTTAGATACCTAGGAGGACACATGGCCGATTTTTATCAGAACGGAGTGGTCACCACACTGCACAACCTGTCTCACAGACCGACAGAAGATCTTGAAGCCGAGTTGTTGCGGTTTTCACAAAAACGGCCAATGGCCCTGATCCTTCCCTCGCTGTTTTCTGAACTGGAGGGAGAAGCGTTACCCAGGATAATCTCTGAACTGGCTCAGGTACCTTACCTGTCAGAAATTGTGATAGGACTTGATCGTGCCGATAAGGCGCAGTATCAGCATGCGCTTAAATTTTTCAGCGACTTACCACAACATCACCGGGTGTTGTGGAATGATGGTCCAAGACTACGGGCACTGGATGAAGAACTGCAGGAACAGGGGCTGGCACCCAAGGAAATGGGCAAAGGCCGTAACGTCTGGTACTGCATGGGCTATATACTGGCGTCTAACCGCGCCGAGTCAGTGGCACTGCATGACTGTGACATAGTGACCTACAAAAGGGATTTGCTCGCCCGTCTTATCTATCCGGTTGCCAACCCACTGTTTAACTATGAGTTTTGTAAAGGGTTTTACGCCCGCGTTGCCAACGGCAAAATTAATGGCCGGGTGTCACGTCTGCTGGTTACTCCGTTATTGCGCGCGTTAAAACGTATCATGGGCGATAACGAGTACCTGGAATACATGGACAGCTTCCGATACCCGCTCGCCGGCGAATTTTCTTTTCGTCGTGATGTGTTAAATGACATTCGTATTCCAAGCGACTGGGGACTCGAAATTGGTGTATTGTCAGAAATGCACCGCAATTATTCACATAATCGGCTGTGCCAGGCAGATATCTGTGACGTTTATGATCATAAACACCAGGATCTTTCCCTGAATAACGACCAGGGTGGCCTGTCCAAAATGTCAATTGACATTACTAAAGCCGTGTTCCGTAAACTAGCGACTCAGGGTTATACCTTCAGCAACGAAATGTTCCGCTCTATTAAAGCCACGTACTTTCGCATCGCCCTGGATTTTATCGAAACCTACCACAACGATGCAGTCATGAACGGGCTGACGCTGGATATTCATAACGAAGAGAAAGCGGTAGAAATGTTTGCCAGTAATATCATGAAGGCAGGTCAGCACTTTCTCGAAAACCCGATGGAAACACCGTTTATTCCCAGTTGGAACCGGGTAACCAGCGCCGTGCCTAACATCCTCGAGCGGCTGAAAGAGGCGGTAGAAGCCGACACGAAAGAGTTTTCGGAGTAGCCTATGCAATGGGATTTGTTACATGAAAAAGTCTGCCATCACCTGCAGACGATCTATGCCGACGTAGCGCTTCCCTTACCGGTTAGCGAGCTTGCAACGCAGTTGCTTAACATCATCGGCATTCAAAACGAGGCGGATATCCATTCGCCCCAGCCCCACGCTAACCACTGGGATGAGAATGACATTGTCATGATCACGTATGGGGACAGTGTGGTGGATGCCGACGAAGCGCCACTGCACACCCTCAACCGCTTCTTACACACTTACTGTAAAAACACCATCAATAAGGTGCATATTCTGCCCTTCTTTCCCTACAGCAGTGATGATGGCTTTTCGGTTATTGATTATTCAAGCGTAAACGAATCGCTGGGGCACTGGGAAGACATTGAGGCACTGGCTCGTGACTACGGCCTGATGTTTGATCTGGTCATCAATCACTGCTCAGCGCGCAGTGTGTGGTTTGACAATTTTATCAACGGGACAGGACCGGGCAGCGACTTTTTCTTTACCGCCAGCCCGAACGATGACCTGTCGTTGGTAACGCGTCCGCGAACCTCGCCGTTACTCAGAGAGACGCAGTGTGCCGACGGAGTGAAATACGTCTGGTGCACATTCAGCCATGATCAGGTTGATTTTGATTTTCGCAATCCGTCGGTGTTGCTGGCCTTTGTCGACATTATCCGTCTTTATCTGGATAAAGGCGCGCGCCTTTTCAGACTGGATGCTGTGGCCTTTTTATGGAAAGTGATCGGCACATCCTGTATTAATCTGCCGCAGACGCATGAAGTGATCCGGCTGTTACGTACCCTGATTGAACATGTTGATCCTACGGTCATCATTATCACTGAAACCAACATTCCTAACCGTGAAAATCTGACCTATTTCGGTAATGCTAACGAAGCGCATGCCATCTACAATTTTTCGCTGCCACCGCTGCTGGTCAATACACTGGTCACGGGCGACTGCCGGTATCTGAAAAACTGGATGATGAGCATGCCACCGGCACAAAACGGCACAACCTATTTCAATTTCATTGCTTCCCACGATGGTATCGGGCTTCGGCCTGCCGAGGGACTGCTGAGTGAAGACGAATTGTCTACTCTGCTGCACACCATGCAACGTTTTGGCGGTAAGGTTTCCTGGCGGGCATCGGACAACGGTCAGCAAAAGCCATATGAAATCAATATCACGCTGTTTGACGCCCTGCAGGGCACCGAGCATGGTCCGGATCGCTATCAGGTTGATCGCTTCATCTGCGCACACGCGATAATGCTGGGCATGGAAGGCATACCCGGCCTGTATATTCACAGCCTGGTAGGCACTTCCAACGACTACGAAAAAGTCGCGAATACCGGCCAGAACCGGTCGATTAACCGACGGCGCTGGGATGCCAGTGAACTGGCGGCACTGCTCGACTCACCGTTTTCACAGCACCATAAAGTACTGACGCGGCTGTCACAGCTGATCCGAATCAGAAAGGCGCAAAGTGCGTTTCATCCTAATGCCACGCAATTTACACTGCAGTTAGGCGACCAGATATTTGGCTACTGGCGACAAAGCCTCGACCGAAAACAAAGTATCTTCTGTATCAGCAACGTCAGTGATACCGACCAGGCTATTTTGCTGTCCGATATTAACCTGATTGGCACCGATCAGTGGATAGATCTGATTTCCCGCACCCCGATTGACGATCTGAACAACTTTCTGCAGTTAAAACCCTACCAGACGGTCTGGATCAGTAACCAGGACTTTGAGTAACGCCACCCGGCATTGGCAAAGGCGCCCCATTCATGGATAATCGGCGCCTGACTTTGCCGAGCCACGGAGGCGTTCATGACTGTTGCAACTACCTGGTTAACGCTTAGCGAGGCGAAGGCCGCGCTGTCAGACAGTATTAAACCGCTTAGCGACAGTCAGCGCATTTCGCTGAATGATGCCCTTGGCCGGGTTCTTGCCCACCCGCTGACCGCTACACACCATGTTCCCCCCTGGGACAATGCAGCGATGGATGGGTATGCCATCAATACGCAGTGCCATACCGGCAGCCCGTTGCCAGTGCAAGCGACCATTCACGCCGGCAGCGCCACTGTACCAACGCTAAAGGCTGGTCATGCTATTCGCATTATGACGGGCGCCCCGGTGCCTGACGGCGCCGACGCTGTTGTCATGCAGGAAAATACCAGCGTGGATGATACCGGTGTTTCAGTCACCGTCTGGCCAGCACCAGGGGAAAACATCCGCCAGACCGGCAGCGATGTCACCCGCGGACAGACACTGATAGAAGGAGGAACCCGCCTTTCTGCGGCCCATCTGATGTTACTGGCGTCACAAGGTTTACATGAGGTTGAGGTGATTCGTCCTGTTCGTGTTGCCCTGCTGGCAAACGGCAATGAACTGTGTGAGCCTGGCGGCACTGCCGCCCCATCACAGCTGTTTGAAGCCAACCGGACCGGCATGCGGCATTTACTCAGCCCGTTTGCCGTGACCATCATTGATAAAGGCATTATTGCCGACGACAGGCACGCGCTACAGACGGCCTTCGATGAGGCTGCGCGTGACGCGGATGTCATCCTGTCAAGTGGTGGTGTCTCTGTTGGTGATGCTGACTTTATAAAAGAAGTGGTTGCTGAAAACGGACACATTGACCTGTGGAAGGTCGCCATCAAGCCCGGTAAACCGTTTGCTTTTGGTCGCTATCGCAATGCTGTGTTTTGTGGCGTGCCGGGTAATCCGGTATCTGCTTATGTGACCACCCAGATGCTGGTGCTTCCGATGATTCGCAGCTTAAGTGGTGAGCAGAATATTGCCGACTATGATACTGCCGAGGCTAGTCTGACGCAGACGATTCGTCGCCAGCCCGGTCGCCTGGAATTTATGCGCGCAGTAGCAGAAAAAACAGTCGAAAATAGGTTACGCGTAACACCTCTCCCACGTCAGAGTTCGGCGGTAATGACCACGGTAACCCAGGCAAATTGCTACATACAGCTGGAAGCCGGGGTAAGCTGCGTCGAGCAGGACAGCATGGTTACGATTTTGCCGTTCAGCCAGACAGGACTTAGCGGATGACGCCATCAAAACGCTTTATTCTGGAAACCCGACGGTTACTCACACTGGCATGGCCGCTGTTAATTGCCCAGATAACCCAGATGCTGATGGGGGTCAGCGACACCATTATGGCAGGCCGCTATTCGGCCGTTGACATGGCGGCCGTTGCGCTGGGTTTCAGTATTACCATTCCGATAATGTGTTTCATTCAGGGCATCGCGCTGGCCATTCCACCGCTTATTTCGCGCCTGCATGGTAGCAATGAAAAACATGAAGTCGCAGATACCGCGCAACAGGCCGGCTACCTGTTACTGGCAATGGGACTGGCGTCGCTGGCGCTCTACCCCTTTACCGCGTCGCTGGTCTCACTGTTTCCGATGGACACGGCGTTATTCGCCATTACCGTTGACTATGTCCGCTATGTGCTGCTTGCGATGCCGGGTTTTGCGCTGTACCAGTGGTTACGTAACTACTGCGAAAGCCTGGGCAAAACCAAACCGACCATGATCATCACGGTTATCGGGCTGATGGTGAATATTATTGGTAATTATGTGTTTATTTACGGTGCCGGCCCAATTCAGGCCTTTGGTGGCGCGGGCTGTGGTATTGCGACGGCACTGGTTATTTATGCCATGCTGCTGGCCACCGCCATCTACGTGATATTTTCGCCCGCACTGGCACGCTTCGGTTTGTTCAGTCAGTGTTTTTTGCCTCGCCTTTCGCTGATAGCACGCACGCTCAGGCTGGGGATGCCGATTGCCATGACCCTGCTGTTTGAAGTTACCCTTTTTGCAGTAGTCGCCCTGTTACTGGCCCCGTTCGGGGCAACGGCGGTGGCCGCACACCAGGTCGCGCTGAACTTCTCTGCCCTGATGTTTATGTTTCCCATGAGCCTGGGTATGGCTGTGTCCATCCGGATCAGCTATCGCATGGGTCAGCGGCGAGCAAAACAGGCTATAACGGCAGTCAAAAGTGCCCTGCTTACCGGCCTTATCATCGCCGTGGCGACCGCGTCATTCACCGTGCTTGCCAAGGGCATAATTATTCGCCTGTACACCGACAGTGACGCCGTCTACGGTCTGGCAAATTCACTGCTGATTTACGCGGCTCTGTTTCAGTTTTCCGACGCAATCCAGGTCATTTCAGCAAACGCGTTGCGTGGCTTTAAGGACACCACCGCCATGTTTGTTATTACCTTTATAGCATACTGGTTAATTGGCTTGCCGGTGGGTGTCGTGCTGGGTCGTACGACGCTGTTGACCGATGCCCCGATGGCAGGCGCCGGATTCTGGATAGGCTTCATTGTCGGCCTCAGCAGCGCCGCCGTGATGCTGGGTGCCAGATTATGGTATATCCAGCGACGCTTACCGGGCGCTAGTCACGCCCATGTCGCGTAGTGTGCTCCTCGGTCTGCTTCCACTGATCCCCAATGACAGGATCCTCACTGTCTCTGAGTTCCCACTCGTAGGGTTTTTGAACCGGCTTAGGATCCTGTTTCCACCACAGCAGGGCTGCGCATACGCCGCCCGCGGCACCAAAGAAATGCGCTTCAAAAGAAATCGCCGGGTCGCGCGGGAAGATGGTCATTATCATGCCGCCATACATAAAAAACGCAATCATCATTAGCCCGACCGAACGCACGTCACGGCGCAGAATACTGACCACAAACAGATAAAAGAATAGTCCGTGTGACACACCACTGGCGCCCAGGTGCACGGCATCACGCCCGAACAGAAAAACACCTGTACCCGACATCAGCCAGACCATCACGACTACCTTCCTGCGCGTATTCGGGTAGCCGTAGATAAGTGCGGCGCCAAGTACCAGCAAAGGCAGTGTGTTGTTAAACAGATGTTCATACGAGCCATGCACCAGCGGCGCTGTAAGAATGCCGTAGGCGTGGGCAAGATTAAGGGGCTGGATCCCGAGTGCCGACAGCGGCAGGTGAAACAACTCGCCGGCAGTCTGGATAACCCATAACACCGTGACCCAGATAACGCTGACTTTTATGGCATAGCTCAGGCGGTAATTGTTCATCCCTGCCCCTGTGGTCGGATAGTAAACAAGAGGTGGGACTGGCTGGTTAAAAAACAAGGGCTGACCCGGCCAGGCTGGTCAGGTTCAGCGCGCCTTGCTTAATGCCTGGATCCCTTCAGACAAGCCTTCAAGGGTCAGCGGGAACATGCGATCACCCATGATCTCCTGCATGATTTTTAATGACGCATAATACGACCAGTACGGTTTCGGTTGTGGATTTAACCAGATCGCTTTGGAAAAATGATTCAGCAACCGTTGCATCCACACGCTGCCGGGCTCCTCATTCCAGTGTTCAACGCTGCCCCCCGGATAGGTGATCTCATACGGTCCCATCGTGGCATCGCCAACAAAGATCACTTTATAGTCAGGCCCATAACGATGAATGATGTCCCACACCGGGATACGCTCTGCATCACGACGATGGTTATCTTTCCAGACCTCTTCATACACACAATTATGAAAGTAAAAGTATTCCAGATACTTGAACTCGGAATGCACTGCGGAGAAGAGTTCCTCGGTGGATTTCACGTAAGGATCCATTGACCCGCCAATATCAAAGAACATCAGCACTTTCACCGCGTTATGCCGTTCCGGAGCCATATGAATATCAAGCATTCCGCCTTTTCGCGCTGTTTCGCCGATAGTGGTCTGCATATCCAGTTCTTCACTGGCACCGGTACGGGCAAATTTACGCAGCTTTCTGAGCGCCATTTTAATGTTGCGGGTACCCAGTTCGACATCACTGGACAGGTTTTTAAATTCCCGCTTATCCCACACCTTGACGGCAGAAAAACGACGATTGCCCTGTTGGCCAATGCGTACGCCTTCCGGATTGTCACCGTAGGCGCCAAACGGTGACGTACCACCGGTACCAATCCACTTATTACCGCCTTGGTGGCGCTTTTGCTGCTCTTCCAGACGTTGTTTCAGGGTTTCCATGAGTTTTTCCAGGCCACCCATTGCCTGTAGTTTCGCCTTTTCCTCATCACTGAGCGTTTTTTCGATTTGCTTACGCAGCCACTCTTCGGGAATTTCCTTACCGAACAGATCAATGGCCTCCACGCCCTCGAAATAATCCGCAAACGCCCTGTCGAACTTATCGTAGTGCGTCTCGTCTTTTACCAGAATGGTTCGCGACAAATAGTAGAACGCCTCTACATCGGCAAACACCACATGCTGTTTCAGTGCATTCAGTAAATCCAGCAGCTCACGCAGGCTGGACTTAAGGCCGTATTTACGCAGGCAGAAGAAAAACTCAATCAGCATCAGCGACGCGCCATAAAGACCAGTTTCTCGAACAGATGAATGTCCTGTTCATTCTTAAGCAGTGCACCGTAGAGCGGCGGAATGCTCGCCTTACCGTCTTTGTTATGCAGCGCTTCCGGCGGGATGTCTTCGGCCACCAGCAGTTTAAGCCAGTCAATCAGTTCCGACGTTGACGGTTTTTTCTTCAGACCCGGCACCTCGCGCAATTCAAAAAACGCATTGAGTGCACTGTCGAGCAGGTTCTTTTTAAGGTCAGGAAAATGGACATCCACAATCTCACGCATTTCATCCGGCGTTGGAAACTGAATGTAATGGAAAAAGCAGCGACGCAGGAATGCATCAGGCAGCTCTTTTTCATTGTTTGATGTAATGATCACAATAGGACGCTGGCGGGCAACCACACGCTCTTGTGTTTCATACACGAAGAATTCCATTTTATCGAGTTCCAGCAACAGGTCATTGGGAAACTCAATATCCGCTTTATCAATCTCGTCAATCAGCAACACCGGGCGCTGCTCAGCTTCAAAGGCCTGCCATAACTTCCCTTTCACAATGTAGTTACGAATATCGTGTACGCGATCATCACCGAGTTGAGAATCACGCAGGCGCGACACTGCGTCATACTCATACAGCCCCTGCTGTGCCTTGGTGGTTGACTTGATATGCCAGGGAATGAGCTGCGTGTTGAGGCTGGCTGCCAGCTCCTCGGCAAGCATGGTTTTGCCGGTGCCCGGCTCACCTTTAATCAGTAACGGGCGTTCCAGCGTAACTGCTGCATTAACCGCCAGTTGCAGTTCTTTGGTCGCAATGTAATTGGACGTACCACTAAAAGCCATCTGCATTCCTCAATTGTAAATCGTGGGCGTCTGTGCCGTTAATCATTAGAAATAACCATAACATATAGCAAAAAAGCACTTTGCATTTTGGTCGTTGGCACCAATGATATAGGGGTAGTCTGCGATACCCCAATTCAGGTTATTAATAGTACCTTATTACAGGCAACCCCCTTAAACGGGTTCACTTTGGGGATCATCAACAAAAAAGGATAAACCATGCACGTATTTGACGACAATTCGTTATCTATTGGCCGCACGCCGCTGGTCAAGCTGAATCGCGTTACCTCAGGTAACGTCTATGCCAAAATTGAATCAAGAAACCCCAGCTTCAGCGTGAAGTGCCGTATTGGCGCAAACATGATCTGGGACGCGGAGAAACGCGGTGTTCTGACAGCTGGCAAAGAAATTGTTGAACCGACCAGCGGTAATACGGGCATTGCCCTTGCGTTTGTTGCCGCGTCGCGTGGTTACAAACTGACTCTGACGATGCCAAGCAGCATGAGCCTTGAGCGTCGCAAACTGTTAAAGGCACTGGGAGCCAACCTGGTACTGACAGAGGCGCCTAAAGGAATGAAAGGCGCGGTTGCTGCCGCACAGGAAATTGTTGACTCTGATCCGGACAAGTACGTGCTGTTGCAGCAGTTCGATAATCCGGCCAACCCTGAAATTCATGAAAAAACCACCGGCCCGGAAATCTGGAATGATACCGAGGGTAAAGTCGACGCGTTTGTTGCCGGCGTGGGTACTGGCGGGACCATTACGGGTGTCAGCCGGTATATTAAGAAAACGCAGGGTAAAGCCATCACGTCTGTTGCCGTTGAGCCTGCTGACTCACCAGTTATCACTCAGGCCAAAAATGGCGAGGAACTGACTCCCGGACCTCACAAAATTCAGGGTATTGGTGCAGGCTTCATCCCTGGCAACCTGGACCTTGATCTGATTGATGAAGTGGAACAGGTTACCAATGAAGAATGCATGGAAATGGCGCACCGTCTTATGAAAGAAGAAGGCATTCTGGCCGGTATTTCATCAGGTGCCGCAGTGGTTGCGGCAAAGCGTTTTGCCGAACGTCCTGAAAACAAAGACAAGGTGGTTGTGGTGCTGCTTGCCAGTGGTACAGAGCGTTATCTCTCCAGCCCATTGTTTGCCGGTGAGTTTTCAGACGCAGAAGAAATACAATAACGACTTCTTTGTGATCAGGTATCAGGGCGCGCACGTTATATCAACGTACGCGCTTTTTTTCTTTTTGAAGCCATGGTAAAAACGGTGCTACGCTGATTCTGCTTCAGGATCAAAACTAACTCGACGGCAGTAACGTACTATGAAGACACACCGCTTATTCAGAATTTTTCTTATCGCCCTGCTGGCACTTGGTCTGACTGCCTGTCAGAAAAAGGAAGAAGAACGCGTTGGCCGCTACGGCATGCTGGATAAAGGCACGCCGGAATACACGGCAGTCATGTTTATGCGCAGCATCTACATGGACGACACGCTGGATGTGGCTGTTGAGATGAGTTCTAACAAAATGGCGCGGATCCTGTTGAATTACCACACCAATCGCAATGTGCAGCGCCATTTGTTCAACCTGAAGTTTGATACCGTAGACATTACGCCACAGGAAAGCAGCCGGGTTGCGCGTAGCGAGTTTGCAGAAGAATCGACCATCACCCTGTTCCTGAGCGGCAGCTACAACGGTGACAAAGTTGAGGATATCCGTAGCCTCGATTTAATTAAACAAGGCGGTGAATGGCGGGTAGATAAAATTCACCCGGATCATTTCCTGTAAATGCGCGCAGAAGAGCATCCCATGTCACGAGCCAGCGCCTACCATATTCTGGTAAAGACTAAAGAAGAGGCTGAAAACCTTAAGCAACAATTAGCCAAAGGCGCTAATTTTCAGCAGCTAGCCAAAAAGCATTCTCTTTGTTCCTCCCGCAAACGCGGAGGAGATTTAGGAGAGTTTAACCGTGGCGATATGGTCAAAGCTTTTGACGATGTTGTGTTCAAGAAAGCCCTTTTTGAAGTGCATGGCCCAGTAAAAACCAAATTTGGTTTTCATTTGATTAAGACGGTTTACCGGAGCTAGCTTTTTGTTTGACGTTTTTCATAGGACAGACAAATAGCAGAAACTCGCTTCATCGAAGAAAGTCGTCATTGCAGCGCAGGCCGCACTCTCTCGAGGTTTATGACTAATAGAATCAAATCAAAAGGGAAAAAGTCGTATAAACAGGCCAGCACACGCCGGCCTGTTTGTCCGCATTACTGCCCTACGGCAATGCCCTCACGGCGGGGGTCGGCACCGCCATAGAGTTTCCCTTGTTTAATCTGAATGCCATGCAGGCCACTGTTCAGATCCATGATCTTTATCTTGTGCCCGAGCTTCTTCAGCGGTTCTGCCAGCGCCTCTGCTGACGTACCCGCTTCCAGCGCAGTGTAGTCGTTGCGGTTGGTGATTTTGGGCATATTGATCGCTTCCTGAATGTTCATCCCAAAATCAATCACCCCTATCAGGGTTTGCGCAACATAGCTGATGATACGGCTGCCGCCCGGCGAACCAACCACAATTTCCAGTTCACCGTTTTCATCAAATACCATGGTCGGACTCATTGCACTGCGAGGTCGCTTATGCGGCTCAACCCGATTGAGCACCGGATAACGATCGCGGGTCGGCATAAACGAAAAGTCAGTCAGCTGATTGTTCAGCATAAAACCGCCCACCATCAAACCCGACCCAAACATAAATTCGATGCTGGTTGTCATCGACACCGCATTGCCGTCCTTATCAATAATTGAGATATGCGAGGTATTCGGCTGCTCCATGGACATCCCGGTGCGGATTTGCGCCTCGGCATAGGGCGCCCCTGCCCTGGCGCGGCGCCAGGGCTTGTCGGGTGCGATCTCTTCGGCCCGCCGCGACAGATAGGCGGGGTTAATCAGCGCTGCATACGGTAAATTAGTAAAATCGGTATCAGCAACGTAACGTTCGCGATCGGCATAGGACAGCGCACTGGCCTGTGCAAACACATTAGCAAATTCCACCGAACCGGGCTTAAACGCTGATAATGGCTGACCTTCAAGCAGTTTCAGGATCTGATAAACATTGATCCCGCCAGAGCTGGGTGGCGCCATGCCACAAACGCGCTTTTTGCGATAATCGCCGCACACCGGTTGTCGCTCAATCACGGTGTAGTCGCTGAGATCATCCATCGACATATTGCCGGGATTAATTGGCGCGTTATTCACCGCATCAAGGATTTTTTCGGCCATTTCCCCCTGATAGAGATAATCCGCCCCGTTTGCAGCGATACCTCTTAACGTGCGTGCCAGTGCGCGGTTTGTGCGCTTATAGCCGGGTTTTAACGGCATACCGCCAGGATAAAAATAGGTTGAACTTGCCGGAAAGGTCTTAAGACCGGGGTGATAATTCAGCGCAACCAGTTTTGCCAGGCGTGGAGAAACCTCAAACCCCTCGTCCGCCAGCGTAATGGCATCACTGAATAAGGTTTCCCATTCCAGTTTTCCGAAACGCTGTTGCGCCGTTTCCAGTGCCTTTATTGCACCGGGCACACCAACAGACTTGCCCCCAACCACGGCATCAATCCACTTCATGGGTTTGTTGCCGTCCATGAACCAGTGCGCATTCACCGCTTTAGGCGCCATTTCGCGACCATCGAATGTATGCAGTACCTTGTTTTTATTGTCCCAGTAAAGAATAAACGCGCCACCGCCAATACCGGAAGACTGCGGCTCGACCAGCGACAACATAGCCTGCACAGCGACAGCTGCATCAATCGCACTGCCGCCGCGTTCTATTACGTTTTTACCGGCCCAGCTCGCATAGGGGTTTGCGGCCGTCACAATGTAGTCACGGGCGATAAACGCCTGCTTCTCCTGGTAACCCGTGGCGGCTTCAGGCTCCTGCACCTGCTGGGCGCTGGCCACGCCCCCTGCGCTTATCGTCAGCGCAAGCAGGGTGACACGCAGTGACGAGATCAGTGCATTACAGGTTTTGTTATACAGCACGAGTCCCACCTATCTGAATTTTTCCGGATTAACCGGACGCTTGTTGAGAAACGCATCGAAGGCTTCCTGCGCGGCATCCATCGACATGGCCTCAATAAACACATCCAGCTCTTCGTTCATCTGCTGAATCACCGCATCACTGTCGTTTTTAAGTAGGTTTTTGGTATGCGTCAGTGCAAATGCAGGCTTTTGCGTCAGTTGCTGACAGACACGCTGCACTTTTTCGCTCAGCGCAGCTTTTTCCAGAATGCCGCTGACAATACCAAATGTCAGTGCGTCATCGGCCCCGAACGGTTCACCCAGCATCAGCCATTCGGCCGCTTTACGATGCCCTGCAAGGCGTGGTAAAAGATAGCTAGACGCATACTCAGGAACCAGTCCCAGATTAATGAACGGCAGAACAAACCGGGTGTCCGGCGCGCAGTAAACCAGATCGCAATGCAATAACAGTGTTGTACCAATTCCGACTGCAAGCCCTTCAACCTCAGCCACAACCGGCTTACGGCAGGTTGCCAGTGCTCGCATAAAAGACGCAGTTTCAGTCACGTGCTCGCTGTCATCGCGGCTGGCAAAATCACTGATGTCATTACCGGCGGTAAAACAATCGCCTTCACCGCGCAGCAACACTACCTTTACTGAATCATCCTGACCAGCCTCATCAATTGCATCAGCCATCAGCTGGTACATTTCTCTGGTCAGTGCATTTTTCTTTTCTGGCCGCGCCAGTGTAATAGTCAGTACCTGGTCACTGATATGCGTGTTAATTAAACTCATAGTGTCTCCATTGCTTACGCGTTATCCAGATAACGGCTGTGGCGGCAGTAACGCCCTTTCCTGTGGATGTTATCTCGGTGTAATGCTGTATGATAGCGGCCATTGGTTCAATCCGAAAATAACTATCAATGATACTTTCGTTACCTGTTTCACCAACCCACAGCGTCGGACCGCTGCTTATCGCACTGCTAAGTGCAGTTGCCTTTGCCTTTGAACCACTGTCAGGCCAATGGCTGGCGTATGATCGTTATGCCATTGACGGATTTGAGACCTGGCGGTTAATTACCGGCAATTTTGTTCACACCAACGGTTATCATTTACTGCTGAACCTTGCCGGACTGGCGTTGTTGTGGGCGCTGCACGGCCATCATTATCACATTACGCGCTTTATGCGGGTCTTTCTGTGGTGTTGTTTTGGTACCAGCACCGGCCTGTATTTTTTATCTCCGGATCTCATCTGGTATGCGGGCCTGTCTGGCGCATTACACGGTTTGTTCGCATGGGGCGCCTGCATGGATATCCGCCAGGGCCTGCGTTCGGGGTGGTTGTTGCTGATTGGCGGCGCAGTGAAAGTCGGTCATGAGCAAATTGCCGGCAGCAGCGACGGCGTCGCCACGCTTATTGATGCCACCGTTGCGGTGGATGCACATCTGTACGGTGGCCTCTCTGGCATTATCATATTTCTGCTGATGTGGGGACTGACCCGCCAACCGGCCACATCAACGCAGTCCACGCATTAAAAAAGGGAGCTTCACGCTCCCTTTTTCATTCATTACAAATTGGTTTCGAACAACTTGTATATTCTGCGGTATTCATCCAGCCATGAGCTTGGCTGAACAAAGCCGTGAGGCTCTACCGGATAAATGGCGGTCTCAAAGTTCTCTTTTTCCAGCTCAATCAGACGCTGAACCAGACGAACAGAGTCCTGGAAGAACACGTTATCGTCAACCATCGGTGCGTTGATCAGCAGCGCGTTTTTCAGGCCCTCAGCGAAATAAATGGGCGAACTGCGCTCAAATGCAATGGGATCAACATCCGGTGTATTGAGGATATTCGAGGTATACCCGGTATTATAGTGAGCCCAGTCAGTAACCGGACGCAGCGCTGCCCCTGCCTTGAACAGATCCGGCGCGGTGAACATCGACATAAATGTCAGGAAGCCACCGTAGGAGCCGCCGTACGTACCGATCCGCGCGCGATCCACATTGGCGTTCTCCACCAGCCAGTTGACCCCATCCTGCAGATCCTGCACCTCGGGCGTTCCCATCTGGCGATAAATGGCAGTGCGCCAGTCACGGCCGTAGCCCTTCGATGCACGATAATCCATGTCGATGACGACATAGCCTTGCTGCACCAGCATGCTGTTGAACATAAATTCGCGGAAATAGCCTGACCAGCCAAGGTGGGCATTTTGCAGATAACCTGCGCCATGGTTAAACACTACTGCACGGCGGGCTTCACCCTGGTCGTAGTTTTCCGGCAGATAGACCCGTGCATAAATAGGCTGCTCGGTATGTGATGACGGTATCGCGACCACCTGGGGTACTGCCCACGGCATCGCCAGGAAAGCCTCACTGATGGTGTCAGTCACTTTTTTCGGCTCAGTGGCTGGCTCAGCCGCTTTCAGATAGAGCTCGGCTGGACGGGTCACTTTACTGTGACTAAGTAACAGATGTCGCTCATCAGGGCTTAGCGCATACTCGGTAATGCCATTGAGGCTGGTCATCGCCTGAATTTCGCCGCTTTCGATACTGACACGGTAGACCTCATACACACCAGGGTGCGTCTTGTTGGCAGTGAAATACAGCCATTGATCGTCTTTGGTCAGGGTCGGATTATCAGTGACGAACTGGCCGCTGGTCAGTGCACGTGCCGACTGTCCGGGTGTCATCAGATACAGGTGCGCGTAGCCACTTTCCTCTGACACGAAGAACAACCGCTCACTGTTATTCAGCCAGCCAAACTGATTATGGCTGTAATTGATCCACGCATCATCGTGCAGGCGATGCTGGCTGACAAGCGCCGACTTTTCAAAATCGACGGTCGCTATCCAGCGATCCTTATTATCCCAGGCCTCAAGCATGATCGCGACCTGTTCACCATTGTTATGCCACTGGATGGAGGATTCGCGCCAGTCCCAACTGTTCATCAGGATAATGTCGCGTGGCAGGCGGTTGACCTCGTAGGTCTCCCCTTTCGCCCTGGCATTCTCGCGCTTTACCTCAGCAAGCACGTCTTCATTGAATCCGGGAAGCGTAGTGTATGGCAACGCCTGCTTGGTATGGGTCGCCAGATCCAGCAGCCACAATTCGTGGTTGACCGGCTTGGCGTCGGCAACACGACGACGGGCAGGTACGCTTTTAATGCGTGCATCTTCCTGGATATAGTGCGGCATGATGTCGCTGTCATCGCGCCACGAGGTTTTCTCAGCCGTGGCAACAATCGCGTATTGCCCATTCGGTGATACCGACGCAGCTACCAGCTGATGATTGGGATCAAAGTAGAATGGTGCAGGCGCCACGCTGTGGCTGGCTCTGGCCAGTGCTTCATCGTCATCGGCAGCATCCTGACGCTGCTGACGCACTTTGGCAATGTACGCAATCAGTGACTGCTGCTCTGCAGCAATATAATCATTTGCGGGTTTCACCGCGACCGGCTCTTCACTGAACGACCAGCTAACAAGTTCTTCTCGCTGCCCGGTTGTCAGGTTAATCGCAACCACCTTACTGCCCGACTGCGCCATCAGGCGGTTGTCCGTCATGAAGGTGAGATTCGACAGCGGTGCACCACCCCGGGTCAGCTGGACAACCGCGTTGTCCCGCATGCGCACATAAACACTGTCTTCAAATTTAAACGCGGTGTATTTGCCGTCAGCACTGGTTACCTTCTCATCGAAACGATACTCATGAAGCTTATCCAGTGACACCTTTGTTGCGTTCTCAGGCGTACTGACCGACGCCGCGTAGACATCGTTCAGATGGCTGTTCTCGCGCTCGCGTTCATAAACAATGTGCGCCCCATCGAGCGACCAGCCCATGGATTCAGGCTGGCGGCCAAGCCATTGCGGATCACTCATTATCTGTTTCAGGGTAATCGTATCATCGCTTGTCGACGGTACAACATCAGGTGTGATGGTTTGCTTAACCACAGCCGGTACGGGCTGTTGGGCCGATGAATCTGCCGTGCTGACGCAGGCACTCAATGAACCAGCCAGCCCGGCAGCAAGAAGGTAGGTAGTAATTTTATTCATGTTATTTTCATTGTCGTTGAGCTTTCTGCGTCATTATACGCATCACCATCAAGGTGCGGTCAATGCTCGTCATGGCAGACGGGTAAGTCGTCTCAAAATCTGATCCATTCTTCAGCGCGCTGAGATATAACAGAGGCTAACTATCATCGAGGAAGTCATAATGAAGAAAATTGTTACATCACTTGGTCTGTTGATTGGTCTGGCCGTCACCGGCACAGCCAGCGCAAACAGCTGCCCTGCTGTACTGAAGTTCATGAAGCGAAAACTCAACTCTCAGGAAACGGTTAACCTGTGCGAAGAGTATCAGGGTAAAGCGCTGCTGATCGTCAACACGGCAAGTTACTGCGGGTTTACGCCTCAGTTTGAGGGCCTTGAAGCTATGTACGAGAAGTATAAGGATCAGAATTTCGCCATCCTTGGTTTCCCATCTCACGAGTTTAACCAGGAAGCTGACAGCGAAGAGAAAACGGCCGAGCTGTGCGAACTCACCTACGGCGTAAAATTCCCGATGTTTGAGCCAACCGATGTGAAAGGTGAAAACGCCGACCCGCTCTACCGTATGCTGGCCCAAGCGACCGGTGAGGAACCGTCGTGGAACTTTAACAAATATCTGGTGGATAAAGACGGTAATATCGTCAAGCACTATTCCAGCCGCGTGACGCCGTCCGATGCAACGCTGATTGCTGACGTCGAACGTGCGATGGGTCAGTAAAGCACATAAAAAAGCCCCGCGTAATGACGCGGGGCAATCAAGCACACTCAACTTGGAACACACTTTAGCGGAAACGCTGCTTGCACGGGCGTGCAATCGACACGTTTATGCTAACTGCATTAAGTTAGTCCGCTTATGCAGCGGTAAGTTCAATAATTTTTTCATTTGCCTGTGAAAACGCTTTGCTGGCGGTTTCTTCGCCCATCGCCAAGCCTTCCGCGTAAACAAAGCGCACGTCAGTAATACCAATAAAGGCCAGAAAATCTTTAATAAATGTGGTTTGAGAATCTTTTGGCGTTCCAGCGTACATTCCACCACGAGCCGCCAGAACCGTTGCCGTTTTGTTTTCCAGCAAACCAACCGGACCGTTTTCGGTATAGCGGAAAGTAATACCGGCACGGGCAATGCGGTCAAACCAGGCTTTCAATACCGACGGTACGCCAAAGTTGTACATCGGCACAGCCAGTACAATTTCATCAGCCTGCTTCACTTCTTCAATCAGCGACTCAGAGACGGCTGCCAGCGCACGCTGCGCGTCGGTGCGCTGTTCTTCAGGCGTCATCCACGCGCCCATTTCCTCTGCACTCAGATGGTCAAGCGATGACGCCATTAAATCGCGTTCTACTATTTTCACATCACCCTTCTGTTTAAGGGCATCGACGTACTGTGCAGCCAGCTTGGTAGAATTCCCGGCTTGCGGATTCAGGCTTGAATAAACAACAAGAACATTTTTCATAATTTCACTCTCCTCGACGGTGATGAGTCTAGTTTACGTCACACTAAAAAGAATGAAATTGGATAATTACGAAGGCTTTATTCTAAGAAATAGAATTAATGGAGGTTAAAATTACGTTGACGTAATGTTGCAAAAAGCAACGATCCTACCGATTTTTCCACGCGTAATTGAGTCTGCGACAACACAACTACGAGGAATAAACCATGAAAAGGATCAGAGTGCTTCTTGCAGCGCTGATAGTACCACAACTACTGAGCGGATGCTGGTTGGATGACGATGATAACGATAGTAACGTTGAAAACCGCGAGCCGCTCCCACAGGTGCCAGAATATGCTAATGTCCGTGTAATTCACGCGTCTTCCGATGCACCAACCGTTAACATCACTGCAAACGATGCCATTCTTAATGGTCTTGAAATGGTTGACTACCAAGTATCTTCAGGCCGCTTCGAAGTGGAAACCGGCACCTATGATATTGGTGTAATAGCCAACCTGCCCGGCGACGACGCCGAAGTATTACAGGCAGATGTCACACTTGAAGCTGACACTAACTACGATATCTTCGCCGTAGGAAACGTTGGTGATGAATCTCTGATGCTTCTGCCGGTTACCAGCGCAGAGACATCCGTTGAAGCAGGTAACGTGCAGGTGCAGATAGTTCATGCGGCATCTATGGCCCCCACGGTCGATATCTATGTGACCGCGCCTGATGCTGTATTAGAAGACGAGCAGCCGTTGGTGACTGCCGCTTTCACCGATGCTACCGGTTTATTGCAGGTACCTGCAGGTGACTATCGTATTCGTATAACGCCAGCGGGTGATACGACCGTGGTGTTTGACTCAGGTACCGTACCTTTGCCTGACGGCGCCGACTTGCTTGTGGCAGCAACCAACAACACAGGTACAGGTGATTCTCCCGTTACGTTGCTGGTGGCTGACGGTACATCGGCAACCAAATTATGGGATGTTAATGCGACAGCTGATATACGTGTGGTGCACGGCATTAGTGATGCACCTGCAGTAGATGTGATAGCAAATAACGCTGTTACCCTGGTTGATGGCATCGCCTTCCCATCTGCGACCGGTTATGTCAGTGTCGCTCCGGACGACTATGTCATTGACGTGGTTGCTGATGCCGACAACAGCATTGTAGCTATTGACGATGCACCGGTAACTCTGGCACAGGGTGTAAGTTACACAGCGATTGCGAACAATACGTTAAGCGCGCCAGAACTTGATCTGCTAACGGATAACCCTCGCCGGGTTGCCACTGAAGCACGGGTTAGAATTATTCACGCTTCACCTGCCGCTGGCCCGGTAGATATTTATGTCACCGCAGATGGCGAAATTGATGCTGTCGATCCTGCCTTTGCGAATGTTGATTACATGACTGGCGAACTGGCTGAGACCGGTTATGTTGGTCTGGCTGCGGGTGATTATGTTGTAACGGTAACACCTACCGGCACAAAAACCGCAGCAATTGAGACCGGGGTCTTGTCACTGGATGCCGGCAACATTTACACAGCAATTGCAGTAAATGGCGAAATGGAAGGTGACCTTCCAGGGCTTATTCTACTGGATGATCTGGCGCCACCGCCTCCTGCATTTATGGCTGACATGACCTATAACGTGTCTCTGAGTGGTAGCCAGGAAGTGCCAGCGGTCGACACCATGAGCTCAGCAACCGCCATCGTTGAAATTGACACCGATTTGCCCGCCTTCAAAGTTACTCTGGATGTTTCTGACGTAATGGGCGCTTCCGCAGCGCATGTTCACGACGGTGATATTGGCTTTAATGGTGACGTGGCGTTTGCATTAACAGACATGGGCGATGGTACGTTCATGCTGGACGAAACAGCACTGACCGCCGAGCTGCTGGAAGACTTACAAAACGGTGAATGGTATTTGAATGTGCACACTGACGCTAATCCTTCCGGTGAAGTGCGTGGGCAGATTGTGCCTGATACCACAGCAGTGGTTACCTTCCCTATCAGCGGCACCCAGTCGGTACCCGCTGTAGACACGATGGCTATGGGCTATGGCTATGCGCTGTTTGACACCACTACAAACAGTGTCATGCTGACAGCAGTCACCATGGATCTTGAAACGGCCACCGCTGCACATATCCATAGTGGCTATGCTGGTGAAACAGGCGGTGTTGTTGCGCCTTTGACCGAGAGCATGACAGTGGCAGGTACCTGGATGACAGACGGTTATCTGATGCTGGACGAAGCAACAGCAACCCAGTTATTGTCAGGCGGTCACTATACTAACTTCCACACTCCTGCGAACCCGAACGGCGAAATACGTGGCCAGATTACCCCGGCCAACATTGAAGTGTATGGCATTATGGCAGATGGTGATCAGGAAGTTCCGGCAGTCTCAACATCAGCCTACGGTTATGGTGCCTTTACACTGAATACAACCAGTGGCGACTTACGGGGCGTGATGACTGTTGTAGATATCATGCCTACAGCAGCACATGTACACGCTGGCGAAGCGGGTGTGAATGGCGATGTTGTATTTGCGCTTACTGACAATGGTGATGGTACCTGGTCTGTGCCCGATGGCGTCATGCTGACGGCTGATCAGATGATGACCATGCAAAATGCAGGGTACTACACGAACTTTCACACCGACGCCAATCCGTCGGGTGAAATTCGTGGTCAAATTACAGTGGGTTTTGAATAAACCGCAAGACTTACCAGAACAAAAACACCGCACAATGTGCGGTGTTTTTTATTAGTTTTGCCTATGATAGCGATTGCAGCGCCTGCGATACATCGCTAACCAGATCATCAATTTCCTCAATCCCCACCGACATCCGGATCATATTTTCAGAAATCCCCATCTCGGCCCGTCCTGCTTTTCCACTCTCGTGAAATATTGTCTGCGCTACTGGCAGTGCCAGCGTGCGGTTATCCCCCAGATGGGTCGCACAGATAATCAGTTGAAGGTTATTCAGAAACTTTATCGGGTCGTAACCGTCCTGTAAGTCGAGACTGAGCACAGCCCCGTAATAGCCATTCATCTGCTCTCGTGCAATAAAGTGCTGAGGATGATCAGACAAGCCCGGGTAATACACACGCTTCACCTGACGCTGATTTTCCAGAAACGTCGCCAGTTTCAGGGCATTATTACAGCTTCGCGTCATTCGTAATGCGAGCGTCTCCATGCCAACAGACAACGCGTGTGCCGACGATGACGCCATGGTTGCGCCCATATCACGTAAACCACGCTTTTTAATCTGGGTCAGCCCCCATTGCGCCGGATCGCCCGTGCGGTACACCTCTTTTATGTTGGCGAACCGCGTCCAGTCATAATGTCCGGTGTCAGTGACGCAGCCGCCGAGCGCGTTACCATGCCCGCCGACATATTTGGTCAGTGAGCTGAAAACCAGCGACGCGTTCATTGCGCTGGCGTTAAATAGCGGCGGCGGTGTCATAGTGTTGTCAACCATAAACAGGATGTTACGCGATGCACAAAAACGTCCTATTGCGTTTAGATCAGCAACCTGAGTGACCGGGTTTGCAATGGTTTCCGTGTACACCCCACGGGTATTTGGCTGATAAGCATCGTCTACCGCTTCCACCGAGGTCACATCCACATAGGTGATCTGCACGCCAAGGTCAGCAAGGGTATTAAAGAAACTCCGCGTATTACCAAACAGGTACTGACTAACAATAAGGTGATCGCCCTGCCGGAACAGTGCAAGCAACGCGCCGCTGATCGCCGCCATGCCGGTGGCAAAACATACACTGCCAACGCCCTCTTCCAGATCCTGCATCATGGTTTGCAGCGCCACTACCGAGCCTGATGATGAACGGGCGTAAACATGGCCGGGCTTTTTGCCCTGAAAGACATCAACAATCTCCTGCGCATCAGTATATTCAAACAGCACCGAGCTGGTTTGCGGTGTATGCACCGCACCGTCTTGTGGATGATTGATAAGGCGATCGGCATGTACACGACGGGTTGTAAACCCGCCAAACTTATCGTTGATTGAACCCATTATTCAGATACCCTGCACTTCTCTGGAAATTTGCCCGTCACACTAGCATAAAACGCATAGACCGTTTGCATTTGCTGATTAATATCAATGACCTGCTCAATGACGGGACCGAAAATGATGCGTTTTTTTATGTAATCAAACCCAATCAGCTGCACGGGCACTCCGGCAGCTTTGGCAATTTGCATGAAGCCGGTTTTCCAGGGATACACCGGTCGTCGTGTTCCCTCCGGCGCCAGTACCAGCAACAATTGCTCTGTCGCTTTAATTTTATCTGCAATCGCGCCCACCATGCCATGTGAACGACTACGCTCTACAGGAATACCACCAATGGCTTTCATCACCCAGCTAAGCGGAGGGAAAAACAACGTGTGCTTGCCAAAGAACGACACTTTCAGCCGCAGCGCAAACAGCACAAAAAGGCCGATGAAAAAATCCCAGTTTGATGTGTGTGGCGCAACACTGATCACCATCTTAGGCCGATTCGCCAGTTCACCCTCAGCCTGCCAGCCACGCACGCGCATCAGCCACTGTGCAAAGCCCGATAACCAGTGCGGCCACTGACGGGGAACGGACTGACCTACCAGATTCGTTGATAACTTTTTACTCATGGGAATAGCTACACCATAATACGCTACTGTCACAGTGTTGTGACTCATGTATAGTGACCTTTTTTAGCACGTTTACCTGAGCCTTGCTATGTGCATCTTGTTTATTGCCCACCAGCAGCGTGATGATTTTCCACTGATAATTGCCGCCAACCGCGATGAGTTTCATGCCCGTCCGGCTAGCGCGTCGCATTTTTGGTCAACATCACCCGACCTGCTTGCCGGTCAGGATCTGGAAGCAGGTGGCACCTGGATGGGCATTACCCGTGGAGGCAGGATTGCCGCGCTAACGAATATTCGCGATCCGGCCCGACAACAAGCCGACGCACAGACCCGCGGGGAGCTGGTCACCGGCTATCTTTGTCACCCAGAGAGTACCGATGATGCCTTTACTGCGCGTCTGCGGGCATCGCGAAACCGCTATAACGGGTACAACCTGCTGTTTGGCAACCAAGACCGCCTGCAGGTTTATAACAACCAGCTCGACACCCTGTTGCCAGTAACGCCGGGGATCCATGGTTTATCCAACGCCGCACTGAACTCTCCCTGGCCGAAAGTAACGCGAGGCATGAGATTACTCACTCGCTATTGCGAGCAGGCAGATAAGATTGACGCCGACGCATTATTCAGTCTTCTGCAGGATGATACTCCGGCTGATGACAGCGCATTGCCTGACACCGGCGTACCGTACGAGTGGGAAAAGCGCCTGTCGTCTATTTTTATCCGCAGTGAAGCGTACGGGACCCGCGCCTCGACGATACTGCTTGCTGACCGGTCAGGCGTATTGCACTGGCATGAACGACAATTCACTCCTGACGGAGCACGCCTGTCGACAGTGCATCACGTGTTGCCACCCACGTGACATAATTTCTGTCGGCAATACTCGAATTTTATTCTGGCAGTGGCATAATGCCGGTAGCCAATTCACGCAATCTGAGGACAACTTTGTGTTTGAAGTATTATCCCCCCTTTCTCCTGATCCTATTCTGGGCTTATCAGCGGCGTTTAAAGACGATCCAAACCCGAAAAAAATTGATCTTGGCGTCGGTGTTTATAAAGACGAGCAAGGTAATACTCCAATCATGTCAAGCGTTGCGCAGGCCCAGCGCATTCTGCTGGAGCGTGAGACAACCAAAACCTACATTACGCCACAGGGCAATCAGGGCTACATTGATGGCATGCTGGCACTGTTACTGGGCGAGAAAAGTCCGGTACTGATGGCCAACCGTGTCGCCGCTGTCCAGGCGCCGGGTGGTTGTGGCGCCCTGCGTATATTGTCGGAACTGTTAGTACGCTGTAATAAGGACGGCCGTGTGTGGGTCAGCGACCCAACCTGGGCTAACCATATTCCGCTGATTGGTTCTGCAGGTCTGAAAATTGAAACCTATCCGTACTTCGACAAAGCAACTGCCAGTATCCGTTTTGACGCCATGATGGATACCTTAAGAAAGACCGAAAAAGGCGATATCGTCCTGCTCCACGGCTGTTGTCATAATCCAACCGGGGCCGATTTGACTAACGCTCAGTGGGATGAGGTGCTCAGCGTGGCTCAGGAACGTGGTTTCCTGCCATTTATTGATGTCGCCTACCTCGGGTTTGGTGACGGTCTGGAAGATGATGCCTATGGTGTTCGCCTGCTGAGTGAGAACCTGCCGGAAGTTATCATTGCGGCATCCTGCAGCAAGAATTTCGGACTTTACCGGGAGCGTGTCGGGCTGGCTGCGATCATTGCGAATGACAGTAAGACCCGGGATATCGCACAGGGGCAAATTCAGTCAGTTGCACGGGGTATTTACTCTATGCCACCGAGCTATGGTGGTGCACTGGTAGACATTATCCTGACCGATACCGCCCTGAGGCAGGACTGGGAAACTGAAGTCAATGCGATGCGCAACCGCATGCAGACACTGCGTTCACTGCTGGTTGACAAACTGGCAGAGAATGGTGCCGATCGCGACTTCAGTTTTGTGAATCAGCAAAAGGGGATGTTTTCTTTCCTGTGTATCACACCAGAACAGGTGCAAGCGATGCGCAGTGAGCACAGCGTGTACTTTGTTGACTCAAGCCGGGTTAATATTGCCGGCATCAATCAGCAGAACGTTGATACGCTGGCCAAAGCGCTGGTGTCAGTGCTTAAGTAAACGCACCACAAGCAGCACACAAAGGCCGGCTCATGCCGGCTTTTTTATCGCCAGACAAAACGCAGCAGCGATCCGTAACGTACTCATATCAGTAACATTAATAGAATTACATTGTAAACGCCGCTACGCTTTTACCACCCTGAGGCTGCTGTTTCTCACCATGAGACGATACCGACGTTTTGCCACATTAAATACGTTCCGCAACAGGCTGGCCTTGTTTGTAGGCGGCCTGTCACTGGTTATTGGCGTGCTCGTTGCCACCTTTGCCGGTCTCGCAGGCGGCGTGCAGCTTACGGATGCCAGTGGAAATTACCTTCGTCAGGCGGCTCATGCTGCCAGCAGCGCCATTGAAAAGGAACTACAGGAGCGTGAGCGGGAAATCATGCTGCTCAGCCGGCATAGCCTGCTGGTGGCAAGTGATAGTCCTCAGGATGACGTGCGCGCACTGCTTGATCTTATTGCCAGCAGCTACCCTTACTACTCTTGGCTGGGATTTACCGATAAAACAGGGGGTGTCAGGGTTGCCAGAAACGGCTTGCTGGAAGGCAAAAATGTGAGTCACCGGGACTGGTTTCGTCAAGCAATTAATGGCCCTTTCGTCGGCGATGTGCATCAGGCTGTTTTACTTGAAAAGCTCCTCCCCCGTAGTGCCTCAGATGCGCCCCTGCGCTTTATTGATGTTGCCAGCCCGATCACAGACAACAGCGGTAACGTCAGTGGGGTTATTGCTGCGCACCTTAATTTTGCCTGGGTAAGCGCCACGCTGAATAACGCGTTACCAAGCAGCCAGCATAATGATATTGAAGCCTTTATTGTAAATAACGATGGCGAGGTGCTTTATCCGTTCGATCGTATCGGTAAACCGGCCATCACGCTTGGAGTATTGTCACAGGAAAATACTCAGGTGGTGTCCTGGGGGCATGCAAAATACCTGACCTCAGTCTCCTCCATCAGGCCCGATATCTCAACACCGCTCGGATGGAAAATCATTGTCCGTCAGCCTGTCGCATCGGCGTTATCCGGATTAACTGTTTTGCTTATCCAGATTGCCATTGCAACTGTACTGGTCGGCCTGGTATTTGTGTTCTTTGCATACCGGCTGGCAACCCGGTTCAGCAAGCCTATTGAGTCACTGGCCCGGCAGGCCGAAAGTGTTACCGATGAGAAATATCACAGCTTTTCCGTGCCCAGTGGCCTTGAAGAAGTTGCATCACTTGCGCGTGCATTGCAGTCCATGATGAACAAGCTCGCGATAAGACGTCAGCACCTTCAGGAAGCCAATGCCCTGTTGGAAGAACGGGTAGAGCTGCGCACCCGAGAACTCGAACAGGCCAACAGAAAACTGGAAAAACAGGCCCTCCAGGATCCGCTGACCGGGCTTAAAAACCGCCGTGCGCTGAATGAATACCTGCATCAGGCCTACCTGCGCTTTAAGCGGGGACAAAAAGCGTACAGTGTAGCGGTGATTGATATCGATCATTTCAAGAAGGTAAACGACACCTTTGGCCATGAGGCCGGAGACAATGCCCTCAGGCATTTGGCTGAACTGCTGACAGGCTCTGCCCGTGAGTCTGACTTCATCTGCCGATCGGGTGGTGAGGAGTTTGTGTTGATTATGCCGGAAACCGATAAAGCCGGCGCTCAGGTCGTGGCTGAGAAAGTACGTAAAAAGGTTGCCGCAACACCTCATCAGGATGTTGGGCGGATGACGATAAGTATCGGCGTGGCCACCATTTCACAGCAGGATGACAAGGCCTCAGAAACCATTGCGCGAGCCGACGAAGCACTTTATAAGGCCAAGCACAACGGCAGAAACCGCACTGAAGTCAGCGAATGACGGAGCGCCGAAAAGTGACCGGCGCCCCTTTCGTTATCAGGCAAGCATACCGCCATCAACAATGATACTGGCACCGGTTGTGTAACTCGATGCATCTGACACCAGATACAGCACAGTTCCGGCCATCTCATCGGGGTCAGCCACGCGGCCAAGCGGGATCTGCTTAAGCGCTTTGTTCAGGATCGCATCATTGGTGGTCAGTGCTGACGCAAACTTGGTGTCCGTCAGGCCCGGCAACAGTGCGTTAACGCGGATATTCAGCGGGCCACATTCCTTCGCAAAAGACTTGGTCATGCTGATGACCGCCGCTTTGGTAATAGAATAAATTCCCTGCATGTCGCCCGGTACCACACCATTGACCGATGCCGTGTTGAGGATCACCCCGCCACCCTGCGCTTTCATCATTTTTCCGGCTTCAATTGACATAAAGAAATAGCCACGGATATTCACGTCCACGGTTTTTTCAAATGCCCCCAGGTCGGTGTCCAGAATATGGCCAAAGTAAGGATTAGCGGCGGCATTATTAACCAGAATGTCCAGACGCCCGTACTCGGCTTTAATGTGAGCAAAGGTGTCTTCTATCTGCTTCATGTCGCCTACGTGGCACGCCCATGCATCTGCTTTACCGCCTTCTTCGCGAATGGATGCAGCAACCGCTTCACACCCATCAATTTTACGGCTGGACACAATCACATGCGCACCATATTTAGCCAGAAGACGGGCAATTGACTCGCCAATTCCCCTGCTTGCGCCGGTCACCAGGGCCACTTTACCTGTAAGGTCAAATAAGTCTGTTTTCATTTTATGCTCCTATCGGGCATGCTCACGCGAGCATGCCACCGTCCAGTACCACGGTTTGCCCGGTCATGAATGACGACTCGTCCGTGCACAACCACCCGATAGCTGCGGCGATTTCTTCTGGTTTACCAAGCCGCTTCATCGGGTTAGCGTTGATAATGTTCTTTTGACCGCGCTCATCCAGATGTGACAATACGCCCTGCACCATGGGGGTATCGACAAAGCTCGGACAGACTGCGTTGATGCGGATATTCGCGCGCGCATATTCAACGGCCACGGAACGGGTCAGCCCGATCACACCGTGTTTCGCTGCGCTGTACGCACTGATCATCGGCGCCGAGCGCAGACCCGCTACCGACGCGATATTAATAATATGCCCACCACCCTGCTTCAGCATAACGCCCAGCGCGCGCTTCATGCAGTGCCAGACGCCAATCAGGTTGACGTTAAGGTTTTTCATCAGTGCCTCGTCAGGCACATCCAGCATCGGCGCTGGCATGTGGTCGATACCTGCATTATTGATGATCACATCAAGGCGTGCGTGTTGCGCCAGGGCGGCCGCAATCATCTCGCCGACCGACTCAGCAGAGGTGACATCGACATGCAGTGCGTACGCCTTACCGCCGTTCGATGTTATGCGTGCTACCACGTCACGGGCATTGTCGATGTTGATATCCGCCACACCGACTAGTGCGCCCTGCTGTGCGGTTCGCAGCGCCGCCGCTTCTCCGATACCTGAGCCACCGCCGGTAATAAGAATATGTTTTCCTTCCAGATTCATCGGTCAGTCCTCATGATTTACTTTTAGCACGAGCTTGCCGAAATTCTCGCCCTTAAACAGCATCATCAGCGTTTCCGGGAATGTCTCAAGGCCCTCTACAATGTGTTCTTTGGCTTTGAGTTTACCGGCCGCAATCCAGCCTGCCATTTCACGCGCCGCTTCACCGTAATGTCTGGCGTTATCGAACACCACGATACCTTCCATTTTGGCGCGGTTAACCAGCAGTGACAGGTAGTTGGACGGGCCCTTCACCGCCTGCGTGTTATTGTACTGACTGATCGCACCGCAAATAACGATGCGCGCATGCAGGTTAATACGGGTCAGCGCGGCATCCAGAATGTCACCACCCACATTATCAAAGAACACATCAATGCCGTTGGGACAGGCTGCTTTCAGTTCTGCCAGCAGTGAACCGTTTTTGTAATCTACCGCGGCGTCAAAGCCGAGCTCGTTGATGAGGTAATCGCATTTATCCTTTCCGCCAGCAATACCGACGACGCGACAGCCCTTAATTTTCGCAATCTGACCGACGACACCACCGACCGCACCGGCAGCACCAGAGACAACCACGGTTTCTCCGGCTTTTGGTTCACCGGTCTTCAACAGACCAAAGTAGGCTGTCATGCCCGGCATGCCAAGCACACCAAGATAGCGTGGCAGCGGAGCCAGCGAAGGATCAACTTTATGCAGCCCTTGCGTGGAGGTAACCGCATATTCCTGAACGCCCAGATTGCCATACACCATATCGCCTTTTTCAAAGCCATCCGCGCGGGACTCAATCACCTCGCCCACGGTCCCCGCTCGCATAACTTCGCCAATCTGAACCGGTTCAATGTACGATTTTCCGTCATTCATCCAGCCACGCATCGCCGGATCCAGCGAGATATACAAAATTTTTACTGCGATTTGCCCGTCTTTTACTTCCGGCAACGTTACGGTTGCCAGGTTCCAGTTATCACGGGTGGGTTCACCAACAGGTCGTGACGAAAGTTGCCATTGTTTATATTGCATAGTGTAGTGTCCTTGTCTTAGAAGTAGTCCGGATGCATTGCATCACATGTCGCATCCGCCTGATTAAGTATGTCGGTGTCCCGACGGGTCAGAGGCAGTTCCCAGTGAATAAAGTACTCTGCTGCAGCCAGCTTGCCCTCATAAAAGTGTGCGTCTTCGCCCGATGCACCTTCCTGCAGTGCTTTTTCTGCAACGGTCGCGTGACGCAGCCAGATCCAGCTGACCACGCAGCTTGAGAACACGTTCAGGAAGCAACTGGCATTGGTCAGCATAATGCTCTGCTTATCGCTTTTCAGCGCGCCCGCAAGATGCTGAATGGTCTTTTCAAGCTCTTTCAGGTACGGCGCCAGCGTCGTCGCCAGGGCCGAAGCCCGGGGCGTCGTAGCGGCGGCCAAATCTGCCATTACGCGTTTCATCAGTGCCTTCAGTCCCAGCCCGTCATGCTGCCACAGTTTTCTGCCCAGCAAGTCTAGCGCCTGGATACCGTTAGTCCCTTCATGAATAGGATTCAAACGGTTATCCCGCCAGCACTGTTCCACCGGATATTCGCGGGTATAGCCTGCCCCGCCAAGCACCTGAATGGCCAGGTCATTGGCTTTTGGTCCGAACTCTGACGGCCACGCTTTGAATACCGGCGTCAGCAGGTCAATCAGCTGGGCAAGCTCAACCTTTTCCTCTGCGTCTTCACAACTGCTCATTTCATCAATAAGGTAGCTGCCATAAAGGCAAAGTGCCATGCCACCCTCGCTGTACGCTTTCTGCGCCAGCAGCATACGCCGCACATCGCCGTGAGCAATAATCGGACAGGCCGGATCATCGTGGTTAAGGTGGGGCGCTGCTCTGCCCTGTGTGCGATCTTTTGCATACTCAAGAGAATAACGGTAACCACGGTAACCAATCATGGCGGCACCATAGCCAACGCCGATACGCGCTTCGTTCATCATCATGAACATGTACCGCAGGCCCTGATGAGGTTCACCGACCAGGTAGCCGTGACAATCTCCGTTTTCACCGAATGTCAGCGCCGTCGATGTTGTCCCGCGATAACCCAGCTTATGAATAAGACCGGCCAGCGTCACGTCGTTTCGGACATCCGGATCGCCGTTTTCATCCAGCCGGTATTTCGGCACAATAAACAGCGAGATGCCTTTTACTCCTGGTGGTCCTCCGGGAATTTTTGCCAGCACCAGATGTACGATGTTATCTGACAGTTCATGTTCACCGCCGGAGATATAAAGCTTGCTGCCCTTAATCCGGTATGTCCCGTCGTCCTGTGGCGTTGCCGTGGTGCGGATGTCAGCCAGCGCTGACCCCGCATGAGGCTCTGTCAGCGCCATGGTGCCGGTAAATGTGCCGGTCAGCATCTTATCCAGAAACTGTCCTTTTAACTCGTCACTGGCAAAATGATTAATCACATTCGCGGCGGCAGACGTTAAGAATGGATACGCAACCGACGATGGATTGGCGGTAAGAAAATAGCCGGAACAGGCGTTCATAACGGTAACAGGCAGCTGCATACCGCCGTCTTCGAAATCAAAATGCCCCGCAATGAAACCGGCCTCGCGGTAGGCATCGAAGGCGTCTTTGACGTCGCTCAGCATACTCACTTTGTGGCCATCAAACGTAGGTTCGTTTTTATCTGCCTTGCTGTTATGCGGCAAAAATTTCTCTTCTGCCATCCGCTCAGCGGTGTCGATGACCGCATTGAATGTATCAACCGAATGTTCGGTAAAACGGGACAACGAACACAAAGCGGCCGTATCGAGCGCTTCATAAAGCTGAAACTGCATTTCGCGTCTTGGAATGAGTTGATTAGCCATGCTTACCTCCAGAGTTATCTGGTCATTGTGTCACATTCCGGTTCATGCCATTATTGGCATAATTGACACAATTATGGTGAAAAAAGACAGCCATTCACCGCAGTGATAGCTGTCTGACATTCTTTTTTATGCAGCGAAACACGCCTGACCTCTCTGTGACGATTGTGGCCTTTGATCAGGCGCTGGCGTCGGCGATCACCGGCGCTCACGACCTGTTTGCGCTGGCGGGCATCACCTGGCAGCGTATTCACAATCAGCCAATTAAACCGGCGTTTCAGGTCAGGCTGGCAAGTTTGCATGCCGCACCGGTAACCTGTACCAATCAGTTTATCCTGCAACCACAGACTGCGCTGGAAGATATCGACAAAACTGACATTCTGATTGTGCCCACCATTGGCGGCGATATTCCACGGGTACTGCAGAACAACCAGAACCTGCAGGTGCACCTCAGACGGCTTTATCACTCTGGTGCTGACATTGCCGGAAACTGCACGGGCACATTCCTGCTCGCAGCAGCAGGTTTGCTGGCAAATCGCGCGGCCACGACACACTGGGGCTATGCAGAACAGTTTCGTCAGTTGTTTCCTGACGTCAGGCTGCAGCCAGAAAAAATGCTGACCGAACACGATAATGTATTTTGTGCCGGTGGTGGCATGGCGTGGATTGATCTCGCTCTGCTTTTAATTGAGCGCTACTGCGGCTATCAGGTTGCCAGCGATACTGCAAAATCGCATGTCCTGGACATGTCTCGACCAAACCAGACAATGTATGCCGGCACGCGGCAGCATAAATTTCATCAGGATCATGCCATCCTCGCCATTCAGGATACACTGGACAAACAGTTCCGATCCGCTGTCAGCCTGCAGTCACTGGCGCACCAGCACAACATGACACCGCGTACCCTGACCAGACGTTTTCAACGCGCCACCGGGCTCACCCCAATCAAGTATCTTCAGACCGTGCGCATTGAACGGGCAATGAAATTACTCGAAACCCCACACAACGCGCTGGAAAAGATAGTGACAGAAATCGGCTATGATGACGTCAGTTCGTTTTCCCGACTGTTTAAACGCCATACCGGACTCTCCCCGTCGCAATATCGCGCAAAATTCAAAAGAAATTAATTTTCTTCACAAAAAACCGTTTTTTTATCGCCAAATTGTGTAAAATTTAGGGCCGCGTGCAACCTCACTTTTTTTGCACCATTTATTCTTCAAAAAAACCCAACAACACACTCTTGGTGGATACATGAGAACACATAAACTTGCGTCACTGGCCCTTGCGGTAAGTACTGCGCTCAGCACCCAGGCTTTTGCTCAGGAAACTGAAACGACAGCCAAAAAAGAAGCTGCCCTGGAAAAGATTACGGTAACGGCACAAAAGCGTACCCAGTCTATTCAGGAAGTGCCTATCTCAATTGCCACGCTGAGTGGCGAAAAGTTTGAAAGCCTGTTTTCCGGCGGCGGTGACATTCTTGAACTGGCCGTTCGTGTGCCTGGCTTGTACGCGGAATCATCAAACGGTCGCGTTGCACCGCGCTTTTACATTCGTGGTTTAGGCAACACCGACTTTGATCTGGCAGCCTCACAGCCGGTTTCTATCATCATGGACGAAGTCGTGATGGAAAACGTGGTACTGAAAAGCTTCCCACTGTTCGACGTGCAGCGCGTAGAAGTGCTGCGTGGTCCTCAGGGCACGCTGTTTGGTCGTAACACAACAGCCGGAATCGTGAAGTTTGACACGGTTAAACCTAGCCAGGATCTTGAAGGCTTTGCTGAACTGTCTTACGGCAGCTACAACACCGTCAATTTTGAAGGTGCTGTTGGCGGTGGACTGACAGAAAATCTGTCTGGCCGTATCTCAGTACTGAGCCAGGAGCGTGATGACTGGATCGACAACGCATTTACTGGTGAGAAAGATGCGCTGGGTGGCTTTGACGAGAAAGCATGGCGCGCACAGCTGCTATGGGAACCAACAGACGATTTCTCTGCGCTGCTAAATGTTCACGGTCGTGAACTGAACGGTACTGCATCGGTCTTCCGCGCGAACGTATTCACAAAAGGCAGCAATAAGCTGAATGAAAACTACGATCGTGACGTGGTTTATTACGATGGCGATATTGACGGTAACGGTGCTGATAACAACCCTCAGGAATATTCCGGTTTTGGATCATCACTGAAACTGACCTATGCCTTTAACGGCATGGAGCTGACCTCTATCACTGCGCTTGAAAAAGCGGACGGTTACAGCCTGGGTGATATTGATGGCGGCAGCGGCTCTGGCGATACATCGCAGCCTGGTTTCATCCCGTTTACCGCGGTAACGCAGGATAACCTGGATGATCTGGAGCAGTTCACGCAGGAAATTCGTCTTGCGAGCGACATGAGCGGCGCCATGAACTGGCAGGTCGGCGCATTCTTCTTTGATTCGTCGTTCAATGTAACCAGTATCGACGGTTTCTTCGGTGCAACCACGGTATTCCATGACAACCAGACATGGGCGATATTTGGTCAGTCTTCTTATCAGGTGAATGACAAGCTGAACATTACCGGTGGTATTCGGTACACCCACGATGAAAAATCACTGCGGGTTGGCGACCAGAACGTCAATGGCTTTGCGCTGGTTATTGGTGCAGCCTCTGTTCAGGACTACGATCCGATCAATGTGGATGACGGTCAGTTCAGCTATGAGCTAAGCGCCAACTACAACCTGACCAAAGATGTGTCGCTGTTTGCCCGTTATGCCAACGGTTTCCGTGCCCAGACTATCCAGGGTCGTGATGTGGCGTTTGAAGGTGCACCGTCGGTTGCCGATGCTGAAACCATTAATTCTTTTGAAGCCGGTTTCAAATCTGATCTGCTCGACGACACCCTGCGTCTTAACGTAGCGGCGTTCTACTACACCGTGGACGATATGCAGTTCTCTGCTATCGGTGGTGAAAACAACTTCACGTCACTGGTGAATGCAGACCAGGGTGAAGCGTACGGCTTCGAAGTCGATGCCGAGTGGCTTGCGACCGACCAGCTGACGCTGACAGCCGGATACAGCTACAACCACACCGAAATTCAGGACGATTCACTGACCGTTCAGCCATGTGGCTCAAGTGCTGACTTCAGCGGTAACTGTACCGTCAACGACCCGGTTACAGCTGATAACCGTGCGTACATCGACGGTAACCCGTTCCCGCAGGCACCAGAGTCCATCTTTAACTTCACTGCGCGTTACGCCATTCCTGCAGGCAATGACGGTGAATTCTTCATCTTCACTGACTGGGCGTTCCAGGGCGAAACCAATCTGTTCCTGTATGACGCGGTGGAATTTAAGACTGACGACAACTTCGAAGGTGGCCTGCGTATTGGTTATGAAAACTTCGTAGACAACTACACCATTGCGTTCTACGGTCGAAACATTACCGATGAGGACAATGTGCGCGGTGCTGTCGACTTTAACAACCTGACAGGCATTATCAATCAGCCTCGTATCTGGGGTGTTGAAGCGCGCGTATCGTTCTACTAAGCAGAACACGCTTTACACAGTAAAGGCGCCTTTTGGCGCCTTTTTTTATGCTGCGATAGGTCTGTCAGCTTTATTCAGCAACCGCTGGAGGTAACGGCATGCGGCGACCATTCTGGCGTCTCGCTGGTAATACACCTGCTCAATCACCTCCCCTTTCTCGTCAATCAGGAAGCTGGCGAGCCGGGCCTTACGATAAGGTAAATACAGCTGATGGTAAGTCAGACGCGCAGACACAGGGCGCTGCATCACTTTTTCATACATGCACCAGGGCAACTTCATGGTGGTCGCGCGCTTATCGCCACCATGTAGCCACGTCAGCGACTGGAAAGGATCACTGCCTTCCTGATGTGCCAGTCCGTAAGTCTGTAACAGCTTGTCAATAGCTTTGATGCCTGATGTCATGTTCACCTCACACATACACTGTTTATATATACAGTATATGTGTGAGTGATGATATTTCAAGCAATAAAACAAAAACGGCACCCTCAGGTGCCGTTTACTTTGATTATTTCCCCATTAGCGGAGCATTATCCGTAGCCTCTGCGGGTACAGGCCGTCGCCGGAAAATATTTTTCAGGTCATTGAGGATCAGGTACAGCGCAGGTACCAGCAATAAGGTAATGATGGTGGCAAACAATATACCGAAGGCCAGTGATATCGCCATTGGGATCACCACCTGCGCCTGCAGACTGCGTTCAAAAACAATGGGCATCAGCCCCATGAATGTGGTCAGTGACGTCAGGATGATTGCCCTGAAACGCTGCGTGCCCGCATTAATGGCAGCATCAATTAACGACATACCTTCCTTGCGGGCCCGGTTAACGAAGTCGACCATAATCAGACTGTCGTTAACCACAACGCCAGACAGGGCAATGATACCGCAGATAGACAATACGCTAACGGCTTTACCCAGTAACAGGTGGCCAACAATGGCGCCAACAATACCAAACGGAATGACCGACATAATAATCAGCGGCTGCGAATACGAGCGCAGCGGAATTGCCAACAATGCGTAGATGGCAAACAGCGCAAACAACAGCCCTTTCGCCAGCCCCATCATGGCTTCGCCCTGCTCACGGGAATTGCCCTGTAACTGGAAGCTCACACTCGGATGCTGTTCTAGCAGCTCCGGCATGATATTTTCAATTACATCGCCGGTTACCTCACCTGGATCCAGCATGCCTTTATCCACCTTAGCGGTAACCGTGACAGATCGCTCTCCATCTACGCGGATGATGCTGTCAAAGCCTTTATCAAGCTTAATGTCTGCCACTTCCTCAAACGGAATATCTTCGCCGTTTGGCGCTCTGATACGCATGGTTTGCAGGTGCTTAATGGACGTGCGCTCTTCTTTCGGATAACGCACCATGACGCGAATTTCTTCTTCATCACGCTGTAACCGCTGCACTTCAGCACCGTAGAACCCAAAACGTACCTGACGGCCAAGGTCAGCCAGCGAAATCCCAAGCGCGTCAGCCTGCGGCTTCAGCGACAACTGAATCTCTTCGCTGCCACCGGCAAACGTATCGTTAATGTCAGTAACACCATCATAGCTTCTGAGGCGTTCTTTCAGCGCATTACTGATACTGCGCAGCGCTTCAATGTCAGCAGAATCAAACTCAAAACTGAGGTCTGACCCGCCACCGGGACCACCTGGTGAACCAATATTAAACGACTTAACGCCCGGAATTTCAGGCACCTCGTCACGCCAGCGCTGATGAATATCGAAGTCAGTCAGTTCACGTGTTTCGCCTTTAGTCAGCTCAACAAACACCTGCCCACTGAGGTTCCCCTGATCATAGGCAATCGCGTGCTTGACTACCCCTGCGCCGGTCTCAGACTCCAGTTTGCGGTCCATGCTCTCAAGCGCATTTTGTAGCGTACTGATCGCGTTATCACGCTGGGCCAGCGATGAGCCCGGCTCCAGTTCAACGCTTGCCATCATAAAGTCACTGGGGATATTCGGGAAAAACACAAAGCGTACTAACCCGCCGCCGAATAAGCCGATGGTCAAAATCAGCATGGCGAAAAACACCGCCAGGGTCAGATACCGGTTTTTCACCGCCTTTTTAAGAAATGGCGCGTAGGTATTGTGGATAAAGCGCTTAATGCCTTCGCTGAAAATATCGCGGAAGCGCTGGAACCGGTTTGCCTTAGCCGGATCATACGGCTTCACTTTCATGTGAACGAGGTGAGCAGGCAAAATAAGCTTCGACTCAAGCAGTGAAAATGCCAGGCAAATAATAACCACCAGACCAATGGTCTTCCAGATTACCCCAAACGGTCCCGATACCATCAGCATTGGCGAGAAGGCAGCGATGGTCGTCAGTACACCGAAGGTAGCTGGCATGGCGACCTTTTTCACCCCGGCAATCACATTGTCTGTGCTGTGTCCGCGATTATCAATTTCGGTGTAGGCCGACTCGCCCATAATGATGGCGTCATCGACCACAATCCCCAACACAAGAATAAAGGCAAACAGGCTAAGCAGGTTAATCGATACGCCCAGCATATCAATGGGCAGCACCAGCAGCGTGCCAAGAAAACACACCGGCAACCCGACAATGACCCAGAACGCCAGTTTAATTTTCAGAAACAGGGACAGCACGATAAAGACAAGCAACGCACCGAAAAACATGTTTTCGAGCATCATATTTAAGCGGTCTGCCAGATAAAATGAGCTGTCACCCCAGGTGTCGGCACTGATATGTGCCGGAAAGTCTGCTTTGGCTTCCTCGATGTAGGCATTCACCCGCTCTGAGATCTCCAGCGCGTTCTGATCGCCAACCGCCTGCACCCGCAGGCTCACAGCAGGTTTACCATCAAACAACGCGAACTGGTTGTCCTCTACAAAACCATCGTTAATGTAGGCAACATCGCCCAGTGTCACCCGGGTGCCATTCGCGTCGGTCAGCAGTACAATCTGGGCAAAGTCCCAGCCGGTATAAGCCTGGCCTTTGGTTCTCAGCAGAATGTCACCGTTCTGGGTACGAATTGATCCACCCGGAAGGTCAACACTGGACTGGCTAAGGCGGTTGACCACTTCGGAAAAGGTCAGATTATATTTTTGCAGATCGACTTCAGATAACTCGACAGAGACTTCGTAGTCGCGGGCACCAACAACCTGAACCTGTGAAATGCCCGGCAGATTGGCAATTTCATCGCGCAAATCCTTGGCGAATTCTTTGAGTTCACGTTCCGACGCATCACCATATACCGACATCCACAGCACATCCTGCTGCATTTTCTGTCGGTATACGACCGGCTTCTCGGTGTCCGCCGGGAAGCTGGCAATGGCATCCACCTGCACTTTGACTTCGTCAAGCAGTGACTGCACATCATAGTCTTCCTCGGCTTCGATACTGACGGTTCCCATGCCCTCAACTGCCGTGGAAGTGATTTTCTTGATCCCCTCGAGGTTCTTGACGGCCTCTTCCACCTTGAGAATCACGCCTTCTTCCACTTCTTGTGGCGCCGCACCAAGATAAGGAACCCGCACGTTAATAATATTGATCTCGAATGCAGGGAAAATCTGCTTTTGGATCGTGAAGGTGCCAAATATGCCGCCAACAATCAGCAGCCACATCAGCAGGTTGGCGGCCACATTGTTGCGGGCAAACCAGGCAATCAGCCCATTATGCGTATCTATTTTGCTCATTCTCCCTCCTGCTCCGACGCGATCGAGTCAGGGTCATCAGCCTTGTCGTTCTTTGCTTCTGGCGGAACCGCAGGCTCTTCACCAGGCAGACGGACTTTCATACCGCTATACGGGTTCGGCACCGCACTCAGTACAACCATATCGCCTTCATCAAGGCCTGATGCGACAAACACCTTATCTGGCGTGGTACGGATAGTTTCTACAGATTTTATGTCAATGACGCGGTCCTCGGTGACCGACAACACAGTGCCATCCAGACGAACAACATTTCTCGGTAACACAAACAGTTGCTGTGATTTCTCGCCCTGAATTTCAGCCTGCACAAACTGACCAAAACGCAGAATCGCACTGTCATTGGTGCTGGTTTCGCGCTGGTATGGATCGCGCACCTCTACAATGGCGTAAACAACGCGACTGGTATTGTCGAGCACCCCTTCGGTTCTGGCCAGCCGGCCCTGCCAGGTCCGTACTTTACCGGCAACCCGCGCGGTCAGTCTGACATTTTCAACACTCTCCGGGTTGGCTGAGACATTCAGGAAGGCCAAATCACTGTCGGTAATCGGTAAGCGGACTTCGGCAACATCGGTGCCGTTTAACAGGCCAATATTGGCTCCCACAGACACAAACTGCCCTACGTCAATATTCCGCTCTATAATGATCGCGTTATAGGGTGCACGGATTGTGGCGCGTTCGAGGTTTCGGCGTGCCCGCTCCAGTTTCGCCTCAGCGGCTTTCACACTGGCCTGCTGACTGGCCAGTTGCGGTTTGCGCAAGCCGAGCTCCGGCGGTACCACGCTGTTAACAGAGCGCCATTCTTCCTGCGCCACCTTGCCGCGTGCAATTTCTTCTTCCAGGGCAGCTTTAGCCTGCGCCAGTTCGGCTTCAGCCAGTCTGACATCCGTTTCATAATCCGCTTTTTCCAGCTCGGCCAGCACATCGCCCTGTCGGACCATACCACCTACCACAAACTGGTCATTCAGCCACACGACCCGACCACTGACCTGACTGCTTAACCGGGTCTGATGCTTTGGTAACACATTGCCCTGTGATTCGACAGTGAACTGGACCTGCTCGCTGTTCACTGGCTCTGCACTGACCAGAAACGCCTTTTCTTCTACAGGTTTCTGTTCTGGCGGCTTACGCGATTTAATCATGACGGCAGCAACGACAATGGCGCCGATCAGTATTAATAACGGCAGCCCCGCTTTCATCAAAGAAGAGTGTTTCATCCCGGTTCCCTAAGGTTTAATTAATTCGTCTTTGTTATTGTTTATGCGCACCATCGACAATGCGCTTTTTCACGCCTGCAGTGTACCTGCTTTCCTGACCAGATTCCCTGATAAGTTTGTTAGATTTTGTGATCAAAACGGTTCCTGCAATTTAATTGCTGTTTAGACCAGTGAGCGATTGAAATTTAGACAATAAGAAGTAATGATAGGTTGTCATTGATTATAGTGATTATCGGAGGAAACACATGTCAATCAAGAAGCAGTACCTTAAATCAAAACCTGTGTGCAAAGTCACTTTCCGACTTCGTGCAGAGGAAGCCGATGGTGCAAAAACCGCAAAGCTGGTGGGTGACTTCAACGACTGGGATTTGTGTGTTGCGCCGATGAAAAAACTCAAGAGCGGTGACTTTACACAAACACTCGATTTACCGGCAGACAGAACCTACCAGTTCCGTTATCTGCTTGACGATGAAAAGTGGGAAAACGACTGGCAGGCGGACGGCTATCAGCCCTCCCCGGTCGCCTGGGATGACAATTCGGTTGTCCGGCTGTAACACGCTATACCGGCATTGGTCATACAAAAAAAGCCGCATGTGCGGCTTTTTTTATTAGCGATGACCCGTCCTAAATAAAGTTGACACTTTCCAGCTTCTTTTTGGAGAGTGTAATGAATACAAGTACTAAACGAACTCAGCGGGATTATTCACTGGCCTTTAAACTGGCGGTTGTCGACC